>NZ_BFBX01000036.1:104052-123730 GCF_003851045.1 Paenibacillus sp. 598K | reverse complement strand
GGCCGCGGCAGACCGCCCGCCAGCGCCAGCGCGGTGCTCTTGCCCGCTCCGTTGCCGCCGAGGATGCAGCACCACTCGCCCTGCGCCACCTCCAGATCAAACCCGCGCAGGATGTCCGGTCCCTGCTTGTCGTAGCGATACCAGACGTCGCGCAGCCGGAGCGCGGGCTCGGCATTCGCGCTGCGGCCGGGCGCGCGCTGTCCGGGCGAGGTGCGGGCCGCAGCGCCCATGCCGGGAGCGAGGTCAGCGGCCGGGATAGCACCGCCCAGAGCGAGGCCGTCGGACGCGGCGGCGACAGCAGCCGTGCCGCCGGGATGGCGACCCGGCGAAGTATTCACGGCAGCGAGGCCCGCTTGCCTGTGACCGCCGGGCGCAGTTGCGGAGGCTGGAGCGCCGCTTGTCGTCGAGCCGCTGGGCCTGGTTGCGGAAGCTGGAGAGTCGCTTTGCGCCGGACCGCCATGCGTGGTTGCAGTGGCAGCAATGTCGCTCGTCGACTGCTCCTCCGCCAGATGGGCGTACAGCCAGGAGCGGCCGTCCCGCACCGTGAGCGGCGCAGGCAAGCGACTGGCCGTCCCGGCATGGATGCGGATCGCCGACGGCATCGCCTGGAACATCGGATGCTGCAGCCGTAGCAGCTCGGCGGCCGCCTCGAGGGGCGCGCCGTCGGCGACGAGCCGTCCCGCATCCATGACGAGCAGCCGGTCGGCGAGCGGCAGCGCCTCCTCCAGCCGGTGCTCGCTGAGCAGGATCGTCGTGCCGAGCTCGCGGTTGATCCGGGTCAGCGTGTTCAGGAAGTCCAGCGCAGCGATCGGATCGAGCTGCGATGTCGGCTCATCGAGGAGCAGCACCTGCGGCTGCATCGCCATGATCGAGGCGAGCTGCAGCAGCTGCCGCTGACCGCCCGAGAGCTCGGACACCGACCGGTGGAACCAGCTCTGGATGCCGAAGAAGCTGGCCATCTCGGCCACCCGCAGCCGGATCGTCTGCTGGTCCTCGCCGAGACTCTCAAGGCCGAATGCGAGCTCGTGCCACACCTTATCGGTGACGACGCTGTTGTCGGCATGCTGGAGCACGAAGCCGATCTCTGCCGCCTGCCGGCGCGTCTCCAGCGAGGCCAGCGGCGCCCCTGCATAGAGGATCTCTCCCGAGCGCTCGCCATGCGGCGCAAGCGCCGGCTTCAGCTGCCGCAGCAGCGTGCTCTTGCCGCTGCCGGAGCGTCCGCACAGCACGGCGAACTGGCCAGTCATCAGATTCAGATCGATCCCCGACAGCGCCGGGAGCGACTGGTCCGGGAAGGTGAAGCTCAGCTCCCGGATACGGTAGATCGCCATCGCCATTCCTCCATTCCTCTCAAGATGACGGGCAGCAGACAGAGCCCCCCGTAAGCGACGTAGATCATCCACGAACGCCAGGTCATATCGACGTAGGCGATCGACGGGAAATAACGGATCGTATTTTCCCCGAGCGCCGCCCCGATGCCGACGACAGCGAGCAGCGCCAGCAGGATCGCCAGCAGTCGCTTGTCGCGTCGATGCCAGCGATACAGCGAGAAGCTGGTCCGGCCCGGCAAGCCGTAGCCGCGCGCCTTCATGCTGTCGGCGGTTTCGATCGCATTTTCGAGCGCCCAGGTCGTCAGGATCGAGACGATCGTCATGCCATGGCGCGCTCGCGCCAGCCAGCTCCCCTGGGTTACGTCGCGGCCGATGCAGCGCTGCGCCGCCGAGATCCGCTTCGCCTGCTCGATGTAGCGCGGCACGAAGCGCAGCGCCATCGTCAGGAGCAGCGACAGCGCAGGCAGGATACGGCCGAGCAGGTACACCCAGCGGTCGGCGGTCATGATCACATGCAGACACGAGAACCAGATGACGACCGTGACGAGCATGCAAGCTGCCGCCGCGCCGTACAGGAGCGACTCCAGCGTCACCGGGTTGCCGCTCTTCAGGTAGAACAGGATCGTCACGCCCGCATGGTTGAACGCCGGGTTGAGGACGGCCGCGACCAGCAGCAGCGGCAGCATCCCGAGCAGCAGGAAGCGGACGGCGCGCCGCCCTTTGAGCAGGACGACATAGGCGATCGCCGCCAACAGCGCGATCGCCTGGAATACCGGGTGCATGAACATCATGCCGAACAGGAGCACCGCGCCAAAGTAAATCGCCTGCACGAGCGGATGCGCCTCGCCAAAAGCATCTCTCGTCACGACCGGCCTCCCGCCGACGAGTCGCCGCCGACATCGCGGCCGAGATCGGTCGTATATACCCACTCGATGACGTCCCCGTCCTCAAGCGCATAACGGCTGCTGCCATAGTTGGGGAACCAGCCGTTCACCTTGTACATCCAACCGCTCAGCTCGCCCGCGTCGAATTCGTACAGGTTGTTAATGCCCTCGATATAGTTGCTGTTGTAGAGCGGGGTCATCTCGAACTCCATATGGATCTTGCTCTTCTTCATCTCGCGCAGCAGGACGTCAAACACGGACTCGCCCTCGTAAAACGTCACCTTCCGCGCCTTGTAGATGATGCCGTCCTCGGGCAGCACCTCAAGCTTGCTCGAATCAAGCTTGTCGAGCTTGTCGAGCAGCGTCGTCGCCGAGACGGACAATGTCGCGGTCAGCGTCTTGGTCTTGTCGACCTCGGCGTCCTGCCACTCGACAGGCTGCGCCTTGCCGTCCGGCACCGGCTCGGTCTGGTATTTGTCCTTGCCGCCGGCTGCTGGCGACTCGCCCTTGGCCGGCGGCTGCGACGAGTCGCTCTTGGCGGGCTGCTGCGCCGAGGTCGAGTCCTTGGCCGGCTGCTTCGTGCCGGATCCGGACTCTCCAGGCACTGTCGACGGTGCTGTAGAGGAACTGGTCGATGGCGACTTGCCTGGTGACGCCGAGGAGGATCCGCCAGACGAAGCCTTCCCGGTCGATGACGGGGCGGAGCCAGAGTCTGGGGAGTTGCCGGACGATCCGGTCGAAGGGCTCCCGGCAGACGCAGCCCCTGCTGTGCCGGAGGTCGATGGGGCCGCTGCATCAGAGCCATCCCCCGATGGCGTACCGGTCGCTCCGTCCGGGGACGAGGTGTCGGCGGTCCCGCCTGAAGTGCCAGCGCCCTCAGCGCCTTCCTCCGTATTCCCCGCCGAGGTCCCGTCCGTTGCGCCAGCCTTATTGGCCGCCTCGGCATCGCTCCCGGGCTCGCCCGACGGATCGCCGGACGCTTCCGCATTCATCCCCCCGCCAGCGGATTCGTCCGTTTGGCCGGGGGCAGTCGGACTCCCACTATCCGTCTGAGACCCGCCCTTGGCGCCATCCGCCGCTCCCTGCCCGGCAGGCTCGGTGCCTGCGGCCAGCTCGGTCTGCGGCGCAGACGGCTGGTCCCATCCTTCCCAGATAAAGACGGTTGCCAGGATCAGCACGATCAGGGCCGCGCCGATCCAGCGATTGCGTGTGTTCATCGGTTGCTTGCACCACCTTACATAGAACAGAAAGCAAGGGCATCGCTGCCCCTGCCCTGCCAGGTTGTTGACGGGATGAATTACTTGATATCTGTAAGATCGTAGAGTCGGTTCAGTCCACGCGCGAACCGCTCATAGGCGACCAGCGCATAGAGCGCCTGATCCGTCGCCATCAGATCGACCTCGCCCGGCGTAGCGCCGCCATTGCCGGAGCCGCCGGGGAGGATATGGTAGAAGCCGCCGCCCGACGCCGCAAAGCTAAGCAGCGCGTCCAGCACCGAGCGTCCGTCCTTGACGAAGCGCGGATCGCGATGCGGATCGACGCCAAGTCCCGTCAGTGCGACGACGACCTGGGCCGCGCTCTCCGAGTTGGAGACTCCCCCGCTCGCATACCCGCCGTCTCGGCCCTGCGCTTGCGACAGCCAGGCAATGCCGCGGTCGACCGCGGCACGCACGTTCGCTTGCTCGGTGTAGGACGTCAGCGCCTGGAGCGCCATCGCGGTCATATCAGTGTCCGGCACAGTGGCGGCCGGGTCCATCGCCCAACCGCCGCCCGGGATTTCCCGCTTCAGGATGAAGTCGACGAGACGCTGGCGGCTCGTCTGTACGCCATTGCCGGTGCGTGCCGGGATCTCATACCCCCGGCTGTCTAGCGCGATCAGGGCGAAGATCGGCCCGTTGATCCCTTGTTTGACCAGCGTATCATAATCTGCGAGCGGCTGCAGCATATTGTAGCCGGCGACATCGTCGACCGGCAGTCCAAGCGCCGTCAGCGCCAGGATGACCCGGTCGTACTCCGTATACTTCAGCCGGTGCAGCACGCCTTCCTTCTCCTGCAACGTCTGTTCCAGATTATGCACGTAGCGCTTGTAGTACGCCTCGGGCACCGCCACCTGCGAGCGGGCGAGGCCGAATACGGTCCATTCGCCGCCGACGCTGGAGACCGTCGGGGCCTCGATGGCGCGCTGCAGATAGGATGCTGCGTCCGCTATCGCACGCTGTGTCTGCTGCAGCGCCGCATCCGATGCCGGGGCCTCCGGCTCGGTAACTTCCGGCTCGGTGGCTGGAGGGAGCGGAGCGCCCTCCAGATAGTCATACGCTCGCACCGCGACGACGGCAGCCATCTCGCGGCTTACCTGCTGCTGCGGATGGAAGCGGCCGGCATCGCCAGTCATCAGACCGGCTGCATAGACAGCCGCTACCTCCGAGCGCGCCCATGGCGCGACCAGCGCAGCGTCGGCGATAGCCGAGGATGCGGTCGTCGCAGGCAGCTCGAGCGCCCGGGCGATCATGACCGCCATCTGCTCGCGGGTGATCGTCGCTTGCGGCTCGAACCGGTCGCCATAGCCGGTCACCAGCTCGGCCTCATAGGCCGTCTGCACATACGGGTGGAACCATTGGCCTGCCTGCACATCTGCGAAGACGCTCGCGGAGGAGCCGGATACCGGCAACGCCAGCAGCTCCGTCAGCAGCTTGGTGAACTCGGCGCGAGTGATGTCGGCCTGCGGACGGAATTGTCCGTCGCTGCCCTGCAGCCAGCCGCTCGCTGTCGCGCGAGCGATGCCGTCGTACGCCCAGGTCGCGAAGCGCGTCCGATCGCTGTAGACCGCGTTCGCATCCTGCGCCTGTCCTCCCGGTATGCTGCCGCTACCCTGCTGCTTCGTCGTCGCATAGACGATAAAGTCGGTAGCCGTCTTCGTACGGATGACGAGATCCTGCCCTTGCTTCACGCCATAGACCGGACCGGTTTGGGCGGCGCTCGCCGCTTGCTCGCTCGCGTAGACCGTCAGCTGCTGCCAGCCGTCTGCCGCTTTATAAGCGGTGTGGTGCGCAGCGCCACTCTTGACTGTGATGCTGAGCGGCTGGTCGAACTGCGCTGCCTGCTCGCCCTCGAGCAGCGTGAAGGCATGACTCACCTTGGCTTGCTCGCCGTCGCCTGTGATCAGCGCCACGTCCTGCACCGCTGTTGCTGGTGTGAACGCCTGGAGCAGACGGATAACCGGACCGCCGGACGTCAGCTTCGTGCCCTGCGCGATATGCAGCTGCACATCGCCCTGGGTCGCTGTCAGCTGAGGGAGCGCTGCCGCCACCTTCTCCAGATCGAGCAGCACCGCATGACTGGACGATGTCGGGAGCGCTACGGTCAGATGCTTCGCCTTCGCTTGCTCGGCGGTCAGCTTGATCGTATAATTCGATGTCAGATTTGCCGGGAGCGCGATCGGCGTCGTCTCATCCGACTCGCTGCCGCCCGGAGCCGCTGCGCCTGGACCAGCGCCTGTCGAAGGGCCTGTTCCCGTTGCCGGAGGTCCCTGGGACGCGTTCAGATCCTCGCCCATATTTGTCGTATATCGCCACTGGATGCTGTCGCCGCTCTTCACTGTATACGTGCTGGCGCCGACGTTCGGATAGACGCCGTTCACATTGTACATCCAGCCGCTGCCCTGCCCATGGTCGAACTCGCCGTCGCCGGCGATCGACTGCACGTACACACTGCCATACTGGCTGTTGTCCTCATACCGATACGGAATATTGCGCGCATCCAGCGTCCGCTTGAGCACGCTCCACGCCGTATCTCCCGCCTGCAGCGTCACTTGCGTCGCTGAGACGACTGTACCTTTGCCGATCGTCTGCTTGTCGACCGCCAGCGTGACGGTCTGCGTGACCGGCGTACCGGGATTGCCGCCTCCCGGAGGTAGCACGCCCTTTAGCTTGTAGACGACGAAGTCGGTGAAATGCTTGGTCTGGATGACCAGCGCTCCGCCCGCGTCATACGAGAATACCTCGACCTGGCTCGCCTCGCCAGCCGCCTTGCTGCCATAATGCGGGATGCGGGTAAGCTCGGCTTGCTCGGCGAAGACCGCGCTATGCCCCGCCAGCCCTGGGAACGTCAGCGTCACATAATCGCTGAAGGCGATGCGCTGTCCGCCGCCCATTGCGAACTGACGGACGATCGCGTCCAGCTCCTGGCCTTCGGTCAGTTGGGCTGTAACTTGCGCTCCCGTAACTGCTGACGGACCAAACAACGTTACAGGAGCCGGAGCGCCCTCGCCGACCTGGACGACCTCGGCGCCCTGCGGCAGCACGGCTGTCACGCCATCGCGCACCGCCTCGATACGCGGCAGCTCGCCCTTCGGAAGCTTGAGCTGCACCTTGCCAGTCGCGGCAGGCAGCTCGATCCGCACTTGCTTATCCTTGTCCGTTGCCTGGATCGCGATATTGTAGTCGCGCTCCCCGCTCGGGATCGCGATGACCGGCTGATTGCCGGACGGCAAGGTCAGCTCGCCATCTGGCAGGCCTCCCGCGAGACCGTTCGGCGCATCGGTCATATCATACAGACGGTTCTTCCCTTGCAGGAATCGGTCATAGGCGACGAGGGCGTAGGTGGATTGCTCCGTCGCCATGCCATTGATGCGGGTTTCCGTCTTCGCGTGCTTGAAGCCGCCGCCCTCCACGGCAAATCCCATCATCGCATCGACGACGGAAATGCCGTTTTTCACAAATCGCGGATCGGTATGCGGATCGATGCCAAGTCCCGTCGTCGCGACGATAACCTGGGCCGCGCTCTCGGCGTTGTTGACGCCCCAGCTTACATACCCGCCATCAGCTTGCTGATTGGCAGACAGCCAGGCCAAGCCGCGATCTACCGCCGCCTTTACCTTCTCGTTATCCTTATAGTAAGGAGTCAGCGCCTGGATCGCCATCCCCGTCATATCCGGGTCCGGGTTACTTCCTGCAAACGTCCAGCCGCCAGCCGTCTCTGTCCCGTAACCAATCTCTCTGCCGAGCACCAGCTCAATCAGCTTATCCCGCGTCGCTTGCGTATCCTCTGCATGCAGCTCCGGGATCTCGAACTGTCGCGTATCCAGCGCAATCAGCGAGAAGACGTACGCATTGATGCCCTGACGATTGCTCAACGCCAGATCGGCCAACGCATCGCGCAGATCGTAGCCGCCGATGTTAGTAATATCGGCTCCCGCTGCGGTCAGCGCCAGGATACGACGGGCATATTCGGTGCTGCTGCCCAGGTTGCCAGACTTTTGAATCAGGTTATTCTCTACGCTCCTGTAGTAGGTCTGGAACAGCGCCTCCGGCACCTCGTAGCCCGAGCGAGCAAGCGACAGCAGCGGCCAGTCTTGACCGTCTTTTGGCGTCGCATAGGTGTTCTTCAGATACTCCAGCGTCTGCGTCAGGTGACGCGCTCTCGCCTCGTCCGAGTGCAGCTCTGCCAATGCCGCGCTCAGCTTGGCGAGGGCGCTGCCCACACTCTCCTGCGAGCTTTCCATATTGGTCGCGACGGCGACCGCTTCCTCGTAGGCTATGCGCAGCTTCGCATTGTCCATCAGCGTTGCATAGTTCGCCGCGCTATTGACCTCTGCCAGCTTGGAGGTTAGTTCGTCCTTGTTCGCCGCATAGACGTAAGGCGCTGTATCCCAGCCGTAGCCCAGATCCGCTCCCCATCCATGCAAGCTGTATTGCACGCGCATTACATCGCCATCATTTGGATAATGCGCTGCCATGCCTACATCGGGCATGACATGATTGACCGTGAACATCCAGCCAGACATGCTTGTATAGTCAAACTGACTTAGCCATGCGTCTTGCGCACGCGATCCGATCTGGCCGGCATGAGCCAGAATAAAGGAAGGCACGTTTAGAGCGCCAGCATCCGGATCATAAACGCCCGTCAGATAAAACCCATTGACCGGGTCGCCTCCATAAGCCGCTTTCTCCTCGCCCAATACGCGAAGCAGCAGCTCTGCCGAATTCTCGCCTTCGTTAAGCGCCACCTTGATAGGCTTTTGGATATACCCTTGGCCCAGCGTAAATTTCTCTACCGAGATCGTAATTGTGCCGGACGATGACTGACTCTCCTCAGCCGACACCTGCCCTGCCGCCCACCCCGGCAACAGCAGCGACCACACCATGCTTATCGTTAATAATAATGCCGTTATGTTACGTTTCACTTCGTTCGTTTCCCCTTTCCTTCACTTCCTAATCCGTGACAAGACCCGTTCCGACGATACCTGATCGACAACGCAAAATACCCGCATTCTCTTCCGAACGCAGGGTGTCGCAGCAAGCCGTCGCGGGTTGCATACCAAATAAACACCTTCCTATCCTTCGTAGAATTGTGTGCGCTAGCTGACAGGCAGGTCTTCTGGCTCGAGCGTCATCGTCAGCGCCGCCTTCCCGGGTATATCCCAGTGGCATATGGCGTGACTCTTCTCTTACAGCGGCGGGACCGCGCGGGAGTTGCACCCGCTTCCCTTTTCACCAGTCCATGCTCGCGTGAGCGGAGCATCCCTGGCACCTGCAGCTTTACATTTCATTGTCTAGCCTATCATAACGGAGATAGCAGGTTTTGTCATCGTTTTTGAGTCACATTGTTCTCGGGATTCTTGGGCTCAACCTACCCATCCCAAATCATAGATCGCATTGGCCGCGAGCAGGAAGCCTGCGATGCCGATGATCCAGGCCGTGGTTGACTGCGCGTTCGCCACAAACCATTGGTCGAGTCTGGCGAGCGGTCGCTTGAGCGCACGATACGCGAGCAGTCGGCCAATCAGCAGCGCCACAGCAGGCAGCACCATCACGGTACAATATCCCAGCAAGACTAGCCCGGACATCCCCCATGACAGCCCCTGAGCGGCGATAAGCCCCGTCGCTGCCAGATAAGGCAGCATCGTCCCAAGCTCCAGGATGAATGCCGTAAAGGCCAGTCCGACAAGCGCGGCGATGCTGCCTTGGCCCCCATCGGAATCGCCGATGATCCGGTTCCTCCACGCGAAGATCCGCCCCTCTCCTCTGGCCGCACGCTCCGCAGCGCGCGCTCGAGCTCGCTTCGTATCCATCAGTTGGCTGACGACCATCAGCGCCGCTCCCAGCACAAGCTGCCCCAGCAGGAACCCATCCGAACCCAGAAACGAGCTATACCGGTCCAAAAATGCGCCTGCGCCAAACAGGAGCAGCAGCCCTGTACCGAAATATAACCCGGCTACCGTCACCAAATAGATAAGAAAGCGGTCGACCCGGACCCGCCGATCGGTCATCAGCAGCCAGATCGGAATAAATAAGGTGCCGAAGCTGGTGGAATCAATCAAAGCCAGCACGACCAGGCTCAAAAGCATAGCTGTCGTAACCATTGATACACCTCCTTTGCGTCCTCGACCAACCTAGCCTGGCCCCCACTGAAACTTCTTGTCGCAGACCGCTTTTGCTCCGTCGCCTCTCGCCTTGTGAGTGGCGACGACCTCCCCGTCATATCGCACCGTGCAGCTAACCCAACTTGCATCATCAGCGATGCCTGCCGTGACATGTGTTGCCTCCAGCGGCAGGAATACATCTTTAGGTACCGTGAATTCCTCCTTGTACGGCGTTTTAGTCGTTGCATGCTTCACTTGCTCCGAATTTTTTCGGCCTTTAATATCGACCTCAAGATCGACTATCGACTCGCCATCGCTTTCGACGACGACCTCAATCCGGATGGCATCTGTATTCGCGGCAGTTTCCTCGTTTGTTTGTTCCTTTGGCAAGATGTCCACGCTATCCTTTATGACACCACAGGCAGACAGTATAAACGCCATACTCGCTGCCAGTGCCAAGCGGCCAAGCTTCATGTTGACCTGCCCCGTCTGCGCTCGTCTACTCCTGCTCATGCGGCTCGTCCTCCCTCTGTGCCAGATAATACTGCAGCATCTCATCGATATAGGCCATGAAGTCGCCATCCATCCCCATGACGACCGGCTCCTCCGACTCAGTCTCGTGCAGCAAGCGCCAATAGCGGTCCAGCAGCTTTTCATCCCCATCGAACAATGACAACGCCTTGGCATACAGTCGCCCGGCAACGGCCTGAGCCTCCGGGGCATGCGGCGAGGTCGGCATCAGCTCGGACACCTGCTGGAACATCGCGATCAGCTCCTCTACCCGCTTGTCGTTGCTGCCCAGTACGGGGAGGCGGTTGAGGATACCGAGCTCCCGGGACGTCAACGACAGTTCTTCGTCAAATTGGGCGGGGATCACCTCTCCTGCAAGCGGACGGTCGTTCAAGCCTTCGATCACCTGCAGCAACTGCTCTACGCCGCTCGTCCCTTTAAGTTGAATCGTATGCAACGTCGAGCGGAGATAATATTCCTTACGGTTTAATTCTTCTTTTTTCTGCTCGATCAGCTCGATCTGTTCCGTTAAGGAGGCTACCCAGCTTTCGTTTTCCTTCGAATGGCTTGGATGGTCGAAGAGCGTTTTGATTTGCTCCAACGTATAGCCGATCGATTTCAGCAGCAGTATTTTCTGCAGATGGAGCACGGCCTGCTCGTCATAATAACGGTAGCCATTTGGTGTGACGAGCGTAGGCTCCAGCAGCTCGATCTGCTCATAGTGATACAGCGTTCTTTTGCTAATGCCGGTTCGCTTGGCCAGTTCGCCGATGCGGATCATCGCATCTCCCTCCTTTTCTCTGTATTTCATTGTAAACTATAACGTATACGTCACTGTAAAGCGAAACATCAAAAAATGTCGAATAGCCCCCGCCTGATGGCGGGAGCGAACAAGGTATAAATATCAGGCTGTTGAAAAGGCCGAAGAGGCACGGGATCGAATCTGTAGAAGCGAAGATGATGCTTCCGAAGTCGCTTTCTTGCAGAAAGCGTGTAGTTCACCTTTGTCCCCGGATTTCAACCGCAAAAGCGGTGAACAATCAAGAAATCTGGGGACAACAGCGATCGGAAGATCGATCCCGTGACCGTAGGCTTCGTTTTGAAGGCAGCCTGAAATATTCAGTTGCCCCTTTGTCGCGGAATGACTGGCAGAACAACATGGGTCGGGCGATCGACATCATGGTACAGTTTTTGTGTGGCTACCTTGACATCGGTATACCCTCCCTTGCGATCGGTTCGAAACCTGTTCAGGCTTCTTTCATACAACGGGAAGTTGCTGCTCGATATCTCAATACGGATACGATGATTTTTCCCGAATACAAAGCTGGTCGAACCGACCTGGAAGTCGTATTTATAGACGACCCCAGGCTCGATCGGCATAGGCTGTTCATTTGACTCCCGATAGCTTGCGCGCTGGATGCCCTGGACGATGTTGATAGCCTTTCCATCCGGTCTGACATCCACCAGCTTTACTGTAAAATCCGTATCGTCGGCTGAGCTGGATGCATACAGAACGGCGCGGATCGGCCCTGTCACCTCGACCTCTTCGCCAAGAAGCGGCGAGGTATAGACGAGCACATCGTTGCGAATCTCTACCGGCCGTTGATCGCATGCCCCCATCGGCGCAAGTGCAGGCACACAGCAGCTATTGCCGCCGAGGCTTGGCACCGGATCAAGCGGGTTATAGGCATAGATATCGCTTGGTTCCTTGTCAGGCTGCGCAGTGTCAAGAGTTCCCGAGCCGCCCAAGGAATTGGCGTCCCCTCTGCTATGCAAGTAATATCGGGTGTACTGGGTTCGAGCCAATGGCCACTCCTGCTCTGCTCGCCACGCGTTATCCCCCATCACAAAAATATGAATGGGCGCTTGCTCCATGATGCCGTTATCTTCGTCCTTCAACCAGAAATCAAACCAGCGAAGCTGCCATTCATCCACAACATTACGAGCCTCAGCTCCGTAATCGGCATCGCGCGCCAAGGATGACCAGGGGTAGTGCATCCACGGACCGATGAGCAGCTTCTGATTCGGGTGACGCGCAGCAAGGCCGACGTAATTGCGAATGGTTCCTTCAATAAAAATATCGTACCAGCCACCGATATGCAGCGCCGGCACTTTCATCTGATCGTATCGATCCCGAAGACTCCACTGCCGCCAATAAGCGTCAAAAACCGGGTGCTCCAACCATTCATAGTAATATGGCGCATATTCTCTACGGATGGAGGGATGCTCATCGAGCGGCAAATAACCGAACTGTTCCCGAACACCTGTTATTTGCTGCAACAATTCTGCGGCGACGGCAGAGTTCCCTTCTCTGATCGCCTTATCCGGCGCCAGCGAGGTCGCCCATGTCTGGACAAAGGCCAAATGCAGCGCTCCATTCTTAAACATCCAATCCTCGTAATAGCCGTCATTCGTAAAACCAGGGGCAATCGCCGTTAATCCTTCCGGGCAATCGATGGCCGGGTGCAACTGAGTAGCCCCCACATAGGAGAAGCCATACATCCCCACCTTGCCATTGCACTGCGGCAAGCTTCTGGAGAAGGCAATCGTATCCACCCCATCCTGACGCTCATGTCGAAACGGCTCGAAACTCCCTTCTGAGGCGTATCGTCCCCTTACATCTTGGGTCACGATTATATAACCCTGCCGCGCATACCATTCCGGATGCATATATCCCACCGATTCGGATACTGCCTTGTCGTAAGGGAGGCGCATCAGGAGAACGGGGAATGCTCCGTCGCCGACAGGGCTGTAGATATCTGCGCGTAGGATGACCCCATCCCGCATCGGGACGGCAACATCGCGCTCTACCTTAACCTCATACTCGTTATAGGTATTCATTGCAATCGATCTCCCTTTCAGCCTGTCATTCGCCATTCAGTAGAGTGCTTGGACATTGACGCCTTAGCCTAACGCCAACGCATGTCCTGGAGACAGGAACAACGGCGCGTAGTATGCAGGCGTATTGGACAACGGCAACAAGTCATCGCTTAACGCGATGCCAATTTCATTGCGCACGAACTGTTGTCTGGCCTGAATGCGCGACCATACTGCAGGATATTTGGACTTCAATTGTTCACGCAAAGCTTCATCGGCAAATACAACCGAGTCTTCGCAGTTCAATACAATCCCCTTCGCCATCGGCGTCGGAATAATATCGCACTGCACGGCCATGCCGGAGGCTATCTTGGTAGGGTTGCCAGGCGCAAAGAAAGAATTCACCCACTCGTCGGCGCCGATCAGATGTCCAGGATTCAATGCAGGCTTCATTCCGCCCCGAGCCAGCTCCTCGCTCACAATCGCATAGATATCGCCGCCAGTCACTCCGATGGATGCTGCTCCGTACCAGGCTGCAATGCCCCGGTAATAAGGAATCGCCCACTTGTCGAGAAACGAGGAATTGTCTGTATCGACCAGTCCTCCTCGCGCACTCAAGCCGCCCCAGTAACCGATAGCCGAGAATACCGCGTCCCCGGCCTCGACCTTGCGGCTAGACGGGCTGCGCAAGCCTACAATGTCATCCTGACCGCTCGCATACATGATATGGACAGACAGGGGCTCGCCCGCATATTGCATTGATGATACCGCTTGCATCTCGCTTGCTCCGGGGCGTGTTCCCTTCACTACGCGATGCAGGGCTGAAGAAGCTCGCGCGGCCGCCCATTCGTTAACGGCAATCTGGTCGACTTCGCTATAGGCCCGCAAGCCATCGGATGCATCCATCAACACCTGAGTTACGTCCTTGATGCCGTCCGTTCCCCCGATTGCGCTCGCTACGCTATGGATGAGTATCGCTGGCGCATGCAGAGCTTCATGCTCCCGCAGCTCCGGGTGCGCGGTATATTTCCATCCACATATTCCTACGGTCTGGCCTCGCGTCAGTCCAACCTCGCGCAGAATATCGCTCAGCTTCGGAGATCGCGTCCGATCCTGTCCCGGCAAGCTGAAGGGCTGGCAGAGCACCAGCGATATCTCGATCCGAACCGTTACGGCATATTCGATGCATTCATTGCCTACCAACAAGTACTTGCGGCCATCCGGACCCATCAATAGCAACGCTTCTTCAAAACGCGGGTCAAAGCCGGTCAAATAATGCAAATTGGCGAAATGCTCGCGGTCGCCATATACGGCAAACCAGTCGCAGCCTGCAGCCCCGTAAGCCCGGCGGCATCTTGCTTCCAATATATCGATCGGGATAACCGGCGCTTCCTCGGGAATGCCGAAGTCCGGCAACAGTAACTCTCTCCACATGACGTTCATTTTAGTCCTCTCCCTGTTCCAATAATGCATTCGCTGCTTATTTTCTTTTGCGAACATAGACATCAAACCATACAGCCGCTAACAAGATTAAACCTTTGACAACCATCTGCAAAAAGGATGAAACGTTCATCAAGCTCATGCAATTATCTATCGCGGACAATAACAAAGCGCCGATCAATGCGCCGGGTATAATGCCGACGCCTCCCGACAAACTCGTGCCCCCGATGACTGCCGCTGCAATCGCATCCAACTCCAGCAAGTTACCGGCGGTCGGCGCCGAGCTTCCCAGTCTCGCTGTAATCAGAATCCCTGCTACGCCATAGACGGCTCCCATCAGAATGAAGGATTGGAACAGATGCTTGGTCGTTTTGATCCCGGCCAGCCGAGCAGCGTCAGGATTTCCCCCGATAACATACAAGTTCCGGCCGAACTTCGTACGCGCCATGACGAAATACAAGAGCGAAACCGAAATTCCCATGAAGAGCACCGCCATTGGAATACCGTTGTAGCCCAGAAAAATCCACCCGGTCAAGCCAGTGACGCCAATAATCAGGACGATCTTAGTCCAATTGTTTGTGCCGGACTTCACCCATTTTTTCAATCTCGCCGCATCTCGCAGCACAAGACCAATCGAGAGCGCCGCCCCGGCGGCCAGGATTGCCGCCGATATCCACAGCGACACATATCCTTCGCTAAGAAACACCAGATCGGAGGACACGGGCCCCAACGTCGCAGCATTGGTCCACACATAGCCAATCCCCTTAAAAATGAGCATCCCCGCAAGCGTTACGATAAAGGCTGGAATGTTGAATTTGGCGACAAGCAAGCCCTGCCACGCCCCCATTAACAACCCGACCAGCATAGCGCAAAGGATAGAGGGTACAAGCCCCCATTGGTAAGTGACCGATAACTGAGCCATGACCGCGCTGACCAGGTATACCGCCGAACCAGCGCTCAAGTCGATTTGCCGCGCAACGATCAGCAACACCATTCCAGCGGATACGATGCCCAGAATAGCGGACTGCTTCAGCAGCAAGGATATGTTCCGTTGAGATAGAAACACACCGTTCGTCAGCTCATTGAATACAAGCATGATAATAGCAACTCCGACAAAAATAAGCAGACCTTGCCAACCGAGTTTTCCGAATAATTTTGGTTTTTCGGAGTTAGGCATCCTTTTTATCTCCTTCCATAGCACTGTAGCCTAAGGTTGCGAACTCCAGAATCTGACGCCGATTCGTTTCCTTGGGGAACAGCGAAGCAACTATGCGTCCTTGCTTCATAACAAGCACCCGATCCGAAACGCCCAATACCTCTGGCAGATCCGAGGAGAGGAGCAATATCGCTTTCCCGGATTTGGCCAGCTTGTCCAGCAGCGCGTACACCTCGGTTTTGGCGCCGATATCGACCCCTTGGGTCGGCTCATCCAGCAGCATCACTTTTGTATCGACTGCAATCAGACGCGCCAATACGCATTTTTGCTGATTGCCGCCGCTGAGCGAGCGTATGGCCGTCTCGAGGCTAGCTGTCTTAATAGACAGATCAGCGACAAACTGCGTGTTTTTCTCCATCTCGGCCCTTCGATCGATGATTCCCAGATGACTAAGGCGATCGATGCTGGACATCGAAATATTGGAGCTGACGGACATAACCTCGACGATACCTTGTCGCTTGCGATCCTCCGGCAAATAGCCGATACCGGCCTCAATGGCTTCGGGCGGATTTGAAATAGTCACAGGCTTGCCGTCGATGAGCACTTCGCCGCTTGTCTGGGCAGGCCATGCGCCTAACAAACCCAGAGCCAGCTCGGTCCTTCCGGCCCCAACCAGGCCATAGACGCCGACGATTTCTCCAGCCCGCAGCTCCAGCGAGGCGTTGTCCACCAATTTGCGATCAGGAAGCTTCGGATCATAGACGTCAAAATGATTGACTGTCAGGACAACCCTCCCGGGAATACGGCTGGATTCAGGAAAATAATGCTCCAAATCACGGCCAATCATAAAGGAGACGATCTTCTGCTCATCCATCTCTTCTACAGGCTTCGTTGTAATAATTTTGCCGTCACGCATAACCGTAATCGAGTCCGACAGCGCAAGCACTTCCTCCAACCGATGAGAAATATAAAGGCAGGTAATGCCGCTCTGCTTGAGCTCCCTGATCTTTTGAAATAAGATCTCGCTCTCCTTGTCGGACAACGTTGCGGTAGGCTCATCCAGAATAAGAACCTTGACATCGTTGCCAAGCGCCTTGCCAATGACCACCATTTGCTTATGCGCAACGCCCAGCTCCTTGATCTTGGCTGTAAGCGGGACATCCAGTCCAATATCATCGAGGATCGCCTGAGCTTTGCTGTACAGTTGCTGGAAGTTAACAACTCCGGCCCAGCCTGGCATATTGTTCAGCATGAGGTTTTCCGCAACCGTTAGCTCGTCAATCAAGTTCAGCTCCTGAGGCACCATGGCGATTCCGCTACGCTCTGCGTCGGCTACTCCCGACAGTTTCAGAACTTGCCCGTTCAGCCTCATTTCCCCGCTGTAGCTTCCCGCACCATGGACGCCGGACAAGATTTTCATCAGTGTTGATTTGCCGGCCCCATTCTCGCCCACGATCGCCCTGACCTCCCCTTGCTTCACACGGAGGGTAGCGCTATCAACAGCAAGAACGCCAGGAAATTGTATGCTGATATTTTCCATTTCCAACATTGCTGCACCCAACTAGACCCACTCCCTTGTAGTAGAAGACGCATGCCGCACCATGGGGCAATGTGCTGCTGCGATGATTATTGGCACGCGTTCGGAACGTTGACGAATACTTCCTCCTCCGACATCCATCCCGGCGGTGCAATCTCATTGATAAACGAGCACAGGTTGTCTTTATTGATCTCCATCACATCGACTGTTAACGTAGGGACGTCTTTCTTGCCGTTAGTGGTCATTTCGTCGCTCTTCGGCGTTTCCCCCTTGGCAAGCTGTACGGCTGCCTCGATTGTACTTTTCGCCCCTTCGTCGAGCTTGGTCCAGACCGACATCGTCTGAGCGCCTTCAGCAATCAGCCGCGCGCTTCCTAGCTCCACATCCAGCCCGGAAATAAACACTTTGCCTTCCAGATTACGTCCCTTCACCGCTTGCGCTACACCCATGGCCATGCCGTCATTGGCGCTGACAAAGGCTTGAATATTGTCATTTTGAGCGGATAATGCATCTTCGGCTGTCTTCAGAGCGCGTTCGGTCGACCAGTTTTGGTGCCACTGCTCCGCAACAACATGGATGCTCGAGTTTGTTTTTAGGATCGCTTCGTACGCTTGCGCGATACCTTGCGCTACGGTTGTTGCCGGATCGCCTTTGAGCAGTACATAATTGCCGGAGCCTTCGGTATACTTTAAGGCTGCCTCTGCCTGCAATTGTCCGACTTTGTAATTATTGCGTGTTACATACAGGTCGATATCCGAATCTTGTATCATCGCATCGTAGGCGATGACAGGGACACCCGCGCTTTTGACCTTGTCCACAACAGGCGCTGTCTTATCGCTGACCGGCACAATAACCAACACGTCGATTCCTTGCGTCAACAAGTTTTCAACCTGATTGGCCTGCTTGGAGACATCGTCGTTCGCCCATTGCACGATCAATTCCGCCCCGAGCTCGTTTGCTTTCTCTTGCATATATTGCATGTCGAATTTCCAGCGCGGTTGAACCTCCGTTTTCATCGCGATGCCGATCCGAATTTTGGAGCTGCCTGGTTCTTTTGTCTCTTCTGTGCCGCTGCAAGCCGTAACCATAATGGCGACGATTAACAAAGCAATGACCACTGTCATACCCTTTTTCGTCTTTTTCATGTGCCGATAAACCTCCCGAGTTGATATGGATGCGCTTTCAATACACTGACCGTGTTACAATTTAGTTTAGCTTTCCCATCACCTCCTTAAAGTAGTATGGCTCACGAGCTTCAAACCAATTAATTACTCTAGTGGATTTATTAATTAGAGAAAAAGAAAGGAATCACTTCCTTATCGGTGATTCCAAAAATTCGCGTAAAACCAAACAGCTCGCGCCTATAATCCCCGCATGAGAGCCAATATGCGGATATTTGATTTCGATATCCTGGTGAAAATTGTTCCACAAGTACCGATTGCATTTCTTCTCGACCGTCTCTGCCCAATGCGGATACTGATCGATCATCGGCCCCACAAGTACGACAGCCTCGGGATTATAAGTACATGCGACATTGGAAATAGCCATGGCCAAATATTCCGACGCTCGATCGAGCATCTTTACCGCCCATGTCTCCTGCCGCTGCTCCGCAGCAAAAATATCCTGAATTCGCTTGCCGCTTTCCTTCTCGAGCGCCGATGCGCAAATAAAGGTTTGCAGGCAGCCAAATCTGCCGCAATCGCACAACGATCCATCCGGGTCGACTGTCGTATGGCCGATTTCGCCTGCAATATTTTTGCTGCCGCGGATGACTTCTCCCTTGTCCATAAAGGCGCCGCCCACACCGCTTCCAACAAAAATACAGGCGGCGTTGTCCATGCCGATCACGCTGCCATAAAGGCTTTCGCCGAGTAGAATGGCCTTCACCTGATTATCGACAAACACAGTCATTCCGATGCCGGCCTCCAGGTAAGTCCGAATTTCAACATTGGCCCAATGAAATTGCGGAATCATCACCACTCGTCCTTGCGGCCACTCCACGATGCCGGGAATGCTCACACCGCATCCAATAATCCGGTCGGCCAAATCGCCGATCTGTTCCTTGACGATCAAGACCAGCTCAATGACGCAGTCCAGAACCTCGGTTGGAGGCACCGACAAGTCGATATCCCTGCTTTTTTTCATGACGACATTGCCGCTTAGATCCACAATCCCGACCTCGATCGATTCCAGATCGATATTGATGCCGATCGTAAGCGCTCCGCTCGGATTGACCCTGAGCAATGTAGCCTTGCGACCGACACTCCCTTCCGTTTGCCCGATTTCCTCAACAAAGTTTTGATCGATCAATTCTTTCACGATTTTGCTGGCGCTGGTTGCGCTCATTTGCGTTTTTTTGGCCAGCGCCGCTCGGGAGATCGGTCCGTTGCGTTTAATCATTTTGAACAGAAGCAGCAGGTGATGCTCCCTGATCATACGTTGGTCATGCTTGATTTCCTTCACTGCGACCTATACTTCCCCTCGCTTCATAATAAACCCCCGGACCTGTGGTCGTGTTATTGGTTCTTTTAATTAATTCATTGGGGTTATTAATTACAATATAGCGAGGAATACAACGATTGTCAACGTTTTCATGGATTTATTTTTCTCGAAAGCGGAAAATCAAATGCCGGACGGAAAACA
>NZ_BFBX01000036.1:48571-103870 GCF_003851045.1 Paenibacillus sp. 598K | reverse complement strand
TGTTTTCCGTCCGGCATTTGGCCGTTGGCGGCTTTTCTTGATTTTACGCTTCTCCCACAAACCTGTTATGCAGCTCGCCGAGCTTTTCGATCCTGACCTTGACTTCATCGCCGGGCTGTAAGTACACCTGCCGATCTTCAGGGTATCCCAATACGACACCCTCCGGGGTTCCTGTCAACAGGACGTCTCCCGGCTCCAGGGTAAGGTGATGCGATAAGTAGCTGATGATTTCGTCACAATGAAAAATCATGTCCGCTGTGTTCGAGTTCTGCCGCAGCTCGTCATTGACGAACGTCTGGATGGCCAGCGTATTCGGATCTCCGACAGCATCCGCCGTGACGATCCATGGACCCAGAGGCGCAAAGCCGTCGCTAATCTTGCCCAGCATCCACTGCGAGGTGCGCATCTGCAAATCGCGCGCTGACAGATCGTTGGCGATCGTATACCCAAACACATAGTCAAGCGCGTCCTCCCGCCCTACGTTACGAGCCTGTCGACCGATCACAATCGCCAGCTCGGCCTCATAGTCCAGCTTGGAGGTCGCTCGCGGGATCGCGATGGACGCTTGGTGCCCTGTCAATGCATTGTTGAACTTATTGAACAATATCGGGGTTTGCGGAATGGGCGAGCCTGTCTCCTCCGCATGTCTTCGATAGTTAAGTCCCACGCATATGATCTTCTGCGGCGACGTGACGGGAGACTCCCACTGCAAGTCCGCTTCGCTCTTGAGACAGGCGCTTGCTTCCTCGCCCTTCGCGGCCAACTCCGGCAGAGCGGCGATATACGTCCTCAGGGCGTTCAAGGATGGCTCGCCGCCCCGGATGATCGCCATCATATCCGTAGCGACCGGACGGTCGGTCGGATAGTGCTGCAAGGCCGCAGCAACGTCTATGACGCCCTGCGGGGTGCGAACACCCAATCGAACTTCCTCGCCTTGCCTAAAAGACAATAGTTCCATCATTATCGTTCCTCCCCGCCTAATCCTCCTTGGGATATCAACCTGCCCATGACGCGATCCGCAGCCTGGAGCGTCTTGGTCGCCTCTTGCTCCCTGTGCGCTGCCGACACATACCATAGACCGTTGGGCCTCAGCAGCACGCCCTCCTCCAGCATAAGGGCAGCGAATCTTGAGTAAAGCGCGCCGTCTCGCTTGTTGAACGCTTCGAAGCTCTCTACCTTGTCCTCGCGGGTAAACATCATATTGAATACCGGTCCCTCCCGGTTCACAACGCCCGGCAGTCCATGACTCTTCATAAGATCGGCTATGCCGTCCGTCAGTTGGTCCGTGATTCGGTTCATTCGCACATACGCGGCTCCATGATCGGCAGCCAGCGCTCCGATCGTGGCCAGGGCTGCGGCAGTCGCAACCGTATTGCCGTTCAGCGTACCGAGATGACTCACTGTACCGCGCTCGATCAGTTGCATAATGGCAGCACGGCCCGCAACGGCGCTTATAGCGATCCCGCCGCCCATCGCCTTACCCACCGTCACCAGATCCGGGTCGATCCCGAATAACCCGTGCGCTCCGCCAAGGCCAAGTCGGAACCCTGTAATGACCTCATCGAGAATCATCACGATGCCAAGCTCTCGCGTCCAGGCGCGCATCTGCTCCAGATAACCTGGCTTGGGGTGAATGCAGCCCGAATTGCACATGATCGGCTCCGAGATCACTGCCGCAATCTCATGATGACGCGCTCTCAGCGTCTGTTCCAGGATCTCCGGATCATTCCAAGGCAAGAGGATGATATCATCGAGACTGTTGGCGGACTGGCCGCCCGTACCAGGCACGACTGCGTCTTGGGCTGCCGTCAACGACGAGGATGCCTTCATATCCACGCTCGGGAACGAGGTGAAGATGGCATCAGACCAGCCATGATAATGGCCATGGAAGCGAACAACCTTGCGCTTGCCCGTGTGCGCCCGCGCCAGCCTCAGGGCCAGCATGACGGCTTCGGTGCCGGAGCCGCTCAGGGCTACTCGCTCCGCGCAAGGCAGGATCTCGCACAGCGTACGGGCCAAATCGACCTCTCCGGCATGCTGCAGCCCATATGTCGCGCCGCCCCGGACGGCAGTATCCATAGCGCCGATCAAGGACGGGTGGGCGTGCCCCAGGATTAACGGACCATACCCGAGCAGATAATCGATGTACTCCCGTCCATCGACATCGCGAATATAAGGGCCATTACCCGATTCGGCGAACAACGGGGTCGGCAGCATGGCCGCCCTTAATGTACTGGCCACCCCTCCCGCCAGATATTGCTTGGATTGCTCCAGATAAGCTCTAGATTTCGTATAAGTCATGAACCATTAACCTCCTGTTGCTCCTGTATCGACAGACTGGATCTTCATCCCTCCGGCAGCTCGTCCAACGGATAGACGGGACGTCTGACCAGGCGATACTGGAAATGATGCAGATTGGCGCTGCAGCATCCGGGCGTATCCAACTGATACACCGCTCGGGCCAATGCGCCAAAGGCTGCCTGCCAAGCGATCGCCGACTTGACGACGATAACCTTGTAGGTTGAGGGGTCTACCCCCAGGGAGAGGAGGTGGCCGATATCCCAGGGCGCCGTCCGTTGCCCGGTCACCACCAAGGTTAGTCGTCCGCACTCCAGGACCGCCGTCTTGCCCATCTCGGCATAGTGCCCTGTATTATACGGCCCCACATGCCGATATCGACCGTCCGAGAGCAGGCGGACCTTCCCGGCCACCGTCACGGGCTCCCCATGCATGACGTCCGTCTTGCCTCCGACGCGTAGCCTTATCGTTGCTCCGATCCCCGCTTCAGCCGCAATACGCACCGCCTCCGGATCGTATAGGACCTGCAGCGCCCGCTGGGGCGGATCGACGAGGCGCGCCAGCAGATGCGTGGCGTCCGCGGGCGCGCCGCCGCCGACATTATCCGATCCTTCCGCGAGGATGATCACGCCGTCAGGCACGCGCCAGGCTTCGGCGAGCGCATCCTCCGGCTTCCATAGCTCCACGTTGAATCGCGCCTTTTCCTTGCTCATCCTCGCCATGAGCACGGCCAGGCAGCGCTGCGCCGTCTCTGCGTCGCCGTCTGCCGTCACGACGAATGACATGCCCGCATCCGGAACGTCGCTGTATGGAAAACCGCCTGCTACCGTAATATTGACCAGACCGTACGTCTCCTCCAACTGAGACGCAAGCTCCATCAACTCGCGCATGGCCCCGCTGCCCGTCGTCATCGCCTGCGGCGCAATCAGCATCGACGTATGCCCATAGGCATGGACTGGCTGCAGCTGTCCGGCTATGTACGCGGTGAGCTTATGGAAAGCCTCGATCGCCCGCTCGTACATGTCCACATGCGGGTAGGTGTCATAACCGATGATAATGTCCGCCTGCTCCACCATCGCCAAGCTGATGTTGGCATGCAAGTCCAGTGTCAGCGCGATCGGGAAGTCCTTGCCCACCTTCTGTCGTATCAAGCGCAAGCACTCGCCCTCCGCATCCGGGTATGGCTCGGACACCATGGCCCCATGCATGATCAGGATCAACCCGTCTGCCGACGCATCGATGGAGTCGACCAGCCGATGCATCAGATGCTCCATCGTCTCCCGATCCACCATGGCGCTTGGGGTGGCCGACGTATAGAGCCCTGCCGCAACCGTCGCCCCCTGCTCTGCGGCAGCCTGCAGCACCCCGCCCATAGAGGTTCGGCTGCCCGCATAGCGGGCTGCGAACGCCCCGTCGCCCTCGACCCATTCACTGTGGAAATGATCCAGCGTCGTGATCCCCGGGGCAAAGGTATTGGTCTCATGATAGATGCCGCCCACCGCGATCCTGGGCGAGGAGACCTCGCCCGCTTTCTTCCTCGTACCCAACCTGTTCGCTTCCTCCTCCATCTCAGAGCTGCGCTGCTTACTTCCCGTATCCGAGGTCGTTCAGCTGTTGAATCGCCGACTCGACATACAGCTTGTAATTCATCGTGTTCTCCATCGTCTCCAGGAAGGCGTCATACTCCTCCAGCGGGCGAAGTCCGTAGACAAACTTCGTGAACTCCTCCTCCAGATAACGGTCGGCGTCCGCCGGATTGTACCCCTCCGGATAAGTAAGGAAGCCGTTCAGCACCTCGATCCGAGGCAATTCGCTGGCAAAATCAATATACTGTCCCTGACTTGCAAACTTGACCTTCAGGTACTCTACCTCCGGACGGCCAGTGAACTGGTACAGCCAGCTATATCCCGCCTCTTGCGCCATCAGCTCGGTTGCGACCACCTTGTCTCCTTCGATATTGAAGTGCGTGCCTTCAAGCCCGAACTGCACAAGCCTGGAGCCCTCGCCCTCCGATACATAGTTCAACAGCTCGAATACTTTGTTTAGCTTCTCCGTATCCTTCTCCAGGGACTTCGGGATGGCGAACATGGTGCCGGCAGCGCCGATATCGAACGAATTGGCATAATTTCCGCCCGGACCTTGCGGCGACTCGAGCTGAATCCATTCTGCGTTCGGATTAACCGTTTTAATTTGCTCGACGAACTCGTTTTTGGTCAAGTTCGCCCAGTCGATAAAGATGATGCCGGCCTGTCCCTTAATCGCCTTCTCCTGATGCATCATTCCGTTGTTGGCCATAATTTCCGGATCGACCACTCCCGCCTCATTCAGCTTGCGGAAATAAGCCAGCGCATCGCGCATTTCCGGGTCGTACAGCGAATTGACAACCTCGCCGTCTTTGACATAGAATTCGCCCGGGTTCACCGTGCCAAACGATCCGTAAAAGGCGGCAAACGTGCTGAGCGAGGTGCCTGTAAGCCCCATCGTATCTTTTGCGTTATTGCCATCGGGGTCGCGCTCCACGAAGGCTTTGGCTACCTCATAAAATTCGTCCAGCGTTTTGGGAACCTCCAGCTTCAAGTTGTCCAGCCAGTCCTTGCGAATCCACAAGCTTGTGCTTGGAATACCCGGCGCCTTCGGAATCGCGTACAGCTTGCCGTCGATCATCCCTTTTTTGAGCGTATCCTCACCGAGAAAATCCTTGACTGCCTTCAGCTCATTGTCCATGTAAGGCGTAAGATCCAGCAAAATGTCCTGCGCTTGGTATTGCTGCACCTGCGCCTTGTTTACGCTGAACAGATCAGGCAAATTCGTCGAGGACATCCGGATGTTCAGTTGACTCTGATAATCGTCCGGGCTGCCATATGTCGTCATGTTGATGTCGACATTCAACGCCTCGTTTAACGCGGTACGGATAAAATCCTTGTCGGGAGACGGCAAGCCGCTCGCGCTTTGCATAATATCAAGCTTGATGACCTTCCCGGCTCCGTTGCCGCCCTGGTCGTTGCCGTTATTGCCGGTACCAGGGTTCGGGTCATTGTCCTTGCCTGTCGAGCATGCGGTCAGCACCGTAGTCATCAACAGCGTCAGCGCGAGCAAAAGCTTTACAGAAAAAATCCTTTTCACAGTCTAACACCCCTTGTTTGTATTTATTGAATCGGGTTGGCGCGGCACGATGTTGACGATGCCTCGCCGCTCCCGCATCAACCTTTGATCGAGCCAAGCAGCATACCTTTCGTGAAATACTTTTGCAGGAAAGGATAGACCACAATAATGGGCAAGGATGCCATCACGACCGCTGCCATCTTCAAGGTTTGCGCAGGCGTGGTCGACTCGAAGTTTTCCAGCTGCTGCGATTGCATCAAGATTTCCCTCACCACCACTTGCAGCGGAAACATCGAACGATCCGTTATATACATAATCGCCTGGAAGAAATCATTCCAATGCCCTACGGCATAGAACAAGCCGATGGTAGCAATGACCGAGGTGGATAACGGCACCGTAATCTGCCCTAATATCCGATACTCGCTTGCGCCGTCGATCTTGGCCGCTTCGAATAGTTCCTCCGGCAGTTGCTCGAAGAAGCTTTTGACAATCAGGACATTAAAGCTGCCCACAAGCCCCGGCAAAATAAGCGCCCAGTACGTGTTCAGCAAGCCCATGGTCTTGACAATGAGATAGGTAGGGACCATCCCGCCGGAGAACAACATCGTAATTAAAATCATCATCAGTACCAGGCTGCGTCCCGGCATTTTTTTGCGACTGAGCGGATAGGCCAGCAAAATCGTCACGATCAAATTCAATATTGTCCCCACAACCGTCACCATGATCGTTACGCCATAGGCTTGCACCATCCCCGAATACTCCCAGATCGTTCGATACGCGCTAAACGTAATTTCCTGCGGGATGATCGGGAACGAGCCGCTCTTGTGAACGACGCTAAGCGGCGTCAGCGAGACCGAAACGACATAGAGCAGCGGGAAGACGGCGACCAGACCCGCCAGGAACAGGATCGTGTATATAATGCCATTGATGATGCGATCCTCAAGCCCTCTTACCATATCCCCTCACCCCATTTTTTCGCGACATAGTTAGCGGTCATGACCAGCACGAGCCCGATCACCGACTTGAATAGTCCTACCGCTGAGGCAAGGCTGAAATTCATCTGCTGCAAGCCTGTCCGGAATACCCATGTATCGATAATGTCTGCGACGGAATAAACCTGCAAATTGTACAGCACGTAGATTTGTCCGAACCCGGCGTCCATAATGTAGCCCAGATTGAGGATGAACAGCATGACAATAACGGTTCGAATGCCCGGCAACGTAATGTGCCAGATCATACGCAAGCGACTTGCCCCGTCCACGCGCGCCGCCTCATACAATGCGGGGTCAATGCCGGACATGGCGGCCAAATAGATGATCGCCCCCCAGCCGAGGTTTTGCCATATTTCGGACGAGACGAGCAAGGATCGAAAGTAATCGGGCGAGGTCAGGAACGGTATCGCGCTGCCCGTCGCATCCTTGATCCATGTATTGACCAGACCCGACGTCTGCGAGAGCAAGGCTATCATAATGCCGTAGATGATGACCCAGGACAAGAAATGCGGCATGTATGTTAACGTTTGCACCAACGACTTAAACCAGCGCACCCGGCATTCATTCAATAAAATCGCCATCACAATCGGCGGAATAATGCCAAAAATCATCTTGTACACACTGATCACTATCGTATTGCGCAGCAGCTGATAGAAATACGGCGATTCAAAAAAAGCAAGAAAATGCTTGTTCCACGGGTCTGCCCAGGGACTCGCCATAATTCCGTCCATAATGCGGAAATCCTTAAACGAAATAATGACGCCGTACATCGGCAAATATTTAAACAAAATATAATATAAAACTCCAGGTATCAGCATAATGTACAACGTTCTGTACGACCATATTTTCCTGCCGCGCTCCCACCTCAGCAGTCCTTTTCCGGATTTCTCAAGAGCCGGTGTAGCCATTGCATTCCCCCATCTCGGATGTGTGTATGCCTTTATTTTATCAACCGGCTTCTATCCGCTATATGCAGTAAAATTGTCAATTTAGGCGGTACGAGGGAGGATAAAATAACTCCGCCCCTGCACCGATGCGCAGAGGCGGAGTTGTCGGGCATCGCGAACAGCCCGGTTGCCTGATCGGCTAGCTACCTGATCGGCTAGCTATAGATAAAATGCGCGCTCGCCTTGCAATCGCTATGCGGAACGATCCGCACCCAGTGCGCGCTGAACCCTGTCGGGAACACATGATGCGCATAACCATTTGCCTCTACTTCGATGCGGGTATAGAGCTTCCAGGTGCCGTTGCCGAGGAAATCAACCTCGATATCAAAGGCGACCGCCTGCGACGACTCGTGCGTCAAATGCAACACCTTATGCTCGAAGCCCGTCATCAGGTAAGGGTCTGAGGCTACGCCAGCCG
Source organism: Paenibacillus sp. 598K (assembly GCF_003851045.1). GTDB lineage: Bacteria > Bacillota > Bacilli > Paenibacillales > Paenibacillaceae > Paenibacillus_D. The sequence continues at coordinate 96,113 of NZ_BFBX01000036.1, read as the reverse complement.
CAACTTCATCCTCCCACCAAGGGCCGCCCCAGCCGGATGGCTTGCCAAATTGCCACAGGTCGTCAGTTTTTCCGAACCACAGGTTGGATTGCGGCTCTCCGGCCAGCAGGTTCGTATCGAAGATCGGCGTCACCTGGTTGCCTGCGAGTACAAGCATCCCTCTCCAGGAGCAAAAATCAGGAATCATCCGCAAATGGGTCGAAATCGGGCGAACGCCCCATACCTTTCCGCCATAGGCGTTATGCGACATTTCATAGAACATGCCATGGAAGTTCATCAGCAGCCGTTCGGTCTCTACCTCGCGAATGCGCGGCCACTCGGTAAACCACATATGATCCATCGCTTGCGTCGCTTTTGGCAGCCGGTACGTGCTCCACTCCCCGTTCACGAACACCTTGAGAATCGCCGATGCGCGGTCAAAGCCTGTAGCAAACAGCGGGCTGCTGCCGGAAGAAGCGACCTCGCAGTAAGGGCTCTCCTCCAGAATCGTCCAGGTTTTGCCGTCCCATTCCGCCAAGCGGCCATCGCTTTTGCTGCCCAGATATTCCCGCTCATCATACGTATTGTTGGCGACGACGACCTTGCCGTCCTTCGTCCAGCCGCCCTTGAAATGCGGCCAGCAATCCGGGGATACCTTCAGCTCGACCAGAAGATCGAATAATTGCTCTGTCTCCAGCGTATGCACATCTACCTCGAAAAACTTGCCTTCCATCGTCAATACATACAGCTTGTTGTCCGCATCGGTCAAATGGGTAAAGCAAGCGGTCAAACGATGCTCAATAAGCGACTCAACGGTGCGCACGTTGCCTTCGGTATCAATAAAATGCGGCCCGATCATCAGTTGGCTGGATTGCGGGTGAATAATGCGATTGGCGTACGTGCCGACAACGCTTTGCGGATGCTTGCGCACCTCCAGCTTGTCATTGACCTCGAATAGACCGGTGCCGGTGCCCGTGCCGACGCTGTGCGCTACATACGAGATATACCAAAGCCGATTAGCCCAAGGCATGACTGCTCCGATCCCTGTCTCCGAACGTGCGCCATCTATACCTGCGACTGCCGTAAGATGCGGATATACGCCGCCGACCTGAACGTGATTGCTCATGAATGAATAACCTCCAATGTATGATGTATCGTCTAACGAATCATTACCACTTGCTGACGAACGTCCCATGCGACTGCCAATCCTCTTTGAAGATCGGACGAATCGCCACCTCCATCGCAAACGCCTTCTCCTCCAGCCGATATTTGCGAAGCAGCTCCGGTCCGCACGCATGGGAACCGGAACCGCTCATCTTATAATCCAGATGAACGATCGATTGGGGCCGCTTCAGCTCGCTCAGCTTGAAGTCATGCGTGGCGGACGCGAGATCCTCGGGCTTGTAGTGGCTGACGGCAAAGGAAAACGGCTTCGTCGCGCCAAACCATAACCCCATCCCTTGCAGATTCGTGACCGTCGCCCATTCCGTCCCATATCGCGCGCCGTTCTCCTGCGGACGAATATAATGCTCCATCATGTCATCCGCCGTCGTCAGATAACGTCCCTGGCGCGTGCTATGTCGACGATCGATATAGCTGGCATGCGGCCCGTATCCGTAATATTCGACCTCTTCATGTCCGGCAGGCATCGAGAGCTGCAAGCCGAAGCGCGGCAGGAAGGGCAAATGCTCCGCGACGTTCGCCTCCACCTGCAATACGGCTTCGCCCGAGCCATTGATTTGCCACCGCATCGTTCCCCGCACAACCGGACCTTTGCTATAGCCTCCCAGCGAGTAGCGGACCGTAATTTCCACCGTATTGCGCTCCTGCAGGTAGGTCCAGCTGGATGCGTATGTTTTTTGTACTGCGCGATCATAGCCTTCCCGCTCCCAGCTCTCCCGGATGAAGATGTCATTGTCCATCGGAGCCCGCCATATCGTCAGCTCGGCCGGTTCGTCGAGCAATGACAGGCCGTGCGATTCGATGAGGGCCAGCTTGCCTTGCCGCAGATCGAAGCCATAACGAAACTCGTCGCCTGCGACGATCAGCATCGTGCCCTGCTCCTGCACATCAAGACCGACAGCGGGCAACGCGCGCTCCCCATCTGGCACGGCGTCCATGCCCGGCTGCTCCGCCAGTCTGAACTGGGCGAACGCGAGCTCATGTCCGGCATCGCTCCACCAGTCGTCCTGCGAGGTGATCGCCCGCAGCAACAGACAGGATCTCGCCGGGGCAGCGGCATACAGGCTCGGCCATGAGCCGCCCAGAGCAACAGTCGTCTTGCACCCGGGGGACAGCTCCACCGGCTCCAGCTCGCCCTGGGCCCGGATCTCCCCTTCGCATTCCAGCCGATATCGAATCTTGACCTGCCCCAGATCGCTGAAGTCGTATCGATTATGGATGCCGATCAAGCCTTGCGACAGGTCCATCGCCTCGAAGTCGATCGGCGCAATCGCTTGCTTCAACTCCAGCAAGGCCGTATGCGGCGTGCGATCCGGCGCCACCAGACCGTCGATGCAGAAGTTGCCGTCATGCGGCTGCTCTCCGAAGTCCCCTCCATAGGCATAATGCTCCGGCTGGCCGTCACACTGCTCATTGGCCTCTCGCTTGATGCCATGATCGCTCCATTCCCATACGCAGCCCCCCATCATCTGCGGGTAGCGATAGATCAGCTCCCAATAATCATGCAAGTCGCCTGGTCCATTCCCCATCGCATGGCTATACTCGCATTGAAAAAAGGGCTTCTCCTGCTCCGGGTCCGATGCGTAGGCCTCCATCTCTTCTAATGAAGCATACATGCGACTCTCTACATCCAGACAAGATCGGTCGCTATCGCCCAGGTTGATGGGAGCGGCCCCTTCGTAATGAACCGGACGCGACTTATCCCTCGACTTGACCCAATGCGCCATCGCCTGATGATTCGCACCGTATCCCGCCTCATTGCCGATCGACCACATGACGATGCAGGGATGATTTTTATCGCGCTCTACCATGCGGATCGCCCGGTCGAGGAAGGCTGTCCGCCAGAGCGGGTCCTGTCCCAATCGATGGAACGATGCCGGATTGCCTGTGATTTCGCGCCCCATCCCATGGCATTCCAGATCCGCTTCATCGATTACATAAAAGCCGTACCGATTGCATAGCTCAAGGAATCGCGGATCATTTGGGTAATGAGCGGTTCGGACGGTATTCACATTGTGCTGCTTCATCAGCTTCAAGTCCTGGAGCATGCTATTCACAGGAATCGCATGTCCGAGCACCGGATGGGACTCATGACGATTGACCCCTTTGAGCTTGACCGGACGCCCATTGATTCGAAAGACCCCCTGCACGATCTCGATCGTCCGGAAGCCGACGTCAAATGCCAGCACCTCCGTCCCCGCCGTCAACAGCAGCGTGTACAAATAAGGGGTCTCGGCATTCCAAAGGTTCGGACGATCGACGCGAAGCGTCAACTGACCGACGTCGGCAATGACGTCAACGCTCGACGCGACTTGCTTGCCCTCCTGATCGAGCAGCTCTGCCCGAACCGTCAGCTCGCCCTTGACGATCAGCTCGCTGCTCAACACCGCCTGACCGAGATCCTCGCTCAGCTCGGGCTTATTATAGACATCCCTGATATGCTCCTTGTCTCGCGCCAGGACATATACATCGCGATAGATGCCGGAGTAGCGCCACATATCCTGGCCTTCCAGATACGTACCGTCGCACCACTTCAAGACGAGCACGGCGATCGTATTTTTCCCTGGCTTCACATAGGGGGCGATATGGAATTCCGCCTGCATCCGGCTTCCCTGGCTATATCCCGCCAGCTCGCCATTGATCCAGACGTAAAAGCAGGCATTCACGCCCTCGAAGACAATATATGCCTCCTTGTCCGACCACTCGGCAGGCATCCCGAATTCGCGGACGTACAAGCCCGCAGGATTATTGTCCGGGACGTAAGGCGGGTCGCAGGGGATCGGATAGTTCACATTGGTGTAGTGCATCTGATCATAGCCGTTGCGCTGCCAGCAGGATGGGACGACCAGCCCGTCCCAGTCCGATGTATCGTAACCGGGAAGATAAAAGCCCTCGTCTGCGTCCGCTATCGAGGAACAGTAGCGAAACCGCCATTGCCCGTTCAGCGAGCGGTAGCTGGTCGAGCTGCCGCGTTGGCCGGCTACAGCGAGGCTGCGGCTTGGATAAGGAATATAGCTGGCGCGCTGCGCCTCCCGGTTGACTTGTACGATATCGGGATTTTCCCAATACCGGGGAATACAGATCATTGGTTACTCGCTTCCTCCATTCCGTTCTATCCTGTTGCCCAAGTGCTCATGATACGGTATAGCGGGCAGGGTGACGCGGATGCACGTTCCCTTGCCCAGCGTGCTGCGTATGCGCAACCCGTAAGCCATGCCAAAGTGCAGCCGCAATCGTTCCTGCACATTGGATACGCCAATTCCGGTTAGCCGATCCTTGCTCCTCCCATGAGGTCCCGGTTGAAGCAGCTCCGCTTGTCGAGCCTTGGCCATGCCGGCGCCGTTGTCGCATATAAGGAAGGTCATCCGGTTGCCGTACCGTTTCCCCCTGACCGCAATGACGCCGGGGTACGACTTGGTCGGCAATATGCCGTGAAATATAGCGTTCTCGACGAGCGGCTGCAGCGTCAGCTTCAAAATCAAGCAATGCTCCATGCCCGGATCGATATCGCAGCGAAATTCGAACTTTCCTATATATCGAATGTTCTGAATTTGGATGTACTGCTTCAGCGCCCGAATCTCATCCGCTACCGTCACTTCCGCTCGGGTCTTGTCGAAGGTCAATTCCAGAATGCCGACCAGCGAACGAATCGTCTCCCCCACCTCTCCGAGCCTTTGCTGACGGGCGAGGCTTCCGATGCATGCCAGCGTATTGTATAGGAAATGCGGCGAAATCTGGCTTTGCAGCACCTTAAGCTCCAGCTCCTTCTTCCGCTCCTCCATCTCCCTGGTCTTGACAATGAGCTGTTGGATCCGCTCCAGCATCGCGTAGAAGCTGCGCGTCAGTCTGCCGATCTCGTCTTGCCGCGTAATCGTAATCTGAGGCACGACGATCGAATCCTGAACTCTGTCGAGCTTCAAAGCGAGCATGCGAATCGGCCGCGTGAGAAAACGCGACATGATGAGCGCCATCAAGAGCAATACGACGAACATGATCGCTCCTGCAGTCAGGAACGTTTCGAATAATACGGCGATGCTTTGATAAAAAAACTCTTCTTTGAAAAACAGGATGAGACTCCATCCAAGACGATTTTGGCCCGATCGCAGCGTGACAAGCTCCCCTTGAGGACCTGCATAGCTGTCGATGCCCAGCTTCAAACGACCCGCCTCCGCGATCGTCTGCTCCGACAGCTCGGTCAGATACGAGTTTGGCATAGCGGGCAACAGATTGGTCTCCCTGTCATATAAGACGAGGCGATCCTCGTTGGAGAGCAACATAAAGCTTTGGGTCGCGGACGAAATATCGATCATTTTTTGATGCAGCTTCTTCAAGTCCAGCTCCACAATCGCAACTGCAAATGGCTGCTCTCGCTGATCGGATATCGGCCTGGCGATCGCTACCGTCTGTCCCGACAACGGCGAATAATAAGGCTGGGTGACCATCGCCCCATAATTTTTTTTGGCTTGTTCATAAATTCCCGGCAAAGCAGGGTTTTTCATCACATCGCACACCAATTGCGCGTTGCAGAATACCTCCCCGTCCTCCCGGACAATGTACAACGTCTTCACGATATGACTGTTCACGGTCGCGATGGATCGCAAAAACTCGGATATTCCCCGTTCTTCTCCGCGCTTCAAAAACTCGGCCTGGGTCGTGAGCAGCAGCAATATATTTTGCCCATTGTCAAGGTAGGAGTCCAGAAACTGATTGGTTCGCACCATTAACGTCTGAGCGTCGTTCATAATTTGCGTCTTGAACAGCTTGGAAGTCTGCGTGTAGTTGTTGACCGCCAGGAACGTAAACAAAGCGACGGTAACGAGGAACAGCAGCAAAAATTGCTTCGTTGCCATGCTCCAGTTTTGGAGCCGCCAACCGCCTGAGAGACGATCTCCTCCTTTGACAGGATCGCCGTCCTTGTTGTTCTGATCCCTGACTGCCTGCATCGGTCTCATCCTCCCGGTTTCTTACGCCATCCATCGCCTCCGTTACGCTGGTTATTATGAAAGCTGGCATGAGAGCCATGATCGACGCTTTCATAGGTTCATTGTAACTTCGTTATGGCTGCCCCAATATACAGTAATGTTGTAATTATAGGTATTAATGCTGTAACGGTCCTTGTCTCCTGTATTCGGTAGGCGACAATCCGGCATACTCGCGGAAGACCGAGGAGAAGTAGCGGTAGCTGGGCACGCCCACCTGACAGGCGATCTCGTAGATGCGCAGACTTGTGCTCCGAAGCAAGCGAGCCGCCATCTCCATGCGTTGCTGCTTGATATATTCCTGGAACGAGACCCCTTTCTCCTCCGGAAAGAGGCGACACAAATAATGGGCGCTCAGTCCGACTTGCTCCGCTACGATCGATAAAGTGAGCGATTTGCCGAGATTGGACTTGATATAACGCATGGCATCGTCAATCTCCCGGCGCGGCTTGCGCTCGTGGTCCCACACGGCGTCCATCTCATGAATGATCACAGCGACCAGCTCTTCGGCCGTATCGGCCCTCATCACCGCCTTGGATATCTGAGAAAATTCAGGCCATGTCCGATCATCCTTTAGCCACTCCCGTCTCCATTCATTCGCCAGCTCCTTGAAGGCGTCCGGATGCAGTCTGCGCTGAAAGGCCCAGTCCGCGAGCGAGCTCCCAAGCTGAGACATACGCGCCTGAGCAGGATTAATATGCTCGGCCAGCAGCTCGTCAAATTCAGCTTTGTGCCGCTCTCCAGGCCACAACGTCTGCTCCTCCCCGCTGTCCCAGACCAATCGGCCTCGGTCATAAAATCGGAGCGGCTGCTCCCTCATCGCCTCCGCCATACCCGACTCCGCTTGCTCCGGCGAATCGGCCAGCGGCCCGAACACGCCGCAAATGCTGAGCTCGTCCTGCAGCAACCCGGCTTCCTCTTCCAGCAGGCTGCGGAGCCGATCGACAATGGCGGCTAATTTCTCCCTTGTCATCGTTAGCCTGAACGGGCCTTGCTGGTCGGCGAACACCAAAAAGACGCCTTCCATCGCTGGCAAATACCGAAACGACATTTGCTCCTCCAGAAGACCAAGCTGCTGCTCCAGCACGCGCTTTGCCAGCATCCACGCGTCTGATTTGGCATCGACGTGCAGAGCGGCGAAGTGCAGGGGCAGTCTGCAATCCAACTCGTCCGTCAAAAATCGGTATACAGCCGTCTTCGCTTCAGGCGCCGCTGCGCTGCTCCGGCTGCCGCCCAACAGCTTCGACAGCTGGCGCGCGAGCTCCCAACGCTTTTCCTCCCGCGCATTTTGCCTTCGCATACCGTCCTTCTGCAAGGCTTGCCGCGCTCGGTCAAGCGCCTGGATCAGCTCAGCCGGCGTTAAGGTTACCTTGAGCAAGTAATCAACGGCCCCCTGCCCGATCGATTCCTTGGCATAGGCAAAGTCCGAATGACAGGTGAGCAGTATAATCTGCGTATCCGGCAATTCTCGCCGTACCTGGCGCATGAAGGTAATACCGTCCATGACAGGCATCGTTATGTCCGTAATGACGATATCCGGTCGATGTCTGCGACAAAAAGAAAGCGCATCCAATCCATTATCCGCTTCCCCGACACACTCCAAACCGTGAACGCCCCAATCGAAGGCTCTCAGTTCCTCCCGCAATGGAGCTTCATCGTCGACTACCAGCACCTTCAACGTATCGTTGGACATAAGCTTACCCCCCAAGTTGACTTGCTTATTCTGCTATGACGCTCTCTACTAGGTCAGCTATCGCGAACCGGGAGGCCGTCCGCTTGCGCAACAGCCCCCGCTTCGACAGTCTACCTCACTTGCCGCTATCCGCTTCGTCCATGCGGCTGCATGTATCGACCAGCCAGGATGATACGGCTTGTACGATCGCTTCGATATATGTCCTGCCCTGGGCTGCCGTTGCCTGATCGGCCGCATCGGTATAGCCGTTCACTCCGGTCAGCTCCATGTGACGACCGATAAACGTGCCGGGCATCACGCCCGTTAGCCAATCGCGCTCCGGATGATGCTTGCCGATCGACGACCGATCGATATGCGCCCGGTCAAGCGCCATGACAAGCGACGTCTCGAAGCTTCCCGCATGTCCGGGCACAGGTCCCGATTCGGCGGCAGCGACGGCTTCCAGAGCCGTCTGCGCTATCGTCCAGTACGAAGCCGAAGCGGTCCAGACCGGATGCTGTACCGCCAGATCCGTTGCCGCCTGATGCATCAGATATTCATTGCCTCCATGGGCATTAAGGAATACGATCCGCTGAAAACCGCTGTCAATCAAGCTGTTGCCGATATCTTTAAGTATACAAAGATACGTATGCGATGCAAACGACAAAGTCCCGCCAAAGGCGAGATGATGCGAGGAGCACCCGATCGGCAACACCGGGCACAGCACGAGCCTGGTTCCCTTATCCGCCGCGAGCTGCACCGCTCGTCGGCTCACCTCCCGACAGACGAACGTATCGGTTCCCGTCGGCAAGTGCGGGCCATGCTGCTCGATCGCTCCCAGCGGGATTACAGCGGCATACCCATCCCGGGCTCTATGCTTCAGTTGCTCTCGCGTAAGCTGTTCAAACTCGATCGTCATGACGCTCGTCGGCCCCCTCCCTGCCTCTGGCTGCTATCGCATCAATCTCAACCAGCAGATCGTAGTTCAGATCGCAATACACCAAGGTTCGACTGGGATAAGGGGCACGGAAATACTGTCGGTACAGCTCGTTAAACGCCTGGTAATGCTTGCGATCCTTCAAATAGACATTGACTTTGACAATATGCTGCATCGTTAGCGAGGCCTCGGCCAAAATGGTCCGAATGTTTTCTAACGTCTGAATCGTCTGCGACTCCAGGTCGGGGCCAACGATCTCCCCCGTCTCGGGCAACAGCCCGCCTTGACCGGATACAAACACCAGGTTCTCAAAGGCAGTAGCCGAAGAAAAGGGCAAGGGTTGACGATCGCTTGCTTCGATTTCTCTATTCATCGTCCGCACATCTCCTGTCGTAATAAATCTCAAGCTCCGGCGTCGCAATAAAACGACCGGTATGCAATGCTTCCATCGCACGATTAATCAGGCAACTGGACACCAATATTCGCTCGGCAGGGAAAGGGGGAATACCCGTCATCATAAATTGCTCCAGCATCTGTGTCATCCGATCGAAATGACGAAAGGGCCACTCGTTATCGCTCAAGCATACCGACTCAAACACGTCCCCGCGGCCATCGCGAAAGGCGAAGCTCCATTGCTCGGCCAAGCCTGTCTGCTGAATCACATACCCTCTGCTTCCGTCCCTGTAATGAACCGTAAGCAGATACGTCCTGTCCGCAGACGCTCTCGGATGAGGCGCATCGGCAGCCCGTACCGGCTTAAGCGCAGCCAGCAGCAATGGCTCCGGCCATTGCCGACGATCCATCGCCTCCCATACGGCATCGCCCTGCAGCGCCTCGATCCCCGCGATACCCTGCTCCCCGCCTGCTCTGCGTTCGGCAAGCGACTGCAGCACCTCCAGCGCGTGGTAGCCATACGCTTCCAGCTCCGAGGAGAAGCTCACGACCAGCCATTCCCGCGCGCTGGCCAAGTGATGACTGGCGGGCATATCCCTCCTGGGCGCCAGCGGAATCGAAGAACCGCCCATGAAGGGAATCCCGCCGTCTCTGAGCATCTCGAACATGCGAACAGACTGATCGACCCGGTAGGACAAAAACTTATCGGAAAATATCGGCACGCGTACATTCAGCTCAGCCAATGCGTCAAGAACCTCCTGCATAAACCGATATCTCGGGTATTGCTTGCGCCCCCATTCGTCCAGCGGATAATCGCCATGCTCGCCAATAATGACCACGCCGTGCACCCCGCCGCTGCGCTCCGCATGGCCTATCGCCTCGCGAATATCGCCCAACAGCGGAATGCCCAAGCGGGCCGCCGTCTCTCGGCCCGTGTCGTTGGCCGGATATTGATCCAGATAAAGGGCGGCGACCTTAACCTGGGGAGTATAATCGGTGAATTCACCCAGCAATCGGCCAACAATCATATGCGCATGGGAATTAGGTCGATATTCCGTGGCGACTGCGACGATCCTCATAAGCCGAAGCCCCCCGTTATCGGGTACATCGACCCGGTCGCATAGGAAGCGGCGTCGGATAGCAAAAATGCCGCCAGCTCATTCACCTCATCGGGCAGTCCGCTTCGTCCGATCAACGTTTGCTCCCGGATCGCTTCCTTCTGTCGTTCGGTATAGCTGGCGATCCGTTCCTCGGACTTAAAATCTCCTGGAACGATTGCATTGACGCGAATATGCCAGGGAGCAAGCTCAACGGCCGCTACCCGGGTCAATTGCTCGACGGCCGCTTTGCTCGCGCCATATGCCGCATTCTCCGGTACAGGAACCGCGCCCAGAATAGAGGAGGTATTGACGATGGCTCCGCCCCCGTTGGTCTTCATCTGCCGGGCAGCATGCTTGTTCATCAGGAAGGTGCTGGTCAATGTGCCTCTAACGGCGTCCTCCCAATCTGCCAATGTTTGATTGACGATCAGGGCGGTGCGGTTGACATAGACATTGTGATAGAGACCATCCAGACGGCCGAACCGCTCCTGAATGATCGTCATTAGCCGGATGATCTGCGTCTCGTCGGTCATGTCAGCCTCGACGAACAGAAAGCGCGGCGCCATGTCCGCTCCCGGCATCCCGTCATCCGGCATCGGCCTGGCGTCGCATGCGGCTACCATCGCGCCACGCTCCAGGAACATATGCACGGCTGCCGCGCCCAACATGCCGGCGGCTCCGGTAATGAGTATGATCTTGTCTCTCAATTGCGCCACGGATCTCCGTCTCCTTATCCAGTGTGTAGTGATGACTATTGTTTGCGGTAATAGGGCAGTCTGCCCAGCGGCACCGGGATCGTCAGCCTCGTCGGTCCTTCGACGACGCTTCCGTCATCGCCCTCCCATCGGCCTGTCGGGAATACGACCTCTCTGGATCGCATCCCCTTCTCCAGGGCAGGCGCGATGAGCCATTGGCTCCCCAGCATGAATTGATCCTTGATCTGCTCCATGCCAGCCTCGGGGAATTCGTAGGCCATATGCCGCATGATAGGCTCGCCCGTACGGGCCGCATGCTCCGCCAGCTCGAGGATCTCCCCGCCCAACTGCGCATGAAGCCTGGCCGCTTCGACACAGTAGCCCAGATGCTCCTGGTCCAACACGCGCCAAGGCGCCGCAGAGAACTGCATCATCGGAAATAAGGCCGAGCATTGCGCGTAGCGCACATACAGCTCTGCATCGAGTCGGGACGTCGTAAAGCTGAGATATTCCCCGCCGCCGATCATGTCCGGGCAATTGTAGGCATAGCCCAGCAATCCCTGCGCCAGACCATCCGGGATCAATGCATCCAGACCGTTGCCGCGCCATTCATGGCTCTTGTCCTTCAAGCGCTGCACCAACGGCTGGCCCGCCAGCTTCCAGCAGGCGCGATACTCGTTCAGCCGATACCTTAACCCGACGCGCGCCCAGGCCTCGCATTGTCCGTTGGGCGTAGTTGGCGCGTAGCTCTGGTCCCCCGCCTCATAAAATTCGTTGTCCCCGGCATCCAGCTTGAAGCCGTCGATCCCGTATTCACGCTGCAAGCGATCAAGCTGCGCGCTGAACCAGTTGACCGTATCGGGGTTCGTGCAATCGAGCACCGCACTGTATCCGTTCCACCATTTGCGAATGGCAGTCTGCCCGTGGCTGTCCTTCAACAGCAGTCCGGCAGGCTCCAGCTCGCGGAATGCAGGCGAATCCGGGCTGACAAACGGACAAACCCACAGCATCACTTGAAACCCCATCTCGTGCAGCTCTCGCACCATCTGCGCGGGGTTGGGGAATCTTCCCGAGTGAAAATGCCAGTTGCCGTAAGGCTCGTGCCAATTATCGTCGATCATAATCACTCCTGGTGGCATACCGCATGCCAATACCGACCTGGCATATTGAAGCACCTTCTCCTGCGTCGGCTCATAGAGCAGCTCGATCCACAGATTGTACTGCGGCGCCGTAAACAGCAGCGGCTCCGGCAGTTCCGGAGCTGGCGGAAAGAAGGTGCGGGACACATGTCGGAATACGCCCTTCAGCGTCCCATAGCCTTCGCCCGTCATAAGCTCGTCCCCGTGGGATCGAACCGTCAGGCGTCCGTCCTCGAACGTGAAGTCGAAGGCGGACTCGCTCCATACAAATCTGCCTTTACTGGACAGCAATAGCGGAGACGCCTGATTGCCCAAATGCGACGACGATAAATCGACCTGATGGAGGCTATGCCCGAACGGCATACTCCGTCCATCCGCTACCCGTCCTCCCCACCAATGCTCGTTAGTCAATAACTCCATTGAAAGCTCTTTTTGCGACATCTCGCACTTCCCCCTTGCTTCTGTCCTCTCCTGCTGCATGACTGCAACGCCACATTCCCCAGCATCTTCCCGGATGATCCACATCAAAGCGCTGCACATTGCCGGTATCCGCGACCGTAGCGTAGCCCGTCCGGCCGTCATGCCCCCCGAAGGTTACGTTGGTCACATGGTTGCCGATAACCTCGATCTCCCTTAGCGGCTTGCCCTCCGGGGACAGCACCGCGATGCTCCCCTTGCCGTAGCGAGTCACATAGAGATTGCCTTGCATATCGCATCGCATCCCGTCCAGCAAATGATCGTCATATTGGATAAACAATCGCTTGTTTGCGATATCCCCGTCTGCCGTCAGATCGTACGCCCAGATGCGTCGTTGCACCGTTTCATTCACGTACAATATCCGTTCATCCGGACTGATCTCGATGCCGTTCGTCGTCCCGCAGTCCCCATCAAGCAACGTTACCGTCCGATCAGGAGCCACCCTCCATATATTCCCTGTCCCTCGGTCCCAATCCGGATCGCTCGCCAGCAGCGTCCCGTTCTGCATCATGGCAAGATCATTGGGCTGATTCATCGCCGGTTCGTGCGCCCAGACCGAGATCGCCCGAGTCGTCCGATTGATGTGCAACACTTGATGGCCCACATAGTCGGCGACCAGCAGATTCCCTTGTCCATTACAGCGAATGCCGCTGGCGACGCTCCCCTCTGGCAGCTCGACCCATACCTCGGCCTCGCCTTGAGGAGACACCCTGCCGATCGTGCCTTGCCGTTCATAATTGACCGCATACAGATAGCCGTCTGGATCGCATGCCGGGCCCTCGATTCCGCTCGTGAATCCACCGGGCTCCGTGAAATGTCGACTCACCCTGTCCTTCAATCTTATCCCTCCGAAATGGACGGCCAATGGAGCAGGAGCACGGCGCTCCTGCTCCATCCCTTCAGTCGTCGACTACGGCGTGCTCGGCGCGAGCGGCGGTGTCGAAGGGCCGTCGGTAAGTATAATCGGCTTGAATTCTCCTACGTTCCATACGGCTCCGCCGTCCCAGCCATACAGACCAAGCCCTGAGCCCGTGCGGTGGTAATTGCGGAAATAATGCCCCATCACAACCATCCCGGCCTCCGGCGATGCGATATTGATCGTACTGAAGGGGATCGCTTGAATGACGACCCATCGGTCCTGCTTCACGACAGCAGCCGACTCCCAGACGCCATTCCAGGCCGGACTGACCTCAGGACCACTGTAATCGATATTGACGCCTAGCGAATTCGACATGAGCGCGTAATAGCCGGTGCCCATCCCGTCGAGCAGATACGTTTCTACCGAATCATCGTCCGAATTGACCCACCACTCGTTGGGCGCCGTCGGATGTGCCCGTATGAGCGAGACATCGGGATCGAAGTTTTCGTATCCGATGTATAGATAGTCGTCATCCCATAGCGTATACACCTTGGTATCGACTAATGGCGCTGCTCCGGTCTGCATATGCTTGAAGTCTGTCACCGGCGTCTCGACACTAGACCAAGGAGCCGCATCGAAATCAAAGGTCGACAAAATTTGTTGCTTCGTATAGTTCGTTTTGATCGCTTGGGTCGAAACATCGATATTGTCGCCGACAGCCAGCGCCATTCGCTCGAACGCTTCCTTGATTGGGGCAATTCTCGCCTTGGCCTGTACATCCGCGAGGCCGTAGGCTTCGTTCAGCGCCGCCCGCGCCGTCTCTCTTATACCAGGTCTGACAATATATTGCCGGAACAACGTTTTCCCGCTCGTCGCCCATGTTTGCTGCGCGTCATCATAAGCCCAGCCTTGCTCCAGCAGCGCATAATAAGTGCTCATCGCATCGGCGGCCGCACCGTATGCTTTGTTGATGAACGTCGTTTTCAACTGCTCGATATCTTCGTCCGGATTCCAGAACAGCTTGTTCATCAGCCAATATTGCAGGGCATTGACGCCCCAGGCTTCGTTGGACGAATCGATCGTTCCCTCTGGCAACACGCCCATAATCCCCAGCTCGCGATAGAACTGTACATCTTCCTTTACTTTCTCGGCGATAGGCCGCTCAAAGTCGGTGGAAGGAAAGCTTCCGTAATAGTTGTAGACGATGATATTTTTCGTTTTCAGCGACCAGGCCTCGAGCTGTTGCTTGTATCTGTAATTCGCGCTGCTCGTATCGTCCGTGTCCAACGTGATGCGCGCATCCTCATACAGCGGCGCATAGACGACAATAATATTGTCCTCCAATGCCGTCTTGGGAGGCTCCTCCGTCAAGGTGTAAGCATAGGCTACAACTTTGGCATCGGGATAAGTAAGCTTGATTTCTCTGGCCATCTTGTTGAGGAAGGTGAAGAACACGGTAGACATGTAGGACGGATCGCTCGGCTGCACGACGAGGCCTTCCTCGGTCGTAAACGGTTGATCGGACAATCCCGCCTGATAGAAGCTGGAGTTGTCGTTCAAGCCTACGCCTACATACTCCGTACCTGTTGCCGCGATCAGAGCTTTCGCTTTTTCTGCGAACAGATGCGGCAGATCCGGATGATAGAAATTGAACTGCGTCTTGGCAGACAGCGGGATATAATTGCCTTGCTGATCTGTATTATAGTAATCCGGATGATCGTCAAAATACTCCGCGTTTGGAAGCCAATAATTGAGGTTATGCCCCAGCATGATCGGTTCAAGCCCGTCAGCCTTCATCCTGCCCCATGTTTGTCGCGTCGCATCATGCGCCGACATGCGGGCATTGTTCTTGTTGCGGGCCAGCATCCTGTCGGTCGCCTGATCGCCCTGAATTTCATTGTCGGCGCTCAGGCCCAGCGTCAGCCAGCCGCGCACCTGCAAGGGTGATCGCTCCCAGTAATCCGACTTGAGGAGCGCCAGATCCTGTTGCGGCTCATAGAGCGTCCCTTTCTCCGAAGCCCGCGTCCAGAGCACACCCGCATTCTCCTCGAGGAAATCGTAGACCCCGTTCAGCACGCCACGCGGCTCATCGCCTACAATAAAGACACGGTTCCCCTCGCTGTGCACCGCAAAGCCGTCGGAGCCTTGCAGATGCCCGGCGTAGGTCTGCTGAATCGCCGTAAAGTCGGACCATCGGTCCAGCGTTCCGACCACGATCTGGAAGCGGCCTTGCGAGATCACGCCCGGCGCCGGCGGACCCGTCGGCTCGACCGGCGGATTCGGCGCCTCGACAAGCGTCACATCGTCGATCCACAGCCGGCCGGGGCCATTCGCTTGATTGAACGACATCACTATCCAGTTCGTATCGAATTGATGTGACGGGTTACGGGTATAATTGACGGTGAATGGCTGCCATTCTGTCGTAACCGCTGCATCGACTGCAAAAACTTCGGTTTGCGTATAACCGACCACTTCGCTTAGTTGCAGCTTGGCATTCCCCGCCTTCTCGCCCTTCATCCACGCCTTCAATACATAAGAAGAGCCAGGCGCTGTCTCGAAGCTTTGGGTGGAACGCACATTAAAGGTGTTGCCGGTATCCGCCCCCAGACGATACGACGCCTCGCCGCTTCGCTTCACGTCCGTATCGAGAGCGGCCGTACCCGCAGGCGAATACCAGCCGTCGCTGAGGCCGGCTTCGAACCCGCCATGCTCCAGCAGATTGCGCTTGACCCGAACCGTCAGCTCAAGCTCCGGTCCATAGACAACATTGTCGACATAAGGCTGAAATCGTACCGTATAGTTCCCGTCCTCTGCCGTTGGCGGTACGAACAGGGAGCCCGTTACCGAACCTGTCTGCCCTGGCGCAAGCGAGAATCCTCCATTCAACGCAACATCAAATGGGTTTGCAACAGCAGGCGCACCGATTGATACCGCTTTCAAGGTGGTGTCGTCATTGGTGAAGTTGATCGACAGATCATAATTCCCTGCCTCCGCAACCTCTAGCTGCCCTTCGCCAAGCGATACATTCACAGCTTCGCTCAACAGCTCATCACGGACATAAATCGGCAATTCTGCTCCGGTGACGAGCTTGATCGTGTCCTGCAATTCTTCGGCCGCATAATGCTCCATGTCGTCGGCATCGGAGTGAATAATAATCTCGGCGCGTGGTAGACCGTTCTCGACAAGCAATGGCGCATCCTGCGAGAGCCCGTTGTCCGTCGTTGACGCACTTGCCTTGGCGCGAACATCTGACAATGGCAGAATGCCGGAAGCAGCTACAGTTACAGCCAACACGTATGACAGTGTCTTGTTCAGCAATGATGGCGTGGCTTTCATGCGTTCTTCCTCCTTATCCTTATGAGATGATCTTCATTGGAACAGTCTAGCACCCTTTCCAGCCGATCCTCTATGCATAGAAGTTGCAAAAATGTACACTGAGTCGTGGTACGGCAATGGGATGAACAGCAAATGGCAGCTTTTCCCCGTTCCGTCAGCGCAAGAAAAACAAAAAAATGCCGGGCGAGAAAACATTACGTTTTCTCGTCCGGCATATGGTTTTGGTGCTTGCTTATGGAACAAACGTCACCCTATTCTCCAATTAGACCACTCTTCGAGAAGGCTGGCCGCCATCGACGACGCTCAAGGCCACCGCTTGCGGCAGATCTGCGGGCGCCCCGGCCTTCTGCTCTTGCTGACGCGAGATCAGCAGCAGCGCGGCCCAGATCAGGATAAAGCCGACGATCTGGGGGATCGTAATAACCTGACGGAATACGGCCATGTTGATAAGCACGCCGACCATCGGGAAGCTCAGCTCTGCCAAGGTTGCATACGAGGCTTTGATGCGGCTGAGTCCTTTGTAGTACAGCAGCAGGCTTAGCAAGCCTGGCAAGAGCGCATGCAACAGCAGATTGACGCCCATCAGGGCAAGGCCACCCGCCTCGCCGGGCAGCGACCAGATCTGACGCTCCGTCAGCGTCATCGCCAGCAGCAGCGGCAGCGCGAGCATAAATCGCAGCGATGTGACCGTCTCATAGTTGACCGTACCGAGCAGGTAACGTCCCATTACTGTGGAGCCGCCCCACAGGATCGCTGCGCCGATCGACATCAGACTGCCGGCCTGGAGCACCTCGCTCATATTCGAGAACGGCAGCTGCCAGCCGAAGGTCAGCAAGTACGTACCGAGGATCGCCACGAGGAATAATCCTCCGAACGAGCGGGGCAGATGCTCCTTCAGCAGCCATCTCGCCATCAGGATTGCGAACAGCGGCTGCAGCTTCTGCAGCAAGAGCACGGAGTTCAGGTCGCCCGACGCCAGCCCTTGGGTGAACAGCACCGTTGCTAGCGCCGAGCCGCCCCACGAGACGAACAGCAGCGCGCCTAGATGACGAAGCTTGAGCAGCTTCAGCTGCTGACGATGCTTCCACATCACGGGCGACATGAACAAGACGAGCAGCACATGCTCCAGCAGCGTAATCTGCGTCGAGGTCAGATGCTCGAGCAGCAGCTTGCGGAACAGCGGATCGACGCCCCAGAGGGCGGAGCCGAGGACGACAAACCAGAACGCAGGCTTGACGGTCTGATTTTTGAACAGGGACGACGACATCAGATTACTCATGGTTGATTGCTCCTCTTCTCGCATCAACCTTCAGGGGTGTACCCTTGCTATGGAGTTGCTCAAAAAAGCCCCGTTCCGCAAAGTGGCGCGAAACGGGGCTAGCCAAATAAAACAAGCCGCGGGCTTATTTTAAATGGCGATCTTCTCCCATCCGGACTATACCGTCGGCCCTGGATTCTCACCAGGTCAGTCCCCCTGCCGTGATCGGCTTGGGGAGTCGCGGGCTTAGCTTATGCAGCATCACCGCCGGTCAGGAATTGCACCTGCCCCGAAGATCTCTATGCGTATCATGTATTACTGCTACTATACCTCGCATCTCGCTGCGCAGCTATGATGTTCCTCACAGGCACAGCGATGACATTAAAAAAGTAAGTATCAATATTTTCTAATCATAAGGAGTATTGGGGTTGTTGTCAATACTGAATTGTTATCGAGTGTCGTTGGGCTTTGATATTATCACCATAAAACTGTTCTGAGATACTTTGCCGACACCTTCGTTATAGCCTAAGAATTTGGCTTTACGTAAATTTACTTATACTTAATTGAATTTTTAAGTTTTCTGTTCAATACCAACCCAATTAGGCCACCTACTATACTTGATAACAATGTTATCGAAAATGTTACTAAAAGCACCAGCCCAACTGCAATGTTCCCTTGATCACCTTGACTACCTCCTGTACCCATCGTTATTTTATAAACAAGGTACAACAACAAGAATGAAAGAAATATTCCGATATTACTAAAAAAATATTTCCAAAACTCTCTTTTATACAAGAACAAAAAAGTTAGGGCATTCACCGTGACAACAATTACCGAAAAGGCAACTATAAACTCTAATGTAAAAGCCCAATTAAAGTTAAGAACAAAAAAAGATGCCACCACCAATAAAATTACATTTATTATCGGATTAAACAAAATAAAAGAAGCTCTTGTCATTTTATTTCCCCTCGTATATCGAATTTGTAAAATCAACTCACTCCTTTCACCCGAATTAATTGGAAATGAAGTGATTTTCTGGCCTTTTAGTTAGAAAATACAACCGAACCCCCATAGAGGGAATAACGGAAATCGGAGCCGAGTACGATATTCTTCAAGACTAAGAGTTCAAAATCATCCAGTCTCGATAGTATCACCGACTCCTATTCCGTTTCACTCGTTTTTGTCGTTGGACCGATTTTACCTCTGATTAGGAAAACAACAGACAGTATCTAGCACCAAATAACTAACAGCGTTAGTAATGTTACTTCCGCGCATCAAAGCGGCCGATTCTATTCGTGTGCATTATGACGATTATCTCATTTTTCAACAAAACATTAAGCTTATATTTGTAGCTGCACTTATTTATAAATTGAATTGTAGATATCGATACCCACTTGTATCATGGCAGAATCTCTAGGGTCATCAAAATATGAGGAAACATATCCCCATTCTGATGTCCCGGAATATATTTGATATATACCCGCTCCACTCTTAAGGAAAGTATCATCATATCCAAAGACTTTACCTGCGTATCCAAAATATATATTACCTAAATCATCTCTTCTATAAAGCTCACCACTATATATATAATACGAGTTGTCCTTAAAATGTGAATTTTTCACATCAACTCTTCCACCTGTCTTTACATTATTCACAAATGTCCTTAATTTAGTAACAGAATTCTCTGTGTTGTCCTTAAAATCTGTATTAAACTCAGACATCAACGAATTTAACTGCACAGTCACATTAGGGGCAGTTATAGATGAACTTCTGTATTTTACATCAGAAGGGATCGCCATACCATGCAGTTTATAATATGAAGTTCTTACTGCATCCGCTCCCATTTCATATTCCTTCTGCAGACCTTTGTAATAATCTATTAGAGGCAGCATAGTTTGTGCATTCTGACACAAAGTTACTGTAGAACAAGTTTTCACAGTATGATTAATAGTATTGATATTCTGCTGAGCCCGGTTCCATTTATCCGTATAGCCTTGAACCAACCCCGTCAAGTGTGCATTATCAGAAGCCTTTGCGTGTCCTGATGGATCAATCCAATTTATAGGGTTGTTCTCTACATATGTATAAAGGTTCATACTCAGTGGATTCGTAATCTGCCCCTCATACGTATCCTCATTTAAAAAACGCCCTACTGCCGGATCATAATATCTTGCGCGCAAGTAATATAATCCGGTTTCCTTATCATACTGTTGACCGGCATACAAAAACGAATTTTCTATCCCCTCATCTCGTTGAAGGACATTTCCCCACTCATCATAGCGATATTTATTAACAATCGAGCCAGAAGTATCTATAATCTGAATAACGTCTCCATGGCCGTTGTAAAGATAATAATAATCCTTTGACGTCGCTACTTCTTTCTTCACTAGCAACCGATCACCTCGAACGTAATGTGCAATAGCTTGATTATTCGCATTTACTTCTGCAATTACTTCTTTGTTTGTATTGTAACGGTACTGCGTTACATTGCTTCCATTTGTTTTCTTATAACGAAGCCCATCTGGGCCGTACTCGAAATTAGTAGTATTATTTGATTTTATGACTTGCTTGAGAGTATTGTATAAATCATACGTAAAGGACTGATCTGATACATCAAAAATCATTCCTCGGCTGTCTTGAGTAGTCAGCCTATTTCCTTTTAAATCATACGTATAGGTAGCTTGACTACCATCAGAACGCGTAATTCCTATTAACCGATTTAATCTGTCATACGAATACAGATTAGCCTCAGTTGGTTGGCCTTGCATCTCCTGTGTCGAGCTTGTAGTATTCCCATTGCTGTCATAGAGGTAAGTTGTCGAAGATAAAACAGTACTTCCTTTTTTATTTTCTATTTTGGTCATTCTTCCAAGAGCATTATACGTGTAGTCAGTTCTTAGTATACTACTATCAGTTAAGTGCGGATAGGTTATAGATCTCAGTTGACCATTTGGAAAATAAGAATATTTAACATTAGCTACATCAGAATCATTTATAGTTTGTTGCCCATTCGTTTGCACCATTTCAAGACGAGTACGATCATATTTATATCTTGTCGAAAATAAAGAAGAAGAAGAAGAAGAAGATGTACTACCCGAAGAAAGCACCATTAAGTTGTTATTATTATCATAACTCATCCCTGTGAAAGCCGAAAATCCCGAACTCACACTTGAAACATTAGTCACTCGTTTCAAATTATCCATCGTATTCGTAATCGTACTTGAAACAACGCCATTTTGAAGCATTTCAATCTTATCTTTCAGAATTGAACCGCTACCCACCGTTAGACGTGTTTGCAGACTCTGACCATTCGTTGCAGATGCTGATTTTATAACATCACGATAACCTTCATCATATTGTGTTGAAAATAAAGTATTGTTCCTGTCTTTTCTTGAAACTTGAAGTCCAATTTGATTGTACCCATACTGATCCAGACGACCCGCTGGATCAGTTTTCGTAGCAAGCCCTCCACTTTCAGTATAGTCCTTTTTAAAAATAGTCTGTTGCGGCCCCGAGGATCCTTTGCGGATTGTAGCCTGTTTTAATTGACCATTAGGATCATATTGATATTCCGTGTGTTGATCCAATGCATCAATAATGCTCACAACACGGTTTAGTCCATCATACTTGTATTGATTTGTAACGGAACCTGGAAGGCTGAAGTTTGTATTTGGATCTGTGTAATGAGTAAGATTCCCCAAATTATCGTATTGGTAGCTCTCAATGATTGGTGAAGACTGACTAGGCCAGTTCGGATAAGCCTTATTTGAAATCAACCGTCCCTTGATATCATAGCTTTGCTCTACGTAGTTAGACTTCAAATTATTTGAGGATGGATTAGCTCTATATGCAGAAATATCCGCTGCAGCTACAAAGTAATGGACTTGCTTTCGTTCTTTTAGTTTGGCCTCTGTAACACTTAAATTGCCGAAAGGGTCTATTGTTTCAGCTAATTCACCCCAAACGCTATAAGCGGCACTTATGGAATTCCCCATAGGGTCCAATGACAATGTTAAAGCTCGTTGATCATTATATTTGAATTGCTGTATCTGTGTGCTGCCGCTTCCTGATGTAACCTCGTATAGAAGACCTCCGAGACCATCATAATGGCTTGATTTATTGGACAAATAAATTGGTGAAGCATTAGTGGTTTTATTAGTGTATTTTCTTTTATAGTCCACCCTCAAGCTATAAATTGATTTTATATCTGCAAATGCTGTACTAGGTACTGCTGAGTTAATATAAGAATACTCATCAACTGCTTCATACTTTGTCCCCTCTAAATTTGTGAATTGAGGGAATTTAACCGTCTTAACCCGCCCAAGAAGATCATACGTGTATACCGTTTCGTTGTTATCGCCATCTTTCTCTGATAATAATCTTCCAGAACTTATATCATATTGCATATGTTTTTTGACTATTTGTTCGATAGATTGGCCATTAGCATTACGAGTTGTTATACGGCTACTTATTTCACCAGGGTAGGCGTATTGTGTTTCGGATTTAAATATCGTTTCATTTCTTGTGGACTTTGAATTACCTAAGCTTTTCGTCTCAATAACTTTAGTAACAGGCCCTGACAATTGCTGTGAAGAATTTGTGCAGTTGTTAAGCTCTTGTTGACTTGTATTGATAGTGTAATAGCAATAATTTGTCGTTTCAGATACTGCATTTTTGTAACTTTTCAGCCTACCATTTGAATAGTACGTGTAAGTATCTGTGAATGGACCGGCATTGGCACCCTGATACCAAGATTTAGTTTGCAAAAAATTATATGTTGGCTCATATACATAAGAAATTGCATGAACAGGGTTGTTCACTTCAGCAACAGGAACAAAGTCAGTCTCACTTGCTAGTCCTCCCCAAGGAGTATAAACATTCTTTTGTTGTAGAACTTCTGCTGCGGAAGCCGTGTCTCCAGCCGCATAAATCTCCTGTTGAACAAGAGTCGGCAAATACTTGAAAGTACTATCAAAGCTCAGATTCCGAAGGAGTTTTTTCTCTCCGTTTGCTGCCTTTGTCTCCGTTGATATAGGCTTTCCCTCACCGTTATATAAATAGGTCGTAGCCAGTCCATTTATAGCTGTAGAGCTAACTGTCGTAGCTTTAGATGAATAATTATACGACTGAGGGAGCGAAGCTGAATTCGAATAAGTAGGATAGCCTGTGTAATCTCCGTTATATGTGTAATCTACGCGTTGGTACTCTCCTTGAGCTGCCCCAGAAGTTTTTAAAGTATTGTAACGTTTTTTTGCGCGATATTCTTCTGTGAAGCCGGATGAGGTCCAGTTTCGACCCACCTTCTCGTATTCGTAATAGACATACGAGCTTGGAGAGTTAATATGGGTTAGATAGAGCCCGTAGTTATTACCTGAATAGCTCGTGTGGGTTTTATAAATCGGATGGAAATTGGATAGAAAGAACTCATGATTATAGTAGGTATATTCACCCAATTGGTTTTTGTAGTCATGCAATATTGGTAAGTATTTCCCATCTAAAACACCATTATAATTCGAGGCTACTCTAGTCTTTTGGAATTCAATTTCTTGTCTCGTTATTGTGTCATTGCTATTATTATAAACCCTTACTGAGATAGCCTCCCCACTAAAGGCACTAGGATTTTGTAATGTTGTCTCATAATCAAAACGTACTACACGGCCAATACTGTCTGTAATGGCAGAGATAACTTTGTTAGTTTGACCATCATAGGTTATTCGGTCAATATGATTAAAAGTAATTCTATTTCCGAATCTATCTTGAATCCCCAACAGACGTCCATCACTCGCAAAATATTCACGTTTTTTGTCCGCATACTCTAAATAATATCTAGAATTCTCAGTTCCATTAGAAAATTGACCTTGGAGGTCATCCATAAAACGCAAATCCTTGCCTTGATACCCTACTAAATGAGTATAGTTAACTAGAGAATCACTGGAGTTCATTTCAACTGTATAAACGGCACCTTGTCCATTATGGTAAAATAAATACCCTTCAGATTTTTGTACAGAAGGAAACTGAAAGCTCCACCCTGCTCCTAAGTCGTATCGCGTCAGCCAATAGTTGTTTTTCTTCAACTCCCACGGAGACCCAATATTTTGAACAAAATGAAACGATTGATTGGAGTCGTACATAGTACCAATGTTTAGGTCCAAGCCATCCCGTCCGGGCAATGAGATATGCAACTGTTTAACGACTAGTTTCCCGGTTACTGGGTCTATAAATTCACTGTTCCCCTCACGGTCGGCATACTGAGGCTTATTCGTCTGATTAATCATTTGTTGTGTGATTAGCCCGTTAATTACACTGTTTACATTGGAGACGAGCATGTTTAATGCACTATTTTCGTCCATTACAATTTCATCAAGCATTTCTTCGGTTATAATTTCCGGAACCTCAATCTCTATCGGCAGTTCTTCAGGTAAAGTTCCATCTTCTACAACTGTTTCTGTCAGTGTTTCATCTGTTATGTCGGTCAGTGTTTCATCTGTTATGTCCGTCAGCGCTTCATCAGTTATATCCGTCAGCACTTCTTCAGAAAGTTCAACTTTCTCTAAGTTACTCTCAACCTCGAAGAGGCTCTTTTCGGATGAATTCTGCTGTGTTGCTGCTTCCTCCATCTGCTCCCACGTTAGTTCACTTTTCTGCTTTTCTTGAAGGATCTGTTCCGGCTCTACTTGAAGCTCGTTAGCCAAGAAGTAAGAAAGATAGATATCATCTGGCGAAACGCCGTTCAGAAGTAATTGTTCAATTTCTGATTTAGAATAATTATAAGTCAGACCTTTTGACGTTTTCTGTAATTCCAGTTCTTGCATAGCAAGCTTTTTTAGGATCGAATCAATTTCTTCTTCGTTGCTAATACCTTCAAAATTGACAGGCGGAAGTTCTTGTAACGGGATTACTTCATCTACACGCTCAAAACCAATATCAACTGCTTCTACCAATTCCTCCGCCATGCCATCATAGTTATAACTTTCATCAACTGATCCAAGCGCATAAGTCGGAGGCTCTAATAGCATGACCCACGCTAACATGAAAATGAATAAAGCTCGCAGTCTTTTCTTTTCGAATAACATTCGATTTTCTCTCCCTTATATGAGTAGTACGAGAGCTTTCCCTTAATTCTTACTGATAGAGGCTATTTAAAACTTGAGTTGAATTGCCATTTTGATCATATCCGTAGGTGCGAAGGTACTTTTGCCCACCCTGCAAGAAATAGATCCCTTTCAGACGATTATTATCATCATAGACATATCTTGGCTTATTAGGTGTTCTAAAGCTATTCAGGGATAGGACCGTCTCGGAAATACCGTTAGAAGATGACTTGCCTAGTTGTCCGTACTGATTGGTTCCCCAACCAAAGACCCCACCATCATCTAACATTGCTACTGCAAAGGTGTCACCAGCACTTACAGAAACAATTCCCTGTAATGTTTGAGTGCCAAGTGGCCCTGCTACAAGGCTAGCTGTATTCATTGTAGTGAACGTATTAGCAAGCCATGGCGGTTTTCCCCAACTGACAACAGTACCATCCTCAATTAGCGCTAATGCATAGTTTGATCCGGCGCTGACTTCTTTTACGTTTCCAAGGATCTTCGTGGGAATATCATCTATCCTAACTTGGACTGGATCAGGAGTCCAGTAATCATAACCTTCTCTAGGAATTTGAACATTACTACTATCCCCTAATTGACCATTCCCTCCATAACCCCATGTAAGTACTGTTTTATCCGTTTTAAGCGCAACTGAAAATTCATCTCCCGCACTAACAGATACTACGCCTTGCGTAATTAAACTTGGGTACAATATGTAGTTAGGCTCAATCATCCAAGGATCTTCAATTTCTCTATATTGACCAACCTGACCATAATAATTATTTCCCCATCCCCAAACTGTGTTGTCGGATCGAACAGCAAGTGAGTGACTAGCACCTGCACTTACAGAAATAACATTGGTTAAAACACCTGAACCATTTGGCCCTTTGACTTGTACCGGGAATGAACTCGTTGTTTGGGTTCCATTCCCTAATTGCCCTCCATAGTTACCTCCCCATGCCCAAACCGTACCATCATTTTTAAGTGCTAAGGCAAATTCCCTTCCAGCACTCACCTGCTTTACTCCTGACAAGTAACCTACTCCGCCAGGGCCTTTAATTCGATCTGGATTATTCCCTTCTCCCCACTCCCAAACATAGCCATTATTATCTACCGCTAATGTACGATTAGCCTTAGAACTTATGCTCACGATACCGCTTAATTGATTACTGCCATTAATCACATAAGTACCCAGATGATTGTTTACCGTGGTTCCATTTCCTAATTGTTTAGAATCATTTCTTCCCCATGACTGAATTTTTCCATTAAATAAAAGCGAAACATGACTTCCACCTGCACTAATACCAACATCAACTGGTTCTTCATATGGAGGCTCTTCTATTGGAGGCTCTTCTACCGGAGGTTGCTCGTAATACTCAACTTCAATTACTGTAAATAATTGCGTTTCATAATAATTGTTATCTGTCGTATAAAAAATCCCTCCAAAGAAATCCCTTTCTCCAACAAGAGTTAAAAGTTGTTGACCTGATAAAGTTAATGAGCTACCGTCAGCAGTGATTGGTACGAATGACGTATTACCTATTAGAATTCCTTCAGCAAGACTAGGAGGCATACTAATATTGCATCCATCTCCATAGCTGCAATCATTATCCTCAACATCACTGAGGGCTAAATAAACTTGAAAAGTAGAATGTACGGGTTCCCAGTTCCTCCCTGGACGTTCCCAATACTCCGCCTTAAAACTAATTTCTTTAATTTGGCTTGTATTCAAATTTGGCAATGAATGAATCGTCATATTTGTGTTAAATCCCTCCAAAAGTGTACTTGTTACGGTCTGTACATTATTTGGATTAGCTGATAATAAGCTTAGACTGGTTTGAGGGGCGTTTTCTTTAATTTTAGAATTCTGCAAGGAATCTACCTCATCAGTATTAATGACGGTATAGATGGTATAAGAAAAAAAACATGATATCAAAAAGAAAAAAACGGCAAATTTCTTCATTTTTCAATTACCTCCATATTATTTATAAATAACATCCACAAATTTCACAAAACAAATCACATAGAAGTAACACAACCTTTCCATTAAATCTTTCTAATTAATTATCGGTCAAAATCACGAAAAATAATAGGGGATTTTTTTGTCTTATAACGTCTAATAAAATCGAATTTTGTCGAATATCGATATAATTTATCCAGAACAAAAAGCATGCACCTCGCAGGACAGCTAGATAACAAAGACAACTAATAGAAAAAGAGGTGTTCCGAATGGGAAAAGAGGACAATATTATGGTGAAGAGCGTAAAGAACAACATAATACGTAAAGAAAGTTATCATGATTAAGGAGTTTAATTTACTGCAACCAAATCCCCCCCTCTGTCAGAATAGTTGTCGTGCCCCAGTGGGGATAACGAGGACCAGGTGAGGACCATGAACCAAACAAATGAGAAATAAAAGCAAAATATTTTAGAGCGGATGTTGCCCCCGAATAATTAATCGGTGAGTCGGTTAGCCATGGAGAGCGGGGTCTCCGAGATGATGTTAGTTAATTGTGATGGGCCGAGTGCAACCGAGCACGGCTGATGTGTCCACTGAGCGATGAAATACACACGAGAAGTTCACGATCATCATCGAAAGTTTAAGTGAAATCGAGTTCGAGTGTACTGCCGAACAAAAGTGTTATGCGTCAAGCAGGTGGAGACCTGACGGGATGCTTGGTTGCAGGCTAATGGCGTCGTTCCCGCCCAGACAGGCAAGCTGCAGGAAGAACTTCGCATCAAAGAGCAAGAGAAAAACTTTAGACGAGAACTGAAACGCAAAGAAGCCGCGCTCGCTGGAGCCGCAGCCTTGTTGGTACTACGAAAAAAAGGGGCCGGGCGATTTTTTTTTTGGGGGGTCCCAAGGACTAGTGATTCCTGCCTCAGATCGCAAGCAAATCATCACCCTGATTCATGCCGCCGTCATTGACGGTGCAAGAGAAACCTTGGCGTGCCAGGAGTTGGGGCTGTCCCAGCGAACGCTGCGCGCAAGCAAGGCAGCACGGCTCGCCACACTTCCAACGCCTGCCAACAAGCTAAGCGAGGCGGAAAAGCAGTAGGTACTGGAGGTTCTTCAGCAGCCTCATAACCGGAGCCTTCCGCCAAAACCAGATTGTACCGGCTTTAGCTAACAAAGGGAGCTTCATCGCTTCGGAGTCGAGCTCTATCGCACCATGCATAAGCATCATCATCAGCACCATCGCGACCGTAGCAAAAAGTCCACCGCGAGGCCGCTCACCAACCAAGCTGTAAACTGGGATGAATGGAGTGTGGTGTCACCCTACCTACACCACTTAACAGGCAGGTTGCTAATTGATTCTAGTTACAGCCACGAACTGGCTTCGCGAAACTCGGTTGGACATGTAAGCTGAGCGATTGGGAATTTCGCAGAGCGCACAGCTAGAGCGCGATGTCAGATGACTTAAGCAGAATGGCGGAGCCTCCGTAGTAGTCCGTGATCGGAAAGCCATTTACATGGCCAAGGGGGCAGTTTTTTTTCGAGGAATTTGCAACATTTATCTTGACAAACACCATAAACCGTAAGGAAAGCGGCCGTGAATATAGACATCAATTGACTCCATCCCTCATTTCATTAACTAAACGCGTCAATTCGAGTCTTATTTTCTTATCCTTCTCCCCAGTATAGGGCTGCTCCAGAATAAGCAAGGCTTCCCGGCTGATGCTTCGAGTCGTTATGGCGAACCGGACGGTTGAATAGGATCTGTTGTCTAACAGAGTTATCATGTCTTCCTGGGACAAGCTTTGCCCATGCTGCAAGTTTCTGCGGCATCTGGAAGCAAAGCTTTCCTTTAATACCGTTTTCGTAGGAATACGGGCCAATACCTCATTCAATTGCGCTTCTGTTAATAGGTCTTCTTTTATTAATCCAATTACTAGGCTCTCCAGCGCGACATATTTTGTTCGTTCGTATGCGTCTACTAATCTGCTGAAAAGCTCTTCCGACAGCGACTTCTGTTTCACCTTTCTCCAAAAGAACGACCACACGATGTGCTCTAATGGACCGTCATCTAAAGTAATATCATCTATATTCTGATAGATGAAATCCAAGGCAGCGTCGGATAGATCGTGATGAAGAGACAACTGCTCACTCATCCCTAGATTCGAAAGCAAACGATTAACGCGATTGATTAACGAGGCATCATTTGATGCGGATAAGACGATGGCATTGATTTGGTTTGCAGTTGATATTGACATAGCCCCCTTCTTGCAATTAAGGCCACAGTCTGACTATCTTCCATTGACTGCCTTGCTTAACATATCGAATTCGTTTATGTTTTCGCTCGGGGTCTCCTTGCCAAAACTCTACTTCTTGCGGGTCCACCGCATATAATCTCCACTGAGGCGTAATCACTTCTGGATTGCGAGCAATCCGGTTTTTCTGAGCTGCAACGGAGCTGTCCACACTCTCTTCACTATCCAGTACCTGACTCTGGCGTTCTGTCATCGCAACGGCTCTAGCCCCCATAGAGCGTTGTCTGAAATCATCCGCTCCCGCTTCGTCCCCTTGATCCTGGACGATCCCTCTCACGCGAATCTGCCTTCCCAATACAGGCCAATAGAAGGTTAATGCCACATGCGGGTTCCCCTGCAGTTGCTGTCCTTTTCGACTCGCTGAACTGGATGCAAAGTAGAAGCTGTCGCCAACGATTTGTTTTAGTATTAAAACTCGCGCATCAGGATACCCTTCCGCGTCCACCGTCGATAACGCCATCGCATGGGGCTCTTTGACATCGTTATCCATGGCGCATCTTAACCAATCCAAAAAAAGCAGCCCTGGACGGGCTGGCAACTTCTCCATATCCCATTGCGGGAACGGTCCGGCTAAAGAATGTAGATTGCGCAACAGGTTATCTGATTCATTGCCCATATCATTACCTCCATGCAAGATTCCCATTGGAGCCCTGTTTCGTTGACATGTTTTTCCTACAAATAAATTGTAGCTCGCAAAATGAATTCCGTCTATACACTATGACTTAAAAACACCCTCACTCCATGATCTTATCCAGTCTTCCAAAAAGAAGCTTCATCATCCGGGTAGGCCCGGGCAAGCCGGGATAGATGAGGAGCAGCAGCGCCAGGAGAGTGGCAGCCAGCGTAATGCCGGCCATCGCCGCCCGCATCTTTTTGCTTTTGCTGCCTCGCCACTCGCCCAGGATAATGGCAACCGCCAGGACAACGATACCGAGGGTGGATAGAAACTTCATGTCAGCACTCCTTCCTGCATGCCATACTGACTGGGCGGGAGCGTCCTTTATGCCTCCGACGAGGCAGTAAGATCGCGTCCGTCCACTCGACTACTTGGTCGCTTGGCGCGGGATGCCTTGAGGTTCAATCGATTGGCCGCTATCGGTAATGACGACATTCCCTGTAATTTCTACTCTCATATTGCGATAAATAGTTAACCACTCCCCTTGGCGCTGCTTCCATAGTCCAGGATAGTGACGGCGGAACTTGTCGGCGAATTGATAAATGTCGGCTGACAGCTCCTGCCGGGCAAGCTGAAGAGCGTCTTCGGTCAGCTCCTTGAAACGATTCAGCCAAGCCCCCTCCACTTTGCTTCGCAGGATGGGATCGAGCAGATCAAGATCAGTTGTATTCAATACCACCTCACCCTCGGCTTTGAAGTGGATGCCCATGCTCCATTCCCCGTTTGTAATATGTGGCGTCAGACTGGTTTTGACCTCATTCATGCGGATGGAGAAGGAGCCTTTCACCTGCTCCAGCTCTACAGGCATAATTAAGTTGTTTAATTCATTGCAAAGCAGCAATACCCCCACGCTTACCGGCTCCAGAGCGGTCTTAACATAGTAGCCGTCCTTAAACAGACTGATGCCTTTGGCGTAAGGCGTCGTGATGCGTTTCTTTTGCTCGGGATCCGAAGGGGAGATCAGCATACGAGACAAAACAACGGCGCTGCTAGGGCTCGCAACCGCTTGGGCCAGCTCCAGCATCGTCACGCGGGCACCCAGCCCGAGATTGGCCATCTCGCGCAGCGATTCGGCCGAGCTTCTCTCCAGCGGGTCCATGAGCGCCAGCACTTCCTTGGCGTCGCCGCCGCTGGTGAACACATAGGCATGCTCCCGGAATTGGGGATAGCGGAGCAGGAAATCAATATATTCGCGAAGTCCCTGCTTGCCCGCCTGCTCGCTAATGACCACGACCTCGCAGTGTCCCCAGAACATCTCGCGCGACACCTTCCTTTGCAGACGATTCAAGGCTTCCGCTATCGTGCTGCCCTCCGCTGTGCGTGTCATCGTCACCCCACTTGGGCTGCTTTCCGAGCTTCCGGTACTGCTAATGCTCCCGCTTTGACGAGGAATAAAGATTTGCGCGGTGAGCTGCACTTGCTGGTCGGCATAGTCAATGCCGGTAGCCAAAACAATCGCCAAATCGTTGATTTCCGTTCGATCCCAACAGCCAGACAACAGCAGGCTGCACAAAAGAGGAAGAAAACAAGCAGCGCTGCATCGGATTGTCCTTCGCTTCATATCCTTCAGCTCCTTTTGGGATCAGCTTGGTTGTCGTTATTTCCGGCGCCTTTTTTGCGCAAAAGCGCTACGATATAAAGGGCGGTGGGCAGCACCAGCAAAATAAGCATGGTGTATGCATGCGCTGAAGGACCAAGAAGACCGGAGGCTCCGGGTCGATCGGAGACGATCCAATAGGTGTAAGCCATGCATAGATAGGATAGCGGGAACACGAGCGGCTTGTAGCTGCTCAGGCCAAGCCACTGCGCTGCTGTAATGGCGAAAATATACAGGAAGACAGATATTTTCACGAAAATGCCAAACATCCAAATCGCAATAATAATCGACTCGATATGCTGCAAAAAATCTGCGATCGTAATGTACCGTGCCGCGATCATCATCGGATAGCCAAAGCTGCTCGTAAGATCGCCCAGCAGGAAGAGACAAAACAGATTGGTCGTTACCATGGCTACGGTTGTAATTGCAAGCGAAGTCAGCATAATCGGCTTGATATTTTTGTTTGAATGAACAAAGGGAAGTAGGAACGCCAACACCAAATATTCGCTAAACCAGGCCGCCGGGGCAATGGCCCCCTTGAGGGAAGGCAGCAAGCCATCCTCCATGAAGGGCAACAGCTCCTCCGGATTCAGTTCGCCGATCAGCAGGAAAAAAATCAAGCACAACAGAAAGGCCAGCAGGACGACAAAAACTTGCGAGGTTCTGCCCACCACTTCAATGCCGAGTCTGACATTGAGCGCGCAAACCGCAGTCATCGTCCCCATAATGACAAAAAGCGGCGTCTCGGGCAAAGCATTGCTGGAAATAAACTCGCCGTACGCCCGAATAATCATCCCCAGGAGATGAGGCAAATAAATCAAAAAAATAAAGCCAAACAGCTTGCCTGGCAGCCAGCCAAGGATATGCAAGCTCGATTGGATAATCGTCTGTCCTGGATAAAGAGAACTCAAGCCCAGCGAGACGCCAATCGTCGCCAGCCCTACAAGGGAGCCCCAAACAGGCGACAGCCACATATCGTGACCCGCATAATGCATCGTAAGACTGGGGATG
Source organism: Paenibacillus sp. 598K (assembly GCF_003851045.1). Taxonomy (GTDB): domain Bacteria; phylum Bacillota; class Bacilli; order Paenibacillales; family Paenibacillaceae; genus Paenibacillus_D. The sequence goes on along the minus strand of NZ_BFBX01000036.1, from coordinate 63,461 downwards.
GACAAAATAGCAGTGGCCAAAATAGCCGGAAGCATCATAATCGCAAGCTGGGAGGCCGATATTTTCCCTTGATCCGGAAGCATAAGCGAAAACTCCTTTGTATCTTAACGTGACTTGCTCCATGGCAGGGTACGCGACCAAACATCATGCAGCCTCCTGCCGGAAGTAGGCGCAATAGGATACAGATACGGCGTGCCAAATGAGCGAATACTGCTCAAGTGAATGACAAGCAGTATGATGCCTAGCATAATGCCGATCAGTCCAAGCGTGCCCGCAAGCAGCATAATCGGAAAGCGGAGCAGACGGGTGGAAATACTAGCCGAATAGCGCGGAATCATAAAAGATGCAATGCCGGTCATCGCCACGACAATAATCATCGGCGCCGATACGATGCCTGCCGATGTGGCGGCTTGTCCGATGATAAGCGCGCCTACGATACTGACGGCGGAGCCGATCTGCTTGGGCAAGCGCACGCCCGCTTCTCTCAGCGCTTCAAACGAGACCTCCATAATGAGCGCCTCGATGAGCGCGGGGAATGGGATCTCCTCGCGAGCTCTGGCGATGCTCAGCAGCAAGACGGTCGGAACCATCTCCTGATGAAAGGTAGTAATCGCTACATAGGCCGAAGGCAGCAAGAGCGACAAGATATAAAACACGTAGCGCATCCATCGAATCGCGACGCTGATGTAGATGTTCTGATAATAATCCTCGGGCGATTGAAGCATCGAGGACAGGGTGATAGGCGCAACGAGGCTGAAGGGCGTCCCATCCACCAAAATGACAAAACGGCCTTCCAGCAAATTGGAGACGACCACGTCCGGGCGTTCCGTAGCGAGCATTTGCGGAAAAGGGGAAAAGCGTTCGTCAACAATGCCTTCCTCGATCGTATGGCTCTCCAGCACGGAGTCAAGCTCCAGGCGGCCAAGTCGCCGCTCGGCTTCTTCGACAAGCTCCGGGGCAATAACCCCCTCCACATAAGCCAAGGTCACCTTGGTGTTGGTATATTTGCCTATCGTCAGAGACTTGGATTTGAAAGCCGGTATTTTTAGTCTCATCCGCAGCAGCGCCATATTGCTCTCCAGCGATTCCGTAAAGCCATCCCGAGCGCCTCGAACCGTAGATTCGGCTGCTGGCTCTTCTGTCGTCCGGCCTATGTTCTTGGAGAGGGCGAACACCGAGCCGCTCGGCTGGCCTTCCACAAGCAACAACGCAAGGCCGTCCAGAATGGCTTGTGTGGCCTCCTCGATCGTAAATACAAGCTGGCTGGAGGATACCGCCGGCGATCCGGCGTCAGCCTCGGCTAGCGGCATCAGCACTTGTCTCTCGATCCGCTCGGCGTCGCATAACCCGACACAAAAAATACAGACCGCAAAAAGACCGCTTTCGGTCTGAAAGCTGTGGAAGATAATATCCGAGCAGCCTGAAAAAACGGTCTGAAGCCTTGCTTCGTCGATGTCCGGTCGCCCTGTAATAACGTCGTTGTCCTTACTGTCCACCGTGCTCTCTCTGTTGCTCATGCTTGTCCCTCCCCCACCCCATATCTCGTCAAGCTACCTATGTAGATTATGAGTAGGATGCGTAAGGAAAAGGGAAATTATGCATCTTGGAGCTACGAAAAGGCCTCCCTCTGCTCTAAAGCGAAGGAGACCTTTTCCTACTAGCTGTCATACGCTCAACCGCTATTGCATACGATAGACGTTCCGATACTCTCCGGGCGGAATGTTCAGCACTTTTTTGAAGGCGCGATAGAACGAGATATGGTTGGGATAGCCGCTCTGCTCGGCGATCGACTGGATCGGCTCGTCGGTCTCGGCCAGCATCCGCTTGGCATGCTCCAGCCGGGACTGGATGACGTAATCGACAAACTTGACGCCAAGCTCCTCCTTAAAGATCTGGCTGAGCGCGCTGGGCCGCACCTGAAGCGCCGAGCTGACGGCAGCAAGCGACAAGGACGGCTCTGTAAAATGCCGGTCGACATAGGCTTTGGCCTGCATCGCCAGATGGTATGGCCGCCGTGCTTCGCGCTCCTCCTCCAGCACCTGCGCGAAGGCTGACCATTCCTTTATTAGCTCGACCTCCAGCTCATCAAGCGTCTCGACATGCTCCTTCATCTCGGCAAAACGAGGTATAAATGCCTCCTTCCATTGATGTTGAATGTTTGCGGGCAAGACGGTCACTTCCTTCTCCATCTGCACCATCGCGCTATGTATCAGCATCGTCAAATCTTGCTTCGTCACTCTCCCCTCTCTTAGCGCCTTGAACCATAGAACCAGCTTGCCCTGCCAGTCCGCCTCCATCATCCGCAAGGAACGAGCCACTTGCTCCAGCGCTTGCAGATCGGCATAGCTGTCCAGGCTGCGCTTGCATGAGCTGCATGTATCGTCGATCCTCGCTCCAGCTCCGAACACCGGCTTGAGCGACAGATTGTCCTGCGCGCTGCGGTACGATGCGGCGATCGTCTCTACGCTCTTAGCGTCTGTCCCTATGCCGATCGATACGCTCATCCTCAGGTACTGCTGCACCCACCCTTGCCACTCGTCGGCCAAGGCTGCCACCAACCTCGGCGGCTCTTGCTCAGGGCTGCGCAGATGCAGGACGCATGCGAGCCGGTGCGACGTCATCCATACGAGCCGCGTTGACAGCCCGTGTGCTCCGGCAGCCTCCTGCAACGACTGCTCCATCGCGTAACGGAACAACTGACGATCTCTCGCCGGATACTGCGCTGCAAAGGCAGCCTGCCCGTCAATCTCCGCCAGGAACACGCCTATCCGATCATAACGATGAGGCAGCTGCAGCTCCGACAGCCGCGATATATACTGTGCCTCGGTCAACATGACATGCCCTGTCAGCAGGTCGTAATCGAGTCGCTGGCTCTGCAAGCTTCGCCACTCATCATCAGGTACGGCCTCTTGTACGCCGCCGGTCGGCGCAGCTGGCTGTACGCTAGACTTAGGATCTAGCGCCTCCTGGCACATCTCGTCCGGAGCGATCGTCATGACGTTGCCTGCGCCTGCTCGCCCGTCGGGCTGGCCTCTCGCTCCGCTGATCGGCAGTCCGCAAGCCTGCTCTGCCAGTTGCCCGGGGTGGTCGCGAACGGCGAGGATAGCTTCCGCTGCGATCCTCTCCTCCGCCTCACATCTGCCCGCCGTCTCCCATCCGAACCCCGACTCGGCAGCTTCCGGTTGTCCTGGGCCAGGACGTCTGCGAACAGCCATCGTGAGGAAGACCAGCGCTACAGTCGTCGGCAGCAACGCTACCCCTGCCCATCTGCGATGCTCCGGCGAGATCGGCACATAGCCCGACAGGTACTCGTTTTTCCAGCGGTACATCCAGCCGGTGTACTCGGAGCGGACCAGCGTCGACGTCACGGCCTCTTTACCTTCAGATGTCATCCCCCCATCCGACGCGCCATACAGGAGCTCGACAGACCCGGCAGCGCTTTCAATAAACGTGTTCACCTTTCGCTCCAGTGCATCTGTGTCTACATTAATGATGATCGCGCCTCGCTTGGAGGGAGCGTCCGCGAACACTCGCATGAGCGAGACGACCTGTCGCGTCCGACCTTCTTCATCTCCTTCCCGCAGGAAGCGAGGTCCCGTCCATTGCGCGGTAATCTCTCCCCTATAGTGGTCGAGGATATACGCCTGGTCAGGGAACTGGTACAAGCTGCGGATGCCCGCAGCGGATATGACCCTTTGAGCGCCGTGATCGTAGAGATAGATCGAGCTATGGACGGGAAGCGACGCCTCCAGCTCCCGCAACGACCGCCGGGTCTGGGCTTCTTCAGCGACCGTCATGGCCCGATTGGAGTAAAATTGCTGCAGCGCCTTGTTCGTCAACAGCTCGCTGATCGTATTGCGCTCGGCAAGCAGCAGACTCGCATCCGCCTGGTAGATGATCCGCTCCAGTATCGTCCGTTGACTCTCCTGTTGATCGTCCGCCGATGCGCCGGCAAGCGCCACCACTGCGAAAAAAATAAGCGCGATGACCACAATAGACAGCATGGGGATATACGAAAGCAGCCTTCGGCAACCCCGCAACATCGTCATTGCACCAGCTCCCTTTCGCAAGTTAGGTTTGTACAATTTTCCTTTTCATCTAGTATATAGGTCATCTTGGCAAAGGGACAAGATGAGAGACTATAGCTTGTACTTTCTAAACTATAGATGTTTGGCTGACGGCTGCGCCTATCCGAGCAAAAACGCCCTCCAAAAGGAGGACGCCTTCATTAACCTCGCTCTTCCTTGTCGCGGCGGTCCAGCTTCATCCTCGCCGCGACGCGGTCCCGGTTCGGGGAGACGCCGTAGTAGCGCTTGTAGATCGAGCCGAACTGGGAGCTGGAGACGTGGCCCAGAGAGAGCGCAATATCCTTGATCTTCATCGTCGTACTGCGTACAAGGACCCTCGCCTTGCCCATGCGGATCTGCTGCAGATGCTGCATCGGCGACACCCGGTACACGCGCGAGTACATCGTGCTCAGGTAGACGGGATGACAGCCGGCCAGATGGGACAAATCATGCAGCGTCAGCGGCTTGTCGCAATGGGTGAGCATATAATGGTAGACCGAAGCGACGCGCTGCTCCATCGCCTCTCGCGGCCTCCGCGCCACCTCCCGGCGAGGATCGAGCGGGCAGGAGGCGAGGAAGCGCAGCAGGCCTCGCTCGGCCGCCGCCAGCTCCTGCTCGGAATGGATCGGCCCGGCGAGCAGCCGCTCCGCCCTGCAGCGGGCCGCGGCCTCGGTGATCGGCGCGACCCAGCCCTGCTCGGCAGACTCTGCGTCCTGCACCTCGCAGATCATCGCCCGGAAGCGGAGAGCCAGCGTCGCGTGCGGCGCCAGATCGAGCGGACCGACGGCGAGCACGACCTCGCCGCTGTCCAGATCGGTGACGCTTTGGCCCTGCATCAGGCTGAGCGGATGCAGCGCCTGCAGCAGGATCAGCTGGTGCTGCTGGATGATCTGCTGCGGACGCACCGACTTCCTGCTCAGCATGACCGACTGCTGCGACAAGAAGGCGTGCAACCGGATCTTCATCAAGCCCCCTCCCCCCTTCGCCCCTGTGATTGCAATGGCTCGATCGATGCCCCCAACCGCAGGATGTCCTCGACGATCGCGTCGAGCCCGCGCTGTCCGTCGTTGTCGACGACGAGATCCGGCTGCAGCGGCTCCTCGAAGGGTTGGCCCCTTCCGACCACCTGCTGCGACTCGACGACGCTGGCTGCCGCGCCCGAATACAGCCCCTTCTGATCGCGCGCCGCCAGCGTCTCTGCCGACGCCCTCACATAGACCTCGCTATAGCGCTCGATATGGGCTCGATTCCAGTCGCGGCACGCATGGAACATCGAGATCGTCGCACAGACGACATCGAGCCCCTGCTCCGCCAGCATCCGGCACAGCCTGGCATAACGCATCGCACTGGCATAACGGTCGGCTGTCGAGTAGCCGAGATCATGACCGAACGCCTCGCGCAGACTATCGCCATCGAGCAGGACGACGCCGTCGCGCCGCTCCTTCAGCTGCGCATAGAGGCGCTTGCTGATCGTGGTCTTGCCTGCGCCTGCCAGTCCGGTGATCCAGTACACGCGGCCCTGCCTGCTCAACTGGCCTCCATATCGGCCCGCTCCAGGCTCTCCAGCAGACGATGCAGCAGCTCGCGCTCCGTCAGACAGCGCTCCAGGTACGGCTCCATCTCCGCCGCATAATCTGCCGCCGCCGGACGGTCCGGCTTCACATAATACTGGATCAGCTTGGTACGGATCAGCCCCCATGCCCGGTACAGCTCCGTAAATCCGTCTCGCAGCTCTCCGGTCAGCCCGCCTCCGATAATCCCGTTGCTATCCAGGTAGTCGATTAGCATCAAGTTGCGCTGCTGATAGTAGAGCGGGTAAGAGAGCCGCAGATTAACGCTGAGATCCTGCCCGCTCATCGCCAGCGCGATCTCGGCGAACTGCTCGCGATAATGCGTCACTGCGTCGAGCCCTCGCAGCAGCGTCTCCCGCTCTGTCTCCACAGGCGTTCCATATAGCTGCTTGCGGATATTGGCGCGGATTACGCCGACGGGCGCGACGGGCGACATCCGCTCCTGGAGCACGCGCAGCGAGAGGCCGTACCGATCTTCCTCGGCGACGCTGTCATAGGCATTTTGCAGCCGTTCGTAGCTCAGCTCATACGGGATGATCTTGCCCGGCGGCACGCAATCCTCGGCTGTGAAGACGACAGACCGCGCATCGTCGTAGCCGTAGACGAGTACGGGATGGACCATATGACGATGCATCGATTCCGGACAATACGGGAAATGATAGCGGTTTAATCGCAAGACGCAATAGTGTCCGCTGCGCGTATGGCGCTTCACCAGATCGACGATATCCGTCTCCAGGCCAAGCGTCAGCTCTGTGCGCTCCACATAGCGATCGCAAAGCTCGTCCGGCAGTTCGCGGGTTACATAGGGGAGCAGCCAGCCGTTGTATTGCAGCTCCCGGTACGCCTCTTCCGTTATGGCGTCGCGCCTCGGCACACCGATCGCATACTGGGACGCGACGAGCGGAACCAGCGCTTCGAACTCCTCATGTCTGCTCGTCAGCAAACCGACCACGTTATTCCAGTAACAGTCGATCCGATTCGTATTGTATGGCTCAAAGTCAAGCTTGATCATATCAGGCGTCTCCTTCCTGAAGTACATGCGCTTATAGGGAATCGGTCCTCCGAACCTGGATCAGAGCACCCTCCGGTAGCGTTGCTCGTAGAGATGCAGATCGGACGCCCGATCCACCTCCAGCCAGAGGCCCTCGTAGGGGAGCGCAGCGATGGCCTCGCCCTGGCCCAGCAATCCGGCCAGCAAGCTCGTCACATCCATGCGCGCCTGCTCGCTCGCACTGCAGCCGTCCAGAAACTTGCGGATCGTCCGCCAGCCCGCAGGCGTCAGACGGAGCAGCCCCATAAACTGCCCCTCCACCTCCTCCAGCGTCGCCGGCACGCCGCCGATCTCCGCCACGTCGCCGTTGGCCGTCAACCGGAACGTCTCGGCGTCGGTGAGCGGGTCGTCGAAGCGCGCCTCCCACAAGGCGCGCCACTGCGTGCTGTACGGGATCGCGATGTCGGCATCTGGCGCGCCGCGCAGCAGCAGCTCGATCGCGGACTGACTGTACACGATATCCGTATAGCTGACGAGACACGGACCCTGCTCCAGCCACGAGGCTGCGCAGCACAGACTAGCGACCATATTGGTATCCGACCATTGTGCATTCGTATAATAAGTGACATCCTCGACCTGGATGCGCTCCGCCCTGTAGCCGCGCACGATCGCGATCTCGCGGATGCCCGCCGCGCGCAGCGCCTCCAGCTGGCGGTCGATCAGCCGCTTGCCGAGCAGCATCGTCCGGCATTTGGGCTCCTCCTCCGTCAGCTCGCCCAGCCGGCTGCCCCGGCCCGCCGCCAGCAGTATCGCTCTCATCTGCCGCCCTCTACAACGCCTGGACGGTCCAGGCCCGCGTCTTGTATGGCACGCGGATCGTCTGGAGGTCGCCGAGCAGCCGATCGATCTCGCCGACGATCCGCTCGAACAGCTCCGGCCCGGCCTGCACCTGGATATCGTTGACGGAACGCCAGGCGTTCAGATACCGTTCCTTGGACATATCGACATGGTGAGGCGCCTCGACGAACAACAGTCGGCCGAAATGTCCGGTCGCCTGCAGCGCCTCCTCCAGCCCGTTCATATGGCTGTGCGAGCCGGACGAGACTCGCTTCAGCTCCGGCACATAATGACGGATCAGCGCCTCGATCTCCTCATGCAAGGCGTTGCCCTCGATATGGCGCGGGTTCCACAGTGCCGTGAAGTGTCCCCCCTCCCTCAAGAGCCGATGGAACTCGGCGAGGGCGCGCGGCTGGTCCGTCCAATGGAAGGACGAGGCCATAAACACCCAATCGACCGAGTCCTCGGCCAGTCCGGTCTCCTCGGCGGAGCCTTGGCGCCACTCGAACTGTCGGCCGCCAGCCTCCAGCCGCACCCCCTCCTCACGCATCGCGTCATTGGGCTCGACCGCGACGCCTCGCAGGCCCAGCTCGGCCAGCAGCTCGGTCAGCTTGCCAGTGCCGGCGCCGACATCGGCTGCGGTGAAGGAAGGCCGCTCGGCCCCGGTATGGGCCATCAGTACGCGGAGCGCCGTCTCGGAGTAGCCGGGACGATGGATGTATTGCTTGGCGAGCAATGTAAAATCACCGTGAGTCATGTTCATGCGCATTCTCTCCTCTAAATAAAAGTTGGATCATCCTCAGATCAGATGCTGCAAATGGCTGCTCCCGCTCCGGGTGCCACATGATGCCCCGGATCGGCAGCCGGCGATGCGCCACAGCCTCGATGACGCCGTCCTCTGCGACGGCCGTCACGGCCAGCTCGGCTACGGTAGCGCGGGCGCCATAGCAATGGTAGCTGTTGCGCGGGACGGCGCTGGCGGGGGATGCTGCTACATTACTGCGTAACTGTCCGCCGTTGCCATAGCTGGAGCGGGCTGCAGTGCTGTCAGGCTCGCACACGAGGTGGCGCGTCGCGACATGCCCTTCCACTGGCGCGAGCGGCACGCCCCAGCGATGCTGGATCGCCTGCATGCCGCGGCACACCCCGAGCAGGGGCACGACGTGCGCGCTGGCATAATCGAGCAGCCAGCGCTCGACCTCGTCGCGCTCCGGCGAGGCGCCGCCGTACGTAGCCAGATCGCCGCCCCCGGTCAGCACGAAGCCGTGGAGCGGCAGCTGCTCGACCAGGCTTTGCACCGCCCGCATATGATTGGGCAGCAGGACTGGCAGACAGCCGCAAGCGGTCAGCAGCTCGACCCAGCGCTGGTCGATCGCATCGCGACGCTCGCCGCGCGCGCCCCACACGTCGACGCGCAGCGTGACGCCGATCCGTCTCATCGGATCACCCGCAGCTGCTTGCTGGCGCAATCGATCGTCAACAGCTCGGCCTGACTGCAGCGGCGGTACAATACCTCTCCGGCGCCGACCACCGCCGGGATCGACAGCTCGCCTGCACGGATCGCCATATGCGAGTTGGCCCCTCCGTACATCGTCACGAACCCGGCGATGCCGGTCGAGAAGATCCAGTCATAGCCCGGATCGGCGCTCGGCAGCAGCAGGATGCTCCCCTCGAGCCGCTCGCGCGCATCCTCCGGGAAGACGACGGGGCCCGTCGCCTCCCGGAGCGTGATGTAGTTCGGCTCGCACTCGGGGTAGCTGAATCGCCATACGTCGGCCGGCTCGGTGATGAGCGGCGGCAGCTCCAGCTGCAGCGTTGCCCGGTGCCGACGCCTGCCCTGCTCGATGCTGCTGCGCAGCAGACTGCGCAGGTCGCCGTCCGACTCGTAGGCTCGCTTGATGACGAGGATATTGGCATAAGAGGCCTCTTCCTTGGACAAGCCATACTCCGCCGCCACCTCCCCGAACAGCCGGAGCGCCTCGCTCAAGCTTTTGGTGAAGACGAACTTGGAGTATTCCCGGCCCTCGATCGCCGTCTTCAGGAAGTCGAACAGACGCAGCACGTCGCCTCCCAGCAAGCCATGCTCCTGCAGCAAAGCCTGGATGCGCCGGTATTGCGCCAGCGACAGGAAAAAGGGCGGCTTGTCCGCTGTCTCCTTGCCGGCTCGCGACGGCTCAAAGGCGAAATATTGCTCCGGCGCTTCATCGTAGCGCGGCGAGCACAGCTCATAGGTGCCCGGCCGCAGATGCCCGTATTTCGCCAGGAACTCCGTCTCCTCCAGCTGGCCGTAATCCTGGCTGATGCGACCGCTGACCGTCTCCAGACTGCTCATGTAGTGCTCGTAGTCCGTATCCGAGAGGATGCCGATCGCCACGAGCGAACGCAGCAGCTGCACCGCGATGAACCCTCCGCGCGCAAGCCCGGCGAACGGCAGCGTGCCGTATCGCTTGCAATCCTCCAGCAGCCAGTAGATCTTGGACACCTTGTCCAGCGAGCTGTCCATCATCGTCGCCCGCCTCGCCTCCAGCTCCTCGATCCGCTCCAGGTCGCTGCCCAGCAGACCGTTGTCGGGACAGACGATCTGATTGGTCAGCGCCTTCAGGCACTGCGCCAGCCGATGCAGCTCCGCAGAGGTAAAGCCATGCTCCAGCAGTCCGGACAACTGGCGATCCAGGTCAAAGGTGAAGCAGGAGAAAATAATCTCGAACTCGACCTTGTCGTGATGCTTCGGGTTGTTGATCAGTCGCTGCATGTAGTAGTCGAGGAGTTTTTCGCTAAGCGGCGGCTCCAGCTCCCTCGGCAGGAATGAATTGAAGCTGACCCGCACATCGATGTACGGCATGCCGCCAAGGTCGATCAGCAGCGGGAAGCTGCGGACGTTCTGGTAGCCGTAGCGGCTGCGCTGATACGCCCAGATGCTGTCGGTCACCAGCTCCTTGTACAGCGACAAGGCAAGCGGGCGCGGCCGGATGCCGATGATCTCGGCCGGATTCCAGTCTGGCATGACGCCGTAAACGGTCTTGCTGCCATACAGATACGGCTGTCGCTGCTGGCCCTGCGCCACCTTGTCTGCGATGCGCTGCAGCAGCTCGATCTGCTCCTGCAGATCTGCGGGCTCGCAGACGACGGCGAGCGGACGCGCCTGGAACAGATACAGACAGCCGCCCGCATCCAGAGCGAACTCAAGATCGAGGCTCGCGGTCATCAGCAGGCTCTCGAGCTCGCGGATCAGCGCGACGACGCGGTCCCATGGCGCAGCAGGCGGCTCGGGCGAGCCCTTGAAGTAATAGTAGGTTTTGAGCCCGCCGACCGTGCCGGCCGTGACCGTGTCGGACGCGCCGCTGCTATCGTCATAGTTAATAATGATATAGTGTCCGCCGTTGTTGGGATTGGCGCTGAAGGCGACGCCGCTGACTGCGATGTCCGCCAGCATCGGCTGGATGAACACATCATGCGGCGCTCCCGCCTCCGGCGGATAGGACGCGATCACCTGATTGACCGCAACGATCGTCTCGCCCTCGCCGTGCACATCGAGCACCGACTCGTAACGCCCGGCGTGCGAGGCCGCCGCTCCGTCCTCTCCGGCGGCGCTGCTGCGCACGATAAGCGGCTGCCCGGACCAGGACTGCAGCCGCAGTCGCGCCAGTACAGCGGCCTGGCTTGCACGCCATTCCTCCACCGAGAATTGCAGCAGCGGCAGCACCCTCGCCTGCGTCACCTGCTCTCTCAGACGCTCGAGCGTCCCTGCCTTCGTACCGAATACCGTCATGGCTCACGCCCTCCGCTCGCCGATCGGATCGCGCCGGATAGGAGCCGCGCCTTGTACTCCAGACGTCCTTGCTCGTCTGCTTGCCGCTCGGCCGCCAGCAGCTTCATGCATAGCCGGTAGATGACGACGCGCACCGCTTCCGGCTGACTGGCAAGCGCCTCATACGCCGCTTCGAAACGGAACGGCTCCTTCAGCTGCTCGTACAATGCCGCGTCGCTCTCTGCCGCATCGCCCTCCATTGCCTCGCCATCCCCAGCATTGCCGTCCTTCGTACGACCGCTTTCATCGCTATCCACCGCTACGCCGCTATCGACGGCCTGAGGAGCCGAGCGCTCATACCCCCATGCCCGGTATTTGACGCGCAGCATCCGCTTCAGCTTGTCCTTGTCGCCTGGCGACAGCAGGTCTTCGTACGTTTTGGAGACAGTGCGATCGGTGAAGCCGGTCAGCTGCTCGGAGGTTAACGAGTTCCACCAGGTTAGCCCGCCGAACGTGCTGCGCAGCAGACTGTCCTCCCAGCGGATGCCCAGCATACCGCATAGCAGCTCCAGCGTCGCTCGCGGCTGCGCATGCACATCCTCCAGCCGGAGGACGCAGGTCTGCTCTGCCCATTCGGCTCTCGCCGGCACGGACTGGAACAGCGATTGCAGCTGATAAGACAGATTGTATAGCGTCGCCTGACCCGATCGGAGCTGATAATGCAGCGCCGAGCCGAAGGCAATGACCGGATCGCGCACCATATGGAGCAGACGGGCGTAAGGAAACAACGTCAGCAGCCGCTCGGTATCCGCGATATGGGTCGCAAAATGGATACCGCCCTCGACGATGACCGGCAGCTCGCCCGCCTGCGGATCGCAGCTGCCGCCCAGCGCCAGGAATGCCGCCAGGTGCACCGCCTGATAGAACAGCTTGAGCTCGAGCTTCTCGGCCCCCGTCACAATCTCTGCCAGCTCCTGCCGGAAACGGACGCGATCGATCGTGAACAGCTGATCCCGGCTCTCGCCAAGCGTACACATACCGCTCATGCGAGGCTCCTCCAGGATGCGTCCTTCGTTGAACTCTCCGGGAAAAGCCGCGAAGATCGCCTCGGCCAGCGTCTGCGGATCGGGTCGACCGTCCGCCGCATCGACCTCGGACTGCCATAGCTTGAACAACACAGGTCCGCTCAGCATCGACACGATTACTTGCGAGTGGCTGTCCAGCAAACTCTTGAGCAGATGGGTGCCGCTCCGACCATAGCAGTAGATGCTGACGACCTTGCTCAGCGCTGCTGCATAGTCCCGCTTCGTCGTCTGCATGCCGCCGATCGCCGTGCGCAACCGCTCGCACTCATGAGAGAGCACCTGCCCCTCCGAGGTCGAGCCCGCGAGGCGACGCGCCCTCGCATACAGATCCAGCGCCTCCAGCAGTCGGCCTTGCCGCTCGTACAACGCGCCGAGGTCCCACAGCGCGGTCAGCGTCTCCGGCTCGCGGAGCAGCCGTCGCTGCAGACGCTCTTCCTCCCGCTCGAGCTGATGCGGATGGATGCGCAGCAGCTTGCCGGTCGAGGTCCGCGGCAGGCGACTGCTCCAGCAATAGCGGCGGGGCAGCTTGTAGTCCGCCATCTGCTCCCGGCACCAGGCTAGCAGCTCGGACTCCTGCAGCTCCGGCTCCCGCTCGATATGCGCCTCGATGCGCGCGCCATCCTCAGACAGGCAGACGAGCGCCTCGCGAACCTTCGGGTGCTGTCTGAGCTTGGCCTCCACCTCCTGCAGATTGACCTTGAGCCCGCCGATGCTGACGATACTGTCCGACCGGCCCTCCACATGCACATAGCCGTCGCTGTCCACATAGCCGCTGTCGCCCATCACGAACCAGCCCGCCTGCCAGCGCTCGCCCCCGGCCGGGGACAGATACGGCGACTCCGGCAGCGCTGCCTGCAGCTCGCCTCGCACATCGCGCAGACTGACGCCCGGCAATGGCCGGCCTACCGTCTCGGGGCGGCGGCCCTCCCAGTCCATCGTCAGCACGCCCGTCTCGCTCGTGCCGTACTGCTGGCCGATCGAGACGCGGTAACGGCTGTAAAACGCCTCATGCGTCTCCGGTGACAGCGCCTCGCCTGCGGAGATCGCCCGTCGCAGATGCTCCAGCGGGGCGGCTGCAGGCGACTGAGCCAGCAGCTGATAATGGAAGGGCACGCCGAACATGACGGTGATCCGCTCCTCGCGCAACGTCTCCAGCAGCTGCGCGCTCTGATTATTCCTCGGGAAATATAGCACGGCTCCGACGTACAGCGTCTGCAGCAGCCCATTCAACAGGCCGTACGTATGCGTCAGCGGCGCAAGCGTCAGCACCCGGTCGGCAGGAGAGAGCAGCGGCTCGGCGGTCAGCTTGTACAGATCCAGCAGGATCGCCTCGCGTCTGCGGCCGATCGCCTTGGGCGTCCCGGTAGAGCCGGAGGTGAACAGGATGAGCGCATGATCCGGGTCAGGAGCGCGCTCCGGGCGCGGCAGCCGGACCAGCTCGACCTCGATCCGGTCCTCGAAGGCCGCCAGCGGGTTGTGCCGACCTACAGCTCGCACATAATAATGCGGCGGCACTTGTCGCAGCATCGCCTCGCTCTCCGCCTGCTTGAGCCGGCTGTCCAGCAGCATCGCCTGAGCCCCCAGACGCCATATCGCGTAGAGCAACGCGATGAAGGTCAGCGAGCCCTTGAGCTGCAGGGCGACCAGCTCGCCAGCCGCTACGCCTTGCTCCATCAGCAGCTGCCGCTGCCGCTCGATCTCTATCTCCAGCTCTGCATAAGTAAAGGCCATCTCCCCCTTCACCGCCAGCGCCTCCGGCAACGCGGCGCGAGAGAGCAGCATCTGCCCGAACGCTTGCTTATCGATTGAGTGTAACAGCATAGCCTCCCCCTCCGAATAGATCGTCGTAGACGGCAGCCGGAGCTGCCATCTCCCCTCGGCTGATCCTGCTCGCTGCGATCGCCAGGTCGGCCAACCCCTGATTGCCCGCTAACGGGCGAGCCGGTCGATCGCTGCTGTCGGCAGCCGATTGTCCCCCCACCTCCTCTATATACACCGCTGCGCCATCCCCGGACGAGCGTTCCAGCAGCAGCGCCACGGCATGATCGCATGCTCGCATCGCGTCCCCTTCCGTCAGCTCGGCCAGCAGCTCGTCCGCGCGGTCAGATCGCAGCTCCACGCCGATGACCAGCACCTGCTCGACATCCGGCAGCTCGCTGTAGAGCATCGCCATCTCCAGCAGCGCAGACAGACCGTCACCCGCATGCGCGAGTGTCGTCATCAGACCCGTCAGGCCGTACTGCCTGGCCGCATAGCCCAGGATCGAGTTCGGGACGGACTGATAGAACAGCAGCGGATTATGGACCTGGCCCGCCAGCAGATTGCGGCTGGCGCGGTCGGATGTCCCGGTATCGCCAAGCGCGCTCGCCAGCACGATCGCCAGCCGCGCGGGATCGCGGACGTTGCCCGAGTCCATATGCGACCGGATCATCTGATAGACGAGCGGCGGGAACGCCGACTCGATAAAGCCCGGCACCTGCGCCGGCTTGGCGGTCAAAGGGAGCTCGTCAACAGCCGGCTGGACGGCGTTCAGCGGGCGCTCGTCAGCGGGCGGCTGGACGCTACTCGGCGAGCGCTCGTCAACAGGCGAC
>NZ_BFBX01000036.1:28034-48515 GCF_003851045.1 Paenibacillus sp. 598K | reverse complement strand
CTCGTCAACAGGCGACTGTGCCGCAGCTGGCGGCTGCCCGGAATCCAGCCGTCGCCCGGAATCTGACGCCGCCGCAGTCTGGGCTTGCCTTGTGCGCGCCTCGATATAGCTCGCCATCCCTTCGATCGTATCGCCCCAAGGCCCGACGCAGGCGGCGTCGACGATGCGCAGCAATGTCCGGCTCATCCCGCCACCCCCTCGGGGTGCCCGAGCACAAGCGCCGTATTATTGCCTCCGAACGAAGCGTTCAGATTGATGACTGTGCGCAACCTCGCGCATCTCGGCTCGTTGGGCACATAGTCCAGATCGCAGCTCGCATCCTCCCCTTCGTAACCGACCGTCGGCGGCAGGATGCCGTCCTTCATCGCCAGCACCGAGAGCGCCGTCTCGAGCGCTCCAGTGCCCTCGAGGATATGGCCGGTCACCGACTTGGTCGAGGACACCGGCGTCCGATAGGCTGCATCGCCGAGCGCCTGCTTGATCGCCGCCGTCTCGCTCCGGTCATTGAGCGGCGTCCCGGTGCCGTGGGCATGGATATAGTCGAGCTCATCCGGCTGCCGTCCCGCCGAGCGCAGCGCCCGCTCGATCGCCAGCGCCATCCCCTCGCCATCCGGGTGGGGCTGGCATACATGATAGGCATCGCACGACAGTCCCCACCCGAGCAGCTCGGCCTGGATGATCGCGCCGCGTCGACGCGCGTGTTCCAGCTCCTCCAGCACGAGCATCGCGCCGCCGTCTCCGAGCAGCATGCCCGAGCGATTGGCCGAGAATGCCCGTACCCGCCCATCCTGGGCAAAGGCGCGTCCCGAGTCGAACTTGGCGAACATCTCCTCCGTCAGGAGCGAATACCCGCCGCACAGCACCGTATCTGCCTTGCCTTGGCGGATCAGCTCGTAGCCGATGCCAAGCGCGTTGCTGGAGGCGATGCAGGCATTGTTCAGACAGAGTCGCTTGCCGTCAGGGCTCATCCCGTAGCGCTCGGCGATCGTCTGCAGATGATAGGCGGGCAGGAACTCCACTACCGGAACCTTCGGCTGCGAGGGCCGCTCGTGTTCGCCCGTCATCTGCCCGCGCCAATACTGCTGCAGCCCGTTGTAGTCCCCTTGAATGCCGAGCGCCAGCGAAGCGCCGGACAGATTGCTTAGCCCTGCCGAGTCCAGCGCGTCTTGCGTCAGCCGCAGTCCCAGCTCCAGCAGACTGCCCGCGAAGGCCGATTCGGCAGCTGCCTTGCCCCGGAAAGGCGTCGTATCAAAACGCGTCACCGGACGGAATTGGTGTACGCCTGCCAACACGGTGCTGCGCGCCGCCGCTTCGCCGAAGCCGCCGGGCACCATCATGCCGATGCCTGTAATCACGACGCGACTCATCGGCTCTCGCTCCTCTCTGCACTGTCCCCCACCGTCTGACAGACGCCCATGCGTTCCTCGATCAGTTGCCCGATGGACGCGATAGAGTCAAAGCGCTCATAGTCGCCCTCCTCCAGCGTCAGCCGCTGCTGCAGCCGCTGCTCCAGCTTCTCGAGGAACCAGAGCAGCGACAGCGAATCCATCGCCAAGGGGGTGTCGTAGCTGAGCTCCTCGGACAACACGATGTACAGTTGGTTGTCCAGCAGCAGCTCCCGGATCTCCTCCAGCCCGATCAGCGGCTCCCTCATACCGCTTCGGACCGCCTCTGCAACGTATCCAGCAGCTCGCCGAGCGTATACCCGCCGATGTCCAGCAGCTCGCTGTCGGACAGCTTGACGCCGAGTTGCGACTCGATACGAGCCGCCAGCTCGATGATCTGGATCGAATCGAGCGCCAGTCCCGCATCGCCGAGCGGCAGCTCCTCGGCGATCGTCTCCGGCGCAATCGGCAGATTCATATGTCCTGTGATCATTTGGACGATAGCCTCATAGATATAGTCTCTGGTCATCTATACCAGCTCTCCTTCCCTCACCGTAAATTGTAGTGCCGTCACGCCCGTCGTCTGCAGCATCTCAGGGTTAAAGTATTCCAGAATATGTGCGCCGCATTGTGTATAGGGCGGGAAGCGCAGCTCGTACTCTTTGAATGGAATCCAGCCGCCCTCCGCAAAGCGGAGTCGGTACGGCTGACCGGACAGATCGACGATCTCCTCCGCCCTCCGCCAGCCGCCCCGGATCAGCTGTCGCTGATCGCTCATACCGCTGGCGCGCAGTACATGACCGATCCCTTCGCATGCCCCGACGATGCGATCCAGCAGCGCCGGCGGCACATATGCCGGATCGATCCGGACGAGATTCTGCGACACATAACGCCGCTCCCGATCCGTCATCAGGAAAGACTCGCGCCAGATCGTACCGTCCGGCAGCTCCGACTGACCGGATACGACCGGGCGCAGCCGATCCATCGCGATCAGCTCCAGCAGATCGGTCGTGCGGCGGTTGGACGAGACGAGCATCTGAAAAATAATCCACGCCAAGCGATCGGTGTCGCTCAATATGATTTCACCTCCTTCGATCGGGGTGTGTCTGCACGACCTAGCCAAATTCATATAATCTATCCACATTTTAAGTTTTTATTGTACGGAATGGCTGATCATGGTATTTTTTAGAAAACGGTCTCATCACCTTGGATACTATAGGAGCGATCGAAATGCTGCAGAAGCTCAACCGCCTGCTATCCGCCTCTGATTTTTTTGGCAACAAATTCATCCGCGTCATCCTGTTGTCCAGTCTGTTCCTGCAAACCGGCGTATGGGTGCGCAACTTCGCTGTGCTCCTGTTCGTCATGGAGATGACCAATAACGATACCGTCGCCGTCTCGCTGCTGTATGTCGCCGAATACGCGCCGATCTTCATCTTTTCGGTCATCGGGGGAACCTTCGCGGACCGTTGGCGGCCCAAGCGAACGATGATCTGGTGCGATATGCTGAGCGCGCTCTCGCTGCTGGCGATTCTCGCCGCTCTGCTCGCCGGCTCCTGGCAGGCCGTATTCTTCACCACGCTGCTCTCGGCGATCCTGTCGCAGTTCTCGCAGCCGTCAGGGATGAAGCTGTTCAAGCAGCATGTGCCCGAGGCGCAGATCCAGACCGGCATGGCGATGTATCAGACGCTGATCAGCACCTTCATGATCATCGGACCAGTCATCGGCACCTTCGTCTTCAGCGCCTACGGCATCCATGTCTCGCTCGTGGTGGTCGCTGTTGCCTTCGTCCTCTCTGCCGTTACGCTGCTGCTGCTGCCGGCCGACAAGCCCCGCGATGCGGCAAGCGCGCCAGAGCCGTTCTGGACCGAGCTGCGCGGCGGCTTCCAGTATGTGCTGCAGCATCAGGTGCTTCGCCTGCTCTTCATTGCCTTTGGCCTGGGCGGACTCGCGGTCGGTATCATCCAGCCGCTCGGCATCTTCATCGTCGTGAAGCAGCTGTCGCTCGACAAGGAATACTACCAGTGGTTCGCCAGCACGAACGTGGTCGCCACCATCGCGGGCGGCTTGCTCGTCGTTGGCATCTCCAGACGAGTGTCCGCGCAGAAAATATTAGCCATCGGTAACCTCGTCAGCGCCTTCTCCGTCATCGGCATTGGCGTCTCGACCTATCTCTACGTCTCGCTGGCGATGCAGTTCATCCGCGGCTTCGTGCTGCCCTTCATCCAGGTCGGCATCAACTCCATCGTCATGAAGACGACGAACGAGGCCTATGTCGGTCGGGTGAATGGCACGTTCGGCCCGATCTTCATGGGCTCGATGGTGCTGATGACGATGCTCTCCGGCTGGGCCAGCTCCTTCGTACCGCTAGCTGTCATCTTCCTGATCTCCGGTCTGCTGTTCGTCATCGCTACCGCCGTCATCTCGCTCATGTTCCGCCACACGCTGGCCGTCAGCGCGCCGACAGTCGACACGCAGGCAGCCGCTAACTCCGAAGCCTTGTCCTGACTATACAGGAAGCGACAAAATCTATAAATTATCATTTTTTCCTGTATTATCTTTTTTTCGCGTACTTGTATGCACACATACCTGCAGGGCTTCACCCGTTGCGGGAAAGCCTTTGCCTTGCAGGAGATCTCTTGCCAAAAAGCAAAAAAGCCCCCGAATTTTCATTCGGGGGCGGAGCGCGTTCATGGACTCCCTTTACTTCCCATTAAGCCCATTCGTCTCGCTCAGTGCCAACATACAATAAATGGAATACCTAGCAAAGGGGGATGGACCGCCTGAAAGCTACGAAGAGGAGACCTCCCGGCGTCTCGATCATTACGGCCACGCATCGACCGCAGTTCCTCAAGAACATGCTAGGCAACTATGGTCGCCAGCGCTATCGCGCCAAAGAGCTAATCGTCATCGTCAACAACGACAGCGTCGATCTCAGGATGTACCGTCGGCTCGCCCGGGCTTATCCGCGCGTGCGCATCTATCAGGTGCCTGAGCGCCTATCGCTCGGCCAATGTCTGAACTGCGGCATCGCCGTCGCCCGTTATCCGTTGATCGCCAAGTTCGACGATGACGATTACTACTCTCCGTATTACCTTGGGGAGCAAGTCCGCGCGCTGCTTCGCACCGGGAGCGATGTCGTAGGCAAGCATGGTTGTCTGGTCTATCTGGAGGCTACCCGCGAGCTGCTGCTGCGCTCGCCTCTCAATCGGGATCGGCCGGAACCGTTTGTCCAAGGAGGCACCTTGCTCTTCCGCCGACGCGTGCTGCGCAAGGTGAGGTTCGCCGATCGTTCGCTGGGCGAGGATACGACGTTTTTGCGCGCCTGCGGGAAGTCCGGCTTTGCCATCTACGCGACGTCGCCGTTTAACTACGTCTATATGCGCAGAAGCGACAAGCAGAGCCACACCTGGCGGGTAAAGGACCGCTTCTACCGGAAGGGAAGCCTGCTCCTGGCACAGGGGGCGCCTTACCAGCAGCTAGCCGAACGTCGGGTCAAATAGGAATATAAATCTCGATCAGGCTGTTCAGCGCACGGACATCCGGCCAATATTCGAGATCGTAAGCGCGCGGCTCGTCGTAGCCATTGGCCTCCAGCCACTCCTGCACTTCCACATAGAACCCATCTATATCTGCCTCTGCTCCCTGGTGGACGAACTTCAAATAGCTGCCGCCCGGGATGAGCCGCTCGGACATGCCGGGCGGCAAGGCTGCCCCTTCCGCCAACTCAACCGCTACCAGATGGTTGTAGCTCGTATCCGGCGTCCATTCGCCGTCAGGGTAGGTCTGTACCAGATACATCCCTTCATCGGTCCACTCCGGTTCATTCGCCATCACCCGGAGCAACCGAGCTCGCAAGCCTTCGACGATTCGCTTTTCCAAATCCTCGTTCAGACTTGCTTGTTCCTCATAACCGGCCAGCCTCACAGGCGGACGCCGGACTTTTTGCGGTTCGACCATTTCTTCTTCCTCCTTCGCGGATCACTCGCATCAAAAAAGAAGCACCGCTTGCAAGAAGGGTTTTGAGCCCGTTTCCCGCAAAACAATACTTCTTTGTTGTCTTCTGAAAGCTACGCCTTCTTGACGAACTCTGACTTCAGCTTCATGGCGCCGAAGCCGTCGATCTTGCAATCGATATCATGATCGCCATCGACCAGGCGAATGTTTTTGACCTTGGTACCGATCTTGATGACGGACGAGCTGCCCTTCACCTTCAGATCCTTGATCACGGTAATCGTATCGCCATCCTGCAGCTGATGCCCGTTGGCATCGCGGATGACGCGCTCCTCCTGCTCCGATGCTCCGGCCTCTCCCGCCGTCCACTCATGCGCGCATTCCGGGCAGACGAGCATCGTGCCGTCCTCGTAGGTGTAGATCGATCCGCATTCCGGACAGTTAGGCAATTCAGACATTCCAGTCACTCCTCTATTTCTAGTTCCTATGCAAGTATAGAGGATTTAGCTGGATTTGGCTACCAGACCTAGCAGGATTACTGATAGTACGCTTGCAGCAGGCCTTTCGTATCGTCCTCGCCGATCTCTCTTCCCAGGAGCCCGTGCTCCAGCCAGCATTGTCGGCATGCTTCCTCCGTCGTACAATTCCCCGCGTCGTCGCAGTTATAGCAGCAGTGCAGCAGGTAACGGGTAATGTCCATTTGTTCGGCTCTCATCGCGTTCACGCTCCATTCGTTTTGTTGACTTTAGTATAACCCAGCCTCTATTGTGAGTATGTGATTATTTTCACATATTATAAAAAAATTGTCCCGCTCCGCATTCGTCCACGGTTGCCCGTCGGGGCAGCAACCGAGCTGACGATGCATTCGCAATCATCGGCTCGGCTAGCCCTGGCTTACTTACCGCTGTGCAATCTGGATCAGATTGCCGCAGGTATCATCCAGCACAGCGATCGTCAGCTCGCCCATCGTCGTCGGCTCTATCGTAAAGGTGACGCCAAGCTCCGTCAACCGACGGTACTCCTCGCGCACATCCGAGACGCCGAACATGGTGGCAGGGATGCCGTCGGCATAGATCTGCTCCTGATAGGCGCTGGCTGCCGGGTGCTCATTGGGCTCGAGCAGCAGCTCGGTGCCGTCCTGGTGGTCTTGGGAGACGACCGTAATCCAGCGATGCTCGCCAACCGGGACATCGTGTTTTTTGACGAAGCCCAGCTTCTCGGTGTAAAAGGCCAGCGCCCGCTCTTGATCATTTACGAAAATGCTGGCGACAATAATGTTCAAACTCATCTGTCCAACCATCCTCTCAAAATGCTCCGCATCCCTGGCACTGCCTCAGCCGTTGTCGCATCGTATCCTTATCGTCCCATCCAGTCCGGCAGCCGCCCTACTCTGGCAGCTCCACGTTATGGTACACCTGCTGGACATCGTCATGGTCCTCAAGCGTGTCGATCAGCTTCTCGAACTGGGCGAGCGCATCGCCGTCGAGCGTCACGTAGTTCTGAGCGATCATCGACAGCTCGGCGATCGCGAATTCCTGGATGCCTGCGCCGCGCAATGCTTCCTGCACCGCATGGAACTGGTCCGGCTCCGCATAGACGATCGCAACCTCGTCCTCTTCCTCGATATCGCGCACATCGACGTCCGCTTCGAGGATGATCTCGGTCAGCTCGTCTGCTGTTTTGCCGGCTACGCCGACAACCGCCGTCGCATCGAACATGTACGATACGGAGCCGCTGACGCCCATGTTGCCGCCGTTCTTGTTGAAGATCGAGCGCACATCAGGCGCGGTCCGGTTAACATTATTGGTCAGCGCGTCGACGATGATCATCGAGCCGCTTGGGCCGAAGCCCTCGTAGCGCAGCTCCACATAGTTCTCCTCGGCGCTGCCCTTGGCCTTGTCCAATGCGCGGTCAATGATGGCTTTCGGCACGTTGTACGTCTTCGCCCGCTCCAGCACGACCTTAAGCGCCCGGTTCGACTCGGGATCCGGCTCGCCCTTCTTGGCGGCGACATAGATCTCGACGCCGAACTTGGCGTAGATCCGGCTCGTATTGGCGTCCTTGGACGCCTTCTTTTCCTTGATATTATTCCATTTGCGACCCATCCGGTTCCACTTCTTTCTTCATTGACTCGCTTCCACAAGCGGGACTTCCGAATTTAATCGTAGTGGAACAACCCGGGCTTTGTCAAGCGATTAGCGCACCACTCGAACAGGCGGCAAGGACGTAGCGAGGATGCTTGAAGGCACATGCAACAAGCCCCCTTCCTACTCCTTCACCGAGCCCATTACCAGTCCCTTGACGAAGAAGCGCTGCAGGAGGGGATAGACGAGCAGGATCGGCAGCGCGCCGATGAAGATTTGCGCCGATTTGACCGTCTTCTGTGAGATCAGCGCCATCTCGGCCGGACTAAGGCTCATCGAGCTCATGTCGCGCTGGATGATCACCGTCTGCAGGAAGGTCGCCAGCGGATAGCGGGATGGATCGCCGATGTAGAGCAGCCCGTCGAACCAGGAGTTCCAATGGAACACCATGCTGAACAGCGCGATCGTCGCGATCGCCGGCAACGACACAGGCAGATAGATGCTGAACAGTGTTCGGAAGTGTCCTGCGCCGTCGATCAGCGATGCTTCCTCCAACTCCTTGGGGATACCTCGGAAGAAGTTCAGCATGAGTATCGTCAGGAAAACGTTGACCGCGCCCGGCAGTACGAGCACCCAGAAGCTGTCCATCAGCCCCAGCCGCTGGATGACCATATAGAACGGCACGAGCCCGCCATTGAACAGCATCGTAAAGACGAACAGCCAGGCATACACATTGCGGCCGCGAAATGCCGATGTCTCCTTGGAGAGCGGGTAAGCGGCCAGAAACGCAAGCAGCAGCGTCAACGCCGTGCCGATCACGGTACGCTGGACCGCGATCCACATCGAGCTGAGGAATACCGGGTTGTTGGTCGTCTTCTTGTACGCCTCGAGCGTCCAGTCGACCGGCCACAAGCCGACGATGTTGGCATCCGCCGCCGACTTGGCGCTCAGCGACACGGCCAGCACATGGATGAGCGGGATGATGCAGAGCAGCGCCAGGACGATCAATACAGCGATATTGATGACATTGAACACCTTGTAGGCGGGAGATTTGTAATACATGCGTTCCGACCCCCTCTAGAAGATCCGGTAGTTGGCCAGCTTGTAGGCCATCCGGTACGAGATGACGACGAGGATGAAGCTGATGACGGACTTGAACAGCCCGATCGCCGTGCCGAAGCCCATCTCGCCGCTGAGGATCGCCGCCCGGTAGACGAAGGTGTCGATAATATCGCCCTTGGCGTAGACAAGCGGATTGTACAGGTTGAAGATCTGATCGAAGCCGGCATTAAGCACATTGCCGAGCGCCAGCGTACCGACGACGATCGCGATCGGCAGCATCGCCGGGATCGTGATGTGCAGCGTCTGCTTCCAGCGGTTGGCGCCGTCCATCTCGGCCGCCTCGTAGAGCGAAGGGTTGATGCTGGCCAGCGCGGCCAGGAAGACGACGGTGCCAAAGCCGAATTCCTTCCACACATCGGAGACAATGACGGTGAAGCGGAACCAGTCGCCCTGCCCGAGGAAGAAGATCGGCTCGATGCCGAATACGCCGGTCAGCACCCGATTGACGAGACCGCCCTCGGTCGAGAGCAGATCGGTCAGGATGCCGCCGAGGATGACCCACGAGAGGAAATGCGGAAGATAGACGAGCGTCTGGACGAACCGCTTCAGCAGCTGCTTGCGCACCTCGTTGAGCAGGATGGCGAAGACGAACGGCGCCAGCAGATTAAGCGCCATCTTGAAGACGGCGATGACGAGCGTATTCCAGATGACCTGCAGGCTGTCCTCGCGCTCGAACAGATAGCGGAACTGGTCCAGCCCGACCCACTCCGAGCCGCTGATGCCGAGCCACGGCTTGAAGTCCTGGAAGGCCATGACCAGACCGCCCATCGGCAAGTACGCGAACAAGATCAAAAAGAGGAGCGCTGGCAGCACCATAATATGAAACGGCCACTGCCGGACGATGTCGGCGACGAGCGACCGGCGACGCGGCCCGCTCGGCCCGGCTCCTCTGCCGCGGTCGACGGCTGTTGACGAAGTCTGTGTCTGCTCCATAGGACGCTCCCCTATTTGATGCTGCTGTACCACTCGTTCACTTCCTTGGTAATGTCATCGCCGCCGGAGGACTTCCAGCTCGCCACAAACTGGTCGAATGCTTCGGCCGGCTTTTCGCCGAAGATGATCTCGTTGAAGGTCTGCGCCTCGATCTTCTTCAGATAGTCCATGCGCGACTTCATCGTCGCCGTCGGCGGCCCGACATACATATCCTTCTTGGAGATGTCCTCCTGCTCCATGACGACCGTCGCGGCCAGCGCTGTCTCCGGCCCGTAGCTCGACACGAGCTCCTTTTCGCGATAGGTCGTCGCCTCCTTGCCTTCGGCAAGATTCATCAGCGCCTTGAACTGGACATCCGGGATGCGCGCCCCGTCGCGGACAAGGAAGTAGCGCAGCGGCGCCGTGATCGTGCCGCCCGGGATATCGTCGCCGTAGAGCGGGTTGCCGTCGGCATCCAGCGCATAGTCGTAATCCTCGAAGACGCCGTACTCGAACGGACTGCCCTCCTGCGGATCGGCGAGATTCTCGAACAGATAGTTCTGGTACGTGAAGAAGGCTTCGGGATGGGCCATATCCTTGTTGATCAGCGTGACCCCCTTGTGGAAGTGCGTACCGTGTCGCATCGCCGTGCCATCCTCGCCGGTCGGGATCGGGTATGGCTTCCAGACCGCTCCTTCGACGTTTTTGGCCGTATCGAGCAACGGCCAGCCGCTCATCCAGTACGGGCCGGGGATGATGCCCGCCGTACCGGCTACCGCCGGCTCGGACGTCTTGTTCTCATCCCACAGAGCCGCTTCCTTCGGGATATAGCCCTTGTCGCGCCATTCCTTCAGCTTCAGCAGACCCGGCTTCATCCCCTCGTGGATCGAGCCGTACATGAGCGTGCCGTCGGCAGCTTCGTTCCACTGGGCCGGGATCGTCCCGTACGCGCCGAAGATCCAGGACGGGTCGCCCATCCATGTGTTCATCGACGACTTGAAGCCGATGCTCAGCGGCGTCACCTGCTCAGGACTGAGGCCTTGCTGGTTGTTGACGCGGAACTGCTCCATCACATGCTCCAGCTCGGCGAGCGTCTTCGGCCCCTCCAGCTTGAGCGCGTCGAGCCAGTCCTGGCGGATCCACAGCAGATAATCGTTGTTGTAGGCGTAATCGAGCACCGGGATGCCCATCCGCACGCCATCCTTGGTATAGGCGTTCCAGACGTTCGGGTCTAGACTCATCGCTTGCTTCCAGATATCGCTGGCATACTGATCGAACAGCGCTCCCGCATCCTGGAATCGCCCCGAGTCGATCAGATCCTGCGCCAGCAAGGCATCATTGACCGTGATCACATCCGGCAGCTGCTGCCCCGAGGACATTGCCAGACGGACCTTGGTGACGAACGCATTGTTCGTATCGGTCACCGACCATAGCGACTTGATCTCGATGCCGAGCGTCTCCAGCGCCCAGCGCGTGGCGACGCTGTTCTCGATCGACTCGCCGTCTCGGAAGGTGAGCGCCGGGTCGACGCCCCATACGGTCGAGATCGCGACCGGCGGATCGTATTTGTCCTTGTAAGGGTTCTCGTCCTGGATGGCGACATTGCCAGATGTATTCGTTCCGGTCGCCGCGC
This sequence comes from Paenibacillus sp. 598K, assembly GCF_003851045.1. Taxonomy (GTDB): domain Bacteria; phylum Bacillota; class Bacilli; order Paenibacillales; family Paenibacillaceae; genus Paenibacillus_D. Next base: position 37,425 of record NZ_BFBX01000036.1, on the reverse strand, counting down.
CGCTGTCGGCCGGCTCATTGGCGCTGTTGGAGCAGGCGGCCAGCATCGAGACGATCAGCAGCGAGCCGAGCGCGGATACGAGCCTGCGGTTGTTGACGTTCATAGGAATCCCCCTTCAATAATGTCTGCAGCTTTAATTATAGAGAGGAGGCTGCTTACGGCCTATGTCACAAAGCGAACATCTCTGCACCTTTTGCAACCAATTTACTGCTCCCGGAATTCCTGCGGCGTCAGGCCATAATACTTTTTGAATGTCTTGCTGAAATATTGCGGGTTCTGGTAGCCAAGCTCGCTTGTGATCTCGTATATTTTTTTGTTCGTTGCTTTGAGCAGATAGAGCGCACGCTCCATCTTGTAGCCGATGATCCAGTCGCTCAGACTCTCCCCTGTCTCAGCCTTGAACACCTTGGACAGATAGACGGGATGCAGGAAGACCCGGTCGGCGATCGTCTTGACCGTCGTGTCGTAGCTGAGATTGCTGGCGACGAACTCATGCACCTGCTTGACGATAAAGCTCTTGGCGCTCTCTTCCTGCTGCGCAAGCTCCATCTCGAGCTTGCGCAGCGCGCCGTCGGACCAGGCGCGCAGCCGCTCCGGCGAGAGGACGACGGTCTGGTCGAGGATGAAGTCGATGCCAAGCGCCTCGATCTGCGTCACGTAGTGACCTTGCCGATGCGCGATATACAGATAAGCATTGGTCAGCGCCAGATAGACCTCATACAGATGCTCGCGCGAGTAGCCGCTCTTCGTCAAATCTTCGAACACCTCGTCGATCTTCTCCCGCACCGCCTCCCACCGCTTGGACTCCAGCAGCGTGATGAGCGTCGGCGGCTTGTACAGACTCTCCAGCGACTTGACATACGACTTGCTCCGTCCAGCCTGCTCCTCCAGATAGTGGATCGTATGCTGCTCCTCATGGGCGATCATGAACATCGTGCCGAGCGCCGAGCGATAGGCTGCCCCGACCTCGTCGGGGAACTGACACCAGGCGGAGACGACGACGGCGATGTCGCCGCGCAGGTAGCCGCTCACATTGGCGCGGAATGCCTTGGCCCGCTCCGCCAGCAGCATCTGACGCCGCTTCCTGCCCTCGGCGCTGTACTGGGCACCGGGCGATGCGTCTTCGTGCGACTGGATGAGCAGGATCAGGTACTCATGCGGCGCCTTGCCGTGCCAGACCCGGAAGCGCTCGCCGAGCGACTCCTCCGCGATATTGCCGATGGCGAACTCCATGAGCGACACCGAGCGTTCGTCCAGATGCGCGAACTGGCGACCGAGCTGCACCAGCATGAGCGCCGTCGGCTTGTCCGGCAGCAGCGGGATCTCGTATTGCGCGAGCTTGTCCTGCAGCGTCTTGCGCGAGAGCTGGCGGCCCAGCACCAGGTCCATCATCAGATGGCCCCGCAGCACGGCCAGATCGGACTTGCGGCTGTATTGCAGCTGCTGCAGCTTCTCGGCCTGCGCCCATTCGTCCTTGAGCGCGTCGATCGCGCCCGACAGGATAGCGATGAACTCTTCGTCATTGATCGGCTTCAGGATATAGTCGAAGGCCTGCAGCTGCACCGCCTTGCGCGCGTACTGGAAGTCCGAATGGCCGGTCAGCAGGATGCTCTTGATATGCGGCCAGCGCTCGCCGATCACCTGGAGCAGCGCCAGTCCGTCCATCTCCGGCATCGCGATATCCGTGACGACGATATCGATCGCATGCTCCTCCAGTAGCGCCAGCGCCTCCAGAGCGGAGGACGCCTCGTAGACGTAGCGTATACCGAGCGCTGCCCACGGGATCGTCTTCGCCAGACTGGAGGTCACATACACCTCGTCATCGACCAATACAATATCAATCATCCTGTCCTCTCCTCTCCATGGGGCCCAGGCTGCCAGCTGATCGTCACTCGGACGCCGCCGAGCGGCGACGGCTCGAATAGCAGTCCTGCTTCGCTGCGGAAGCGCAGCAGCATCCGCTGGTGGACATTCCAGAGACCGCAGCCCATCGCCTCGTCCATCTGCCGACTCATCTTGTGCCGGAGCGCCTGCATCGCATCCGCGCTCATCCCCTTGCCGTCATCCTCGACCGCCAGCGTCGCGCCGTCCTCGGTCCACGCGCCGGCGATGCGGATCGTCGTCGCGCCGGCGCTCGACTCGATGCCGTGCAGCACCGCATTCTCGACGAGCGGCTGCAGGATGAGCGGCGGCACCTCCAGCTGCCGCATCTCCGCCGGCACCTCCAGCCTGTAGCTCAGCCTCGGCATCCGCAGCTTCTGGATCTCCAGATAGCTGGTAACGAAGCGCACCTCCTCCGACAGCTCGACCAGCTCGCGCTCCTGCCGGGTCGTATAACGGTAGTAGACCGACAGATGATGCGACATCGCCACCACCGCCTGATGCTGCTCCAGCTTGGCCATGCTGGATATGAATGAAAAGCAGTTATAGAAGAAATGCGGATTAATCTGCGACTGCAGCTGCTTCAGCCGCGCCTCGCGGACATGGATGCGCTCCAGGTACACCGTCTCGAACAGCTCCTGGATCTGCGCGACCATCAGGTTAAATCGGGTGAACAGGAAGCCGAACTCGCTTGAGCCTTTGGACTTGACCCGCACAGAGTAATCGCCATGCTTGAGCCGCTGGAAGCCGATGACCAGCCGCTTGATCGGCACTTGCACCTGCGCGTACAGCAAGTAAGCCGCGATACAGCAGAGCAGCAGCAGGCCGACGATCGAGCCATAGAACAGCCGGTTCGCCTGAGCGATCGGGCGGATAATCTCCGTAATCGGGATATAGTCGATGAGATACCATCCCAGCACCTCCGACCGCACGATATTGACCAGATATTCCTGCTCCCCCAGATGAAGCGTACGACTCTCGGCCGCAGTCAGCGGCCTGTCGGCGAGTGCCCCGATAACCTGATCCGTCAGCATCCGGTCGACCGTACGATTGAAGATGGCTCCCGCCTCCGGATGATAATAGAACGGATCGCTCCGACCGCCGCTCTTGAACTGATCGAGCATGCGGATGATGTTGCTGCCGTCGAATCGCACCTCGATGATCAGATTGAAGCTGCCCGGGTCCTCGAAGCTGGAGTATGGCGTCACGGCAAATCGCGAGAACGTATACTGCGGGCGCTCCGGCGTGCCGCTATTATGCACCTGCCAGCCCGGGCGCAGCCGCTGCTTCAGCCGTTCATCGTCGTAGCGGATGACGTCAAGCGAGGAGATATCTCTCCCGAGCAGGGGCGAGTAGATATGCAACGCATTCTGCCACTTCAGCGAGCTCTCCTGGATCGCCAGCTTCGTCTGGATGCGCCGGATGAGCGTCGTCGTATGCAGATCCAGCTCCGGCATCTCGGTGAAGATGTCGCGCAGCGACGAGATGTCCGGGTCCTGGATGAGCAGATCGGGCCATAGCGCGATCGCATCGATGCTCGCATCGACTTCATTCTGGAAGAAGGCCAGCTGGCTGGCGTTCGACTTGTTCAGCTCCTCGCCGATCAGGTTCGTGCTCGTGCGATTCGAGTAGACATATACGGTGAGGATGGGGATGAGCATGATCAGCATAAGTCCTACAATTTTGGTAAACAGATTGACCTTGGGCATCGCTGCCGGCTCCCTCCGTAAGTAGCGAAAGTAGAGAAGCAAAAACGACTGCGCGTCTTTGAATTTGAGAAAAACGCGCATGCCGCCCTCTCCATCATACGGACAACCCCGCTCGCAGACAATCCATGTAATTGCAACTTCCCGGATGTTATGGCAACTTTCGGATATGCCTAACGGATACTCCCGCTCCGCCAGAGCGGATGGCGTATCGTTGCTTGCGCGACCCTCGCGGGCGAGTCCCATCAAACGTCAAAAAAAAACCCTCCGGGTCCGAAGACCCGAAGGGGCGGCTGTTGTATATGCAGCTAAATCATACAGATTAGTTCAGATTCAGCATGCGGCTGATGATGACCGCTGCCTGGGCGCGGTTCGCGATACCCTTCGGTCCGTAGGTCGACGCCGTCATGCCTTGGATGACGCCTTCCTCGGTGAGCAGGGCGATCGCTTCTCTCGCGTACGAAGCGATGGTGCCGCGGTCAGTGAACTTCGCCAGCGCGCCATCGACATCGTCGATCGCAGCATTCTGGGTCAGCTTCAGCACATTGGCTGCCATGATCGCCATCTCCTCGCGAGTGATCGCGCGGTTCGGCTCGAACTTGCCGTTGCCTACGCCCTGGACCAGTCCTGCCTTGACTGCGGAGGCGACGAACGTATAGTGCCAGTTCGAGGACTGTACGTCCGTGAACGAGACCGCTGCGCTATCGTCGACCAGATCGAAGGCGCGGACGAGCATCGTCAGGAACTCGGCGCGCGTCACTTGCTTGAGCGGCGCGAACTGGTTATCGGCTACGCCGTTGATGATGCCCAGACCAGCCAGCTCGCGGATCGCGTCGCCAGCCCAGCTATCGACACCGCCCAGATCGCCGAATTCAGGCGTTGGCGTGCCCGGAACTTCAGGATCTACAGGCGTGCCCGGCTCAGTTGGCTCGGTTGGTTCTGTAGGTTCTGTTGGTTCTGTTGGTTCAGGGGTGCCTGGGTTTGGCGTACCCGGGTACGATGTGCCCGGGTTTGGCGTAGGCGCGACATAGCTCTCGCCTGGACCTGCATTAAAGATCGCATTGGTCAGGAGACGATACTGATGCTGCGTATGCGCACGGTTGACCAGCTCGTTGGAGAAGAGGGTCAGATTTTTGTTGTCTTGGTTGTACGTGAAGGCCAATATTTGACCTTTTGCAACATCATGGTTTGGCCACCACCCGGCTTTGTAGAAATTATCCTCGTTGCTGATCGTGGCGAGCACTTTTGCACTATCAGGAACTGCAGTTATATAAGATCCTGTGACAGTATAAAAATATTCTTGCTCCTTATAAGCCGCTGTAATTACATTATCTTGTGTAACATTCGTTTTAAATACGCCCTCGTAACGAGGATAAACATTAGGCCTTGTCTCTGGCGGAGTTCCAATTGTAAAGCCAGGAACCAACGCTTGAACACTCTGCATTCCCGCTCTACCGAAGCCGATATAAGGCTTTCCTTGGCTAATAAGTGTGTCAGAATCAATTGTATTAACAAGTACATCTGCATTATCCTGCGAATTCGTTACCCCAAAGCCTAGCATTCTAAGAACATAAGCTGCATCACCTGAGGCCGCCACAACGGAAGACTTCAGCACCTTGCCGCTTGGTCTGGCATCGCTGAACGCTCTCATGTCGAGATAGTACTTGCTTGCGATAGAAGAAAGATCATTGTAAGCAACAACGAAGTCGCCTGCTTCGTATTGCGAACCGCTAGCAGTCAGCATCGTGACCCGCTTGCCAGCAGCCAGCAGCTCATTAACTGCCTTGGTTGCATCGTTGTTCGTGTTCTGGATCAGCACATACGCCGCATTAGTCGGAACCGCCGGCGAAGGGATCGTCACGGAGGTGACCGGCGATGTTTTGCCGCTGAATGCGCCGACTTGTCTGATCACATAGCGATCGAAGCCGCGCATATCGTGGAAGTTCTGAATGATGTCGGCATACATGCCGCTATAGTCGGACACATCGATCCCATCGTACAATACTAGATTAGCCAGGCCGCGCTTGGCTTGATGCATATTGACGACATAGGAGCCTGCCGGATACGTCACGCCTGCGACTGTGACCGACTCGGACGAGCGCTCCACCTTGACGCCATTGCGGAGCAGATATTGCACCATCCGGTAGCTTTCCAGCGCATTCTTTTGAACCGCTTTGTCTACAGGAAGAACATAATATTCCGGGAAGAAGTTTTCATTGCCTTGACGCGGACGACCGACCACTTCGTTTTTGCTATTGATCAGGTACTTGTCGACCGATGCGCCTGCATCGACGCCTTCGATTCCGCGCTCATAGACTTTCAGTTGGTTCAGGAACAGCTTTTCTTTGTTGTCCATGACGTAAGTTGTCGCTGCTGCCGCTGTATAATACAACGCTTTTTGCGACTCCTCATTGAGATGAGGCATCTCCAGCGTATGACCGAGCGCACCGTGATGCATCGCGAATACAGCGGTATACGCTGGCGACGCGTCATCCCACCCTTCCGCATTAGCAATCGGCTTGTAGTTCGGGTCTGCAGCCAGCTTGCGATGCTCTTCATACGGGATATGGTACTCCGAATACGAGGTATTCGCGATTCCCGCCTCGCCCATCGCATACGCCTGCTCCACCATGCTGTCGATCAGCAGGTCGAACTCGAAGTTCGGATCATGCGGCGGCGTACAAGGCTCGATCAGGAATTTGCCGACAAAGCCGTGCATGTCCAGGAAGGACAGCGGCGACCATTTGGCGATCTGCGCCGTGACCGCTTGCGTCTCCGGCTGTGTCTGGTACGAATTGTCGCGGTTCAGGTCGAAGCCCTCGACGTTGGCGCGCGTATTGTTCACCCGACCGTCCGGGTTGTTCGTATAGACGAAGATGAAGATCGCGTCGTTCAGCGCGTCGTTCATGTTCAAGTTGACTGTCGTATCGGCGCCATTCACTTTGGTGTCGTACTGGATGCTGTCTTCCAGCGCCATCGTCTCAAAGTAGTTCAGGATGACGTCGACGCCAGGCGCTTCGTCCGGGTGAATGTTGTTCAGCCAGATCGGCACCTTGTAGTCGGTAATGACGCCGTCTTTAATATCCTTGGCGAGCTTCGCCGGGTCATTCATCATGGCCGGATGCGTGACGTTTTGATAGTAGTCTACCGACTCCTTGTCCTTGGCCAGCACCGTGAAGTAGATATCGCGGTCTTCGACGGACTTGCCGATGACCGACGTATCGATGTAACGCTTTGTCTTCTCAGCAGCTTCAGTAGTAATCCGGTCGATCTCCGGCTTCAGCTCTGCGTAGCTGCGGTAGCTGTCGTACGGGGTCAGCTTGATAGTGTCATAAGCAATAATTTTGTCATTCGCTACGGCCGCAAGCTCATGCTCGCCGATCAAGGTCGGATACAGTCTGCGAGCAGAACCGGACAGGTTGGTCGTCCCGTATGGCAGCTCGAACGTAATCGTAGCTGTAACCTGACGATTCACAACCGTTGGATTGACTTTGATGAATGGAGCGCCAATATAACCGGAAGGATTGCCGTTTGAGCCAAATACGTAGCTTTTCCATTCCGATAATGCTTTTCCGCCATACGTCCATTGCAGATCCTCCAAAGCAACGCCAGCAGGGAGCTGGAACTTCGCTTCGAATGTACGAGCCTCTGTCATGGATGCGACATTGTTATCCAGTTGAAGCTGCTGCGCATCCGGCTCTTTTACTTCAAGCAGTATGCTTGTCAGAAGCTCTGTGAACGTGGAGAGATGTTTTTCGATTCGGCCAGGGAAGGCCTGGCTGATGTATCGGATATTGTCTTTGTAGGTGTGGAATACTCTTCCTTCTTGCACCGTTTGTACATAGCCATCCAGATCGCCAATATTCCAATTCGTGGCTTCCAGATAAGCATAAGGGATGCCTACTTTATCAAACGGATCATGGTCGCTCCAGTTGCCTGTTGTCCCTTCGGGATAGTCAGGGTTTAATCCCGGGTTTGTGATGACGTCCAGGCTTTCCCTTTCTGCGATGCCGAGGCCAAGATCGCGGATAAATCCGCCATAACCAGCATTGCCATAGATGTGCATGAAGTCGCCAGCCACAAGACTATCGAGGTTAATCATACCAATAGTATTTTTCTTTTCCTCGTCGGTCATTTGGCTCACATAGTGCTGCGATCCCAACTTACCGCTTTCTTCTGCACCAAAAGCGATAAAGCGAATCGTATAAGGCGTGGTTTGACCAAACAACGATTTGGCTGCTTCCAGCATAACACCGACGCCAGAAGCATTATCATCGGAACCGAGTCCCGTGTAAGCTACGCCATTCACTGTTGTGGTGCTCGTACGAACCGAATCATAGTGGGCGCCGACAATAATCTCTTTAGAGGAGGTACCAGGTTTCACGGCAATAATGTTATTGCTGGTAACGTTCGACCGTGTAAAGCTTTGCTTGGTAGGAGAGTAACCGATCGCTGCAAGCTGTTCTACGATATAATCGCCAGCAGCAGTCTCCTGTGCGCTTCCTGCCACTCGAGTGCCGATTTCCTCGGTAAAGTGAGCCAGATATTGATAGGCATCATAGCCTACTTGACCTGGTTCGAGTGTCGTTTCTGCTAGCCGTGCAGCCAGCTCGATACCCTCTTCCTCGAGAGCCGACTCTTCGTCTACCGGAGCAACCGGTTCATCCACTTCGCTATCCGGGGCTGCAGGCTCCTCCGCGTCGTCGGTCTGATCTGGCGCAGCTGCGTCGATCTGAGGCGCAGTGACCTCTGTGCCTTCACCCAACTGCTCCGCCATCGCCATCCCCGGCGCCAAAACGCCGAGCAGCATCGCGAGCGACAACATCAAAGCCAAGTAACGCTTTGTAATCGATCTTCTTATCATCTTTCTCCTCCTCCAAGTTGTTCCGAAGCGCCCCGCAGGGTGCCTTCGCAGGTCATTCTCCATCCACTGCCGCATCTTGCGATCGGATTGTTTGTTATCTGCTCCGACTGTAGCTATGACCCATCAACCATCTCCCGGATCGGTTGAAAAACCAACCAATTATGTATACAGTATACTTCATATAATATACTATATTTATGGAATCTATTATAACACCAGCTCTTGCCTTGAACAATGCTATTTTTAGAGAATCTTCATATTTCACATGGAAACCGGGGCTTTAAGCCTACCTTTCGCGAAATATATGACATGGATGTTACGCGAACTGCTTGAATTGATAGATATATTTACTATAGGACTTCACTGAAGCGCCTAGATTACGCCGTTGCCATATTCGCTCGACTCGCCCTGTGAGGAAGCGAACATTCAAAAGCCGCCCCACCTCGATCGTGGAGCGGCTGTCAAGTCATCAAACGCTGGACGGACAACTCGGACCATTCGGACCACTCAGGCCAGTCGGGCTATTGGGTATACACTGAATTGTGTCCAACAGGCCAGCGCTACACCTTACGCGAGGTCAGCTTCGCCTGGGTGAAATGCAGCAGGTAGTCGTGGCCGCCCGCCTTGGAGTCGGTGCCCGACATATTGAAGCCGCCGAACGGGTGGACGCCGACGAGCGCGCCCGTACACTTGCGGTTAATGTACAGGTTGCCGCAATGCATCGTCTGCAGCGCCTGCTCGATCCGGGCTTCATCCGTCGAGAAGAAGGCCCCGGTCAGGCCGAACTCCGTATCGTTGTAGATGCGGATCGCCTCCTCCCAGTCCGCCGCACGGCTGATGCCGAGCACCGGTCCAAAGATCTCCTCCTGCATGATGACCGCGCGCGGATCGAGATCGGCGATGACGGTAGGCTCGATGAAGTATCCCTCCGGCGCGCCGG
>NZ_BFBX01000036.1:27552-27941 GCF_003851045.1 Paenibacillus sp. 598K | reverse complement strand
GTATCCCTCCGGCGCGCCGGCCTGGCCGCCCGTCAGCAGACGTCCCTCGCCCTTGCCCGTCTCGATATATTGCAGGATGCGCTTGTACGAGCTCTCGTCGATGACCGGTCCGACAGGCGCATTGTCCTCCGGCAGGCCGATCTTCAACTGCTTGGTCAATTGCTCGATCCGCTCGACCATCTCGTCATAGACGCTGTCGACGATGATCGCGCGCGAGCCTGCCGAGCACTTCTGCCCCTGGAAGCCAAACGCCGACGCTACGACGGCAGACGCTGCCGCCTCCAGATCTGCCGTCTCGTCGACGACAATGCCGTCCTTGCCGCCCATCTCGGCGACCAGACGCTTCATCCAGATCTGCCCCTCCGCCGTCTCGGCCGCGAGCTTCTGGA
>NZ_BFBX01000036.1:0-27476 GCF_003851045.1 Paenibacillus sp. 598K | reverse complement strand
GTGCAGGCCCGTCTCCTTGGAGCCCGTGAAGCTGATAAACCGGGTCTTCGGATGGCTCGTCAGATAATCGCCGATCTCGGCGCCGCTGCCCGGCAGGAACTGGATGACGTCGGCCGGCATGCCCGCCTCGACCATCGCTTCGTAGAATTTGTAGGCGATTACCGTCGTCGGCGATGCCGGCTTGAGGATGATCGTATTGCCGCTCACGACAGCCGCCGAGGCCATCCCGGCACAGATCGCCAGCGGGAAGTTCCACGGCGGGATGATGATGCCGACGCCGAGCGGGATATACGTCAGCCGGTTGTCCTCGCCCTTCAGCGGCTGAAGCGGCTGCAGCTCGTTGGTGCGCGACAGCCGGACCATCTCGCGGGCGTAGTATTCGAGGAAGTCGATCGCCTCCGCCGTATCGGCATCTGCCTCCGGCCAGTTTTTGCCCGACTCGAGGATCATCCACGCCGAGAACTCATGCTTGCGCTCCCGCATCAAGGATGCGGCACGCACCAGGATCTCCGCCCGTTCGACAGGCGCGACCTGCTGCCAGCGTTCGAATGCTTCCAGCGCCGACTGCATCGCCTGCTCCGCCTGCTCGCGACTTGCTTTGCTCACCTTGCCGATCACTTCCGTCTTACGGGCTGGATTGATCGAGACGATCTTGTCGTCCGTCATTACTGCAGCCCCGCCGATGTGCAACGGATAGTCCTGACCGAGGCGCGACTTCACCAGCTCCAGCGCCTGCAGCATTTCCTTGCGGTTGCTCTCTATCGAGAAATCGGTGATCGGTTCGTTCTGAAAAGGCGCAAATTGTTGACCCGTCATCGTGATCCCCTCGCTCTTCGCATATTTTTGAGAATAAATGCTACGTTCGCCGGCCGCTCCGCCAGCCGACGCATAAAGTAACCAAACCAGTCCTCTCCGAAAGGCACATACACGCGGACTCGATGCCCCTCCTGCACGAGCGCGTCCTGGATGTCCTCGCCGATGCCATACAGCATCTGGAACTCGTAGCGGTCGCTGGCGATCTCATGCTCGCGGATCAACTCCAGCGAGCGGTCGATAATCTCCCGGTCATGAGTCGCAATCGCCGTATAGCCCTGCGACAGCTGCAGGCGGATCAGCTCCAGGAACTGCCGATCGACATCCGCCTTGCGAGGATAAGCGACCGACTCAGGCTCCTTGTAGGCGCCCTTGACGAGCCGCATATTCGCCTGCAGCTCGCCCAGCTCTCGCACATCGGCCGGCGCTCGCCGCAGGTAGGCCTGGATGACGACGCCGACATTATCATAGCTGCGCCGCAGCTCGCGGTATAGCTCCAGCGTCGGCTGACAGTGGGCATAGTCCTCCATGTCGATGCGGACGAAATGGCCCGCGTCCGCCGCATGCGAGACGATGCGGCGCATGTGGCCGAGACAGATATCCTCTCCCAGATCCAGACCAAGACTGGTCAGCTTGAGCGACAGATTGGCCTGTACGCCCGATGCCCGGATCACATCCAGCGTCCGGATGCACATCTGCGCCGAGGCTGCCGCCTCCTCGCGATCTGACACGAACTCGCCGAGATGGTCCAGCGTGGCCAGCTTGCCTGCCGCGTTCAGCCCCCGGACCGCCTCGATCGCCTCCTCTACCGTTCGTCCCGCTACGAACCGCGACGCTCCCAGCTTCAGCCCATACCGCCTGGCCAGACGCCCGGCAGCGGGGCTGCGACCTACACCAAGCAAGATGCGACGCATCATCGACTCGATCATCCCGGCTCCCTCCTCACAGAGATGCTACAGAATTCGCTTGCCGAACAAAGACGCGACCAGCTCGACGGCCAGTCGGGCCGTACGGCGGTCATGATCCAACTGTGCGTTCACTTCGACGATCTCCACAGATGTTACCTTGTGCGACTCGGCCAACAGCTCGCAAGCAAAGTGGGCCTCGCGGTAATTCAAGCCGCCCGGCACAGGCGTGCCGACGCCTGCCGCCTCCAGCGGGTCCAGCACATCGAGATCGAAGCTGACATGGATGCCGTCCGTGCCGTCGCCGGCGATCTTCAGCGCTTCCTCGACGATCGTCTGGATGCCCTGGCGGTCGACCTCATGCATCGTATAACAGGCGATGCCCTTGGACTTGATGATCTCGCGCTCGGCAGGGTCGAGCTCGCGAGCGCCGATGATGACCAGATTGCGCGTATCGAGCTCGGCAGCGCCTGAGAGGATATCGCTCAGTCTCAGCTTCGCCTGACCCGTCGCGATCCCCAGCGGCATGCCGTGCATATTGCCGCTCATGCTGCTCGCCTCGCTGTTCAGATCGGCATGTGCGTCGAACCAGATGACGCCCGGCCGCTTGTAATGCTTGGTCAGTCCTGCCAGCGTGCCGATCGCCCCGCTATGGTCGCCGCCGACGACGAGCGGCAGGACGTCGCGCGAGATCGCATCCGATACCGCTTCGCCCAAGCGCGCGCTCATCTCCTTCACTTGCTGCAGGTGCTTCGGCGGGCCGCCGCGCGTCCAGTTGTCCTCGCTGCGCAGCGAGGCCGAGGGGCAATCGATCTCGATCGTCTCCTCGAGGGTTAGTCCGAGCTGCCCGAGCTGCCGCAGCAGTCCGGCCTGGATGACCGCATCCGGCCCGAGCTCGGCTCCGGGATGTCTGCCGCCTAGCGAGAACGGCACTTTGATGACTTTGATCGTTGGGTTGGACATAGGGATCACCCTTTCAATTGATGTTGCCTTCGAGATGCCGCTGCTCCAACGGCGCTAACCATCGATAGCTGAGGTCAATACCGCCTCGATCCGTTCGAATGCCCAGTCCAGCTCGGCCTGCTCGATGACGAGCGGCGGGGCGAACCGGATCGTCGTCTCATGCGTCTCCTTGCACAGCAAGCCTTGCGCCATCAGCGCCTCGCAGAACGGCCGCGCCTTGCGATCTAGCTCGACGCCGATGAACAGACCGCGCCCGCGGATCTCCCGGATGTACGGACTGCTGATCGTCTCCAGCCGCTCGCGGAGGTAGTTGCCGAGATGATCCGAGCGCTCGGCCAGCGCTTCGCCTTCGACCACGTCGAGCGCGGCGATCGCGACGCTGCACGCGAGCGGATTGCCGCCGAACGTCGATCCGTGCGAGCCGGGCTCGAAGACGCCGAGGATCTCGTCATCGGCGGCCACCGCCGAGACCGGCAGGACCCCGCCGCCGAGCGCTTTGCCCATAATGTACAGATCCGGGACGACGCCCTCCCAGTCGCAGGCGAAGCGTCGCCCGGTGCGACCGAAGCCGGTCTGAATCTCGTCGGCGGCCAGCAGCACCCGGTGGCGCCGACATAGCTCGGATGCCGCCTTCAGGTAGCCAGCGGGAGGGATGATGATGCCCGCCTCGCCCTGGATCGGCTCGATCAGCAGCGCAGCCGTATTGGGCGTGATCGCCTGCTCCAGAGCAGCCAGATCACCGTAGGGGATAATCTTGAAGCCCGGAGTGAATGGGCCAAAGTCCTCGCGATACTCGGGCGACGAGGAGAACGAGGTGACCGTCAGCGTCCGGCCATGGAAGTTGCCGCTGCAGACGATAATCTCGGCCTGATCCGCAGCGACGCCCTTGACCCGATAAGCCCAGCGGCGCACCGCCTTGACCGCCGTCTCGACCGCCTCTGCGCCGGTATTCATCGCCAGCACCCGTTGCTTGCCCGTATAGGCAGCCAGCTTCTCGTAGAATTGGCCCGGCGACGGGCTGTGGAACGCCCGAGAGGTGAGCGTCACCTTGTCTGCCTGCTCCTTGAGCGCGCGGATAATGTCCGGATGTCGATGCCCCTGATTAAGCGCCGAGTAGGCGCTCAGCATATCCATATACCGGCGGCCCTCCGGGTCCTCGACCCAGACGCCCTCCGCGCGCTCGATGACGATCGGCAGCGGGTGATAGTTGTGGGCGGCATATCGATCGGATTGATCGATCGCGGTTTGCGAGAGCGTGTGACTCATATCGTCCACCTCTTTCATTAATGTATTTTGTATTTTGTATACAATATATTATATACTTTTATCTTTGAAAAAAGCGGACAAAGCTGCGATCGGCCCTGCCCTTGTTGTTTGTCTTGATTATATCATAAAGCAACGCTGTCCATGTCAATTTTGCGAATGGCCGACTATAGTACTTTGGAGAGGAAATCCTGCGTACGCGGATGCTGCGGATTGGCCATCACTTCGCGCGGGTTGCCCTCCTCGACGATATTACCGCCGTCCATAAAGATCAGCCGATCGCCGACCTCGCGGGCAAAGCCCATCTCGTGCGTGACGATAACCATCGTCATGCCGTCTCTGGCTAGCTTCTTCATGACGTCGAGCACCTCGCCGACCATCTCGGGGTCCAGCGCCGAGGTCGGCTCGTCGAACAGCATGACCGACGGCTGCATCGCCAGCGCCCGCGCGATCGCGATCCGCTGCTTTTGCCCGCCCGACAGACTGGCAGGATACGCATTCTGCTTATCCTCGAGTCCGACGGAGCGCAGCAGCTCCAGCGCCAGCTTCTGTGCAGAGGCCTTGTCGCCTTTTTTGAGCAGCGTTGGCGCGAGCAGCAGATTTTCCATCACCGACATATGCGGGAACAGGTTAAAATGCTGGAACACCATGCCCATCCGTTGACGAATCTTGTTCAGCTCCGACTGACTGCCTGTCACCTCGCGGTTTTCGAAAAAAATCTTGCCGCTGGTCGGTTCCTCCAGTCTATTCAGACAACGGAGAAACGTGCTTTTGCCCGAGCCGCTCGGACCGATGACAGCGACAACCTCTCCCTGGCGAATCGTCGTCGTAATCCCTTTCAACACCTCATTGCTGCCAAACGACTTGTGAAGTCCTTCCACATTGATCATGATTTTTTCAACTTCCTTTCCAGCGCTTGCAGCAGGTTCGAGAGGGTAAAGGTCATGATAAAGTAGATGACGGCTATGACTAGCAGAGGCTCAAGCGGCAAATACAACGAGCCTTGAAAAATACGTGCCGTATACATCAGCTCGCCGATGCCAATAAAGGAGACGAGAGAGGAATCCTTGATAATAATAATGAATTCGTTGCCGATCGCCGGCAGCATGTTGCGAAAAGCTTGCGGCAGCACAACGTGGCGCATCGTCATCGTGCGCGTCATGCCAAGCGAACGAGCCGCCTCGAACTGGCCTTTGTCGATAGCCTGAATACCTGCCCGAAACACTTCGGCCATATATGCAGAGCTATTGATCGTCAAGGCTACCACGCCCGACATAAACGCGGGCAAATTAATCCCGACCGTCGTCAGACCGTAGTGAATAATTAAAATCTGCACAACCATCGGGGTACCGCGGATAATCTCGATGTAGGCTGACGCTAGAAACTTAAGCGGTGTAATCGTCGAGATACGCATCAGCGCGAACAGTACCCCAAGGATTGTGCCGAGGATGACCCCTACAGCTGACAGCTGCAGGGTCGTCCATGCGGCGCTTAAGAATGCTGGCCAGTGCTCGCTCAAAAATGAGAAGTTCAAATTCATGGTCAGCTAACTCCGTCCGTAATTATTCTCCTAGCATTTCGTTGGCTTCGACGACGAAGCGATCGATCTCGCCAGACTCGATCAGCCGTGCAATCGTGGCGTTGATGCTGTCCATCAGCTCTTGTTCGCCGAGCTTGACCGCTACGGCAAAGCCGTCGTCGTCCTCTGGCTCGATCACCACGTCGGAGACCGTCAGCCCCTCCTGCGACTTCGCATACTGCTCGCCTACAGGCGTCTCCAGGATGATCGCGTCGACGCGGCCGCTCGAGAGCTCCAGGATCAATTCAGGGATTTTGCCGAGCGAGGTCAGCTTCGCATCCTCGATTTCCTGAGCGATGCCTTCCTGGATCGATCCGAGCTGTACGCCGATCCGCTTGCCTTTAAGGTCATCCGGAGTTTTGTACTGGTCTGTCTGATCCGCCTTGACGAGCACCGCTTGGGTCGCCTGATAATATACATCAGAGAGCAGGAAGTTCTCACGACGCTCCTCGGTAGCGGACAAGCCGGAGATGACAAGATCGACTTTATCCGTTTTGAGTGCCATTAACAGTCCATCAAAATCTGTATCCTGGATTTCCAGCTCGGCATTCATATCCTTGGCAATTTCCTTCGCCAGCTCGATATCGCTGCCAACGATGGTATCTACCCCATCGATCGTCTTGTGAAACTCAAACGGCGCATAATCCGCGCTTGTTCCCAGAACCAGCTTTCTCGCTTGCTCTGTCGGCTCGCTGCCGCCATTGCTGCCTGTGTTCGTATTGGACGGCGTTGTGTTGTCAGGCGTATTGGGGCTGCCGCTTCCTCCGCCACATGCCGCTACGAACATAGCCATTGCTGCGATACTACCTGTTGCTAGCCACTTTTTGCTCATTTCCTCATCCCCCGTTTTTAATAGTTTACACGTGCTGCACGTCTATGACAATAACATAAACCTCACATGCAGTGAAGACTTTGTGTATATTGTATACAAAATACTTCACACAATATACTCGCTCTCGCATGTAAGCAATTATAACACTACTAATCACCCGGCACAATCATTTTTTCATTTCATTTTCAGAGCGCAATGGAGTGTAAAAAGACCTGACAACTTGCCATCGTTTGGTTATAATAACCTAAACGACTTCTTTACCAAAGAAGCCTTGCGGGAACTGATTTTGTCACAAGTCACAAGGAGGAATTGCCGTTGCAAGCTCCCAAATATCAATCACTCAAAGACCATGTCTATAATTATATCGCTCAGCGAATTCAGGATCAAACGCTGCTGCCCAACCAAAAAATCAACGAAGCCGAGATATGCAAAAAACTGGAGATCAGCCGGACCCCGACCCGGGAGGCGCTCTTCCAGCTGACCTCGGACAACCTGCTCGATTATTTGCCTCGGCGCGGCTTCACCGTCAAAGCGTTCGACCCGAAGAAAAAGCTTGATCTCTCGGTTATTATCGGCACGCTGGAGGGACTGGCAGCGGCGCTCGCCGCCGACCATCTCACGCCCAAGGATCTCGCCGCTCTCGAAGCGCTGGTCGATAAAATGGATGCCAGCATCACAAATCATGAATTCACAGATTACTATAAAGATCAATATACCTTCCACAAGATCTACATCGACAAATCGAACAACGATGTGCTAATCGAGACGCTGAACTCGCTCAAGAACAGCTTCATCCGCCAGTCCTACGGCAGCGAGGACCCTGCCAAGCTGATGCGAGTGCTGCACATCGTCAACGGCGAGCATCGCAAGATCGTCGAGCTGTTTCGCGCCGACGACAAGACCGGTCTGGAAGCTACGCTCAAGTACCACTGGCGCATCATCGACAACGAAATGCTGTAGTTGTCAACGGAGAGCGGTGATTCATGCCATCCCGTCGAGATGGGCATCATTTCTCGACAATCAAAAATCTTCTGTATCCGAATAGGCGCGGACACAGAAGATTTTTTTGTCGCCTCCGGTTATCCCAACCGGTAGAAACGCACCGCCGTCTCCCCCAGAATCGCCCGGCGCTCGGCCTCGGACAGACCCGCAAGCGCCCGGTTCGTCTCGGTCCATACCTTGCGGTAATCGCCGGCCAGATTGGCCACCGGCCAGTCGCTGCCGAACATGAGCCGCTCCGCGCCAAAGCAGGTCAACGCATGCTCGATGTATGGCTTCAGATCTTCGCCCGCCCACGTCTGCGGATCGGCCGCCGTATTCAGCCCCGACACCTTGGCATACACATTGGGATAAGCAGCCGCCTCGCGGATCAGCGTCGCCCATGGCTCCATCCGGCGCTCGCGGATCGGCGGCTTCGCCAGATGGTCGATGACCAGTCGGAGCTGCGGCAGCCGCTCGGCGAGCGTGCATACATGCTCCAGATGACGCGGAAGCACCGCCACCACGTCATAGGTATAGCCATGATCGGCGAGCAACGCCAGGCTCTCGAGCGCAGCCGGCTGCAGGATCCAGTCCGGGTCCTGCTCGTCGTGAATCAGATGGCGGACTCCCTTGAACTTGGGCCGCTCAGACAGCGCTTCCAGCCGACGGGCCGCCGCATCGGGATGCAACAGATCGACCCAGCCGACGACGCCAGCCACCCACGCATTGGCCTCCGCAACCTCTAGCAGATAGTCCGTCTCGTTATCGCTATGGTCGGCCTGTACGATCACCGTCTCGTCGATGCCGTTATCCCGCAGCAACGGCTCCAGCTCCTCGGGATGGAAGCTGCGGTACAGCTCCGGCTCGTCGGGCGTCGGCCAGTAGTACGGCACACGCTCGAAGTTATAGAAGTGCTGGTGCGCATCGACGATGCGCGGCTTGCTGGTTGACATCGGTAGCCCTCCTCGATATAGCTGTCCCGCTCGACTACGGGACAGCTTGTATTATGGTCTTTCCCAAGCCCTTATCTGGCCTTCAAGATACCGCCTTCCTCAAAAAAGCGACGGATACGCGCCTCCACCCCGGCGTCCGGGATGAGCGGCGGCGCCTGATGCGGCTTCGTCCGGGCGTCGATGATCAGATTGTCGCAGCCCCAGTGCTTGTGCCGATAGGTCGCGCCGATGCCGTGTATATCATGCGACGGATTGCTGCGAGTGAAGGTAACCCAGAGGAAGTTGTTCAGCTCCGCGCCGACGAAGGCGCTGTCGTCGCACAGCACCAGCAGCGGACAGTCCGGCAGACCGCCGCGCGCCTGCACGAGCTCGGACCAGGCGGCCACCATCGCTTCCGTCTCCGTCTCGCCCTGATAGACCGGTCCGCTCAGCGCGACGACGCCCGGCAGCACATAATGCGCCTCGTCGACGCCCGGCAGCTCGCGCAGCAGCGGCGGCGCCTGGCGGCACAGCTCCCTGCGCTTGTGTCCCGCTGCGGCGACGATCACCTTGCTGCCCATGTTGAGCCCCTCGCCCGAGTAATCGAGCGTATCGATCGTCGTCTTGGTCTGGAAGTGCAGGTCGCGCTGCAGCTCGATCCGCTCCAGCATATACGCGAAGAACGCCTCGATATCATGTGTGCTAAGCGGCTGCTCCTGCTCGGCGGCGATGAACAGATACTTGGCCAGGCTGAGCTGACCGGTACCGAGGATACGATTGGCGATCGTCAGAATCTCCGCCGGCCGCTGCACCTGCTCGTATGGCGTATAGCGCTCGCTGCCGATCGCCAGCAGGAGCGGATGCACGCCCGCCGCATCGACGGCGTGCACCTCCTTGACGCCGCGAATCTCCTTGCTGATCGCGCCGCCGGTCAGCTCATGGATGAGCGCGCCGAACGAGGTGTCCTCCTGCGGCGGACGACCGACGACGGTGAACGGGAAGATCGCGCCTTGCCGCGCATACACCTTGTGCACCCGCATCATCGGGAACGGATGGACGAGGCTGTAGTAGCCGAGATGGTCGCCGAACGGCCCCTCCGGCTTCGTCTCGCCGGGACGGATCTCGCCGGTGATGACGAAGTCGGCGTCGAGGCTGACGCAGTGTCCGTCGACATAGGTGTAGCGGAAATGCCGCCCCGCCAAGAGCCCCGCAAACGTCAGCTCGCTCATCCCCTCCGGCAGCGGCATGACCGCCGATACCGTGTGAGCCGGCGGGCCGCCAATGAAGATGCTCACCTTGAGCGGACGGCCGAGCCGGTTCGCCTTTTCCTGATGGATGCCGATGCCGCGATGGATCTGGTAGTGCAAGCCGATCTCCCGATCCGTCTCATAGTCATTGCCCGTCAGTTGGACCCGGTACATGCCGAGGTTGGCGTTCATCGCGCCCGGCCGCTCCGGGTCCTCGGAGTACACCTGCGGCAAGGTGACGAAAGCGCCGCCATCCTCCGGCCAATGCTGGATCAGCGGCAGCTCGGAGATCGAGATCTCCTCGAAGCCTGCCGGCGCGCCTCCCGGACTCTTCACCGGCAGCGCCTTGCGCGCCGACAGCGCTGTCCCGATGGACTGCACCGGTGTCTTCAGACCGGCCATCGGGTCGTTGCGCAGCTCGATGACCCGCTGCGCGGCGTCCCACGTATCCCGGAAGATGAATCGGCTTCGCTCCATCGTCCCGAACAGATTGGAGACGGCGCGATAGCGACTCCCCTTCACCCGCTCGAACAGCAGCGCCGGTCCCCCCGCCTCGTATGCCTTGAGATGGATCGCCGCCATCTCCAGATGAGGATCGACCTCCTCGGCGATCCGGATCAGATGGCCGTGCCGCTCCAGATCGTTGACACATTGCTCCATATTGCGGTAGATCATCCTGCCACTCCTTTATGTATAGCAGCCTGCCGGCTTCTCTCGTGTACGATACAACCTCTATTATCAACCAGCGCACTGGCCAGGTCAATACGATCCATCACACCTGCGGCTGCGCCGTATGTTCGCAAGTCTCCGCTCATACAATGGTGTAAATGAGTAAATGAACACAAAGGAGGCGTTACCTCCATGCGTCCAAGCCTTGAGGACATCGACACGGCAATCGAGAGCCTGATCCGAGACATAACGGCCGACCAGCAGCCGGACGGCTCCTGGCGCTACTGCTTCGACACCGGCGCCAACGTCGATGCGTATACGATTATCCTGCTCCGCACGCTGGAGGCGGACGAGGAGCCGCTCATCCGTCGACTGCACGAGCGCATCCGCGTTCGCCAGCAGCCTGGCGGGTACTGGCGATTGTACGAAGACGACGACGAAGGCCATCTCGCATCGACGATCGAAGCGTACTATGCCTTGCTCTACTCCGGCTACAGCTCGCCGGAGGACGCAGCGATGGAGGCGGCGCGCCATTACATTGCCAAGCGGGGCGGACTGCGGCGGATCGACGGTCTGATGACCCAGGCCGTGCTCGCCGCCACCGGACAGATCAAGTGGCCGCGCTCGATCGCCTCGATCCCGCTGGAGATGCTGCTGCTGCCGCTCGCATTCCCGGTGCAGTTCTTCGACTTCTCCGGCTACGCGCGCGTCCACCTGGCGCCGCTGCTCGTCATGGCCGATCGCGACTACGCCGTGCAGTCGGCCCGGTGTCCGGACCTCAGCAGTCTCGTCGGCACCCGCGAGCAAGGCTACGAGCCGCCCTTGCCGGCGGGCCAGCAAGCGCTCCAGCAGCGACTGGATGCCGGGCTGAACCGACTGATCGGCAGTCGACGCGCGCTCCGCGAGGCGGCTACCGCACGGGCCGAGAGCTACATGCTCGATCGCATCGAGGCGGACGGCACCCTGTACAGCTACGCCAGCAGCACGATCCTGATGGTGCTCGCCTTGCTGGCGCTGGACTACGAGCCCACCGATCCCTTGATCATGCGAGCTATCGAGGGGTTGAAGAGCATGAGCTACGAGCTCGACGAAGGGCTGATGATCCAGAACTCCCCCTCCGAGATCTGGGATACGGCGCTGTTGGCCTATGCCTTGCAGGAGGCTGGGCTGCCTGCTGACCATCCGAGCGTACGGTCGGCTACAGACTATGTGCTGCGGCATCAGCATACGAAGCCCGGCGACTGGCAGCTCCACAATCCCGCAGCTGCGCCTGGCGGCTGGGGCTTCTCCGAGAGCAATACGATCAACCCCGACGTCGATGACTCGACCGCCGCGCTGCGAGCGATCCACGCCCGCTCCCGTCTCCCTGGGGACGCGCAGACGGCCTGGAATCGCGGCCTTAGCTGGGTCGTCTCGATGCAAAACAAGGATGGCGGCTGGCCGGCCTTCGAGAAGCATACGGATAAGCGTATCCTTACCTGGCTGGCGATCGACGGCGCAGCGGCGGCGGCGATCGATCCGTCGGAGGCCGATCTGACCGGACGCACGATCGAATATCTGGCGAACTGGGCCGGACTCGACCAGAGCCATCCCGTCGTGCAGCGCGGCGCAGACTGCCTCGTGAAGCAGCAGGAGCGGGACGGCTCGTGGTACGGACGCTGGGGCATCTGCTACATCTATGGCACCTGGGCCGCGCTCACGGGCTTGCGGGCGGCGGGGTACGCGCCGGAGCACCCATCGATCCGCCGTGGCAGCGACTGGCTGCACGCGATCCAGCGCGAGGACGGCGGTTGGGGCGAGTCGTGCCTGAGCGATCAACGCAAGCGGTATGTGCCGCTGGCGATGAGCACGCCCTCGCAGACCGCCTGGGCGCTCGACGCCCTCATCGCTGCCCATGACGAGCCGACCGAGGCGATGAAGCGCGGCATGCAGCGGCTGATCGAGCTGCTGGCGAGCGACGACCCGGCTCCCGCCGCGTACCCTACCGGGGCAGCGCTGCCTGGCAGCTTTTATATCCGCTATGACAGCTACTCCCGCATCTGGCCGCTGCTGGCGCTCGCTCACTACCGTGCCAAGTACACCTTGAAGTAACCGACATAGACCACGCCGATAAATGCGCCGTAGACGACCAGCGTCACGGCCATGCTGCGCGGATCGGCGAGCAGTTGGTTGCCCAGCAGGGCGAACAGCAGCATCGAGGGAATCTTGCCGGGACGTCATCGGCAATCTGCCTCGATCGTACAAGCATGCCTGTCAAGACCGCTGACCGCAAAACAAGGACCGCCTGTTGGCGATCCCTGCCTCTATGCATACCTTCCTATTTCATGAAACGAATGCAGTCCATATTTTCAATATATGGTTTCAACGGTTGTTGAAGCCGTTCACCGCCTGCGAGCGCTCGGCCGATTCGAACTCCAGTTGCACAGATTCTTCTGCCGGCGGCTCAACTGGCGGCTCGACTGGCGTCACCTGCTTCTGGAATCGTACATTGTCATAATTGCCAATGTAGCGGTAGGTGCCGTTAGTCGTGCCTCTCATCACGAAATATATATCCTTTGTCCCTGTCAAAGATTCGGTCAACGCTGCGCCTGCCTCGGCATAGACTCCCCACCCATCGGCAGTAGGAGGCGTGTCGATCGTAGCCAGCAGCGGACCGCTAACATCGCCCAACCGAACCTCAACCCTGGCATCTGCCGCGGTATTACCCCGATTTCCTGCATATTCGACGGAGACGTAATTGACGCCAGATATCCCAAAATTCATATTTTTGTATGCCAGCCAGGCTCCGTCGTACGTATTGGCAACCTGCTTGCCGCTCTTGCCGTTCTCCGTCTTAAGCGGCTGGTTGTTGCCAGGATTGATCGCGGTTGACCACTCGTCATAACGCTCGAGCTCCAGCATGGCGTAATCGGCGCGCATCGGAACATGGCTGAAGGCAATACTGTCAAAGTTGCCTATATAGAGATGGTCGTTGGTCGTCGTTCCCCTCATCACCAGATACAGATCCTGGATCCCCTGAAGCGTAACGTCCAGCAACGCCTCCTCTATCCGGTATTGTCCCCAGCCGTTATCGGTCCGAGGCAACTGAACGATGCCGGCGAGCGGTCCGTCCGGACTGCTCGTACGGATTTCAAGCGCGATATCGGCAGGAGTGCGACTCACGGGCGCATCGTAGACGACAGCGATTTGATTCACGCCCTGTTCGCCGAAGTCGATGCCTTCAAAGGCCAGCCAGGCCCCCGTAAAGGTATTCCCGACGACGGTTCCGTTATTGCCGCTCTCGGTTTTAAGCGGTTTGTTATTGAAAGCATTAACCGCTTCGGACCAAGAGCTGCGACTCTCGAATTCGAGCCTGATGCCGGTATCTCCCGGTTGCTCGGGTGCTTGCGAGTCTGGCTTGAGTGGGGCCTCCGGCTGGCCGACAGACGGCGCAGCATGCTCCGGATCGTACGCATCGACCGGACGTTCGGGCTTCTCAGGCAATGGCAGCGGATCAAGCTCAGGCTTCCCTGGCTGCCCCGGCCCCTCGGAGTTACGCTCCGGTTGCGGGGCTGCCGGCTCCGCCAACCAGACCGAGCGGTAGATATCACCACCATATTCATCGACAAGGTACACATTCACCTTGTAGCTTTCGCTTTTTACGTTAAACGTCTGCGATGTAGAGAAATCCCCCTTACCGACAGGCACCGCATTGGTCATCCATGCCTTTTCGCCTCCATCCATCAACTGGAAGACAACATAGGCATCCTGATCGTAATCGCCTGTCCGTTTGCCTGTGACTTTTACCTGCAATTGATCGATACGCGAGGTTTTCACTTCCAGGTCGTAGACGTCCCAGAGCTGCTTGCTATCAAACGGCTTGTCGGAGCGCAATGGCGCGCCTGCCGCCTGTTCGCGGCTCGGATCGGCCGCTACGCGCACCAGCACTGTACCGGCCGGATGGTCGGCCGGACCGATGGTCTGCGGATTGCGACTCGCTTGACGCCACTGCTGCCCATTGTCAATGCTGTACTCGTACAATTCAGGCTGCTCGAACCCTGGCACATACGTCCAGCCAAAGGTACGAGCTTCATTATCAACAACTGGAGCTGTAGGCGCATCGGGAACCATCAGCCGACGGCTCGCCTCCAGTACGAATGCATAGGCAATGTCAGAGCTGCTCTCATTCACCTGATGCACCTCCGCCGCAATGACGTTAGTCCCGTCCACTAGACGCTTCGGATCAATCTCGTACGTCAGCCAATTTCGTTCATTGCCTACAGTAGCGTTGGCATAGGTATCATAACCAACGGCACCCTCCGACATGTTCGTGCGGATAATCTCTTCTCCGTTAAGATAGATAATCGCTCCGTCATCATGGATGAGACGTGCGGCGAGCGAGGCCATCTGCGCGACATCCTCCACCTCGAAGGTATGCCGGAAATAAGTCGTCGGATACTTGTTCTTGCTATCCGGTCCATAACTGACAACAGTCTGGACGTAGTCATTGTTGTCATAGCCGAGCGGAGCGCTTCCTCGCTTCCAGTCGCTATCGTCGTAATCGATGTCAGTCCAGCCGGCTCCGGCATAACGTCCGGCATCCAGATACGCCCACTGAGCGTTCTCGGGGATAAGCGTCTTCGTCATCGAAGGTCGCTCGACATACTCGCCGAAGTCATAAACCGGCGGCGCAGCCTCAGGCGCTGCTCCCCAAGCATAATTCGGCTCTGCTCCCATCTCGAATACGAGACTTCCGCCAGCCATGATATCGGCGTGTAGGATCCATGGCTGGTCGAACGTCTCGCCGTTAAGCGTAGCCGACTGGATGAAGCGATTGGTGGATGAGACACCGTTCGCACGGATCGTAAAGGTCTGTCCATGATCCAGGTTCAACTTGACCTCCTCAAAAATCGGAGAGCCGATCGTGTAATAGGGGTCTCCAGGGTTGCTCGGGAACAATCCCATCGCACTAAAAACGAACCAGGAGGATAGCGCGCCTGCATCATCATCCATCGACTGGAGATATCCCTCAGGATCGGAGCGGAAGACGCGCGAGACCATCGGCGCGCCATACAGTCCATGATTATGATACTTTTGGGTTACGACCTCGGTCGTATACTCGCGCGCATAATACTGCGTCAGATAAGGCATGCCAGTGTAGTTGAACAGGAACGGAACATGCAGATCCGGCTCGTTTACGGCAACAAACTCGTCGATAGCAAAGAAATGCTGTAGATCCTCCGCCATCTGTCGCTTGCCGCCCATCAGCTCTGCCATACCGTTCATATCATGCGGCACCGTCCAGCGATAGGTCCACAAATTGCCCTGATAAGCGTATTTGTTCACGGTTTTGATGTCCTTTGGCTGAACTGTGTTGCCGTTAGGCGTAAAGAAGCCCCGTTCGACGCCTGTATCGTCGCTCTGATCGCCATTCCACAACGCTTGGTAGGACTTGGCGATCGCATAGTATTTGTTATATGCGTCCAGATCGCCGAGCATCTCTGCAAGACGCATCGGATAATAGGCGCTATAAGCTTGCTCCAGCTTGCCGGAGATCTGATCGTTCTTCACTTCATACTGATCTGTGTCCTCAGCCATCCCCTCCATCACCAGACGCAACTCCTGATCATCCAGCTTCAATCCCTTGGCGATCGCATCCAGGATGACTGCGCCGTTGAACTCGTTGCGCACCGTCGGGCTAGGCCAGTAGCCAGCCCCCCATTGCGCGTACGAGCCTCTCGTCTTGTAGAGGTCGATCATCGACAAGGCCATATTCTCGAACCGCTGCGGCTCCAGGATTGAATATAGCGGATACTTGCGGAAGTCGTCCCATGTCGACCAACCGTTGTAATACTCAAATTTATCGCTGATCTCCGACGTATCGCGGAGCGTCTGCTCGTCGCGGGCCGCTCGGAACTTGCCGTCCTTACCGGACACTTTGTTCGGATGCTGCATCGCATGATAGAGTTGAGTGTAGAAGATCCGCTTGTTCTCTTCGTCGTCATCCGTTACCTGCACCTTGCCAAGCGTCTGGCTCCAGAGGTCTCGAGCCGCCTGATGGCGCGCATCGAACGCCCAACCGCTGTCCTCGTAATCCCGTTCCGCCCTGGCTTGCTCCATGCCGACAGTAGACAGTCCAACCTTGACCTGAACAGTCTTCGCCTCGGCTGTATTAAAGTTCAGCCATACACCGCTGCTGGCCCCGGTGCGCTCCGCCACCTGGCCGGTGCTTGCTCCCGACCATGACGTATACGAGACAACATCCTGATCAAAAGCCATGGAGTAATAGAGTTTGTAGTAGCCATGGCCGCACACGTTGCGCGATTCGATCATACCGGACACTTCGTTGCCCTCGACCTTCAATGTCGCATGATTCATACCCGCATACGAGTTGGACAGATCCACCAGTATGGCTCCGGTCTCCGCCTTCTCCGGGAATGTATATCGATGGTAGCCGACGTTGTCCGACGCCGTCAGTTCGGCCCGTATACCCGAATCGAAGGTGACAGCATAATACCCGGCAGACGCTTGCTCGCTTGTCTTGTCGTACCCGTCCTTGTAGACGCTGCTGCTCGTCGTAAAGCTCTTGGTGGTCGGCATCAGCAGGATGTTGCCCCCCGCCCCGCTGCATCCTACGCCGCTGAAGCGCAGATGAGAGAAGCCCTTGATGGCCTGGTCTTCGTAGTAATAGCCGCTGAACGCGCCGCCATCACTGTCTGGACCCGGTGCGGCCAGACCAAATGGTGTACGCGGTCCCGGGTTGGTCTGACCGTTGTCGCCAAGCGTATTGATGAATGGATCGACATAATCGACAGGCGCTATATCAGTCGCCGGATACGCAGGGAGCTGACCTTGTTTGACACCGTACACCTCGAATTCAGCGATCCGCACCGTGTGTCTGTCGGCTGCCCCTTTCGTAATGTAGAGACGTACATATTGTGCGTCGAAGGCAGGTACATAACGGTCCACAATGGTCTGGACATTGTCCTGAATCACATCGACATCGATCCATGTCTTGCCGTCTTCGCTTTTTTGCAAACGAAAATTTTTGGCATTCCAGTTTGGGCATTGGTTGCCCTCGGCCATACAATTGTTTTTTACGATCCACTGATTAATCGTGAAGCTCTCGCCTAGATCCAGCATGAGCCATTTTCCTATGGAGGTTGACGAACTGTCGCACCATTTGGTCTTGGTATTTCCGTCGACGGCAAAAACGGCCCGTTCTTTGTCATTGCATGCGCCAGTCGCCAGCACCGATACAGCCTCGAGAGCCAGATTGCGCGTCGGAACAGCCGTGATGTCCATTTCCTGTTGCCCGCTCTCCGCCCTCACCCCTAACGGCTGCAGAATGGACATCAACATGACTAGCAGGATACTCCAAGCAATCCACTTCTTCCTCATGATATCCTCCCTCCCTGAGTTGGCGTCAGCATGCGGTCGATCATTACCGCCACCTGAGCTCTCGTGAGCGGTTGCTTGGGCTCGAATCTGCCCATGTCGCCCTGGATCAGCCCCATCGCCCATGCCTGCTCGATGAACGGAACGGCCCATTCCGCTATGGATTTGCGGTCAGAGAAAGGCAATTCTCCTTCCTGTATCGCAATCCGTTCAAAGTATTGCGATGCACGCACCAGTACAGCAACCGCTTCCTCTCTCGTCATCTGATCCTGCGGTCTGAACTGGCCATTGTAGCCGTTAACGATACCTAATCCTGCAGCCATAGTGACATGCTCGCTGTAATAGCGGCCAGCCGGCACATCCTCGAAATGCTGCGGAGCGGCTGTCCTCGCTTCCCCGTTTTGCCAAGCCATCGCCCGCATCACCATTGTGACGAAATCCGCGCGACTGATGGACCCGCCAGGCTGATAACGATCCGCGTTCATCCCCGTTACAATCTGCTTGGCCGCAAGAGAGCGAACGGCCGCTTCCGCCCAGTGTCCTTTCATATCGGCGAAGCCCTTGTTATACTCCAACAACGCATAGAGCGAGAAGGGATCGATTGTAAACATGACGTTGTAGCCTGTTACCTGTGTGGCAATGGGCGTCAGTTGGGCTCCATCTACATAATAGATGCCTGCCAACCCGCTACGCAGCAGACGAAGCTGCTCATTGGTCAGTTGGAGCGTCACTGTCACCGGATGCTTGAACTTCGAAACGACGCCACGCTGACCTTCTGCGATTCGTTCGATCTGTACGAAGAGCGCGACTCCGGTCGGACGATAGTCACCGCCGACCGCGCCTTCGACGGCGCTGCGCAATTCGCCTTGCCATGCCGCATCCAACGTTAAGCGCAATACGGCCTCATCGCCTGCGTCCGCCGGAATCGCACCGACAGGAAGACGTAGCGTCAGTTCTTCCGCCTGCAGCTCAACGGCCTTTCCTGCACGCTCCAGCTCGCGCCAGGCCTCCATCTCTATCTCCACCCGTGCGCTTCCCTTCGCTACACCAGGCAATTCGATGACCATCAAGGTCCCGTCTGGACCCATTGCCTTGCGGACCGCCTCTGTCGTTACACTATGGATGCCCTCCGCATTCCGTACAGGCTTGATCTTGCCGCTCGTTATCTCGCCGCCGTCTGTCTCCTCTTGCCCTCCGTCGATAATCGGCGGATACCATGGGACGGGGCCTGCCGACGCAGTTACAACGCTAAACTGTGCGCTCGCCTGTTGCAATCCACAGCTCGCCACTATCGTATATGTACCGATCGGAGCGAAGGTTGCGCGCGAAGAGATCGTCAAGAAGGTCGAATACCGTCCCTCCCTGGCCTGTGCCACATCGACGAACAGCACACTGCCGTCCGGACGTCTGACCTGAATCGCTACCTCGCCATCCGCTTCCGGCACGGTTCCCGACAATCTCAACTCTTCTCCGGGCTGTACCTGGGCAGCGCTCACTTGCAGCGTCATCTCCGTTGCTGCGCTTGCCGCCCCGGGCACGATCAGCATGGCGATCATCAAGATCGCCGCCAGTATAATTTTCACGTTGGCATTCCTCGCTTTCTAGTTATGCTTCAACAGGATCGGCTCCGCCAGATGGATCAACCCCTTGCGCGCCCCGCCGAAGCTGTCGAATACGAACACCTTGACGGCGTATTGATCTTTATCGGTATTAAAATATTGGTTGATTTGCATTTGATCTTTCGTAATCGGCACCGCGTTGATCAACTCTGGCTGATTGCCATTCATCAGTTGAACAATCAGATAAGCTTGGCCGTCATAGTCCGCGATCCGTCTGACATCCACAGCGACATGAGGTTGCTCGCCTGTCATCATCTTCCCCGCGAGCGCATAGACGCGGTGCACCGTGTTCGTGGTAAACGCGATTCTGTTGGCTAATGCCAAGCCAGGCTGGTCTTCGCCGGCAGCTTCGGCCTTGACTCGCACGCGAACGTCGCCCGCTGCATAGTCGGAATCGCCGACAGCTTGCGGGTTAGCAACAACAGGCTGCCAACGCTTGCCGCCATCAACCGTATATTCGTAATCCTCAGGTCGCTCGAAGCCGGGCACATACGTCCAACCGAATGTATTGAAACCGTCATCGACGAGACTGCCGCCAGGCGCGGCTATTCGTTCGGAAGAAGCTTCGATGGAGACGCCGTCCGAATTATTGCGTTTATTGACCGTACGGACAACAAAGGTATACATCTCGTCAGAATTCAGTCCGTCCAATACGTACACATACCCTTTGCGGTCTGGAGATGCGGGAAGGTAGGCGCTCCAGTTTTTGTTGTCGCCCATCTTTCCATTCTTCTCATAAATACGGAAGCCCCGTATGTCCTCCCCTTCATCCGGCGCGCTCCAGGAAAGAATCGTGCGACCGTGGCCATCCCGTCCGGAGGCTCCATCTACGATCGGATCCGGTTTGATATCCTTGCGAACGATGGTATAGCTATCGAAGGGCTCCTCTTCGCCTGCATGATAGGAATCGATGGTCAGACTATCGCCTGTCATGCGAATCCCGGAGAACACGGGCTTACGCGGCTGATCGAATACAGCGCCATAGTAGTTCAAGACGTTATTGTTGATATCGTAAAATTTAGTTCCTGAAGCATTGTTAATGATATAAAATGTACCGTCAGGATCGATGGCGCGACCCGCCTCGTCTATCTCGATCTTCTTAAGCGCCTGATCTTTGTACATCTGATAGGTCCGTACGTAAGAATGATCGTGTCCCTGCAATACCATATCGATTCCCAACTCATCAAAGACCGGGAACAACAGGGCTCTCAGTTCGCGAATCTCATCCTCGTCGGAATGGCCGCCTAGCGAGTAGATGCCTTTGTGTGCCGCAACGATCTTCCACTTCTTGTCCGTCTGCGCCACTTCCTTGCGCAACCATTCGATCTGTTCGTCGAAGGCTTGTCGCTGGTCAGTATTCCACCCCATATCCATCGTGTTCAACACCATGATACGCGCATCTCCGTAATCAAAAGCGTAAGTCGCTCCATCCGGAAGAGGGTTCGATATTTCACCTACAGGATAATTAAAATGATGAAAAAAACTGTTCTCTTGCCTAAACGGACCATCGTGATTGCCGACGGCCGCCTGAATCGGCAGATTCATCAACACATCTTGCGGCTCACCGAAAAAGTCGAACCATTGGCTCTCCCAATCCCCGCGATCCACCTGATCGCCAGTCATCATCAAAAAGCGAGCGGCCGGGAATTTCTTCATGCCTTCTCTCAAGGTGTTGGCAAAAACCCTATAATCGTTAGTGTTGCCACCTTGGGAATCGGTCATATACAAAAATTCATATTCTGATTCGTCTTCGCCCTCCGTTGAGAAGGACCCTGTCTCGCTCCAGTTACCCTCGCTACCGAGTCGGTACTGGTAATCCGTTCCGGGCTTCAGACCTTCGACAATTGCTTTATGGCCAATAAAGGTTGCATTTTGTGTATTGTCCAGCTTGACTGGCAGCACTCTGGCTTGGCCAGAGAAACGCAGCTTCGTTTTCGAGTCGAACGCAAGGCCCGCTTCTACAACCTCGACGAGGCTATCCATCGCATCATCTGGCGCGGCTGCCTGATCGTTATAATCGGTGTACCAGGCAAAGCTTCGCCCTGTCTTGGCGCTGCCATGGATCGACATCGCGATCGCAAACGGTCTGTAATCGCCTGCTCTGTAAGTTGCTGATCTGTTCGTACCCGCCTCGAAGACCTGGCTTGTTTCAGTCGCAGAGCGCAGCACGCGCTCGTTCCCATCAGTTGCCTTCGCTCCGTAAGCGGCATGCTGCAGCAAAAAACCTGTTCCCCACAGCGCCACTGTCAGCGTCAGAACGATTAATATGCCCGTCAAGCAACTAACCATAACCTTGCTTTCATTTCTTCTCACAACATTTCCCTCCCGCACCTGTATTTCCATGTTCATGCAACCTCGTAAAAGTATATCGTTTTATACCTTAGCCTTCTGCCGATTTTTGTTATCGTTTTTTTAATATTTGATTATCTAGATATAATGTTTTTACGAAATATTAACAAACGAAAAAAAACCTTCCCAAAAGGATGAGAACGCAGATGTCGGGACTTCAATTCAGTTGTCTGGCTAATTCGTACTAATCCTTAGCAAAAAACCAGATCGTTCACACCTAAAATACAGCTAGCGACTCTATCAAGAGTAACTATAAATCGGTTATATTGTTTAAATAGCTTTTCCGTACAGGAGAGCATCTGACAGCTTGGGAGGAATAACGATGGGCATGATAGGCATATACGTCGCGATTAGTGAAGAGGAGGCGCGTCAGCTCGCCGATGGGCAGCTGCTGCCAGACGATATGGAGCTCTATGAGCGCGACGACCAACTCGACATCGACAAGTCGTGGCAAGCAATCAGCTTCGTGCTCACCGGAGAGCTTGCCGGAGGCTCGCCGCCGCTCAGCTATGCTGTGCCCACCATAGGCGAGCTGCTGCTCGATTACGGCGATTACGGCGCGTTTTACTTGCTGCCCGCCCAACTGGCCGAAGCGGCGCAAGCGCTCTCCGAGATTAGCGAGGAAGAATTTCACAACCTGTATGTCCAGCATTCGCCCATCGAGCACCAGATCTATCCGGTGACGGAGGGTGAGGATCCCAAGGAGCTGCTGGACTATCTTGAACATCATTTCACGGCATTGGTCGCTTATTATCGCCGTGCCGCCGAGCGTGGCCAAGGGATGCTCTTTTATATCGCTTGAGTCGCTGCGCGGGTCGATCAGCCAATGCAAACAAAACGTCCAGCCTGATCGACAGGCTGGGCGTTTTTGATGAGGCAGACGCTGAATGGCCGGGCAGGCGGCGATCCGCCGTCGCCTCGACTCTTACATTTCGGATCACTTGGCGAATCGATGATTGCCGATCGTCGCCACGGTCGTCAGATTGGACCAAAATTCGCCGCGCGTAACGTCGGGATTATAGAAATATACGGCGCCCGGCACGTTGTTCCTGCCGTTCAGCGCGTCCTTGGCCGCGCGGAGCGCGCTCGCATGCGGCTTGCTCTTGTCCAGCAGACCATTGTGCGCAGGCGGGAACTGACGGCCCGAGTAGATGACCTCGCGGATCGTATCGGGGAATTTGGAGTGGGCAACCCGGTTCAAGATGATATTGGCGATTGCCAGTTGACCCTCATACGATTCGTAGCCAGCCTCGACCATTGTGATCTTGGCGAGCAGCATGTACTCGGCCTCGGTGTACGGCTTGGCCGTGTTGCTGAAGAACGTCGGGACCACTACCTTGAGCAGCGTCCCGGTCTTGGGCTCGCTCTTGGCGTCCATGTTGTTGCGCCGCATAAGCTCCTGGCGCGTCAATCCATACGTCTCGAGGATCGATGACAGCGTATCCTCTGCGCTCAGCTCGACCTGCTTGATCCTGGTCAGCAGCGCGACCTCCGCCTCCGTATCGTAATGCATGCGCCCGTGCAGCAGCTCCGTCAGCTCGCGAAGCGGCGCATACAAGCGTCCGTCGACGAGGATTGGAACCGCATCCATAACGAGACGCTCCCCATTCAGATAGACGACCGGCACCTCGTTGCCCAGCACGATCTCGTCCTTGACTGCCGAGCGGACCGTGAGCGCCTCTTGCTTGCCGTCCCAGCTCACGGAACCGCCGAATCGATCGGCGAGCGGCGCAACCGGCACATAGAGCCGTCCATCATAATAACGCGAAGGAGCGTCCAGCTCCAGCGTCTCGCCATCTATCACAATCTCGGGACCGGCTGCGGCAGCCGTGGTGCGCAGCGGCATAGCGAGTGTCACGGCTCCGAGCAGCACCAGCCCGACCAGGAGCGCGGACAGCCCCCTTCTAAACACATTATCCAAGATCATATGTACCTCCCGACGGTAAACGGTTGTGGGTCAATATGCCTATGTCATTATTCATAGACACGATTATAGCACGCCGCATCCGTCCGCAGGATTAACATTTTCACAGAATTAAGCAAAAACGACTTCGTCGTCCTTCCACGACGCGAAGAGCTTTGTCGGAGAAACTGCCAGGCTTCCGTCAGCCTCCCGAGCAGGCGGCGCGACAGCCTTGGCTCTCCGCTAATCCACCTCTGACGGGAGCTGCTCAACGTAGTCGCTCAGCCGCTCGACGATCTCTGCCGCTGCGGCGCCCGTCGAAGCCGGTCCCGCGATGACCAGATCGGTCGATCGCTTCGAGTCCGCATCCAGCGGCTCGAACACCCAGATCGCGATCTCCGACATCCGGTCCGACTGCCAGATCGCGCCAAGCGTCTTCATTTGTACCATGCCGTCGCGATACGACGTATAGGTGAGCTGGCCGTAGCCGTTCCGAACATCGGGATAGAAGCGAATATCGATGAGCTCGTCCGTCTGCGTATATTCGAAGCCCTCGATCATGACCCGTCCCGAGAAGGTAGGCTCGCTGAACAAGCGGTTACGCCACTTGCCTTCGATGCGCACCTGCACCGGCACCGCCGTCTCCGTCTGCCCCATCCGCAGCTGCATCGCCGTGTAGCTCAAGTCGACATCGCGAGGAATACCGCTGATCGCGACAACGATGTACACCAGCGCCGCTACCACAGCCGCAACCGCAGCGATCCTGCCGACGATCCGCAGCAGCGGTCCGAGCCAGGCCTCCCGACGGTCGCGCAGCCGCTGCGACACCTTGAAGTCGAGATACGCCTCCTCCTTCTCCTCCTTCGTCTCCGGATCGAAGCGAGCGAAGTTCGGGGCGAGGTCCCCGGGCGGCAAGCTGTACTGCCCCGCCACCTCGGTCAGTTGGGCGGCCAGTTGCCGCGTGCTGGAGATCGGCATCGCCAGCGCCGCCTCGATCGCCTGCAGGATCTCCTGCTTGGCCTCGACCTCGCCGAGCAGCTCCTCGCGACGCGACGCCAGGATCGGGCCGATCTCGGCTGGCGACTGCTGCATCCGGATGATGTCCTCGATGCCAAAGCCGACCTTGCGCAGCTCGGCGATCGCCAGCAGCTGCTCCACATCCTCCTCGGCAAACGACAGATATGTCCGACCGTTGATTTCCTCCGAGGCGGGAGCGATCAGCTGCCGCTCCACATAATAGCGAATGGTACGTTCGGTCAACGCCGTTTTTTGGCAAACCTCTTTCATTTTCATGCCTGTTACCCCCTGTTCTGGCGACAACATATCATCTTACGCAGGGGAAGTGTCAAGCCTGAGGCGCAAAATAGTGCTCAATCTCGCTCACAATCTCGCATAAGCGATGTAATCGAAAACCACAGGCTCCCCGCCCAGCTCGACGATACGGCGATTAAACTGTCCCCGATGGTACTGTCCGTGCAAAGCGACCTGAAGGAGAATGTCCCGCACAGGCGTTCGGAACGGCTGACCTTGCTGATTCGTATATTCGACGATCCGCTCCAGCTCCTCCTCGGTCAGCTGCTCCATATAGGCGCGGTAGCCTTGCACATTGGCCTGCATCAGCTCCAGCGTCTCCCCGGCATCGCCTTCCTCCCACAGCTTCAGATCCAGGGTGCTCTTCCCCTGCAGCCGGAGCAGCCACACTTGCTCTGCGATGGCCATATGTCTCAACAGTCGGAGCTGTGCCGCATCGTTCGTCTCGCCGAGCTGAAGTTTTCGCATGATCTCCGCGTTGGCCCATAACTGATGCTCGATCATCGACGTTATCGTTTTCATCTTTGCCACGACATCCCTTCTCTTATTCGTGCTCGCTGGCCGTATCCTGGCTGTCGGATCTATCGTATAGGATGAGCGAGACGGCAGTCAATGACCTGAAAGGCTTGGTCGACCAATTCGTCTTGACATCTAATAGTTTAGATACTAAACTAAAAGACATGAGAAACGAACACACGCAACTACCGTCCACCGCAAACGGCCGACATCAGCTGGGCAAGCTGATCCTGAACCTGCGCCGTCTCGAGCGCCAGCCTCAGCCCTTCGGGGAAGCCGGCGCCTTGACGCCAAGCGAAATCCATACGATCGACGCCATCGGCATCTCTTCGCCGATCCTGATGAGCGAGCTGGCCGGGCGGCTCAGCGTCACCAAGGGCGCGATCACACAGATCATTCAACGTCTGGAGTCCAAGGGGCTGGTGACGCGTCAGGCGCATCCCGAGGACGCCCGCTCCAGCCTGCTCTCTCTGACCCCTGTAGGAAAGGAGGCCTATCTGGCCCACGAGGCCGTGAATCAACAATTCTACGAGCGACTGCACGCCCAACTGAGCGAGCAAGAGATCGCAGCGTTCGAGCGCAGCCTCGCCATCCTCAATGACATGCTGGAGTCGTGAAGACGACGAACTGCAGAAAGGAAAAGAAACCATGAAGGATAACATTATCGTCGTCGGCGGCTACGGCCATGTCGGCCAACAAATCTGCGAGCTGCTGGCGGAACGCTACCCCGGACGCGTCATCGCAGCAGGCCGCAATCTGGAGCGCGCCCAAGCATTCGCCGCAACCAGCGGGGGGCGCATCCTGCCGATGCGTCTCGACGTGTCCGCCGAGCCTGACGAGGAGACGCTGCGCGGAGCCCGGCTCGTCATCATGTGTCTCGATCAGCAGGAGCCGGCATTCGTGCGGGCATGCCTGTCGCGGGGCATCCACTATGTCGATATCTCGGCAGACTACAGCTTCCTCGCCCAGGTCGAGCCGCTGCATGCGCTCGCCGCCGAGAGCGGAGCGACGGCTGTGCTAAGCGTCGGACTGGCGCCGGGGCTGACCAATCTGCTCGCTCGGCTGACCAGCTCTCGCCTCGATGCGGCCGAGAAGCTCGAGATTACCGTGCTGCTCGGCATGGGAGACACCCACGGCGACGCCGCCCTGGGCTGGACGATCGACCATTCCGCCTCGGATTTCGAGATGCTCGACCAGGCCTCCGGGGAGCGTCGGCGCATCGTCAGTCTGGGCGAGGGCAAGCGTATTCCCTTCGGCGGTACGCTCGGCGATCGCAAGGCGTATCGCTTCAACTTCGCCGATCAGCATATCGTATCGCGGACGCTGGGCATCCCGGATGTCTCGACGCGGCTCTGCCTCGACCCCGGATGGCTGACGGGCGCGCTCGCTGGCGCCAAGCGGCTCGGACTGCTGCGGCCGCTCCGTCTCCCGGCGCTCAGATCGCTCGCTGTAAGAGCGTTCGCCAGCGTCAGCCTTGGACAACCGCTCTATGCCGTCCATGTGCGAGCCTCCGGCCTGCGCGGGGATGATCCCGCATATGCCGAGGCTGTCCTGGTCGGCCAGCGGGAGGCCGAGATCACCGCGATGACAGCCGCGCTCGTCGCCGACAGGCTGTACGCGCGCGACGGGAAGGGCGGCGTCTACCATATCGAGCAGTTGCTGCGCTACGAGGAGCTCGCTTCTGAGCTGCAGCATCTCGCCGAGCTGACCGTCCGCGACGGCACCCTGCGATAAACCCCCCGCCCGCCTGACACATCAGTCTCTTCCTTCGTAATCCGCCCACTCGATATGGACCGGCGTCGAGGCGGCAGCGCCGTTGCCCGTCGCATACAGCCCGAAGAAGACGCCGGTGAAGCCGCCCGCAACCTCGGTCGACAGCAGGGCGCATTCCCCTTCGCCGAACCAATACGTCTCTCCCTCGCCCGTCGAGCAGCCGAAGCGATATCGATCCCGGTCCGCCTCGATCGTCAGCACGGCGGTATCGCTCGGCCACGGCGCCTCATGCTCGATCGCTTGCAGGCTGCCGATACGGCGGCGGAAGATCAGCTTGCGTCGGCCGCCGCGCTGCGTCAGCGCCAGCTCATAGTGGAACCGCTCACTCATGTACGCCGTCACTCCCGCCTCGTCCCCGTCCCGCTCCGGCGCGAAGCTCAGATGGGCAGCGAAGCGGCAGTCGAAATGCTGCTGTCTGCGGCCGAATCGAGTAGGCCTATGCGC
>NZ_BFBX01000035.1:16552-49132 GCF_003851045.1 Paenibacillus sp. 598K | reverse complement strand
CCGCCGAGCCGTCGCTCGCCGAAGCCCGATCAAGGGCGGTCGGACGGCTGCCCCTGTGTCCCTCGCGGCGTGTCCCTCTCGGCCGATTCGCTCGCCGCTCCCGCCGAGCCGCCGACCTCTCCGCTTGATGTCCCGGGCATGCCGCCGACCTCTCCGCTCGCGCTGACGGCTGCGCGGCCGCGGCCAGTGATCCGGTAGCGCGTGCCGCTCAGTTGCTCGTGCCATAGCTGACGCTGGTGGTTGAACAGGCAGCGCATCACATGGACGAAGACGACGATGTCGAGCGCCAGCGTCCCGAGCGGCAGGATGAGCTGCAAGATGGACGCCGGCAAGGAGGCGACATAGGGCATCAGGACGAAGTTCCATCCCAGGAAGCCGTACAGCAGCAACTGACGTCCGCCGACCTCGCGCAGCTGCAGCCGCTCGCCCTGTCCGGCGATGGCGATCCGCACCAGCGCGCGACCGAGCGTGCGGCCGTTCGTCCAGTACGGGATCAGCACCTGATACGCCATGACGAGCAGGAGACCGACCGGTGTGCCTAGCAGCAGGCTGCCGACGGCGAAGATGGGCAGCATCACCATGCCGTCTACGCCGAGGGCGATCGCCCGCCGCGTGTAGCTGACGCGCTTGGTCGACAGATCGAGCGAGGCGTCCAGCTTATCCATGCGCGGCAGCTTGACGGCGAGCAGTTGGGCGACCAGATAGCCGACCATGCCCCCTAATGTATTGGTCATCAGATCGTCGACGTCGAACAGTCGGTACGGATGGTCGAAGTAGCCGTAGATGCCCGTCACCTGCGTCACCTCGAAGAACAGCGACAGTGCGAGCGACGCAGCCAGGCAGCTGAACCACCGCATTCGGAAGTAGTAGCGCATGAACATCCCAAATGGCACCGTCAGCAGGATGTTGAACAGCACCTGCAGCACCGCGCGTTCTTTGAGGAAGTAAATGTACTGGCTGGGACGATTCAGGTCGACGTTCGTCTCCTTCAAGATATCCTCGATGAAGGTGAACGGGATGAGCTGCATCAGATGCTCGGCGGCGGGCGGCGCATTGTGCCGCGACTCCGGCATCGGCAGCAGGATCAGGTAGACGGCATTCATCAGGTAGAGCAGGAACAAATAGAGCAAAAATCCCCGCCATTTGTTCACATATCCATGCCGCCGATACTGCACGATCAGGAATGGCAGCGTGAACAGCATGGCGGCGATCGGGAAGGTCAGGAATGCCGTCTGGACCGGCGATAAATAAGGCTGAAGCATCTAACGGCGCCTCCTTTTGAAGAGAATAGTAGGTGTGTATGTGTAAGCGATCCTGCGATCTATGTAATAGTCGGCGAACAACTGCAAAAATACCTTTATTCGTAGCGAGAATTGCGGGATCGGCGTGTTTAAGTGCAAAAATACATTTAAATCGACCATGTACTGCTGTTCCGTACGATTTCCTTAAAAACAACTGCATTTTTGCAGTTATTCTCACTATAAACCCCACTTTGGGCTGAAATAAGTGTACAATTGCAGTTAGCGAATCGAAAAACAGAAACTAGCGACAGGGACCAGCATTTATTCTTCCTGAAACTGATCATTTCATAGGTAAAGCTGTTGATGCTGGTGAAATAAAGGCTGGTTCTGTCTACTTAGACGCTCTGTCGCAACATCGATTTTTGCATCTGATCACACAAAGGGCGATTGAGATGACCGGGATCGTAACAATTAGCATCGACACGACCGGTCGAAATGTTGGTGCAATGAAAGCCATTGATTCGTCTATATCCCAGCTTACCCCAAGCCGTGGAAAATGAAAACCGACGAAAGTCTAAGGAGAGGATGATCCGAATGAGTCAACGCGTATCGAAAACTTGGCTGCTGGCGCGGCTCTATGAAGCAGATATCGTCATCGCCGACTGCCGCTTCCAGCTCGGCAAGCCGGATGCGGGCCGGGAGGCATATGAGGCGGGACATATCCCGCGCGCGGTCTATCTTGATCTGGAGCGGGATCTCTCGGGGCCTATCGAGGCGCATGGCGGGCGACATCCGCTGCCCGATGCTCAGCAGCTCATCGAGCGGCTGCGCCGTGCCGGGATTGGCCGCGACTCGCGGGTCGTCGCCTATGATGATCAGGGCGGAGCGATGGCGTCGCGTCTATGGTGGCTGCTGCGCTACCTCGGACATGAGCAGGTATATGTGATGGAGGAGGGCTACTCGGCGTGGGCGGCAGCGGGCTTCCCGGTGACGACGGAGCAGCCGGTCGTCATCCCCTCCGACTTCGCGGGGCAGCCGCGGCCGGAGCTGTTGGCGGACGTCGAAGCAGTCCGTCAGGCGTCGCAGAGCGGCGCGCCGACGCTGATCGATTCACGTGAGCCGCGGCGCTACGCCGGGCTGGAGGAGCCGATCGACCGCAAGGCCGGTCATATCCCCGGCGCACGCAATTTCTTCTGGAAGCAGGCGCTCGACGAGCAGAACCGCTGGCTGAGCGAGGAGGAGCTGCAGGCGCACTTCGCTGGTCTCGAACCCGAGCAGGAGATCATCGTCTACTGCGGATCAGGCGTCACCGCCTGCCCCAATGTACTGGCACTGACAGAGGCGGGCTTCCGCAACGTGCGGTTGTATGCGGGGAGCTGGAGTGATTGGATTTCTTACAGTGAGAATCCGATCGCAACAGGAGAAGAATAAGAGCCTAGAGGCCACGTCGGACGCGGGTTTGGGGGCTGTGACAGGTTGCCATTGTGCAGGCTGTTGCGGCCCTCTTTGGGCTATTCTGTCAACAGCTTGCAAACAAGAGGTCGAGGAAAACAGTTGCAGGAACCCCGGAGCCAGCCACAGCGGAATGGTCGCGTCAGGTTGCTGTTGAAGTGGGCATATAAATCGCTCCTCTCAAAATGGATGCAAAAAAGCCGCCAAAGGATGGCGGCGAACGGTATATTCATGAAAATTATAAAATCAGCAAATCCAAGCGGACAAGATGGAACAGATCAACTCTATCAGGGATGATCTGCAATAAACAAATCCTCTGCGTCATAATCAAACAATGGGAATTCTTTGGGATGCAACGATACAGGAGGATTGTCTTTCTCCCATTGAACGGTAGCCTCTAAAGCTTCAGCTAGCGTATAGAGTTCCTTATAATCTAGCTCTTCTTGAATGCGTGTAGTATCCATAATCCAATTCTGCTTTGTTTGTAAGTTTTGATTTACCAGTTGCTTCGGCAATTCAGATTTCATAACTGAATGGACTTTGACACTCCACTTCATAACATCGGCGATAGCATTGATCCATTCATGTTCGTTATACGCAAACGCATCACCAACATTATATATCCTATTAGCCGCATGATTATTAATCGAAGCTACTGTAATCGCATGCGCTACATTTCCCACATAGCCGCGCGTTGCACGCCAGTTAGAAAATGATTCGTCCAGAACAAGAAAAGAACGGCTATCAAGACTACGTTTCACATACTTAAAGAGACGATGTGAAGGATCACCGGGGCCATAAACCATTGGAAGCCGCAGGACAGTGCCCGGCAAATCGACGGGCTGACTTAGGACGACTTGTTCTACCTTTATTTTCTCATAGTCGCCTCCGTATGGGTACATTATATGGCGCAAAGGAGAATCTTCTCTGAGGGGCATAGGTAGAGGGGGGGTGTCCTCTAACCCAAGAATAATCCCGTAAGCTTGATAAACATCCATACTGCTTAAAACAACGATCCGTTTGGCTATCCCAGCGAAAACATTCATTGCTAGCCGAGCATCCTGTTCTGTATAGGCAATCATATGTATAACAACATCTGGGTTAAACCGTTCAAATTCAGACCTATAGCTCGCCAAGTCTTTTGTGTCGCCTGAAATTTGAGTAATACCGGGAAGGCTTGATGGTGTGTTACCCCTGTTAAATAGAGCAATCGTATGTCCCAACTCATATAGCTCATTAATAGCAAAGGGGCCAATGAAGCCGGTACCACCGATAACGAGAATTTTCAATGCAACCACTCCCCTCGTAAACAATATGTGTAATTATAACATTTTTGAGAATCAATAAACGTAGAGAAATTTCAGTATTCAACAATCATTCAACAACTTGCAAACAGCCCCCTCCGTCCACTCTTCCAGCCCATCCATCCCTTCGGCCAATCACTTTACTTCACTTTGCCTTTCCGTGGTGATCCTTTCGGCTTGACTCAGCCACAGGTGGATGGATTCCCTCGGCTCAATCGGTATTGTCGTCCGAGCCCCGTCGTCTACAGGCCGCTTGCTCCCAAAGCGCTCCCAAGCGTCGCGAAGGGGGATCGTTGCACATAGGCGCTGGCGTATCCTCCGAGGCATTCCCAGAGCGTGGACCGGAACCCCCGCCTGCTGAACTTGGAACCCTCGGAGCATAGGGGTTCGTGGGGGGATAAGAAGCTGGAGTGATTGGATTAGCTATGAGGGGAATCCGGTGGCGGGAGAAGAATAAGAGCCGGGAGACCGCGTCGGACGCGGGTTTGGGGGCTGTGGCAGGCTAGGAGCAAGATGCCTGTCGCAGCCCTTTTTGGCGTTCCAATATTAACGGAATTGTACAAGGGTATCATCCAAGTCAAGCTTGGGTGATACCCTTGGGTCATATGAAAACCATTATTAACTTAGCATAAGATGTGTTGATGCGAGCAGTTCACCGATATCGCTGACGTTATGACTCCAATATCTTTCTCGCGACGGTTGTTAAGTCATGGATATCGATGATACCGTCTTTGTTCACGTCACCAGCTTTGAATTTATCCCAGTCGCTGTCGGTCGACTTCTTGCCATACCCGGCTGCTACAATCGCCAAATCTCCGACGCTTACTTTGTCGTCACCGTTGACATCGACGGAGATCCTGGATGATTCGAAGGCTGTGATGGCCAAAGTTAAGTCGGCTGCAGCTTGATCGATCTGCTGTTGAGTTGCCTGGGCTTGATCAGCAACGGCTTGGGCTTTATCGATCGCCGCTTGGAGCAAGGCTTTCGATCCTGTTATATATTGACCGTGAGCCGTGCCTTCGACTGCGGCGTCAACCTTCGACTGCGCGGAGCTAATTAACGTATGGAGGGCTGCCTTATCGACAGGTTCAACCATGACGTCGAATGTGAGGGTAGATCCGGGAACTTGCAATTCCTGACCTTGACCGTTGGCTAGGATCACATTGTCCACCGCTACTGCAGTCTCAACGGGTGCAGTGATTGGTTTGGCAACGAATGTGAGATCAAGGAAATTGCCATTGGCCGGAATGACTTTGTCTTCACCAAGTGCGGCTACCAGGAATCTAATTTTCCCAGGAGACACCTCTTTCGAATCTAGAACGACCAGACCTTCGGTCAGTGATTGAGCTTCTACGAATGTCAGCACATTTGGATCAAACTGTATCGTCAGATCTTGCCCAAATATTTTTTGGAAATCACTATCGTTCACTGCGCTTATGTTGAAGTTTACATGAAATGACGTACCGGATACAACAGAAGCCGGACCGGTTAAATACGCTCCTTTTTGTTCAATCCCCAGGTAGGCCTCAGGATTGGACACAGCGAAGAAAGCGTCTTTAGGGGAGAAATCACTGTTCCAAAGTAGTGGATT
The DNA here is from genome assembly GCF_003851045.1 of Paenibacillus sp. 598K. Classification (GTDB taxonomy): domain Bacteria; phylum Bacillota; class Bacilli; order Paenibacillales; family Paenibacillaceae; genus Paenibacillus_D. Next base: position 43,544 of record NZ_BFBX01000035.1, on the reverse strand, counting down.
GTGACCTCTTCTCCAACTCTGACTGTCGTTAAGACCCCAGAATGTAACGCGGTCGATATGAGCGGCGTATTTCTTATAGATTTGGAAGTATTCTGCGAAAAGCTCTGCCTGGATCACTTCAATCTCGGAGCCGTTGGTTACACCACGATTAATCCAGTAATTCCGCTCTTGCTCGGTACCATTCGAAGCGATGATGTGTTCAATCCCGCGATCTCTCAAATCCATGTAATCTCTAGTTGGCTCACCGTTATACGGGAACCAAGCAAACAAATCAAGCTCGCTAATCCCAATATCGACTCCAGCGGACAGGAGATTAAGGATGCCGTTTTCCACGCTGGAAGGTGGGGTATCCATAATGTAATTGTGGGATTGCATACCCACGCCCTCGATTAATTGGCGCGGATCATTTGGATACTCTTTTTTGTACCGCTCGTTGAGTTCTTTAGTCATCATCGCGACCAGCTTCGATTTGCCATCTTGATACAAATTAAAGTCATTGTAGAATAACTTGGCGTCCGTATATTTACGGGAAAACACGAATGCATCATAGAGAAAGTCGCTCGGATCTTGGTTTTCTGACATGTCTCTGCTGTAGGACTTATACCATCCGCTCTGGTTTCCTTTGCGAAGGTAATCTTTCCAGTTGGCGTCTGCCGGAATGCTTGGCGCTCCATCGACGAACGCTTCGTTGACGACATCCCAACTTGCGACTACACCAGGATAGTAGGTGTCGAAGTGCTCGACTACGGTTTTGATATAGCGCTCCATATTTTCTCTGGCCTGTGTCCTTGTGTAGTTGCCACTAGTACCGCCATTAACCCAGCTTGGTGTTTGTCCATGCCACACCAGCACGTGTCCATGCACCGTGATATCTTTTTCTTGTGCTTCTCTGACCATTTGGTCGGAGGCGTGGTTCGATCCCTCGAAAATTCTAAACGTACCCGCTGTTCCAGCGTTTCCAGTAGAAAGGCTCTCGGGCTTCATTACATTTTCTGCCGAGATAGAGTTGAAGTGGGTAGATGTCAACAATCCGCGAGGATTATTCGGATTTAAGTTACCCGCTCCGCTATAAATGTTGCCTATTTCAAAGTAGTCCTGATAGGTTTTCCACAGGGATTCAGAACCGCTTCGAACTTTCAGGGCTGCAATACGTGTGTCTAAAGTTTGGAGTGCAGCGTTAATTTCGTCCGATGTGGCGTTTGGATCGTCAAGGAGAGCCTTTACTTTTACGTATTCCATTTTGGCCAGTCGATAGGTGGCAGGGGTAAAAGCATTCTCATCAAGCGCCTCGAACCTTTTGACGACCGTCTGCGGAGCGGTATCCTCCGTGTTTGCCGAGGCCTGCATCGCGAATGTCCCCATCAGAAGAGTAACAACCAAATAAATGAATAATAGCTTTTTCGTTTTTTTTATGAAACCATCCCTTCTTTTAACAGGCTTGTTGTATTGATGATCAGTCTAAAATCCAATACATACGATGGTTGCGCTTACATTATTGCTCGTGTTAATCATGAGAGCACTCGTACGCATGTCAAAAGCAAAGCTCTCCTTTTGAGAATAACGACAGGGTTCCAACCGGTATTTCATCTGCTGCAAAGGTTGAAGGGATACCGAATATTAATCCATTGCATCGCCTCTTTCGGTTTTTTTTCGTTGTAGTACCGATTTAATATAGCAGAAATATCGTGCATAAAATGTAAAATGATGTCTAGAAAAAAGTACTATTTTTTTGCGTTTTATCGCTAAAATAGTACAAGTTGACAAGATGGTTCATCCCTCGCTTCATGAACAGTGGGAGCGTTTTCTCCTGAGGTCTACGCTGGCTGCTGTGTAACCATTTTCAGAACCTAATCTACAGCTGGAGCGACTGAATCAGCTACGAGGACAATCCGGTGGCGACGGAGGAAGAATAACATAGCGTAGATGAGTTAAGAACCCGCGAAGAGCGCGGGCTTTTTAGCGTTGCACCCCTATTTTTCATTCAAGGAACAACCCAATCCCCTTTGAATTTCGGAGGGTTTACCATTCTTATGATTGGGATGGCCTTTGCACTCGCGGTATTATTATAAACGGTCCGGAGCAATAGTGTTGCTGCCCCGAGATGGCTTAGTGCTATAATCAAAGAGAGCAGTTACTGGAATTGGTAAGCGTACAATAGATGCAATAAGAGAGATACTGAGGCACCTTATCACATCATTTGGGAGTGGTTAAATTGGAACCAAAATGGCTCGAGTGGGCGAAACAGCTACAGTCTATTGCGCAAGCGGGGTTAACTTATTCAAAAGATCAATATGATTTAGAGCGGTTTCAGCAAATACGCGATATCAGTGTAGAAATCATGTCGGCGTACACAGATACGGACATGAAAGAAATTATCGGCTTGTTTGCAAATGAAAATGGTTATGCTACACCAAAGGTTGATATAAGAGCGGTCGTGTTTAAAAATGGGCAAATTCTAATGGTGAGAGAAACGATAGATGGGAAATGGGCCTTGCCAGGAGGGTGGGCGGATATTGGGTTATCCCCGCGCGAAGTGGCTGTGAAAGAAGTGAAAGAAGAATCAGGTTTTGACGTGAGGGCATTAAGATTATTAGCTGTCCATGATAAAAAGTGTCACCCGCATCCTCCTTCGCCCTATCATGTATATAAGCTTTTTATTCTGTGTGAAATCGTTGGTGGGCAGGCCGCTTCAGGGATAGAAACAAGCGATGTGAAGTTCTTTGGCGAGAATGAATTACCTGAACTGTCTGAAGAACGGAATACGGAATCCCAGATAAGAATGGCTTTTCGCTTAAAAGACGAAACGCAAGTGGAATGCGATTAGATGAATACATCACCGTGTGAATGATGGGCGCGGTGATGTATTTTTGTCCTTTGCCCGCGCGCTCGTCACGACTAGTCGAGCCCCAATACCTCCCCTCTGTCCTGCATTTCTTTTGCAACCTCCCGCGGTATTTCCCTGATCTTGATATCGGCCCCCAAAAAAAGCAGCCAGTTTGCAATCTCATTTAATTCATCCGCATGATAAACATCGAGGAATGCCTTGAGGAGCGCCGTGGTTTGATATGGATTCGTGTAGGAAATCGTCATTTTTAGCGGATGATACTTTTTGAACTGAGCAATCGCCTTGGGACCAAGCTCGACGACCAGGTTGATGGCTTCTTCCTGTTTGCTTAGCTGTTCCGCGATCAATTTCTTGCTCATTCTTTTTCTTTCGGGGGATGGTTTGACATCGGTGAGACTGTCGACGGGAATCATCCGTCTCTTTTTCTCAGCCAGGTCGAAGCCCTCAATTTGCCAAGCGCTTTTTTCGCGGTACAAGCGCATGAGATAGATGGGGTAAGATTTGTTTTCCCCGGCTTCTGCGACAGCAACCGTCAGGTAGCGATCATCAAGAAGGACCTGGATGAGTTGCTCTAGCATCGGATGAGGCAGATCTGACAGGTCAAGCAAGTCAGGATTATGGGGGTTGGTGCCTTCGAATAGCAGAATCTGATTTAAAAGCACAAGATCATCTTGCTGGTTTTGGGAGATGAGACCAAGCAATTTCTCCGCCAACGAGTGGCGGCTTTTGAGGTAAGGAAGCTGCAGATTGCGCGTGGCCATGAAAGCGATAAAAAGCGCCTTGATCTCATTATCGGTAAAGCGGACTGTGGGCAGGACGGAATTGCTCATCACAAAGTAGCCCCCGTCCCTCCCGACTTCAGCGACCAGCGGCATGCCCATCGCTTCAATTTCCCGGATGTCCCGAATCGCCGTCGAGCGGGAGATGTGGATTCCGGTTGTAGAGAAGTAGAAATAAACGAAATCAGTAGGAGGATGAGGATGACTACGATCGTTGATTATAAAAACGTGACGACGTCCGGACTGGAATCTTCGCCGGTAGCAGAAGCGCTAGCTGGTTTGCGCGCGAATGAGGCCCGTTATTTCATGAACAAATACAAGCATGAATTCACGGTCGTACCTGCCACCGAAAGCCAGGAGACGCTTGAGTATGTCGAACGAATTTTAAAGGAAGAACGCGGGATTGCGTTTGCGGCCAAACCGCTGGAAACCGCGCGTTTTCAAGTCGAAAATATCCAATGGGCCTTCGTCTTCTATGAAGACGGTCTGGCGGTAAACGTCATGTATACAGTGGATAATCCCAAGAAGCGAGCCGTAGGTTTCAAGCTGTCCGAGGGGATGGAAGTACCTAGGGAGCTGGAAGAAAAAAAGTTCAAATTCGCAAGACAAAAGTCCAAGCTGGCCGGGACGATTCGAGGTTCGTTCTTCGTCATTAAAGGGGAGTACTAAAGCTTCGAGGTACGATATCGGATGATCGGACGTGGGAGTGGTTAGAGGAAATGAGGACATGAAAAAATAGAAAGAATAAGCCAGCAGAACTGTGCTGGCTTTTCTTGAAAGAGAACGTCAATGTGAAGCAGCTTTGTATTAGTGCTGCTGTTTTTTAAATGTGAGTCCTGGAAAGACAGTATGAGAGTCGCGTAGCTTTAGGCCCACTTTGTTAGTGGCGGTAATTTTAGCTTCATGATTTAAATAAATATCCCAATCCTCGTCCCGCAACTCAAAATCGTTGACAACGACTTTAACCCGAGCGATATAATTATCCCCGTCACTCTTAACATCCGTGATGTCGTAGTCTAGTATGGACGGAAGGATGCCGCCAATTGGAATGTAGTTATGTTTATTCTTTTTGAATTCCTCCGTGACGACCAGGTCTATAAATTTGTCCTCCTGTTCATCATAGCCAGCTATAAAAACACTAATGTTGTTACGGATTCTTGCCCAACGTTGAGAAGAGAGATCTAACTCTTCAGCCCACACATCGATTTGTTGTGGAGCGGCGTTACTATTAATCGTTACCGTCTGTGTTTTTTGATCCCATCCCACATTTGCGCCAAGCGCACGCGAGATAAAGCTGATCGGCACTAACACCCGATTGTCTACCATTCGAGGGGCGACATCGGTTGCAACCACGCTGTGATTGACTTTAATGGTGATTTTGTTACTTGCATAGGCGGCCCCAAGTAAGGAACCACCCAATAGCACAGTACCGAGTGCGGTAATAAACACTTTCTTTCTCATATCTCGTTCTCCTTTCTAACATTCAGTTCAAAAGGTTTATAAAAAATGTCATAGCTCCTTCTATATAGACCGCCTAATCTTTAAAAAGTTTCAATAAGGTGAAAAAATTTCCTGATCCCATTGCTTTAGAGGAGCAACGAGGCTGGGTGGTGTATTGGTTATATTTCCTATAGCCACATCGAGACTCATTGGCAGTCGGATGCATTGACTTGTTTCTTTTCCTGTGATACATTGTGAATGCACAACATACACAATTTATTGGAGGCGGCGCGGAATGCTGGCACTCGACATTCGAAATGTGACCAAAGCCTACCCCGGCTTTCAGATTAAAGACGTTTCGTTTCAACTGGAGCAGGGGTACATCATGGGCTTCATCGGGGCCAATGGCGCCGGGAAAACGACGACGATCAAGTCGATTATGAACATGACCCGCATCGATAGCGGCGAAATTTTCGTGATGGGCAAGAGCATCGCCACGCACGAAATGGCGTTGAAGCAGGAGATCGGGTGCGCCTTCGGAGACGTTGGTTTTTACACGCGAAGCAAAATCAAAACGCTCACCGCCGTTACCAAAACATTCTATCCGAACTGGAATGATGGAGCGTACTACACGTATCTGCGACGTTTCAAACTGGATGAAAATAAAAAAATCGCCGAGCTGTCCACCGGCATGAGAGTAAAGTACAGTCTGGCTCTCGCTTTGTCCCACGGCGCGAAGCTGCTCGTGCTGGACGAACCGACCAGCGGCCTTGACCCCGTCTCGCGGGACGATCTGCTCGATCTCTTTCGGGAGCTTGTCCTGGACGGAGAGTTTAGCATTTTGTTTTCGACGCACATCACCTCCGATCTGGAGAAATGCGCCGATTATATTACCTTTATCGACAAGGGGCGCATCGTCGCCAGCTCCGACAAGCACGAGTTCGTAGAATCGTATCGTCTGGTCGGCGGCAGAGTGGATCAGCTGCCTGAGCTGAAGACGCGTTTAATTGCATACAAAACCAATACTTTCGGCTTTACCGGGCTGATGCATGCCGCAGATTGCGATCCTTCCCTCGATCTGAAGGTGACTACGCCAAGTCTTGAGGAAATTATGGTCTATTTCGCGAAGAAGGAGGAGGCCCATGGTTAATCTGGTGATGAAGGATATAAGGCTTGGCGTCAATCCCTGGTTTTTCGCCCTGCCGCTATTTACAGGGGCCTTAATGCTCGTCCCCGGCTGGATCTATTTTATGGTTCCGTTCTATTTTTGTTGCATCACCGTACCGAACATGCTGGGCGGATTCAAGAGCCAGAATGACTTGATGTTCAGCTCGATGATGCCCGTCACCAAGCAAGATATCGTGAAAGCGCGGGTCACCGTGATTGCTATGCTTGAGCTGATGCATCTTATTGTTGCGATGCTATTCAGTCTGTTGACGTTTCGTCTATATCCGAATATGATGTACTATTTCTTCTCGCCGAATCTGGGTTTTTGGGGGCTTAGCTTCGTGATGCTCGGCATCTTCAATCTGGTGCTCCTGCCCATGTATTATAAGACGGCATACAAGTACGGCGCAGCGACAACCGCCTCTACTGTCATCGCACTCCTTTTTGCCGGGATCGCCCAATGGATCGGTATTCAGAGCCCGCGGGCGCACGACCTATTCTATGGCGCAGGGGTTGAGAATACGGTATTGCAGGCCTCCATTCTGGGCGCAGGCATCCTCGTCTTCCTCGCGCTCACTTGGTTGGCCTACCGGATGGCGGTGAAGCGATTCCTAAGAGTGGAGCTCTTATGAACGTCATGATCTCCAATGGCTCCGACAAGCCGATCTATCAACAGCTCTACGAACAGATCAGCGCGCAAATTCTGAAAGGCGAACTCGAGAGCGGCTATAGCCTGCCCCCGATCCGCCAAGCGGCTTTGGAGCTATCGGTGAGTGTCATCACCGTGAAGAAGGCTTGGGAGGAGCTTGAACGGAGCGGGCTCATCCACACGGTCACCGGCAAAGGATGCTTTGTCGCCGAGTTCACGCCCGAGGAGATGCTGCGCATACGCAATGACACCATTCAGAAGCAAATGGAGAGCGACATCGCCTTTTACAAGTCGTACGGCATGACGCTAGATGAGGCTATAGCGATGATGAAAAAGATCTATTAGCTGCGCGCTGAGTAAAGCCGTTATAGCTCGTATAGCTTATAGAACACTCAAACCACCGCCCCGCAGACCGTATCCTGAGGCGGTGGTTTTGGTTGTCGACTCTGATGAAACAGGGCAAGCCGATTCTCGATTCGTTAGCCTACGCGTTGCGCTACCGCATCTCGCAGGGGGGGTGAAGTGCTAAGTAGTAACGATTAATCAAACCATAAAAAATGCAAATCTTTAACAACGCTAGGATGAAGGAATGAACCATCGGCTCTTGCATACACCTTGACGGTATGATTGCCGGGGCTTAGCGCTTCTGTTCCTGCTGACAAATAGCTTGCCGTTAGTGTCCGTTGGCTATCGCCGTTCGGTGCCGTGATCTGTTGCAAGCCTATGGACCCTCTGTCAACTCCGTCGATATTGATCCACAATTTGACCGTGCCTCCCAGATCGGAGGCATCGCATTGGATTCTTGTCTTGGCCATGAACATGACGATTCCGTTATGGCCGCTCGGAATATGGACCGTCGAGCTGGAAAGCTGGAAGTCGGTCCCTGTTCCAATGTTCAAATAATCGTAGGCGTTATTCGTGCTTGCGCTGAGAGGCGCTGAGCCAGCTACCGTCATTCCTCCGTTCAGGCACACAAGCGTGCTGCCGGAGCCCACCTTGTACTTGACCAGATCCTCCCCTTGTCCACCGCTCCAGGGAAACTCCGTTGCATCGAGCGAGATGGTGTGCGTACCTGTAATATTCATGAAAGCATGTGTATAAAAGGGGGCTTGGTTCTCCGCGCCGGAGAACAAATCATTCACGGTTAACAGGCCTTCATTATTAGCCAAAGCAGTTCCATTTCGGTACAAACCCAGCATAGCGTCGCCCGGAGCGCCAGAAGCATAAGCCCGTGCAGAGCCGAGCGCGATGACTGGACCGGAAGCATTACTAATGTTGCAGCTCATCAATGGCGTATGTGGAAGTACAGTCGTGCCGGGAACATAGCTGGTTCCAGTCGTGAAATCAAACACAGAGCTATCGGTGGTTAATGAGGTAGAGCTAACATGGGTTGCCGGCGAAGCGACGATAGACAGATTAGAGGTCGAGCCTACCGTGAAGCTTACGCCGTTTAACGTACTGGCTTCCAGTGCAAAGGTGTGCGTGCCCGCTGCAACCTCTGCTGCGGCAATCACATTATAGGAATGCTGCTGCCTATTCGTGCTTACGCTCCAATCGATAACGGCACCGCTTCCTGTAATCGAACCGTCAACCTTAAGGCGAACGATGCCGATTGCCGCGCCCCCGCTAGGATAATACCTGCCGTCCGACTGGATTAGAACCTTGGTTGCGCTTGGAAAGGTTATCGTTTTGGTAAGCAGCGTCGAAGTTCCGGTTACGACGGTATCGCTCGCAACCTGAAGATATTCGGATAAACTCCCCGACGCGAAAACAGGCTTCGGATTCACTGTGACATGAATCATAATGGCCAGCAGTAAAGATACGTTTAGCAACAGAATCATTCGTTTACGGATGGTTTTTTTCATCGATGATAGCCCCCAGCATAGGAATGAAATACACTCTCTTAGCGATTCTCAAGCATGTTCCAGCAGGTGACTCGCGGATGCTTTTCGAACGTGCCGCTGATTGTCCTGTATTTTACGCTCCGCGTTTCTCCCGGCATTAAATCGAAATAATTGTCTTCAAGGATCAGTTCTTCATCAATAGAGACAACTCGCGCGTACACCGCACTACTCATTTCAATGACCCCGCTGAACGGATCATCGGCTACCCAATTCACCATTAAGTCGGAAAGAGGCAGCTTGAGCTCCACAGGCAAGACATCAAAGTAGGTTACCCGTTCCACCGTTCCACCCTCGCGCCAAATCCCTTGAACGACCGTGTTGGCTGGACTGTGCAGCAGCCCCAGATCGCCTTTGTCCATTTTTCTGATCATAGCGGAAGAGTTGGCAGGCACGGATGCGCATAGATGGGTTTCAGAAACCTCCTGTCCATCCGTCGTCATCGATTTTATCGTGATTTGCCCTTCTCGGTCCTCTAACGTATCGTTAACCATCCAGACGGCTAATTCGCGTCCATGATCTTCAAAGGAGATCATTACAGGCGTGAAGGCTTTCTTAGCACCGTAATAGCCGGCCTTAGGCAGTCCGTGATAATCGATCATCGCATGTCCGCTGGCCGGCCAACAGTCATTATACATCCAGAACAGAATGCCGCTACTCGCATATTTGCGCCGGCGGTAATGCTCAGCCTGCAGCCGCGAGAATTCATATTGCACGTATTCCAGTTTTTTCGTTCGCATGAACGGATCCAGGTTGGGTCCGAACAAAGCGTTAGCCGTTTTTTCTAACATCCGATGATGGGTAAGTTCATCTTGCCCGTTGTAAGGATTATCCTTCGTATGGAACTCCCACATCTCCGCGCTTTCATCGGCGATATCCTCCATCGTCATCATCTTCAGCAACGAAGACATCGGCGGCGCGCCGAAGGATACGCATTCGCTTAGGAAGCGACCTCTTCCTTGCCTAATCCGCTCGCGATAATCCAACTGGTCGCCCAAGATGAATTCCATGTCATACCAGGATGAATAATGGCAATCTCCTTCATCCTGACTGTTAAACGGCCTACCGAGATATGGCGAAGTCGGGAAGAAAGGCCGCGTTGGATCCCATTGCGCACATAAAGGGGCCGTCACCTGCTCGCAAATATGCTTCCCCCAATAGTCATCTTCCGAATTGCTGTTCATTGCCAGCTCATTGTCCCCGCTCCATAATACGAGCGACGGATGATTACGGAGTTCCTTGATCGCATGTTCGACTTCGATGCGCATCGCATGCTCAAACCAGCTTTCATGCTCGGGGTATTGCGCGCAAGCCATCATGAAGTCGACAGATACCATGATGCCCAGTCTGTTGCATGCGCGCCAGAATTCAGGAAGCTCGTAAGTCCCTCCGCCCCATACGCGAAGCATGTTCATATTCCCGTCCACGAGAACTTGCAGCAGATGTTCGTAACGCCCTTTCGTGACTCGCGAAGGAAACGGATCCGCAGGCACCCAGTTGCCGCCTTTGGCGAACACCCGAATTCCGTTCACGAGGATCGTGAAGGATTCTCCCTGGGGATCGGGAATTTGTTCGACTTCAAAGGTGCGAATTCCGATTTCCTCCGTTTTTTCATCCATAGTTCTGCCGTGCTCGGACAGGAGTCGAACCCGGAAATGATACAAATTCGGGGCTCCGTAACCGACGGGCCACCAGAGATTGGGGTGGTCGACCGTAAACTGACCTTCGAAGCCGATTCTCCCTACGTCATGTATCTGCTCGGTCTGCTCCCATATGATTTTTCCATGGCCATCCAGCAATTCAACATGAAGACAACCATTTCCCGTACGGCTCAGCGCTTCCGTTCCCCACGACAGCGTCGCCGTATCGCCATCAAGACCTAGCGTTCGCACGAACGTACTTCCTATCTCGCCTTCTGGCTTAGATTCCACATAGACCGGTCTCCATATTCCATAGCTCACCAGCCTGTGCACCCAATCCCATCCGAAGGTGCACTGCATTTTGCGCAGGAACACGCGGTCTTGGGAAAAGAGCGACATATACTTGTTCACCTCTTTATCCTTCAAGTAGGTGGATACTGAAGTGAAATGGACGCGCACCCGGTTGGTTCCGGCCACAAGCGCCTGGCCAATTGGGAACGAATGGGAAATAAACATGTTGTCTGCAGTGCCGACCACCTCGCCGTTTACCTCGATGCATGCGATCGTATCTAGCCCTTCGAAGCGCAGGACGGCGGGGCCCCGCTCGTAGGTTTCCGGCCAGTGGAATTCCGTCTCATACATCCAGCTGTACGTTTCGATCCATTGCGTATGAAGGGCTTGATCTCTCCACATCGGATCGGGTATTAAGCCCTGTTTGAGAAGATCGATATGCACATGGCCGGGAACTGTCGCTTCGAATGGCCCGATCTCATTACCTTCTGGCCCGATCCCGGTTACTTTCCAATGTTGATTTAAGTGTATTCGCTCGTACATGCTCGAACCTCCAAGTTAAGCTTTTTTAGGCACCATTTGTAGAGACAGTTCCTTGAATGCTTGCCCCCACATTTTGATCTCACCATGCTCGCTCACTAGACCGCTCTTCTTGGTCACGTCCATAGAGGAAGGCGTATCGGCATAAGCCCACGACATCCAGCCGTCGGCCAGATCCCTTGTTCCTTCAACAACCATTTGCAAATACTTTGTTTGCACTTCCTCTTCAACGTAAGGCAATTCTTCATTCCAGGAGACGACTTCACCGCCGCCATACCATCCGAATTCTTCGATTACCATCGGCTTGCCAGCATATCCGTTGCGCAGCGAGGATTGAATGAGAGTTATGTTTTTCCAAACGGGATCGTCTTGAAGATGAGGACGAACATGCTCATGGGACGAATAGGGATACCAATGCATGGCGGCGTAATCCAAAAACTGCGTCAGCTTTTTACCGTTAAATCCCGGAAGCGTATAGATATCCTTGGGATCGTGAGGCATGGAAAGCTGGTGGAAGCCCGTCGTTATCATATGGTTACCGTCGCTTGAGCGAATGGCGGTCACCATCTTGCGAATCCAGCCTTCCGTCAGTTGTTCGCGAAACTGGAGAAAGGCTTGATCGCCCGAACCGTCCATGGGGCAATGATCCAGAGAAGGCGGCTCCGCTCCCCAGCTCTTGCGAATCAAAGGACTGTCCCATTTCAACCAAGGTTCATTTAAGAGATCGTAACTGAAGATCGCCTTTTCTTCGCTGTAATATCTGGCGAACTGCAGCCAAAATTTTTGCAAGCGGTCGACCCATTCTTCATGCAGGAAGTAGGCATTCTCCTCGCCCGCGAAATACCCGCTCGCCCATTCCGGTATCCCCTCCCAAAGATCGGGGCCCGCAAACTCGATGCGGATGCCTGTATTCCTGGCAATGGCCAGCATGCGGTCCGCTTTTTCGATGCCGACCTCCGAGAGCAACCCGGATTCTGTCATAAAAGAAGCGATGGTAAGAAAGACACGCGATGTGTTTACACCGAGATTCGCCATGGTGTCAAAATGGCGTTTGACCTTCTCTTCGTCGAACTGTTGCCAAAGCTGCGGCGCCCAGCCCGTCTGTGGGTCGAAATAGTTGCATCCGAAGGGGATATAGCGTTGGTTGGTTCTGAATTCGAGAAATCCTCTTTGTTGCTTGTTTGGCTGAATGAAATTCATGACGTAGTCTCCTTTTGTGCACGGGCCGTAAATCTTTCGTTCAAAGCCTGAAGTTGCTCAAGCTGATAGGCTCTTCCGTTGTCGGCTGTCACGTTCCACTCGCGCTGCCCGTAGTAATCGTAGACCCATACTGCAGAGAGCGGTACGCGCGCTTCTTCTATCGAAACTAGAAGTTGCTCGAATTTCTGTTTGGCCAACTCCGGGTCCAGCATTCCGCCTTCTCTTTCCGCATCGCTTACCCCGAATTCACCAATGAAAAGAGGCTTCTGCGCTTCCAATGCCGCCTTCATCGTTAAGCTAAGCCATTCGTCAGCATGAAAAGGGCGATTAAATCGCTGGTCGTCCGTCAAATAAAAATGGACGGACACCATAGATAACGGGTCCACATTCTGGGCCGCGAGCGCTTCCGCAAATTGTGACTCCGTGTCCTGATCAAACGTATTATGAGCGTTTTGATTCCATGCCGAAGGTCGCGGCATACTGTTTCCGCCGATGACGATAGCATCCGAGTCGTATGTCCTGACTTCCTTGGCAAATTCCCTATACGCCGTTTGCATCATATCCAAAGTCAAATCGTCTTTATCCGACCGTTCTCGCGCCGTGCCCAGTTCCGGGTGTACAGGGGGACGATGGTCCGGCGCGTTCGGAAGATCAATGTCCAGATTATATTCGTTACCGAATTCCCAACCCCATATCGCTTCGCTATTCTTATAGCGAGTGACGACCTCCTTCACGTATTGACGCATGAACGAGATTGTGCGGCTCTCGGTATCCCCCCAGCTGCTTCTGGGCTCTCCCACCAGGTCCGGCACGGTTGCGGAATGCCAGAAGAGGGAAGGAATCAATCCTACACCGTGATCCTCCGCGGCCTTAACGACGCCGTCAAGAAGTTGGAAATAGCGCTCCTTGTCTTGAAAATAGAGGTTGTATTCGGCAGGCCAGTAGCCACCAGCCATAAACCGGGCGAACGGAATGTGGTATTTCGCCAGCACCTCAAAGCCGTAATGGTAAGACGTATCCTTTGGGTCCATCAGCGTACGGTTGAAGGCATTGAAATAGTTAACGCCTGCGCCGAAATAAGGCTGGTTATCTTTCATCAGAATTCCGGAACTGCTCACGCAAAGAGCTTGTTGTCTGCAATCGTTGATCGCCTCTTCATCAGTCGTCCAACAGCCTGCAACCGACCCTACAAGCAAGAAGAGAATAGGAACTACCATTATGCGATACGCTCTATTCATTCCAATCCCCCTATAGCTTCATCCCGGAAGAGGTAAGCCCTTCGACGTAATATTTGCTAGCGAAGAAAAAGAGCAGAATCAAGGGTACGGAAGAAATGACGTAAGCGGAGAACAGTGCCGGATAATTGATTAGCGCGCCCTGTCCGCCCAGCGTAACGGATAAATTTCTTAGAGCAAGTGTAATGATGTAGTTTTCTTTGCTCGTCAGCACAATCGAAGGTCCGATCAGATCGTTCCATACATTCACGACTTGCATGACGGCTAGTGTCGACAGGATCGCCAATGAAACCGGCACGGCGATTTTGTAATAAAGCCTGAAAGTTCCACAACCGTCGATCCGGCCTGCCTCGAACAACTCTTCCGGAATAGAGGCCAAAAAGCTTCGCAGAAGGAAAATGCCGAAGATCGGAGCACCAAATATGCCTGTTAAAATGAGTGCCCACAAAGAATCGACCAATCCCAATTCCTTCAACATCAAATACCAAGGAATAAGCCCCAATATTCCAGGCACCATCATTAACGCGATAACAAAATAAAATAGCACTTCTTTGCCATAAAATTTCATGCGCGCGAAAACAAATCCACCCAGAGACGAAAGAAATACACCACCTACGGTCGTAACGGTCGCGACGAATATGGTGTTCCAGAAGGCATGTGCGATTTGTTTCCAAGCGAAGGAGACATTCGTGAACCAAAGCGGGAAGGAAGGTAACCATTTGTTATAATCCCAGGTTAGCGTATCCTTGGTGAAGCCGAATAATAGAATCGTAATCGGATAGATGCTCAAAGCGATCAGCAGCATGATGACCGCATTTAATGCGATCTGCCGACTGTGTTTTTTCTTTACAAGTGACAATATCGGTCCCCCCTAATTCGATTTAATGAATTTCATGCTGATTAAGGTAAGTGCAAACGCAGCTATGAACAAGACAAGACCGATTGCACTTGCGTATCCGAAGTTGTTGAACGTAAAGGCTTGCAAATACATATGGTAGCCGGGAACCATAGACGAATATCCCGGACCTCCGTTCGTCAGCACGAGCTGCTGGCCGAACTGCTGCAATCCTCCAATCATCCCCATGACAACGAAAAATTTAATTTGCCCGACAATGAGTGGTAGATCGATTTTGAATACTCGTTTTAACCCGTTTGCCCCATCCATGCGTGCACTATCCAGCACTTCCGTAGGAATGCTCATGAGTCCGGACAAATAAATGAGCGGTCCGATTCCCGTAGCCCACGGAAAACCCATAAACAGCAGCGATCCAATAACGGTATTGCTGTCGCTTAGCCAGCCGCGCCTCCATTCATCAAGACCGATTGCATGAAGAAAGGAGTTGATCAACCCGATGTTGGGATCATATATGAAATTCCATACCAGCATTCCGACAACGCCCGGAATAACGAGTGGTAGGAGCATCATGACGCGATAATAATATTTCAAGCGTTCGTTTTTCACAAAGAAGATCAATTCGGCTACGATGAGCGGTGCCGTTACCCCGATGATCAACCCCCCGAACAATAAGATGAGCATGTTGGGAATCGAATCGATCAGTACTTGGTCATGGGCCATCTTTGTGAAGTTATCCAACCCGACATAGGTCCACGTATCTCCAGCCGCATTCCATTCGAAAAAAGCCGTCACCAGCCCTCGTAATGGAGGGTAATAGGAAAATAATAGTAATCCAGCAAATATAGGCGATAATAATAGATAGGCTTGCATGCTTTCGCGCCATTTTCTACTCATTCTTTAACCTCCACCCAGTTGAACGCCGTTGGTCTGCTTGTCAACAGACGGCTCGTTATCCTCATCCGATTTTACAACCGGTATATCAATGACGTAACGTTTGTATACACCGACAATCTTCCCAATTGAAGTATCCACGACCTGAACTTGATTTAGCATAGCCGGTGTAAATGAGGTATCTCGATAGGAGTAATATGTAAAGCTCGCTTCTCCTTGAGCATTGGTTTTGATTTTCTTTTCTCTTAATTGGCCATGTCCCGATAAGCGAATTAGATTAAGGGTATCGCCTGAACGCGGGGTCCCATCTGGATTGGTAACCTTTACGCCGATGATTACTGAATCCTTCCCGTTAGCGATCAATTGGGTCGGTTGTAATTCAACGGAAAAATGAACCGAACGGCGGCCATCGATCCATCCGATAAGCACTAAGATTCCCGCAAGCGCGAGTACCGCGGCGATCGTTATTAACTTTGCCTTCATCCCTCAGCCATTCCTTTCTATCAGCAGAGGGAGGCTTTCGCCCCCCTCTGCTTTCTCATTCTCATCCTTATCAGGTGATTACCATTGCGATGTATCTATATTTTGCGTTTTAATCATCTCTTTCACGCCATTGTCCATCGCTTTTTGAATGGTACTAAAGAAGCTTTCATCCGTAATGTCGTCCGTTATCCAGGCGGCCATGCTGCGACCCGCGATATCGCGGACTTCGCTATTGATCCAAACATTCATGTTCACGTTGATTTCGGGATAGATCGGGTACTCGGCTTCTTTGATTGCATCGAACAACGGAAGGGATTCGGCACCCTTAATAACCGGACGGCCGAATGGAATTTCATTGACCATGAATTCGTTCACCGTTGCGGTCGTTAAGTACTGCATGAACTTGATTGCCGCATCCGTCGTTCCGTGGGCTTCTACCGTCGGCTTGATGATGGCCAGCTCGAAAGTCGATCCGATATTTTTCGGGAATCCCTTTTCTCGCGGCAGATCGATCGCAAACGGGGTTGAATCACTGGCAACCGGCGGAATCGGGAAGACCCCCCATTTAAACGTACGTTTGGTATCGCTGAGCTCCTCTTGCAATTCCCACATACCGCCTTCACGAATAGCCACTTTGCCTTCGCGCCATTGCGGCTTCATATCTTGCGTTGCCCATCCTTGAGGCCACATTTGCGTCCATTGCTTATATAGCTTCCATACTTCCTGGAACTCAGGCTTCTCCATCGAAAATAATCCCTTGCTGACCATTCGAAGATACTCGTCGCCCTTTAATTCCGAGCTTGTTTTGGCGCCCGAATAGTTAAATTCATCGGCAAACTTAGTCAAGATCGGAATCGACACCTGTTGCCCCAACTCCCAAAGGGTAGGCCCTTTGTTCTCGACGGTTGGTATGGCTGGAATATATCCTGCTTCTTTAATGGTTGCGAGAGCTGTCAGAAGCTCGCCCCACGTTTGCGGGACTTTCAAATTCAATTCGTCAAAGATATCAATATTATAGTAGAAGGTTACCGCCGACCCCGCAGCTTGTACAATCGGAATGCTATACCGATTACCATCGGACAACTTATAGAACAATTCGGGATTTGTAAACGTGTCTTGCCACTTTACGCTCTGATCACCTAAAGGATTCGGCTGCTCCAGATAAGAATCCAATGGTAGCAACCAGCCTTTTTCGAACCATCCAGAAGACGTGTTCGTCGGCCAGGCGATATCAGGTGCATCGCCGGCGGCAATTCGCGTCGTCATCCAAGTCAAATACTCTTCCTGCGAAGAGGTTGGCGCTTTTACAATTTCTACTGTGATGTTAGGATTTTGATTTTGGAAATCCTCAATGATTTTGTCCAAGGCGATTCTTGGGGTCGGCGTGTTCTCTGTTGCAGTCTTCTCGTCCGTAGGCGTAAATACTTGCGGTGCGATTCTGATGGTTACCGCCGACCCCGGATCGGCAGAGTTTGAAGCTGACGGCGATTCAGAACTTGTTTGACTTGCGGGAGGCGTCGTATTTGATGCTTCGGAATTGCTCGCGGAGCTGCAGCCCGATAATGCCCCGGTAGTAAGCAGCAATGCGCCCATTACCAGATGAACCCCTTTTTTTCTACTAAAACGACTCAATTTTCCCAACCCCTTTTCATGGATGTCCTTGCTCATTCCCCTCATCCCACACGCGCTTCATTCGATACTAAAGCGTTTGCAGCTTCATTATACATTCGATTTTTAACCTAGTCAAACAAATTTAATTTAAAATTTAAATTAAAATTTGAGTTTTTTTAACATCCAATTAACCTCTGCCCATTTGTTAATTCTCACTTGCCGTTGATCAATAAAATAGCCTAAAATAAATGATTTATAGATAGGTTGGTCTATCGGACGAGGAAAAAGTAGGGTATGCTTGGGATGTGGAAGTCCCCAGAGCTTTTGTTTCGAAAACGTCCCTAACGACTATAATAGTGATTTTTTTTAGTTGAAATGTTAATATAATAAAATGAAAATCAGTATCGGCGAGGAGTCAAGGAATGAAAAAGAAAGTAACGTTAAAGGACATCTCTGAAAAGCTTAACTTGTCCATAGCGGCGGTATCCAAAGCCTTAAGAGGGCATGAGGAAATCAGTGAAAAAACAAGAAATCTTGTCCTCGAAACCGCAAAACAAATGCATTACAAAGGACTGGCGGAGGAAAGCCCTCCTAAGCCGGATGAAGAGAAAGTGATTATCCTAGTGGACGAGAGAGATATTGCGGAGCCTCATACGATGTCTTTGTATTATTTCATTGATTCTGCTTTAAAGTCTCGAGGTTTATTCGTTTCTTTGCATGGCGTTTCGCTCGTTAATAGAGAGAAACATATTGCGGAGATTTTAAATACCGAAAACCCAATCGGCATCTTTTTGTTTCGAAACTTTTCGCAAAAGATCGTCGAAAACTTGCGAAAAACAAACGTGAACACGATTGCAATCGATTTCGATTATCCTCATATCGACATCGATACGGTCATTGTCGACAATTATTCCGGCGCGTTTCTCGCCGTCAGACATTTCATCGAGATGGGGCATCACCAAATTGGGTTTATAGGCGACAACAACCTATCATTTAGCTTTCTTACACGATATCACGGATTTTGCCATGCCTTAAAGTGTTGGGGCGTGCCCTTAAACGAAGAATATGTGTACGATCTTCAGTTTCAGGACGCTTTTGAAGATATTCATTTCAATATCATCACGGACCAATTGAATTACGATCGACTTCCTACTGCGTTCTTCTGCGCCAACGACCCTGTTGCGTTTGTGCTAAACAACAGTTTAAGCACTCGGGGAATACGCGTTCCCGAAGAGGTTTCGATTATCGGTTTCGATAATTTGGATAGTTGCCAATGGCAAATCCCGCCGCTTACGTCGGTTGTCTATCCTCGCGATCACATCGCCGAAAGAGCTGTCGATCTCTTGCTCTGGCGGATGCAAAATCCGAATGCGCCTGGCAATAAACTTTTAATTCAACCTGAAATGGTGATAAGGGAGTCCGTTGCAACAACCATCAAAAAATAATGATTTCCTCAATGACGAAGGAAGCCAACGATATTAGCGAGATGTCCAAGCAAGAGGCCGTCGGGACCGACGAATCGTTTATTGGTCTTATGAAACAAAGTGTGGACGCGTCCTTGATGAACGCCAGTAGGAGATTGGCAAATATCTGCGGGCTGAAGCGGCCGGGGGGGATATGAGAAACGCGGCTGCTGCGCGTGAGCAGTAGGTATACGCCTGTCGGCATACAGCTGTACGCAAAATACATCGCTCAAGGCTTCGTGCCTTAGGCGATGTATTGCTAATGTTCAGCGTCAATCAAGAAGCTTGAACGGCTGCTATTTTCTAGCGGGTGTCTCCCAAATTCCACGAAGCCAGGCGTCGAACTCAGCACCCTTGTTGCCCTCGTAAGTATCATAGATATCCAGACGTGTTTTTTGCAGTTTTTCCTTGAATTGCTCGAAGGTGTGACCTTCAGGGAGGCTTTTCTTAATCCGCAGCAAAACTTTGTTCAGGCCTTTAAACAGCTCGCCTTTATTTTTGGCAGGCATTTGTGCATCTTCACCCAATTGCTTCAGCTTGCGATAGGCGGCTTCGCGCACCTGGAACACTTGGTCACCTGTCAAAGCATGCTGCAGCAGCTTAATGGTAGGAGCCGTATCGTAGTTCCCCAATTCGTTCACCGCATCCAGTCTTTCTCTCCAGCTCGCCGTCCGATTGACCGCTCGTTTGAGCTCCTCGAAGTTTTCTGGTAGCTCGCTTACTTCTCCAACCTCATGGTTATTCGTCAAAGTTCTAACTCCTTAATCATCGCCAGCTCGGCAGAATGATGAATGTTATTTATTGTGAACCCATTATAGCACGAACCTGACTAAACTACTCCTATGGGGCCGATTATTGTACCCCTTGACGGTTCAACGTTCGCCTCTGACTGGCGTCTGCCTTGACGGTGCGGGTATACTGAACTCAATCCGTAAGCTTGGCTGCCCTATGCGACTGGCGGAGGGACAACCCCTGGAGGAGGCGCCCGCGATGAAAAGAATCCTCACCTTCAAGCAAAAGCTAGTGCTCACCTACGTCGTCCTGATCGTGCTGCCGATGTCGGTGCTTGGCATGGGCGCATATCTTCTGTACAGCGACACGATGGAGAAGAAGGTCAGCGACTTTGTCCAGCAGGTTGCCGTCAGCACGGCCTCCAATCTCGAGATGTACATTCGGGAACTGGAGCAGTTTACGCTGATGCCTTATTACAACAAAGAGTTCCAGGACACGCTGACCGACGACAGCCCGTCGCCCGATCCGCTGCACGCCCTCGAGGTGAAGGAGGAGATCGAGAAGACCTTCAGCTTCTGGCAATCGCAGCGGGACAGCGTCGAGAAAATCACCTACTTCAGCAAGCCTGGAAGCGGGGAGCAGCGCGTGTACAGCACGGGATTTCCCTATGACAATCTCAAGGCGGAGGATGCGCCTTGGGATGAGCGCGCTTTCAGCGCGTCCGATCGGATCCTGACCTATCTCAGTCTGCACCAGCTTGCCAATACAGGATACGCGCAACGGACGGAGCCGACGCACGTGTTCTCCCTAATCCGCAAAATCTATTACTCCTCAACCATGATGGAGACGGCCGGCTATATGCAGGTCGACTTCACGCTAGAGGACATCGGGCGCATCATGAATCGGATCAATCGTGAGGAGAACGGCTCCTTTTTCCTCCTCGACCAGGAGCGACGCGTCGTATTCGCCAGCCAACCGATCGATGAGGGTGTACTGGAGCATGTCGTCGGACAGCCGGAGACGGCCCCTCACGCCCCGCAGATCGTCAAGCTGAATCAGCAAAACAAGATTCTCGTCCGTCATCCCGTCGGCAAGATGGGCTGGACTGTCGTCGGTTATGTGCCGGTATCGCAGCTCGTATCCGGCATTGCGAACGTACGCAATTCGATGATCTTAATCGGGCTCGTCTGCATCGTGCTGGCCATTATGATTACGACGACCATCTCGCATCGGATGACGAGGCCGATCTACAAGCTCATCGGTCTGATCCGACGGGTCGAGGCCGAGGACTTCCAGATCCGCTATGACGATCCGCCGCGCAATGAGATCGGCCAGCTCATCCGCAGCTTCGTCCGCATGAGTGGCAGACTGGACGAGACGATTCGTCATCTGTATCAGGCGGAGATCGTGCGCAAGGATAGCGAGCTGCGTACGCTCAAGTCACAGATCAACCCTCATTTCCTGTTCAACACGCTGGAGACGATCAAGATGAAGGCGGAGATCGACGAAGCCGACGCCACCGTCGATATGATTACCGCACTCGGCAAGCTGGTCAAGTCCTCCTTGCATGCGGGCAAAGACTTTATGACGCTGCGGGAGGAGCAGGCGTACTTGCTCAACTACTTTTATATCCAGCGAAACCGGTACGGCTCGCGCTTCGAGATGACGATGGATGTAGACGAGGAGCTGATGGACTTGTATATCCCCAGGATGCTTATCCAACCGCTCGTGGAGAACGCCTTTTACCACGGGCTCGAGATGAAGCAGGGCAGAGGTCGGCTGTCGGTCGCTGTCAGCAAAGAGGAGGAGGCCGTCAAAATCGTGGTCGCCGACGATGGCCTCGGCATCTCGCCAGAACGGCTGCAACAGATCCGCTCCCGGCTGGACGGCGGGACGCTCAAGCCGTCTGATGGCGACGACAATATCGGCCTCGTCAATGTGTCGGCGCGCATCGAGCTGTACTTCGGCTCGCCGTATGCCATGCAGATCGAGAGCAAGCCCGGCGAGGGGACGGAGATCACGCTGCTGCTCCCCGCCATCACGAGTGAAAGCGAGGTGGAGCGTTATGTATCGCGTTATCATCGTGGATGATGAAGCCAATATCCGGCAAGGCTTGCGCAAAATCCTCCAACGCTTCGCGCCCGGTTGGGAGCTGGTCGGGGAAGCGGAGGATGGCGAGTCTGGCCTCCGCCAGGTGCTGCGCCTGCAGCCTGACCTCGTCATCCTCGACTTCCGCATGCCCGGCCTGAACGGGATCGAATGCTGCGAGCGGATCGCCAGCGAGGCGCCCCGTGTCCACCGCATCCTGCTCACTGCCTATCAGGAGTTCGAGCTGGCGAAGCAGGCGATAAGCCACGGCGTGACGGCGTTTATTACCAAGCCGCTCGATCGCGAGGAGCTGCTGCATACGCTGCGGCGCGTGGAGGAGCAGGTGGAGCAGGAGCGCAGTCAGCAGGCCAAGCTGATGTCGCTGCAGCAGGCCGTTCAGAAGGCGGCGCCGCTGGCGGAGAAGCTGTATTACCAGCACTTTATATTCGGTCAGGACTATCACGACCTGGAGCAGTTCATCGTCGAGGCGGGTTACCCGATCCCCCATATTGGCGACCGCTCGACCGTCGTCATCCTGGCTATCAGTCCCGACTGGATCGAGAAGGGACAGTTCAGCGCCATTGACGTGGAGCTGTTCGGTTACGCGTTGACGAATTTCGTCCAGGAATGGTACAGCCGGGAGGATCATGTGTATGTACTGCAGGACCATATCGGACAGGTGGTCATCATTAGGAGCTACCCCTCCGAGACGCAGGTCACATCCCTTGGCATGCATGAGTCGGCGCGGCGCCTGAAGGCGGAGATCGCTCATTATTTCGGGCGGACGGTGACGATCGGCATCAGTGGCATCCATCGCCTGAGCGATGCGCCGCAGGCTTATCAGGAAGCCTCCCTGGCTGTCACCTACCGATTGGTGTACGGCGGCGACAGCGTGGTCATGCTGCCTGCCCTGGAATCGGATGGAGCGCTCACCGATACGATCTATGAGCAGCTGGAGCTGTCGCTGGAGCAATTGCTGCTCGGACGAGAGCAGGAGGCTTATGCGATCCTCGATCAGCTGACCCGATCGGAGCAGATCATGCCTGCGCTGCTGCATCGCATCGTCATCCATTATTTGCTGCGCGTGGGCGCCCAGCTGCGCTTGATGGACCTGGACGTTCGCAGGATTACTGGCAAGCCGTTGGAGGATTGGCTGGCGGAGCTGGAGTCCTCGCTCACCCGCGCGACGATGATGTCGCGGATGAGGGCGCTGATGCAGCCTATCGCGTGTGAGGTCAGACGGGAGCGGGACGCTGCGGATACCCCTTTGATCGACAAGATCAAGTCGTACGTGATGCAGGTTCTGACCGATGGGGTCAGTCTGCAGTCGGTCGCCGACCGTTTCGGCATGAATGCCAGCTACTTTAGCCGTTGGTTCAAATACGAGACTGGTCAGAACTTCGTCGTCTTCCTCCGCGAGACGCGGGTCGCCCGCGCCAAAGCGCTCATAGAGCAGGGAGGGCTTACCGTGCAGGAGATTAGCCAGCAGGTCGGCTACGCCGACAGCAAGCATTTTTATCGGGTGTTCAAGGAGCACACGGGCTATTCGCCATCCGACTATAAGAGGCTGCGACCCCGCCGCTAAGCCTGCCAGCTGGACGCCGTGTAAAAAAAACCATCCCGATGTAAAATCTACCCCCCTGCCGACGCCTCCCGTCATGCATTAAGATAGGAAATAGCAAGAGAATGCGCTTACAAAATTAGATCTGGGGGGATTGCAATGATCGCGAAAAAGGTGTTTCAACCTGCCGCTCTGGTCCTGCTCTCTATGGGACTTGCGCTCGCTGGATGCAGCGGTAATACGGGCAAGACGGGCAACGGTGGCAACAAAACATCACCTCCGCCCGCCTCGTCCGGCGCGGAAGGCGGGGAGTCCGCGGGCTGGCAAGGTACGATCACGATGTTTGCCCAGTCCTACACGCCTAATGCCAAGAACATCGCCGGTCTCAAGCAGCTTACCGCACTTCGGGAGATTGCGGATCAATACGAGACGGATCATCCCGGCATCAAGATCGAGTTTATCGATGAGGAGTTCAAGGACTATACGCAGACGGTGCGCGTCAAGGCAGCCGCCGGTGAGATGTATGACGTGTTCTGGGGCCAATGGGCGGATCTGAACAATATTTTCCCCAAGGGCATTGCCGAGGATTTGACCGTCTATTTCGACCAGCCGAACCCGTATATCCCCGATAAGCCGACATGGCGCGAGGCGATGAATCAGACCGTCATCAGCGAGACGACCTCCCCGGATGGCAAGAGCTATAACATCAACGGAGACTATGTCGCCACCGCCTTTTTTTACAACAAAACGTTGTTCGAGCAAGCGGGCATCAGCGAGGCGCCGCAGACGTGGGGCGAGCTGATCGAGGTGACCGGCCAATTAAAGGCTGCGGGCATCGCCGCGATGTCGCAATCGCCGGATTACGACTGGTTCCAGCGCCACTTCCTATCCGACTTTTACGCCGAACAATTCGACGAGATCGCAGGCTTCGACGGCAACCCAGGCGTCTCTTCTCTGGATCAGAGCGTTGCGATCGCCAAGGGGATGCTGAGCACAGAGGACGAGCGCTTCATGGGCTGGTGGCCGATGTTCAAGTCGCTGACCGACAACTGGCGGCCGGATCATCTCGCATTGGAGCCTGCCGTGGTCGGCACCGCCGCCCGCAACGACTTCCTGGCCGGCAAGACCGCGATTTTCTACGACGGCAGCTGGCTGCCGGGCAATGCCAAGGAGGCCAAGATCGATTTTGAGCTCGGCTCGTTTAATTTCCCGGTGCTGTCGTCTGCGGACTCGGCGTTTACGACCGGCACCGATGTGTCCGGCGCAGTCGGCGGACCGAACGCGGCCTTCCAGTTCGCGATCTCCACGCCGGAGGCCAACGCGACGATGAAGGAGCCGGGCAAGCTGGAGGCGGTCATCGACTGGCTGCATTACGTGGGCACGCCGGCCCATGTGGAGCAAGTGGTCAATGAGAACGGCACCTTCGTCCCGACCTGGCCCGGCACCTCTCCGGCAGAGAGCATGAAGGAGCTGGCCAGTCAGGCCTCCAACAAGCTGGCGGTCATCGGTGTAGGCGGCACCTCGCCGAATCTGGGCAAAAATATTCAGCGCATCTTCGGTCTCTACCTGAGCGGCAACATCGACCTGGAGCGGGCCAAAGCCGATATGCAGAAGGAACTGGACGCTGCCGTCAAGGATTATCAGTCGAAGAACAATGTCGACCTTGCGCAATACTAGTCGAGCGAACCTGGAATAGACAAACGATAAAGCGTGGAGAGGAGAGGGGAGCGCCCGAGCGGCTGGACTCCCTTCTTTTCATTCCACCTGTACAGAAGGGATGGTTGATCGATGAGTGGCAAACTGAACCTGCGCAACGCGCTGACCGGTTATCTGTTTCTGTTGCCCACCTTTGTTTTCCTCGTCTGGTTTATGTACTACCCTGTCTATCAGGCGCTCATCGGCGCCTTCACCGATTGGGACGGCTTTAATGCGCCGCGTTATATCGGCTTCGACAATTTCGTCCGGCTGTTCAGCGACGAGGTGCTGCGGCAGTCTACGGTCAACGCCGTCATCTGGGTCGTGTTCGCGATTATACTAGCGGTGATCCCCCCTTACTTCGTTGCGGAGCTGATCTATCATCTGAAACGCGCACGGGCGCAGTATGTGTACCGGACCTTGTTCGTGCTGCCGATCGTTATCCCCGGCATCGTCATCATCCTGTTATGGCGGTTCCTCTACCAGGGAGACGGGGCGATCAACCAGTTGCTGGAGCTGATCGGGCTCGGCTCGCTGCAGCAGCTCTGGCTGAGCAATCCGGACATTGCGTTGTACTCGATTATTTTCATGGGATTCCCGTGGATCAGCGCCTTTAACCTATTGATCTTCTACGCAGGCTTGCAGAGCATCTCCTCCGAGGTCATCGAGGCGGGCAAGCTGGAGGGCGCGACCGGATGGAAGCGGGTATGGCATATCGATATTCCACTGTCGCTGCCGCAGTTCCGGCTCATCCTCGTGCTCACCTTGATTGGCAGCCTGCAGAATATTATCCCGCCGCTCGTCATGACCAATGGCGGTCCGGGGTACGCCACCTATGTGCCGATCCTCTATATGTACAATGTCTCGACCGTGAATGGCGAGTTCGGCTACGGGATGGCTGTGGCGCTGATTATGTTTGTCGCGATTTTGTTGCTGACGATTGTGAATATGAAGCTGGTTCGATCCGATTCCTGATCCAAGGGGGTATATGCTATGCGCAGCATTCGACAGATAGGCTTTGGACAAGGGGTGTTGCTGCTCCTGTTGCTGTTCAACCTGCTTCCGATCTACTTTATGATCTCGAACTCGGTCAAATCGCCGATCGAATTCGCCGCGAGCACGCTGACCTTCCCGCAAGTGTTCCAATGG
This sequence comes from Paenibacillus sp. 598K, assembly GCF_003851045.1. Taxonomy (GTDB): domain Bacteria; phylum Bacillota; class Bacilli; order Paenibacillales; family Paenibacillaceae; genus Paenibacillus_D. The sequence goes on along the minus strand of NZ_BFBX01000035.1, from coordinate 17,328 downwards.
GGCAACTATGCCACCGCCTGGGAGAAGATCAACTTGTCCCTGTATAACTCAACACTCATTATTGGGATCAGCGTGATTGCCATCGTCGGGCTCTCCGCGATGAGCGCCTATGCCTTTTCCAAGCTGCGTTTTCCGTTGCAGAACACGTTGTTTATGGTCGTCTTCGGACTGCTGCTGATCCCGGGTTTCCTGACCTTGATTCCTCTGTACTTGCAGATCAAAAAGCTCGGGCTCACCGACAATTACCTGGCCCTGATCCTGCCTTACATCGCTGGCGGTCAGGCGTTCACCATCTTCGTCCTAAAAACCTTCTTCGACCAGCTACCGGGCGAGATCTTCGAGGCGGCGCGGATCGACGGAGCGGGCAATGTGCGGATCTTCGGCAGCGTGGTGCTGCCGCTGTCGATCCCGATCTGCACGACGGTGGCGATCATGAATATTACGAGCCTATGGAACGACTACCTGCTGCCGTCCCTGCTGCTCAATCGGACCCATCAGACCGTGACGATGGCCTTGGTCTCCTTCGAGACTTCAACTGGCAACTACGGACTTAGCGATTACGGCGGCATGATGGCTGCCTATCTCATCGCCTCCGTCCCGCTGCTGCTGCTGTTCACCTTCCTGATGCGCAACTTCGTGGAGGGCATCTCCAGCGGCTCGATTAAGATGTAACTCCTTTGGATTGACAATGGCTGGATATAAATTAAACTAGGATATCAGATTGTTCAAAAATAAATCCTACGGTCACGGGATCGATCTTCCGATCGCTGTTGTCC
>NZ_BFBX01000035.1:0-16300 GCF_003851045.1 Paenibacillus sp. 598K | reverse complement strand
ATTCCGTGCCTCTTCGGCATTTTTTAACAATCTAATATATAGCTAATTACAAAGGAGAATGAAGATGGCTGCACTTCAAACATTCAAAGCATCCGCACAACTGCAAGACGGCGTGCAAGTGAAGGCGACTGCCCGCCAATTCGAAATGATCATCGACGAGCCCAAGAGCCTGGGCGGCACCGATACGGGGATGAACCCGGTGGAAGCGCTGCTCGCCTCGCTGGGCGCATGCCAGTCGATCGTGGCCCGCGTCTACGCGCCCAAGTTCGGCGTGAACCTGCAAGGCTTCTCCGTCGACGTCGAGGGCGATCTCGACCTCGATGGCTTCTTCAACCGCAGCGAGGTGCGTCCGGGCTACTCCGATATCCGGTATACGTTCCGCATCAAGACCGATTCGCCGCAGGACAAGGTGGAGGCGTTCGTCAGCTTCCTAGAGAGCAAGTGCCCGGTAGGGGACACGATCGCTAACCCGGTCAACATGAAGCTCGACCGCATCATCATCGAGGAATAGACAGCCGAGGGGTTGTGTCGCTATTGGAGGCTGAGGGCTGCGTCAGGTCAAGGCAAGAGACCTGCGCAGCTCTTTTTTGCGTCCAGCTAGCGGGGGCGGCGGCATAATGACAGTCGGACGGCTGATCGGCCTCGCGTCGACAAGGGGGAGTGGGAGTGGTATACTTGGTTCGTTTGTCATAGTTCGGAAGTAGCACTACATAGCTGAGCTGATCTTACAACTAAGGAGTGTATCCCCATCATGAACTTTAAGCTGAACTGGAGGCGTCCGGCTGGATTAACGGTCTTCCTTTATATCGTCCTTTCTGTTGTCGCGCTGGCGGCCGTATCGGCTGCTGTCTCCGATCAAGCGGAAAATCAAGGCTTCACCGCAGTCTATCATGCGGATCGCACGATCACGGTGGAGGGGACAGCCCCATCGCATGCGGGCGGGACGATCGAGCTGCAATTCGACCATCATGCGTCGCTGCCGTTCGAGCAGATCATCCAGCAGGTCAAGGTCGATGCGAACGGCCGCTTCACCTACACGACGCCGCCGATGGCGTCCGATCGGGTGAACGTATTTGTCACAACCAATGAAAATATCTCCTATTACCTCGGCGTACGCGCGCCCGGCACGCTCGTCCAGGAGCGTCCGGGACCGGGCATCGAGCAGCTGACGCCCGGCGATCCACGGTTGACGTCGAAGGTGGGAGAGAGCGGCATCGCCGAGATCCGGGCCAAGTGGAAGCAGTATGCCCCCGTGTTCAAGGAGACGGACTCCGTATTCGCAGAGCGGCCGCTGACCTCCTCGCCGTATCGGGCCGGTCGGCTCCAGGAGCAGGTGCTGACCGATGCGCTCAACATGACGCGCTTCGTCCGCTATCTCGGCGGGGTGTCCGAGACGGTGCAGCTCGATCCGATGCTGAGCGAGTCGGCGCAGCACAAGTCGGTCGTGCTCGAGCAGGCCTTTGATCCGAGCAACCCGCATCGACCGGTCAAGCCGGCGGATATGGAGGACTCTTTTTTCCAGATCGCCGAGCGGTGGCGGACTATGGGCGGCCAGACATTCGAGAATCTCCATTATAAGTACAAGCCCGCTGCGGCAGTGCTGTCGCTCATGGACGATCGAGGCGTCAAAAATCAGTACAACGTCGGCCACCGCAAGGCGCTGCTGAAATTGGGTCTCGAGCAGATCGGCTTCGGTTACACGGACAACTACACGAGCATGCATCTGAAAAACGACGCGAGCCGCTCCTGGCCGGACGGCAAAGATTACGTCGCCTGGCCGGCCCCGGGCAACTTCCCGACCTTGCTGTCGGACTTCGAGATGTTCTCGCTGCACCTGAACCCGGCTCGCTATCGGCTGATCGATCAGGAGCATCTGCGCATCGAGGTGATCGACAAGCGTCATGCGACCAAGTGGTTACTCTACGATACCGCCAAGTTCCGTAGCGATGCCGGTCAGTTGTACCTCTCCACCGAGTACAACGGGAGCGAGCCGAGCGACTTCCTCACCTTTGGTCTGCTCGACCTGGACATCCAGGATGGGGATGAGCTGAGCGTCCGCATCACCGGGCTTCAGGACAGACAGGGGCAGGAGACGTCGATTGCGTACGAGGTCCGGTTCTTCGAGCTGGATGAGCAGAAGCAGGCGGAGGAGCGCAAGCGTCAGGAGGAGCAGCGCAGAGCCGAGGAGGAAGCGAGGCGTAAGGAGCAAGCGAGCCAGGCGGCGGAGCAAGGGAAGCCGCAAGCCGGGCAGGCAGGTCAAGCGGGGCAATCTGGGCAGGCAGGTCAATCCGCCACAGCCTTCCGCGATGTGGCTGCCGGGCATTGGGCGACTGAGGCGATCCGTTGGGGCGTAGCGGAGGGACTGGCGCGCGGCTATGAGGACCAGACCTTCCGCCCGAGCCGTACCGTCAGCGAGGCGGAGTTTCTGGCGTTCTTCTACCGACCGCGCATGGCGGAGTCCGACGATGCTGCAGCGGGTCAGGGCCACTGGGCAGATGGGCTGTATGAGCTGGCGGTCCTGCACCGGGCCCCTGTGCTGGGCGCGGAGGATATGCGTCTGCGCAGCCAGCCGATCTCGCGCGTGCGGGTCGCCGAGATCATCGCCGCCGCCGATGGCCGGAAGTTGTCTGGCGACGAGGCGATCGCGTACCTGTTGGAGCAGGGCTACTCTAAGGGCAAGACAGCCAACACCGTCGCTGGCTATGCCGGGGACGACCTGCTGACGCGAGCCGAGGCGCTGACCTTCAGCTACGAGCTGCGGGAGCGGATCACCGAGATTCGCACACGCGGCGAAGGGTGACGAGAGCTGTGCGAGCCGCGAGCCGCGGAGTGCAACCAGCCGGGGAGCACAACGACGAGGCTGGGGGATGCAACTAGCCAGGGAGTGCGGCGGGCCCGGGGGCGCAACAAGCCAGGGAGTGCAACGACAAGACCGGGTTTCCAATAGGGAACCTGGTCTTGTCGTTGGCGGATCACGCTTAGTGCGACGGTAGGCAGGACGTTGACCAGGCTCGATGGTCGTCGAGCCTGGTCAACGGGCGGGAGCGGGCGGCCTCATTGGTCGTGACTGGTCCGAGGGAGCGGGGCGTCGCCAGTCGTCGAGTCCGGTCCGACTGCACGGGTATCGTTAGCCGTCGATGTCTTGTCCACGGGAGCGGGGAGCGTCAGTCGCCGTGTCTTGACTAGGGAGCGAGCAACGGTTTCAGCCGGTTGGTTAGGGCTACGGGCGGGAGCATCGTCAGCCGTCATGCCTGGTACAAGGAGAGGGCGTTGTTGACCATCATGCTTGGTCCACTGGAGCGGTCATTACCAATCATCGTGACTGTAACGCTCGCCACGGCGCTTATTTCGTGTTTTTTGTGTGCATGGATTGCGTAATGCTCGCCACGGCGCTTATTTTCGAAAAAATGCCCGTTTTAGCTCGTTTAGACCAAAATAAGCTCCGTGGCGAGCGTAAGAATGGGAGCCGTCGTTTTTTCAACCCAATAAGGCCGAGGGCGAGCGTTAAAATCGCGAATGGCCGATCAGGGTGCAGCGATAAAGAAGTCTCAAAGCGCCTCAATATTAATCCTTGTAAATCGATGCGAATTAAAGGTATGCAAAACCGAATTGTCGTGCTATAGTGTAGTTGTAACTAAAATTACATGTAACTACTAAGGAGTGCCATGCCCAAAAAGAAGACGAGCTCCGTCCTCTCGATACGGCTGGATCAGGAAGCCATGAAGGCTGTAGACCTGCTGGTGGAGTCGGGATTGGAGTCCAATCGGTCCAGAGCGGTTACCCATCTGGTCCAAGTCGGCATACAAGCCTCTCATGACCTGCTGTTGCGGGCTAGAGAGCAGGCCGATAATCTGCAGCGGCTGCGTCGCGAGATGCTCGAGGCGGTCAAGCTGCGGGATATCGGGAAGGTATCCGAGCTGATCGGTCGGGATGCTGCTTTGGCAGAGGCCGGCGACCAGAAGGGCGAGACGCCGTTGCTGCTCGCCACATTGATGAGAGCCAATGACATCAAGCCGCTGTTGTTGGAAAACGGGATGGGCAAGCTTAATGTATTCGAGGCTGCCGCTATAGGGTACATACCCAGGCTGGAAGAGTTGCTCGACTACGCGCCGGAGCTTGTGCATGAGTACAATTACGATGGATTTCCTTTGCTGTCTTTGGCCGCACACTTCGGTCATGGCGAGGCGGTAGAGCTGTTGCTGGATCGTGGCGCGGACCTGCATGCCCGCAGCCGGGACGGCAGTCTCGACAACATGGCGATTCATGCCGTGATCTTCGGCGGATACGGCGAGCTGCTAGACCTGCTGGTCGCGCGCGGCGCCGATATCGACGCCAGATGCGAGGGCAAGCTGAGGAACGGATATACGGTCCTCCATGTGGCCGCCTATTTTGATCAGGTGTCGATCATCGACCGGCTTTTGGCCTACGGCGCCGACCAGACCCTCTGCAATGCCGAAGGACAGACGCCTCATGCGTTGGCCCTATCGCTCGGGCATATCGCTTCAGCCGAGAGGCTGCGTCTGGATGAAGCCTAATGGAAGTCCAACCACATATAACACTCGACCGGACAGACGGAGAGCTGCTGCAAGCAACATACAGCGCGCTTCGCTGTCCTTTTTGGTATATCCGGGACTCGAGACGCGACACCGAAGGGAGCATACACGATGAATTATCGAAAGCTGGGAAGAACGGGATTGCAGGTATCGGAGGTCAGCCTCGGTACGATGGCGTTTGGGCGCTGGATCGATGAGGAGGCCTCCGGCCAGGTGCTGGATACGGCACTGGACGCCGGCATCAATCTGATCGACACGGCCGATGTCTATGGGAGCGGGATGGATACGGGCGATACCACCCGCTTCGGCGAGTCGGAGGCGATCCTGGGGCGTCTGCTCGGCAGCCGCCGTCACGAGATCGTGCTGGCGACCAAGCTGCACGCGCCGATCGGCCCCGGCGTCAACGATCGCGGCCAGAGCCGCTACCATATCTACCGAGCGCTCGAGAACAGCCTGCGCCGGTTGCGCACCGATCATATCGACCTGTATCAGGTGCACGCTTTCGACCCCGATACGCCGCTCGAAGAGACCTTGCGCGCCCTCGACGATCTGGTGCGTCAAGGCAAGGTTCGCTATATCGGCTGCTCCAACTACGCCGCCTGGCAGCTCGCCAAGGCGCATGGCGTCAGCGCGCTCCATGGACTGCATCGCTTCGAGAGCGTACAGCCCGAGTACAGCCTGATCACCCGGAGGATCGAGCGGGAGCTCGCGCCGCTCGCCGAGTCGGAGCAGATCGGCATCATCAGCTACAGCCCGCTGGGCCGGGGTATCCTGAGCGGCAAGTACCGCGAGGGCGAGGCCCCGCCAGCCGACTCGCGCCTGGCGCATGGCGAGCAGCGGCTGCAGCTGCTGCTGGAGGCTGCCCCTGCCTACGCGCTGGTGGACGAGATCCGACCGCTGGCCGAAGCGCGCGGCTGGACACTCGCCCAATACGCGCTCGTCTGGGTGCTCAGTCATTCGTATATCTCCTCCGCGATCCTCGGCGCCTCCAAGCCGCGGCATATTACCGAAGCGCTGACGTATGCGCAGGAGCGGCTGCCGGAGGAGGAGCTGCGGCGCATCGATGAGGTATCGCGCAAGCTGGGACTTCTTGCGCCCTAAAACCTTGTATTCGCATAGTCATACTAAAATATAGGAGTGAGATAAACGATGCCATCTACCCCAAGACAACTCCATCTCGGCTTGTTCCTGTTCTCCACCGGCTACCATCCTGCTGGCTGGCGCCTGCCCGAAGCGGTAACGGACGGTGCCTTCGATCCCAAGTTCCTGCAACGGGTCGCGCAGCGGCTCGAGGAAGCCAAGTTCGACTTCTTCTTCCTCGGCGACGCGCTGGCGACCAGCCCGGATATGCAGCATCAGTTCCCCTCGCAGATGGTGCGGCTCGAGCCGTTCACGATGATCGCTCATGTCGCTGCGGTGACCGAGAAGATCGGCCTGATCGTCACGGCGAATACGACATATTCGGAGCCGTACACCGTGGCCCGCCAGACGGCTTCCCTCGATTATCTGAGCGGCGGGCGTCTCGCGTGGAACGTCGTCACCGGCATGGACGCGCGAGCGGCGCAAAACTACAGCCGGGACAAGCATTGGGACAACTCCAGACGCTATGACCATGCCGAGGAGTTCGTCGAGATCGTTCAGTCGCTGTGGGACTCGTGGGAGGACGATGCGCTCGTGCGCGACAAGGCGAGCGGCGTGTTCGTCGACGGCAGCAAGGTGTACCGGATCGATTACGAAGGAGAGCACTTCGCCGTGGCAGGCCCGCTCAACGTAGCAAGGCCGCCGCAAGGCCAGATCCCGCTACTCAATGCCGGTACCTCCGAGCGCAGCCGCACGCTGGGCGCGAAGCTGTCGACCGCTGTGTTCACGGGCCAGATCGTGCTGGAGCTGGCCAAGACCTTCTACTCGGATATCAAGTCGCAGGCGGCTGGCTTCGGTCGCAACCCGGACGATGTGTACATCCTGCCCGGCCTGGTGCCGCTCGTCGGCGCGACGAGCGAGGCGGCGCGAGCCAAGTACCGGGAGCTGAACGGGCTGCTCGTCACCGACTATGACCTGACGGCGCTGTCGGCGCGCATCGGTATCGATCTGACGGGCGCTCCGCTGGACGGGCCGCTGCCGGATCTGTCCTCGTCGACCTTGCCGGGCCGCGAAGCCGAGTGGCTGGTCGAGCTGGCGCAGCGTGCCGAGGGGCGCGTGGACATCACCGTCCGCGAGCTGTTCCATTACTTCGCAGCGACCTCGCGCGGACATTTGCTGATCGTCGGCGACCCCGAGGAGATCGCCGATCAGATCGAAGCCTGGTTCACAGGCGGCGCGGCCGACGGCTTCAACATCTGCCCGCCGTACATGCCGGGGGGACTCGATCTGTTCATCGACCTGGTCATCCCGGTGCTGCAGCGGCGCGGACTGTTCCGGACGGAGTACGAGGCGGCGACGTTCCGCGGCCATTTCGGACTATCCCGGCCAGATAACCGGTATACGCGCCAGGGCGCGCTCGAGAGCGTGGCTGACTAACTAGAGGAGGCAGATGCAGATGAGCCACAACATGGACGCCAGACGTTACCGATGGCGGATCCGCCTCGGTCAGGCCGCGCTGCTGCTCGCGGCGCTCGCGCTGGTCGAATATCTCGTGCGTGCGGGCGTGATCGGCAGCCTGTACCTCTCCCGACCGACCCAGGTCGCACAGGAGATCTACAAGCTGTTCGCAGACGGCGAGGTATATCGCCATCTCGCGGTAACGTTGCAGGAGTTCGCCGCCGGCTACTTGCTCAGCATCGTGGCTGGCATCGGCACCGGCATGCTGCTCGTGCTGGTGCCGCACGCCGAGTCGTTTTTCCGGCCCTTCCTATCGGCGTTGATGGCGGTGCCGAAGGTGACGATCATCCCGCTGCTCATGCTCTGGCTGGGCATCGGCTTGTCCCACAAGGTGGCGATCGTCTTTCTCTTCTGCTTTTTCACCATCGCCTTCAACACCATCACCGGCATCAAGCAGACGGCCGAGGCGCATCTGAAGGTTGCCCGCGTCTTCGAGGCCACCCGATGGCAGACCGTCCTCAAGGTGATCCTGCCCTCGGCCGCCCCGACGATCTTCGTATCGCTGCGCGTGTCGGCTGCGACGGGACTGGTCGGCGCGTTGTTCGGCGAGATGGTGGCGTCCAAGGACGGGCTGGGCAATCTGCTCGTTCAGGCCACTTCGTTATACGATACGGCCAAGGCCTTTGCGGTTATCGTCGTCGTCACTGTCGTGTCGGTGCTGATCATCGCGGCGATCGATCTGCTGGAGAAGCGGATCGTGCTGCGCTGGCGTTCATCTTAATGCAACAAGATATAAGACCTAAGAGGAGAGAGATCGAGATGGCGAAACGAACATGGGTAGGAACAGGCGTGTTGACAATCGTACTGTCGCTGGTGCTGGCGGCATGCGGCGGGAATAGCGGCACAGGCGGGACCCCGGCGGCCGAGCCTGCCGGATCAGACCAATCGGCACAAGCCGGAGGGGATGCAGGTCAGGCGTCGGACAAGCTGCAAAAGGTGCGGTACGCGCCCTTCAATGGCGTGAGCGGTCTCGCGGTCCGCTATGGCATCGAGCAGGGCTTCTTCGCAGAGGAGGGGCTGGACATCGAGCTCGTCTCGACACAGAACCCGATCGAGGCATTGACGAGCAAGGAGGTGGACGTCGCGGATAGCGCCACTACGGGCGTCATCGTCGCTGCAGGCAAGGGAGCGCCGGTCAAGATCATCTCCTCGATGTTCCGCACGAAGGGGCCCTTCTACCTGATCGCCCGTCCGGAGATCAAGAGCGTGGAGGAGCTGGCGGGCAAGAAGGTCGGCGCGGCCGTGCTGGGCACCGGGCTGGATGTGTACACGCAGTCGATCCTGCAGGCGCACGGGCTGACCAAGCAGGATGTCACGTATCTGGCGACCGGGGTCAATGAGGCGGCCTATGCCAGTCTGACGACGGGCCAGGTCGACGCCACGATCATCCACGAGCCGTTCGCCTCGCTGGCCGAGGTGGAGGGGACAGGACATATCCTGGCCCAGGGCTGGGACTATCTGCCGACCTTCCATACCGGCGTGCTGGCGTCGAGCGATGCTTTTATCGAGTCCAGCCCTGAGCTGCTGGAGAAGCTGCTGCGCGCATACTTCAAGTCGCAGGCGTACGCCAAGGAGCATCTGGAAGAGTACAAGGCGTACTTCCTGGAGCAGGTCAAGGTAGACCCGGAGGCGGTCGACAAAGCGTTCGAGCGCGAGGCTGTGCTGTGGGAAAACAACCCGGATGTCGATCGGAGCGCGCTCGAGGACACGCAGCAGATCCAGGTCGATCTGGGCTTCCAGGATCAGATCTATCCGGTAGACGAGCTGCTCGATCTGCGGTTCATCCCGAGCAAGTAAGTAGAGAGCGAGGTGAGCGTATGGCGGGCTTCACATTAGCTGGCGTCTCTAAAGTGTACGGCGGGTCGAATCCGACGGAGACGCTGCAAAACATCAACCTGACAATCGAGGATGGCGAGTTCTTGAGCATCCTCGGCCCGAGCGGCTGCGGCAAGAGTACGCTGCTGGAGATCCTCGCCGGGCTGCAATCGTCGACCTCGGGCGAGATCCGCTTCGGCGACAAGCTCCTCCGGGGGCCGGGCATCGAGCGAGGCGTCGTATTCCAGGACCCGTCGCTGTATCCCTGGCGTACGGTGGCGCACAATGTCGAGCTCGGGCTGGAGCTGCGCGGCGTCGCCCGGTCCGAGCGGAGGGCGGTCGCGCGGCGCTATCTGGAGCTGGTCGGCCTGAGCGGCTTCGAGCAGAAGTATCCGCATCAGCTCTCCGGCGGCATGAAGCAGCGGGCGGGTCTGGCGCGGGCGCTGGCCAACAGCCCGGAGGTGCTGCTCATGGACGAGCCGTTCGGCGCGGTCGATCACTTGACGCGTCTGCAGCTGCAGGACGATCTCCTGCGGATCTGGGAGACGGAGCAGAAGACCGTCGTCTTCGTCACCCACGATGTGTCCGAGGCCGTCTACCTGGGCGATCGCGTCGTCCTGCTCTCGCCGCGTCCGGGACGCATCGACCGTATCTTCCGGGTACCGCAGGAGCGCCCCCGCAAGCGCGACGACCTGGCGCTGCTCCAGGTTCAGCAAGAGATCTACGCCGCGATCGCCGATGTGAAGACGGAGGAGAGCTTGGAGTTTACGATCTAGCCCGGAAGCAGTCTACTACGATACAGGAGTGTGAGCATAGATGGCAGAGCATAACATCATTACAGCAGAGCAACTGAAGGGGCGACTCGATCAGGGAGAGTCGGTCGTGCTGCTCGATGTCCGATACGACCCGAAGCAAGCCGACTATGGCCAGAACGCTTATGCCGAGGGTCATCTACCGGGGGCGGCCTTCGTCGACTTCAAGGCGGCGCTGACCGATCCGGCTGGCGAGCATGGCGGCCGCAGCCCGTTGCCGTCGCCGGACCGACTGGCTGAGCGGTTCGGCGCGCTTGGCATCGACCGCGAGACGGCGGTCGTCGTCTATGAGACGACGAATGGACCGGCAGCCGCGCGGCTCTGGTGGGTCCTGCGGTACCTGGGGGTCGAGCAGACGCAGGTGCTTGACGGCGGGTATGAGGCATGGCTCGCAGCCGGATACCCCGTCACTACGGAGGCTGCGGGCGCAGTAGCGCCGCGCCAGCTCGTGCCTGCGGTGCAGGCTGACTGGCTAGCCGATGTGGTCGAGGTGCGCGCCGCTTCGGGTGCGCAGCTGGCGGGCGAGCGGGGCGTGCGGCTCGTCGATGCGCGCCCGGCCGATCAGTATGCGGGCCGCGACGGGGGCTTCGACCCGGTGGCGGGTCATATCCCGGGCGCAGAGTCGTACTTCTGGAAGACGACGACGCTGGATGAGAGTGGCGCTTGGCGTTCGCCCGAGCAGCTGCGTGAGCGGTTCGCCGGGCTATCGCCGGACGACGAGATCATCGTCTACTGCGGCTCCGGCATCTCCGCCACGCCCAATGTCCTCGCCCTGCGTGAAGCTGGTTATCCCCGAGTGAAGCTGTATGCGGGAAGCTGGAGCGATTGGATTTCTTATGAGGGGAATCCGGTGGCGACCGGGGAAGAGTAAGAAGAGAGAGGCCACGTTCGGACGCGGGTTCGGGGGCTGGGACAGGTTAGGAGCTTATGACCTGTCACAGCCCTCTTTTGGGCTTCTCCGTCAACAGTTTGCAAACAAGACCCGAAGAAGCAATTGAAGGAACCCTGGAGCCGACCACAGTAAGGCGGCCGGGTCAGATGGTTGTTGAATGGTTGGCGTCCCTCCACAAACAGGCGCGACGTAATCCTTCGTGCGGAGCAAGAGTCCGACTGCCTTTGGGAGCAATTCACTTGCGTTTGTTAGCGTTCCAAGTATCCCCCGTTCTAGGAGCATCGGCAGCGGAAACCCGTAGGTTTGAGGGAATGGGCGCGGCGGGACGTTGAGCCAGTCATAGGCCAAGGCAAAGGGAACCGGGAGTCGTTCGAAGCGTCAAGGTCCAAGTAAGCCCAACAAGCTACCCATTAAATAGGTGGAGGTGTTAATCACCCACAACTCCGAGAGGATCAAAGCAGAGTGGCACCAAGAATTAACGCAACCTTACATTCCAACACTCTTGAGCGTAAGTTTGAACAAGTTCCGCAGGGAGCAGTTGTCCTGTAACTACAGGGGTTGAAAAACTTACACTTATTTTTGAGCGCAAAGAATTCCGGCAATCTCTCTCCACGATCCCTGCTCGCCACACCTTACGTTCTAGGGGGATTTGGTACTTCGGTCTACTGTGAATGTGGGTAGGGTATTTGCAGCACTTGAATGAATACCTAGCGTAAGGACACCCCGCCCCTCGCTCCGGGCATCGTAAGCCTTGCGCTTGTTTGTCTCAAGCGTAAGAACAACAATGCAGCGAACCTAGCTCGGAGCCGTACTTGCCGGGCTTCGCCTCACTCTTACGGTACTTGTGAGAACCACGTAAGCCACCTAAGGAAAGCAAAAGGGAGCAGCTTGAAAGCCACTCCCCAAAGTGGGAAAAGGTTGTTCCCAATTGTATCCTCATTAATTCAAGTTTATAAGCTTCTGTATTGTTGTCCTGCCTCTTGTGACCCAAACTGGTTCACTTGGATATTTTGAATCTATGTCATACTCTGTTACGACTTGTTTACGTTTGTCTTTATATACTCCCTTCACTTTCTCTGAGTATGTAACACTCTCGACTTTCCATATTTTCTTTCTAATCTTCTTATCAATCCATAGCGCATTGTAGCTTTTTAGGTTCGGTTCAAAGACAAAGTAAAAGCTATTGTCTCTAAAACGGCTATCCCTTGATGAAAATTTCTTTAGCGTTAAAAAAATATATGGTAAGAAATCGAACGTGAGATCCCTGTAGTACCAGATACGTTTTGTATTTGCGAGTTCGACTAGCTCTTTGAACTCTTCAAACTTTAAGCCAGCACAAAGAAGGTCGCATTTAAGAAAAACTTCATAAAACCGTTGTGTAAAATCACTTTTAACTATAAAAGCGTTAGCCTCGTCCTCCTCTGAAGGAAGAAGATTCAAATACGGTGTTGAGTTGGCTTGAATAGTTGGACAATTTGATCCACGAACGGAATGCCAAAAATGAGTTGTTGTCGAAACAGTACTCGCTGCCCTGACTTCTAACTTATTTCCACAAACAATGCAGAGTCCAGATTGGTCTGCCGAAAAAAGCTTTAACCACTCATCAATTTTAAAAACTAGCCCATCTCTTGGATTAATAGCTCTATCCACTTGGCCCTCCCTGTTCAGATTGATTTGTATATTAAATATATCGGAACGCTCAATGGAATATTTATGTGTGATTGATCAGTTTATTTTAGACTTTCAGTAGATTCCAATTTGATAGTCAACAATTCGACAATCTCCCCAGCCAACCTCCTTCTGGAGTGTCGGGAACAGGTGCGAGTAGCGTTCGAGCGTTATCATAATTTATGAGTGACCCGGCCGCTCACTGACGGCCTTCGGAAGTATCCTGGCCATGCAACAGACAGGCATGTGTGTGACGAAGGTCGTGCAATCTGCAATTGGGTAGTCCACACTTCCGGAGCAAGTTCAGCCAACGGGCTTCCAAGTAATGGATGACCGGGGAACCGTTCCGTGTCTGTACAACCAAGTCTTGATCGTTGTACTCCGTCCCATTCTTCGGTTTCCTACCTTCCTCCAAAACAAAGTGATGCTTTTTTAGCGTATCCACATATTTGTTGGAGCAAAACGTTTGTTTGGATACCAGCGGCGGTTTTAGGAGGCTCCTGCACGATGTATCCGACAACGATGTAAGTATATGATCGTCGAACCGACAGTCTATCAGCCACAACGTCTATATCCCCCACTTCAATCCAAGAACCTCACCTCTCCGCAGCCCTGTTGTTGCTGCTAGTAAAACAACTCATTGAACATGGCGAGGATGTTACAATCAAACTCGCAAAAGGGGTTAGCCTCCTCACACGTTTGGGTTTTTACGAACAGCTTCGCTTCCTTTTGCTCAAGCCGAAAATATTCCTCAAACAGTTCCTCTTTCGTCCGTTCGGTCAACTCAATCACTCTCTTGCCACGAAAAAAACGCCAGCCGACTTCTTACGTGGGCATGGCTGACGTTCCGGTCGTTCAGTTTTGTTTTCCTGCTGTCTCAAGTAAAGCATGCTAAAAATTCAATTGTCAATTTACCTGTGGGCAGAGGAACGGAGCAAAAGAACAGGGAGTTGTCGCGCCATACCATAAGTGCATGATGACGCTAAGCAAGGAGCGGCAGAGAAGAAAAACGGGGAGTGCTTGGCGGCAACACGCTTGAAGATACTCGCTCTTTCTTGAAAGCGCCAAGGGGGTCTTCTTTGACCTTTTGTAGCTTGATGCGGGCGGCAAGGTCAGTTTGTAGGTGGCAATCGTCATGGATGAACTACAGGAAGCACTTGAGCGTCCGAGTACAGATGTTTACGGTTTTGGGAGACAAGCTTTTGGCGGTGTTGTGGTTTTGCAACGTCGGGTGTCCGTCGTACAGTTTCCGCTTCGGCAGTAAATGCCTCGCGCACTGGCGAACGTGGTCAGCGGTCAGTACGTCCAGCTTTAGCGTTGGTTATTGTTCCACCAACCAACGTTGTAGGTAGCGGTAGTGGCTCTCGTGGTCGATCAGTGTCAGGGGCTTCAAGCCTTCCATTTTCTTGGCCCGGAGAAACATGGCGAAGTAATAATCGAGTGGATGGTGCAAGGTGATCGCAGCGGTAGTCACCTTGCACATATAGATGTTGACATATAGATCGCGCTCCTTTCAAAATGAATGCAAGATCAACATCTAAAGGAAGGGTGTTTACTGGAATTTTATCATTTTAAAAGCTCAATATACAATGGATGTGCTATGAGCGTATTGAAGTAGCTAAAATATTTTTAAACGGGCATAATTTGAATTAAGTCACCATTAAGGCTGCTCCAAGGACAAATAACGGAATATTTTATTGACACGTTGCTTGAAGGATCTTTAGTGGTGGATATAGAAATATTTATTAATCAACCGTATGCAGCAGATTAAACCATTTAATAAGGGGTGAGCTATTTGAGTACACTTGAACAGCAACTAAACGAACAGAAGAGAAAAGTTGATTTTAATACTTTTGATATAAGCGTAAAGGAAATCATCAGTATGGTTGGTGATGGCTTAATTGACATTGCTCCAGACTACCAGAGGCAGTTTCGCTGGGAGCCAGAGAGACAATCAAGTCTTATAGAATCCATATTTCTTGGGGTGCCAATACCAAGTATATTCATGGCGACAAATCCAGACGGAAGCTGGGAGCTTATTGATGGAGTACAACGGATAAGCTCGATAATTCACTTTGCAGCGGAAGATGAGACAAGAGAAAAATTGAACCTAAAAGATTCCTTGGTTATTTCAGGACTTAAAAAGTTTTCGGAACTGAATGGTAAAAAATTTAGCGATTTAAGTAAGGCAATACAGTTAGCATTCGCTCTGAAACCTTTGAAAGTGACTACACTCAGTGATAAAAGCGATTTGGATGTGCGGTTTGACCTTTTTGAACGACTTAATACAGGTGGAATTAAATTGTCAGATCAAGAGATACGTAGCTGTATCTTCAGAGGGAAGTTTAATGACTTTTTAAAAGAGTTAGCCGGCAATGAGGACTTTAAACGAGTTGTTCGATTGCCGGATCCGAAAGAGAATGACGGAACAAGAGAAGAAATGGTTTTAAGGTTCTTTGCCTATTTAAATAATTTCAGTGCATTTGATCATAGTGTGGTTGATTTCTTAAACAGTTATATGAAGGGTGCCACAAAGAAGTTTAAATACAGTGAGAATGAAGATGTGTTCAAAAAGGTTTTTTATGCCCTTAATAAGGTTCTGCCTAATGGGATACGGAGAGGGAGAAGCACGACCCCATTCAATCTATACGAGGCAGTTACAGTTGGGGCTGCATTAGCATTAAAGAATACCGGAACGATTCAAACCGATGGAATTGAAGAGTGGATCAAAAATGATGAGTTGACAGAATTGACATCAGGTGCCACTAATTCAAGACCAAGAGTGAGAAGGCGAATTGAGTACTGCCAAGAGAAATTTGAGGGTAGGTAATGTTCCAACACGTTCAGAGAGAATCAGCCGCTCGATTAGTTCAAGTTAGGGATTATTTGAATCATATAAAGAGCAATGGTACAGAGCATACACTTACTATAGAACCTTCCTACGTTTTAGCTCAGCGCGGGCTCTTCTTTGTTTACCTTTATGGAGTTGTGGAATATACTGTGAAGAATACAGTATCAACATGTATCAACGAGATTAATAATCAGAGTTATAAATATATAGAATTAAAACCACTTTTATTTAGTCTGATACTTGATGGAGATTTTAATGCTTTATTCCAAATAGGTCCTGATAGAAAGTGGGAAAAGAGGTGGAAAATTCTTTCAAGCATTTCATCTGAGGAGATTGTTAACATAAGTAATAACCTTATGCCCACAGATGGGAAAAATATTAGGTATGCTCAACTTCAAAGCATTTGGAAGAGTTTTTGTATTGAAAAACCAATCCTACCAAGAATAGATTCAGGTGGTATTTTGAATGAAATAGTAGAGAAACGGAACAAAATTGCACACGGAGAAGAGACGCCTGAAGAAGTGGGTAGGAGATTTTCATTTGATGATTTAGAAAGAAGATTTGAAGTAATTAGTGAACTTTGTTCATATATTATTGCTGTTTTTGAAGATTACTTGGTCGAAAAGAAATATATTAGAGAACAGTAGTTTCAACAGCATCCATACAGTTGCAAACAATGTTGCAGCCTACTCTGGTCCATCCATCCTTCCGGTGCTATCTTGCTCCATTTGGACTGTTGTTGTTGTTCCGTTCGGCTTGACCTAGCTACAGGTAGATGACTTTGGGCTCAAACTATACTGTTCCGCCAGCCCCGTCCTCTAAGGGCTTCTTGCTGCGTAAGTCCTCCCAAGCGTAGCAAGGTAGGTCGTTGCACTGGATACTGTCATATCCTCCGAGGCATTCCCGCCGCGCTAGTCGGAAACCATACCTTTTCGGCTTGGAACTATTTAAGAATAGGGGTTCGTGGAGGAGTCAGAAGCTGGATTGACTGAATTTCGTATAGCTAGAATGCGGTGGTGACGGGGGAGGAGTAAGAGAGGAGCGAGACATTGCAGTATTCAAAAATTAATAATACCGACATGAAGGCTGAGGCCTAGTACTCCGTACCGTC
>NZ_BFBX01000034.1:57151-59937 GCF_003851045.1 Paenibacillus sp. 598K | reverse complement strand
CGACGGCGGCGCAGCTCGACGCCGCGATCCGGGCGGGCGCGCGGCTGGCGACGCATCTGGGCAACGGCTCGCATCCGATGCTGCCGCGCCATCCCAACTATATCTGGGATCAGCTCGCCGACGACCGCCTGTGGGCCGCCTTTATCCCGGACGGGCACCATCTGGCTCCCCATGTCCTCAAGGCGATGCATCGGGTGAAGCGGGAGAAGACGATCCTCGTCAGCGACTGCGTCAAGTTCGGCGGGATGCCGCCCGGCCGCTACCATTCGCTGATCGGCTCCCATGTCGAGCTCGCCGAGGACGGTCGGCTCTCGATGGTCGACCAACCGGCGATCCTCGCCGGCTCGGCGTACTCGCTCGATCGCGGCATCGCCGGCGCGCTCGCCTACACCGACATGTCGCTCGCCGAAGCGATCGACGCCGTCACTGTGCGGCCAGCACAGGTGCTGGGGCGGCCGCAGCTCGCCAGACTGGAGCCAGGGTCGCCGGCATGCTTCACCCTCTTCACCTGGGACGAAGCGGCTGGTGCGATCGATATCGTCGCGACGGTCACCGATGGGGTCGAGCGGGTCGTACGCGGCGAGTAGCACATATCATATACGAGACCACCTATCGCCTAGTGATCGCCCATTTCGGGCGAATCGACAGACAGCCGCCCGATCCGGTAAGGATCAGGCGGCTGTCTTTGTGCGATAGGCGGGCTATTCTTTTGTTGTGCTGACTATGCCTTCCGTTAATGAGGCTTCGCGTATTGCTCCAGCACTTGCTGCTGTAGCGCCTTAGGCGCACGGGTGACGTACGCGTCGAGCACGACACCCTCGACCTCGCGCCAGCGGATCGGACGGTCGAGGCGCACTCCTATCCAGCCGAGACGGCCGACATAGGCCGGCACGAAGTATTGCTCGGGATTGCTCTCGACCAGCACCTGCTGGATGCCGGCAGGCGCTGCGCACCATAGTGCCGTGCGGGCATCCCCATGGTGATTGACATGAAGCTGGGCGAAGGAATGCTTGTCTCTAATGAAGAAAGTCGGAGCGCCATGACTCGTACGCTCGCTGGCAGCAGGCAGAGACAAGCAGAGACGATTGACCCGCTCCAAGAGCGGCAGCCCGTCTGCCGAGTCATACAAAGCGACTTCCCGTTGTTCCCCGTTCATCATAATCCCTCCCATATATTGCTGTCTCAGGCTTCGCAGCCGGATGCATGCGTCTCTCCGTCCTCCTCTCGGCTATTGACTTGCTTCTATTCTATCATCCCTGTTTTCGACTGGATACGACTCTTTTCTTATGTTTTTCTCAGATTCGCGAGCAGCATCTCCCCGAGATCAGCTATCGCTGCCGCTCGCATTCTCTTCCCTGGCCAGCAGCAGCGCCCACAACGCCAACGAGTCGCCGATGATCGTAATAATCGCCGCCCACAATGCGATATCGTCCGATGCAATGCCAAATGGCGATGGCGTCGTCGTCGTTGTTGTGGTCGTGGTCGTCGTGGTCGTCGGCGGCGTGGTATCGATCGTCGTCTCGGTCGTTGTCGTCGTCGTATCTGTGGTACCTCCGGCATCGGTCACGGCCGGCACAGTGAAAGCTCGCTTCGAGCGATGCGACTTGGCAGGCGACGGCGTCTGCGATTGCGAGGACGTCCTCCTGCGGGGTCGCGGTCTGGAATCAGGATGCTGCCATACCATGCCTCTCGTCCCTCCTCTGTACACGCAGTCCGAACTGCATCGATACATTAGCCTATGCGGGCACCAGCCCGCATGCGTGGGCGTTTGACCCAACTCGGTGAATCCTCAGCAGCGTTCTTGACGTATTACTATACCATGTCCCGAATGCGGAAAGGAGAGTCTATGAACGATCAATTGACGATGCTGAACGAACGATTGCAGACAGCCGCCGAACGAAGACGACACAAGGAGAAATGGGAGCGCCAGATCAGCGAATATACCCGCCAGCAGCACGAGCAAGAGCTGATCGAGGCCCGCCTGAAGCGCCAACTGGAGTCCGAAAAAGCCGATGTGGCCAAGCTTGCCGGACTGTCGCTGGCGAATCTGTTCTATACCGTCGTCGGCTCCAAGCAGGAGCGTATCGATAAGGAACAGCAGGATGTGATCCGCGCCAAGCTCCAATACGATCAGGCCGTAGCCGAGTCGGCGCAGCTCAAGGAAGAAATCGCGCAGCTGCGCAGCCTGCTCACCGATGTGCATCTCGCCGAACAGGAGTATGACGAGCTGTTCGCACGCAAAAAAGCGCTTATCCGCGAACAGTACAGCGAGTTCCGGGAAGCGCTGGATGCGATTACTGATGAAGAAAACGAACGAAATGTGCAGAAGAAAGAGCTGGGCGAGGCGCTCGCTGCCGGTCATCGGCTGCGCGACCATCTCGACGCGGCGATGGAAAGTCTGTCCAAAGCCAAGCAATGGGGAACCTGGGATATGGTCGGCGGCGGCACCGTCTCGACGATGATCAAACGAGGCCATATGGACGATGCCAGAGAGCATATCCACCGCGCCCAGCATACGCTCGTTACCTTCGAGCAGGAGCTCGCCGATGTGCGAGCGATGCCGATCGAGCTGGATTTCGGTAGCGGCTTCCTCACCTTCGCCGACTATGTGTTCGACGGTCTGATCGTCGACTGGATGGTGCTAGGCAAGATCAAGGAGTCGCAAGACCGCGTCTCGCAAGCGCTCAGCGGCTTGCGTACGGTGCTCCGCCAGCTGCAGGAAGAGCTCGCTCGCACGGAAGGCCGGCTGACCGCGCTGCAGCAGCAGCGCATACGGCTCGTCGAGC
>NZ_BFBX01000034.1:51333-56992 GCF_003851045.1 Paenibacillus sp. 598K | reverse complement strand
AAGCCGGCCCGCCGTCACAGGACGGCTGACTTGCCGCCGTCGATATTGATCGAGGTGCCGCTCACATAGGAGGCCGCCTCGGATACGAGGAATGTGATGACGCGCGCCGCTTCGTCGGGCTCGCCGATCCTGCCAAGCGGGATGCCATGCCGTTCGTCGGTCGCATAGTCCTCCCACGTCTGCTCGGGATAGCGCTCCTGCCACACCCGCTCTACTTGCTCGCTGCGGATCATGCCGATGCTGACGGCGTTGACGCGGATGCCGTCGGCGGCCAGATCCTTGCTCATCGCCTTGGTGAGCGCCAGGCCGGCCGCGCGGCTGACCGAGCTGGGCATCGAGCCTGCTCCTGGCGTCTTGCCGCCGATCGCTGTGACGTTGACGATCGCCCCGCCGCCCGCTTGCTTCATATACGGCAGCAGTCCGCGAGTGAAGCGGATCGCTCCGAACACCTTCAGCTCCAGATCGCCAGCCCACGTATCGTCCGCCACCTCGGGGAACGGACGGGCCGCCGAGGTGCCTGCGTTGTTGACGAGGATGTCGATGCCGCCGAGCCGGCTGACCGCCTCGGCGATCGCGCGCTCGACATCGCCTGCGTCGGACACGTCGGCAGCTACGCCATACACCTCTCTGCCGGTCTGCTCCTTGATGAGCCGCACCGCCTCCTCGAGCGGCTCGGGACGTCTGGCGACGATGACCACATCGACGCCCTCGGCCGCGAGCTGCAGCGCTGTCGCCAGCCCGATTCCCTTGCTGCCGCCGGTGACGACAGCACGCTTTCCTGCCAATCCAAGATACATACTTGTTACTCTCCCTCCTGTTTGCTCACATCAAATTCCGGAAGCGCCCACACCGAGAGCGAGCAGCCGTCGACCGGAAAGTCGGCCCAGCCGTCCTCGCCGATGACGATGCGATCGCTGCGCGTATTGGTCAGATCGAGCCATGTCTCGCCTGCCCGGTGCTCGCCTACGCACATCCGCTTGAAGCCTTCCTCGTCATTGGAGATGACGACCGCGCAGCCCGAGCGTACGATCTCGTCGACGCCTCGCCGTACCCAGCCTACCGTGCTGGGGTGATCCAGATAATCCTCTTGCTCGCCATACGCTTTATGATACCGGGCGTACAGCAGCGGGTCAATCGCCTGCTTTTTGTCCGGGATCGGCTCATCGCCTTTGATGCCGTAGTAATCGCCGTAGAAGACGCACGGGTAGCCGCTCTCCCGCAGCAGGATGATCGCATAGGCGCTCTGCTTGAAGCCGTCGCCAACCCATGACTCCAGCGCCTCGCCCGGCTGCGTATCGTGGTTGTCCACGAATGTCACGGCGTGCATCGGATGTGTATCGACCAGGTTATCGCAGAAGATCGAGGGCAGATCGTAATCCGGTCCCGCCACAGATGCCTCGTGAAGCTTGCAATGCAGAGAGACGTCGAAGAGACACAGGCTGTAATCGAGCTGCTCGAGAAACGCGCGGCACTGGTCAGCGTCAGAATTCCAATATTCACCTACGATGAAAAAATCCTCGCCGCGAGCGCCGCCCACCTTGTCGACAAAATCGCGGATGAACGAATAGTCGATATGCTTGATCGCATCAAGCCGGAAGCCGCCGCATTGCAGCGTGTCGGCGATCCAGTGTCCCCAGCGGATCATCTCTGCCCGCACGTCGGGGTGATGGTAATCAATATTTGCGAACATCAGATAGTCATAGTTGCCGAAGTCGTCGTCGACATTGTCATTCCATTGCTTGTCTCCATGCAAGATCCGGAAGATGCCTGAGCGTTCGGAGGCCGCATCGTAGTCGGTCCCGTTAAAGTGCTCGTAGCTCCATTTAAATGAAGAGTGTGCATCGCCTCTGCCGGGGAAGGTGAACCGCGTCCAGCCTTCGATCGTAAACGGCTCGGAAATCTCCTCCGTTCGATTCTCCCCATTGACCTCGACGACCTCAAACGCTTCAGTCTCATCGGCGCCGGCTTTATGGTTCATGACCAGATCAGCATAGACAGCGATGCCCTGGTCCCGACAAGCCTGGATCGCCTCGAGCAGTTGATCCTTTGTGCCGTATTTGGTGCGCACCGACCCTTTCTGGTCGAACTCGCCCAGATCGTACAGATCATAGACCCCGTACCCTGTATCGCCCTCGGCCTGGCATTTGGCAGCTGGCGGAATCCAGACGGCAGTGATGCCTCGCTCGCTCAGCTCTTGAGCCCGCTCTTTCAATCGGTTCCAGTGCTCGCCGTCATTGTCGACGTGCCACTCGAAAAACTGCATCATCGTCTGATTTCTCTTCATCCCACTCTTCCTCTCCCCGTAACCTGCACTCCGAGCTAATAAGTGATTAACCCGGGCCTCATCCCATGAAACGAGTATGAAAACAGCGAGTCGTCATCGCAATTACCAAAAGTATACACCAAATCTCGCTGTCAAGAAAGCTGACATATTGTAAAACCCTCCGGGATGGCCCGAACATGGACGCGCGTGCCTGCACTTGCTACAATGGAAGAAAATCGATTGCCGCACGTCGGTATCCGACCTCCGCCCTTCACCCACGCGAGTCGGCTGACGGCTGTACCGAGGAGTCTATCCCATGTACAACATTTTTATCGTTGAGGACGATCCTCAGCTCGCATTGCTGCTGGGCGAGCATCTCGGCCGCTTCGGCCACAGGATCGGCCGTGTCCACAGTTGGGAGCATGTCGGCGAGGAATGCCTCGCCTTTGACCCCCATCTAGTGCTGATGGACGTCAATCTGCCGCGCTATGACGGATACTACTGGTGCCGCCAGATCAGACGCAGCTCTACCTGTCCGATCCTGTTCCTCTCGGCCCGCGAGGGCAAGATGGATCAGGTGATGGCGCTGGAGAACGGCGCGGACGACTATATTACGAAACCTTTCGATTACGAGCTGGTCACCGCCAAGGTCGGCAGTCTGCTGCGCCGCGCCTATGGTTCTTATGCCGCAGGCAGCGACCGCACGACGACCGTCGCCGGGCTGACGCTAGACTGCGAGCGTCTCCAGCTCAGTCTGCGGGATCGTCGCATCGAGCTGAGCCATACCGAGAGCCAGATCCTCGACGAGCTGCTGCGGCGTCCCGAGCAGCTGGTGAGCCGCGATCGGCTGCTGGAGCGGATCTGGGATGAGCACGCCTTCGTCGACGACAATACGCTGAATGTGTATGTTAATCGCGTTCGCAAAAAGCTGGCGCAACTGGAGATCGACGGCGCGATCCAGACCGTACGCGGCGCCGGCTACAGACTACTGCCGGTATGGGAGTCGCGAGGATGAGACTGTTCCTCAAGGATCAACTGCCGCTCTTCGTCCTGTATATCGCGCAGCTCGGCCTGATCACGTTGATCTATTGGCTGGACGGCTATCGCAAGCCGGCGATCAGCCTCTATGCCGTCTTGCTGAGCACTGCCGCCTTATGTCTTTATCTCGGCTACCGATATGCGGCCAACCGCACCTTCTACCGAAGACTGGAGCAGCCGCTGGCGGCGCTTAGCGCATCCCCAGGCAGCTTCCAGCCCTCGCCGCTCCCAGAGGCGTTGCACCGACTGCTGCAGGAGCAAGCCCGCCTCTATCAGGCCGATCTGCTGGGCTATCGGAGCCAGATCGAGGCGCATATCCAGTTCATCAACCAATGGGCGCATCAGATGAAGACGCCGCTCTCCGTCATCCATCTGCTGCTGCAGGAGCGGGACGATCCGCAGAGCTCGGCGGTCGGCGACGAGCTGGACAAGCTGCGCAAGGGACTGGACATGGTGCTCTACACAGCGCGGCTCGACAGCTTCGAGCAGGATCTGCATGTCGAGTCGCTCGAGCTGGGGGCGCTGATCCGCCGGATCGTCTCCGATCAGAGGCGGCTGTTCATCCGCAATCGACTCTCCCCCCGGTTGGAGGCGGAAGCAGCGGGGGTAACCGTCGTCTCCGACGAGAAGTGGCTTGTCTTCGTCATCACGCAGCTGCTCACCAATGCCGTACGCTACACCATAGCGGACAACGCGGTGATCAGCTTCCACACCTGGACGGAAGCAGGACGAGCCGTCCTGGAGGTGGAAGACGCAGGCGTCGGCATCCCGGACGCCGATCTGCCTCGCGTCTTCGACCCTTACTTCACCGGGACCAACGGCCGCGCCTTCGCCGAGTCGACCGGCATGGGACTGTATCTGGCACGCCAGATCTGCGACAAGCTTGGGCACCGGATCGAGATCGCCTCGGTGCAGGGAGAGGGCACGCGAGTCCGTATTACCTTCTGAGGCTTTTTCGCAACCGACGACGCTCGCTCAGCCGCCTTACAATATTGTAAGGCGGCTGTAAGTTTAACCCATGGCGACTTGAGGCTTGCGCGTTTTATACTGAATCTGACTCGGAGGTGAAGCGCTTGGCGCTCGTCGAGATAACCGGCTTGACCAAAATCTACGAAAGCCATCACGCCCATCGGGCCTTGGACAATCTGCAGCTCCAGATCGAACCCGGCGAATTCGTCGGCATTATGGGCCCCTCCGGCAGCGGCAAGACGACGCTGCTCCATGCGATCGCGACGATCGACGAGCCGACCGCCGGCCGTATCCGGATCGGCGACGCGGAGCCGCTCAGGATGCATCGAGATGAGATGGCCCTGTTCCGTCGCCGTCGTCTTGGCTTCGTATTCCAGCAGTACAATCTGCTCGACTCCTTGACCGTCGCAGAAAATATCGTGCTCCCGCTCACCCTCGACAACCGCCCTGTACCGGAGATCGAGGCGCGTCTGACCGAGGTAGCGAAGCGGCTCGCGATCGCCGAGCTGTTGCCCCGCCGCGTCTACGAGCTCTCCGGCGGCCAGATGCAGCGCGCCGCCATCGCTCGGGCGATCATCCATCGGCCGGAGCTGGTGCTTGCCGACGAGCCGACTGGCAGCCTCGACTCCCGCGCCTCCCGCGAGGTGATGGAGACGTTTGCCTCGCTGCACGACTCGGAACAGACGACGATCCTGATGGTGACCCACGACGCGGTCGCTGCGAGCTACTGCAGTCGGGTCGTCTTTATCAAGGACGGCCGTCTCTATCATGATCTGTATCGCGGCGGCCAGCGGCAAGCCTTCTTCCAACGGATCATCGACATGCTATCGCTGCTCGGAGGGGACGGTCATGACCTTAACCCGACTCGCCTGCCTTAACGTCCTGCGCAGTCGGCGCACCTATGCCGCCTACTTCCTGAGCAGCGCCTTTGCCGTGACGGTGTTCTATATCTGCGCGCTGTTCATCTATCATCCGGCGATCCAGGGCGGCGTCGCCTACGACGGCGCCTGGCGAACGCTGGTGTTTGCCGCTGGCTTTATGTATCTGTTCGCGCTATTGTTCGTCCTTTACTCGGTACGCTCGTTTCTACGGTCGCGCGTGCGCGAGTTCGGACTGCTGCAGCTGCACGGCATGACGCGCCGCCAGCTGCACCGGATGATCTTCCTGGAGCAGATGCTGATCGGTCTGGCGGCCGTCTGTGGCGGCCTGCTCGCCGGATTGTTGTCGAGCAAGCTGTTCCTTATGATCGGCGCCCGTCTGCTGGGCGTCGCCAAGCTGGATTTTTATGCGGATGGCCTGGTCATCCTCGTCACCGCCGCCGCCTTTGCCTTGCTGTTCCTGGCGATCTCTGCCTGCACTTCGCTGCTCCTGCGGCAGGATCGGCTGGGG
>NZ_BFBX01000034.1:38344-51230 GCF_003851045.1 Paenibacillus sp. 598K | reverse complement strand
ATCAGTTGCTGGCCGGACGCCGCAGCAAGACGGTGCCGCCCTACTCTCGCTGGCTCACCGTAGCGGCGCTGGCGCTGCTGGGCGCCGCCTATGCGCTGGCCGCGACGGCCGACGGTGCATCGATCTACTCGCGCGTCGCCCCGGTGACGGCGATGGCGATCTGCGGCACCTATCTGTTCTACACGCAAGCTAGCGCGGCATTGATCGCATCGCTCAAGCGGCGCAAGCCGCTCTTCTGGCGCGGTCGGCATATGATCGTCATCGCCGGCCTGGCCCATCGGCTGCAAGACCATGCGCGGATGTTTTTCCTCGTGACGATCCTCTCGGCGGTCATGCTCTGCTCGGTCGGCTTTTTTGCCTCCGTGACGACGATCCCCGAGGAGTTGACGGCCGACTATCCGGCGGCTGTCGCTTATGTGGCCAAGGTCGGTCACGACGGCGTGGCGGAGCTCGCCCGGATCGAGGCCGAGCTGGCGGCTCGCGGCATCGCGGCCGACCGGCTGTCGCTGCCGATCCAGTACGTCGAGACGAGCGCGGATCGCTCGGTGAGCCGGCCGCTGCCGCTGATCGGCTATCGCGATTATGCCGCAGCAATGCGGCTCAGCAGGGCGGATATTATCCATCCCCCGTTGACCGGTACGCAAGCGCTCGTCATGCTCGGATCGCAGCGCGACCGGACGCTGCTCGATGTCCGATCGCTGCATACGTACGCGCTACCAGATAGCTATACGCTGGCGGATCAGCCTCTCGTGCTGCAGGAGATCGGCTATACCGATACGGTCATCCTGCCCGACCATCTCGTGACCAATCGTGCAGAGCCGTCGATCGGCGAGTTCAGCGGACTGGTCGTGGCGGACGAGCTCATAGAGCGGCTCCGCGACGACAGCGCCCGCGAGCGCTATACCGGCTATTATGTGGCGGACCTTCGCCAGACTGCCGGGCTGGCTGCCGCCCTCGCCGATCACGGACTGGTGCGGCATGAGGAGGCTGCGCCCTATGCGCTGGCCGTGAGCGGCACGCTGCTCGAGGCGCGCAGCGGCTTGTACGGCACGATGCTGTTTATCGCGCTGCTTATGGGCGGAGTCGTGTTCCTGGCCGCCGGCAGCTTCCTGTACTTCCGACTGTACGCCGAGCTGGAGTACGACCGTCGCCAGTACGAGACGCTGCTTCGGCTCGGCATGACCGAGGGCGAGCTGCGACGCATCGTCACGCTTCAGATCGGCTGGCTGTTTTTTGTGCCGTTTGGCCTGGCGATTGTGCACAGCGGCTTTGCTTTCCTCGCGCTCCAGCAGATCTTTTACCTGTCGGTAGCCGACAGACTGATCGGCGTGCTCGCCGGCTTTATCGCGGCGCAGGTATTGTACTTCCTGTTTATCCGCAACCGCTATTGGCGACACTTGCGCCGAGCCTGGCATTAATTTACGCGAATCGAGGTGCGCTATGGAACAATGGATTACGCAATTTATGGAGCAATACGGCTACTGGGGCATCCTGCTGATGATCGCCGTCGAGAACCTGTTCCCGCCGATCCCCTCCGAGGTGATCCTCACCTTCGGCGGCTTCATGACGACGAACACCGGGATGACCGTGCCCGGGGTGATCGCCTTTGCTACGGCCGGCTCGGTCGGCGGCGCCGTCATCCTGTACGGCATCGGCCTGCTGATCGACGTCGAGCGACTCGAGCGGATCGTCGACCGCTACGGGCATATCCTGCGCATCAAGCGCGAGGACATCCGTCGGGCGGACGCCTGGTTCGACAACTACGGCTACTGGACGGTGCTGTTTTGCCGGATGGTGCCGCTCGTCCGCAGCCTCATCTCGATCCCTGCCGGGATGTCCAACATGCGGTTCGGACTGTTCCTGCTCTTCACGACGATCGGCACGCTCGCGTGGAATACGATCCTCGTCCTGATCGGCGCCGCCCTCGGCGACTCCTGGGAGCAAGTCCTGTACTATATGGACATCTACTCCAACATCGTTTATGCGGCGTTGGCAATCGGCGCGATCGCGATCGTGGTTCTCTACATCCGCAAGAGACGCAAATCCCAATCCTCCTAAGGAGCTAGTCATACGATGAATATTATCGAACTGCTGAAGGCGGTGCTGCTCGGGATGGTCGAAGGACTGACCGAGTTTGCGCCCGTCTCGTCTACGGGGCATATGATCCTGGTGGATGATATGTGGCTGCAATCGGAGCTGGTCTTGACGAAGTACGTCGCCAATACGTTTAAGGTGGTCATCCAACTGGCGTCGGTGCTCGCTGTCGTCATCGTCTTCCGCCAGCGGTTTATCGATCTGCTGGGGCTGGGGCGCTGGCTGGGCAGCCGTTCCGGCAGCGACCGCCCATCCGGCTCTCCTGGCGGGAGCCGGCTGCGACTGACCCACATTGTCGCAGGTCTGCTGCCGGCAACGGTGCTGGGGCTGTTGTTCGAGGATTATATCGATGAGTATCTGTTCTCTGCCCGGACCGTCATCATCGGTCTAGCAGCAGGCGCGCTACTCATGCTGTTCGCCGACCGCTACCGTCCGCGGGAGCCCAGAGCAATCAGC
The DNA here is from genome assembly GCF_003851045.1 of Paenibacillus sp. 598K. Taxonomy (GTDB): domain Bacteria; phylum Bacillota; class Bacilli; order Paenibacillales; family Paenibacillaceae; genus Paenibacillus_D. Next base: position 48,680 of record NZ_BFBX01000034.1, on the reverse strand, counting down.
GTTGATCAGATCACCTATCGTCAGGCGATCCTGATCGGCCTCTTCCAGTGCATCGCGATGTGGCCCGGCTTCTCCCGCTCCGGCTCGACGATCTCGGGCGGCGTGCTGCTCGGCATGAGCCACCGGGCGGCGGCGGACTTCACCTTCATCATGGCGGTGCCGATCATGTTCGGAGCGAGCCTGCTGTCGCTGCTCAAAAACTGGCAGTACTTCACGATGGACTACATGCCCTTCTTTGCCGCAGGCTTCGTCAGCGCCTTCGTGTTCGCGCTGGTGTCGATCCGCTTCTTCCTGAAGCTGATCAACCGGATCAAGCTGGCGCCGTTCGCCTACTACCGTCTGGCGCTCGCCGCCGTAGCCGCGTTCATCCTCTGGTAGAGGCGTGAGCTTCCGCTCAAGGCGTCGCCAGAAAGGTAATCGTCTGCTCGGTGTACGGCGTCTGCTTGTAGGCCTCGCCGATGCCGAGCCGCTCCCGGTCCGCCTTGGCCACCCGCTTGCAGCGTAGCGTCGCACGGAAGCTCCGGGCAAACGGGCTTGGCGAGACGACAACCGAATCTGTGCCTTGCCAGCTGGCGCTGTACGTCAAGCCGCCAAGCATCCCTACCCGCTCGCGATACCATGGATGCTCCTGCGCTTTGGCGACGCCCGCCTCGTTGAAGCAAACATAGAGCGACAAGCCATCGCATAGCTGCAACAACTCGTAATGATGGGCAAGCAGCGCCTGATCGGGATGGCCGAGCCAGCGGAGAAGCCGCTCCTGACGCGCCAGCTCCGCCTCATGGAAGGCGCGCGTCCCCGGCTCCTCGCCTTTGCGGATCGGCTCGAAGGAGCTGTAATACATGCTGCACAGCACCGCAGCATACCCGCTCATCGCCTCCACCTCGTCGATCCCGGACGTATACATCAACAGCTTGGGCAGCATCGGATAATCCTGGAATGAGAACGGCAGCTCGTCGCGATCGTTCCAGACGGGGGTCTCGTCGAGCACGCGCCAGCCTCTGTCATGCTGGCGCACGGCGAGCAGCACCTCGTCGCGGCGCGCGGCGTCGCCGAACAGCGAGCTGCGGAACTGGCCAGCCAGCTCGCCGGCGAGCAACGCATGCTGGTGCTGCTCGGTCATGATGATCTCATCGCCCACGGTTCTAATAATCATCTGCTAGTCCTCCCTTAGCAATCGAGTCATGTATGCGCATCCAAATTATTGTTGATCCTCCCGGCTCGACGAGCAGCAGCTACAGCTAGCTCCGCGACTCGCCGCTTGCCTTGATAAGGATCGACTTGAACCGCCCCATATGATGCGAGAGCTGATACAGGTCGTCGTCCTCCAGTCCACCGAGCATATCCTTGAACCGCTGCGCCATCTGCTTCTGATAGTAGCGGCATAGCGCTTCGCCCGCCGGGGCGATCTCGACGAACACATTGCGTCGGTCTTGCTCGCAAGGCCGTCTCCTGATCAGCTCATGCTTCTCCAGCTTGTCGAGGAGCGGCGTCATATTGGAGCGTGTAATATTCATTCGGGCGGAGAGCTCGGAGACGATAGCGCTGCCCAGCTCATCGACCAGCATCAGCACGCGATAGCTCGCGGGCGGTATCCGCTTGGGCGCGAAGTCCGGCAGCACCATCTTGTCGAAAATCTGTCGCTGCAAGAGCGGGATGATGACTGTAAAATGCTCCGTCAGCTCATGCAATTTTTCGTCTCTCATTGCTTCTCCCGCCCTCCTACAGCTTTTAAATAAAGTTTAACATAGGTTTGACAAAATAGCTATTGATTCATAATAGTTATACATTTATAATTATTCACGGGGCAACTAAATAAAGCTTGGATAGGAGGAACACCTTTGAATACGACAACTGCGGGCGCCGCTCCGCAGACGCAGGACCTGGGCAACATCAAGCGGCTGCCGATCCTGATCTCGCTTATTATCGGCGCTTTTTTCTCGATTCTCAACGAAACCTTGCTCAACATCGCCTTTTTGCCGCTCACCGTCGAGCTGGGCGTCAGCTATCCGACGATCCAGTGGCTGTCGACCGGCTACTTGCTCGTCGTCGGTATCCTGGTGCCAGTCACGGCGCTATTAGTGCAATGGTTCACGACCCGACAGATGTTCCTCGGCGCGATGGTGCTGTTTGCTATCGGCACACTCGTATGCGCGCTGGCGCCGGGCTTCGAGATGCTGCTGATCGGTCGGCTCATCCAGGCGATGGGCACCGGTCTGATGCTGCCGGTCATGATGAACACGATCCTCGTCCTCTACCCGCCGGAGAAGCGCGGCGCTGCCATGGGCAGCATGGGTCTGGTCATCATGTTCGCGCCGGCGATTGGTCCGACGCTCTCCGGCCTTATCCTGGAGCATCTGGACTGGCGCTGGCTGTTCTATCTCGTCTTGCCGTTTGCGATCTTCTCGATCGTCTTCGCGGCGATCTACCTGAAGAACGTCTCTACGATCACCCGGCCCAAGGTCGATGTCCTCTCGATCATCCTGTCGACGATCGGCTTTGGCGGTATCGTCTTCGGCTTTAGCAGCGCCGGCAAGAGCGGCGAGTTCACCAGTCCCGAGGTGTATCTGTCGATGATCGCCGGAGCCATCGCGCTGACGCTATTCATCTGGCGCCAGCTGCGCTCGGAGACGCCGATGCTCGACTTCAGGGCGTTCCGCTTCCCGATGTTCGCCATCTCGACAGTGCTGCTCATCATCGCGATGATGAGCATGTTCGCGACGATGATGCTGCTGCCGATCTACCTTCAGGGCGCGCTCGTCCTGTCGACGTTCGCCGCCGGATTGCTCCTGCTGCCCGGCAGCGTACTCAACGGCTTCCTCGCGCCGATCACCGGCAAGCTGTTCGACAAGTTCGGACCGCGAGCGCTCGTCATCCCGGGCGCGCTGCTGCTGTTCGTCGTCACCTTCCTGTTCTCCCGCATCTCGCTGGAGACGACGCAGTCGACGCTCGTGCTCTATCACATCCTGCTGATGGTCGCGATCTCGATGATCATGATGCCGACGCAGACCAACGGGCTCAATCAGCTGCCGCGACGGTACTATCCGCATGGCACCGCGATCCTCAACACCTTGCAGCAGGTTGCCGGGGCGATCGGCGTGGCGCTGTTCATCAGCATCATGAACGCCGGTCAAGAGAGTTACCTCGCCGACCACGCGACGTCGCTGCCGGCTAATGCTGCCGCGCTGGCGCTCAATACCGGCGTCAAGCAAGCCTTTACCGTCGCCCTTGTATTCGCTGGCGCAGCGGTCGTCATCTCGCTGTTCATCAAGCGGACACAAGCGCCGGTCGAACCTTAAGGGCTGCCAGCTAAGCCTGTCGACGACGCAATCGTCGGCTCTCGTCGGAGTGTTACCCACCGAAGCTCCGCCACAAAACAAGAAGCCTTCCACCTCTAACGGGTTGGAAGGCTTCTTGCTGTACTCTCTACGAGATCGGCTTACGGACGCTCCGCCGGAATCGGCAGGAACACCATGTTGATCGGCAAGTTGCTGCCGGAGGCCAACGTGAAGAGGATCTCGACCTTCTCCTCCGTGTTGCCTGTGCGATGCAGGACGCCGACTTGATTGGAATCCTTAAGGATGCTATATTTGGTCACTTCGACCATCTCGCCGTTGACGATAAAGCCGCCGGTGTAATGGCCGCCTCGCGCATTAAGGCCGATCACCGTATTCGGCGCAACGCGCGGCAGCACCAGCTTGTAGATGACGCCGAAGTTGCCGATGTTGAGCATCAGGTTGCCCGTCATCGCGTCGATGCCGTACAGATAATTGTCAATCTTGCCGTCGCCGATGACGAGTCTGCTCTCATCCGCTCCGAGCAGCTGATTCAGCTCGATGACGCGGTCAGCCGCCGTAAAGGTGCCGCGAGTATGCTTGTTGTCCACAGGCAGGTTGCGCAGCATCGGCAGCGTCTGGATCGGGTCGTCCTTCTCCTCGACGACGACGACGCGATAGCGTACATTGGCCGTATGCGACACATCAAAGTAGGACGAGAAAACTTGAGCCGGCTTGATCGAGATGTCGCTCATCTCCGGCAGCACGACCTTGGTCTCGCCCGGAGCGAGCGTCAGCGAGCCGTAGCTGTTCGGATCGGCGAACGAATTCAGGTAGCGCAGCGTCGACATTTTGCCGGCATTGGTGGAGTACTGATGCGGTCCGCCCTTGCCGTAAGCTGTAATGTCGATGTCGACCTTGCTGGAATTATTGTTGGTCGCGAGCACATAGATCTTGAAGTTGCGCTGAGCGCCGTTGTCGTTGTAGATCAGGAACCGGGTATCGCCGCGCACCAGATCGTCATAGACGACGCCAGGCTCCGTGAGCGTCTCCGGCGAGTTGCTGCGGATCATCTGTGCCGGCTGGTCGATCGGCGTAAAGTCGAGCGAGCGGTAGTCGAGCACAGCAGATCCCGTCGTGTCGTACAAATCGCCAGGCTGGGTATAGATCCGGCCGAATTCCTCACGCGTATAGAGGACCTCATTGGTGACGGTAATGTACTTGGTAATCGAGTTGGTCAGACCCTCGCCGTCCTTTACTTCCAGCGTCACCGGATGGGTGCCTGCTTCGAAGAAGGCGTTTTTCTGATTCGTCCACTTGGCGTCGACGATGTCGTCGTTGTCATCCGTACTCGTGTCGGTGTAGTTGATCTTCTCGCCCATCCGGTACTCCGTCTTGTCGGTCGTAAAGTCCGCTACCGGCGGCTGGTTGGGCAGCTCGACCTTAATCGTCACCGAGTAAGGCTCCGTCCAGACGCCCTCCTCGTCCATCAGGGTGCGGGTAATCGTATATTCGCCTGGCGTCATGAAGACGTCCTCGCGCCCCTGCCACAGCTCGTCGATGAAGGTCAGTCCCTTCGGATGCGTCGCCTTGTCGATATAGCTGACTGTGGTCTCGCCAGCATAGATACGGCTCGGCTGCACCTCAAACTCGGCCGTAGCCTCCTCAGCGTCCTCCCACTTCAGCACCATATCGCCGCCGACCAGCGACAGCGTCGCGCCGGAGAGCTGCGACCAGGTACGGATCGGCACCATCAGCGAGCCGTTCAGGATATGGACCGGACCGCTGGAGGTCACCTCCTCGCCGTTCACCTTGATGACGGCGCTGCCGGGCACGAAGCGATATTCGATCTCGCCGTTTGTAGCGATCGACTCCTTGGTTTCGGGGATGTAGCTCGTTTTGTAGCCGAATACTTTGGCGAAGCCGGTGAGCGGCGCGAACGAAGCGCCATCCTTGAATATAATCGGCTGCGCCGCTTGCACCTGCTCGCCGTTATGGATCATAACCGCGCTGTTTTTTTGGAGCTGGAGCTGATGTGCTCCCGTCCCCTCGGCAGTTACCACAGCAGGAAACGCGGACAACGGAACAGCAAGCATGGACAAAGCCACAAACGATTTAAGTGATTTGAATGATTTCATACTTCGACTCCTTCGACTTGTATACTGGTTTCTCTAGTGCCTCTGAATAGCCACTCCATTAGACGCACAAAATCTGGTAAAGTTTCATTTTTGACAGAAAAATCTCAGACGGAAGACCGACTCCGTGCCTCTTCGGCATTTTGATAACACAGTCTGGAACTACTTCCTGTCAAGAGACACGATAATAGCTACGCAGCGCGTCGGCGATGCCGAGCGGATTTTTGCGCAGATCCTTGGCGCTGAAGAAGATCGAGCCCTTCACTTCAGCACGGGCTGCATTGTACTGCAACTGGTCGATAATCTGCTGCGCCGCATGCCACCCCGCCTCAGCGGTACCGAGCTTATAGGGCGAGTGGCCGATATAGAGATCGACGTCGCTGCCAGCGACCTCGCGCATCCACCAATCGACGAGGATATCGTAGCTCGCCGCCGGGAAGGCGATGCTCCAGTACAGCTGCGGGACGACATAATCGATCCAGCCCTCTCTGATCCACGTCCGTACATCCGCCGACATGCTGTCATAAGCGGTGACGCCTGCTCGCGTCGCCGAGCCGCTCGGATCGACGGACTGATTGCGCCAGACGCCAAACGGACTGATGCCGAACTCGACGGACGGCTTCGCCGCCTTGATCGCTTGGTCCAGCTCGCTGACGAACGTATTAATGTTATCTCGCCGCCACTCCGCCTTGTCGACCAGTTGTCCGGGGTTGTAGGCCAGGAAGCTCAGGTCATCGTTGAAGGCGCCGCTCGACGGGTAGAAATAATCGTCGAGATGGACGCTCTCGATGTCATAATTGGCGACAACCTCCATGATGGCATCGATGATATGCTGGCGCGCCTGCGGATTGCCTGGATCGATGTAATGCTTGTTGCCCGACTGGACGATCCAGTCCGGATGCTGACGGACGACGTGGTTCGGAGCGAGGCCCTCGGTCTTGCCGTCGACTGTCGCGCGGAACGGGTTGAACCAGGCATGGAATGCCATACCGCGCTTGTGCGCCTCCTCGATGGCGAAGGCCAGCGGATCGTAGCCCGGGTCCTGCCCTTGCTTGCCGGTCAGATACTTGGACCAGGGGACCAGCTTGGACGGATAGAGCGCATCGGCCGACGGCCGCACCTGCACGAAGACCGCATTCATCCCCATCGCCTGGAGCTCGTCGAGCAGCTTCACATATTCCGCCTGCTGCGCCTGAGGCTTGCCATAGCTGCCGGTGGAGGGCCAATCCAGATTGTAGACGGTCGACACCCATACGCCTCGCAGCTCGTCATTGCCGGGCTCGCTTGGCTGCGGCGCTGTCGACCCGCCGCTGAAGAGCAGCACCGAGCGCGTCTTCGGGTCCCACTCGACCGTTAACCCCAGTTGCTCACCGACGAATCGCAGCGGCACCGATACCCGGCCCTGTCTCAGCTCGACCGGCGCATCGAGACCGACGCTGGCGCCATTGACGCTAACGGTCCGGTCGCCGCTCTTCATGAGGATCTCGGTGCCGGACTGACGGATCGCGACGGTTTTGCTGGCGGGCTGCCAATCGACCGATGCGCCCAGCGATTCGCTAATGACGCGCAGCGGCACCATCGTAACATTTACTCGAGGGACTATGTATGGCGATACATCACTTGGCACGCGATTACCGTCCAGATAGATCTCAATGTCGGCTGCGGCTGTCAATGTCGGGCTTGCTTGAAGCGCCGGCAGGCAGAGCGCCACCGCCAATATCGCGATCAACCATTTTGTAGAGCCTTTCATTATATCCATCCTCCAATTGCACATCATTATTCGCTATACGAACGAGTCCAGACCGGCTTTCTCGACACATCGACATAGTATAGACGCAACTGACCGGCATTTGTTGCTTTTTCGACCCAAATTGTCACATTTTGTTCTCACTCGTCAGCATGTCCGCGATCGTCAAAAGCGACCAAGAAGGCGCTTCGAAGAGGCATCTGATGCGCGCCACAGCCAGGACTGGCCACGTGCTGCGCGAACCTTCTGACCACGCAAACAGGCCAGTCTGCCCGTCAAGGCAGCCTGGCCTGTTTGCTCCTATGCAAGCGCGGTCCGCGAACGCGCGTTGTGTTGCGTTGTGTTCACGGCGTACGCGTCGTGCCGCATGGTATCACTTACGCTTTGTTGAGCGTCTCCGTCAGCACCGGTACGATCTGCGATTTGCGGGAGACGACACCTTTGAGCAGGGCGGTGTTGTTCTCCAGCTTGACATTATACGCTTGCTCGACGGATGCGGCGGCGCGACCGAGCGAGAGCGCGACCGAGTCGTTGTTCAGGATGTCTGTCGTGACGAGCACGAACAGGTCCAGTCCCTTCTGCTCGATGATCGCCGCGATGGCGTCCTCCAGCTCGGACTGACGGGAGAGCACGTCGTTGACGTCGACCGCGTTTACTTGAGCGATCTCGACCTTGCTGCTGCCCATCTGGAATTCCTTGGCGTCGAGCGACAGCAGCTGGGCGATCGTCTTATCGCTCAGGTCGGCGCCCGCCTTGAGCATGTCCAGTCCGTATACAGCAGCTTCGACGCCAGCGATCTCGGCCAGTTCCTTCGCTGCAGCGATGTCCTGGTCCGTGCAGGTCGGCGACTTGAACAGCAGTGAGTCGGAGATGATCGCCGAGAGCATCAGACCGGCGATGTTCGGCTCGATGGCGATGCCGTTTTCCTTGTACATCTTGTTGAGGATCGTCGCCGTGCAGCCGACAGGCTCGGCACGGTAGTAGAGCGGATGGCTCGTCTCGAAGTTGGCGATCCGGTGATGGTCGATCACTTCGAGCACGCGCACGCTGTCGATGTCGCTGACGCTTTGTTGACGCTCGTTATGGTCGACGAGGATGACCGTGCCAACCTCGGCCGCAGCCGATTCGATAAGGCGCGGCGCTTCGGCCTGGAACTTGTCCAGCGCGAAGCGAGTCTCGCCGTTAATCTCGCCCAGACGTACTGCCTCTACAGTAAAGCCAAGCTTCGTCTTCAAATCTGCATAGGCAATGGCCGAGCAGATCGTGTCGGTATCCGGGTTTTTGTGTCCAAAGATCAATGATTTTTCCATACGTAAAAAAGCTCCTTCTCCCATAAGATTCGGCCCTTCCTTGCGAGGCGCGCAGGGCCTGTTAGAGATGTCCAACCTCGATTATAACGCTAAATACAACATATTCCTATGCCTTTAATCAAGAATTCAAAAAAAATATGAATCTCCCGTCATTCCGGCAGGCAATGCGCCTCGCAATAGGCGGCTACCTCGGCCAGTTCCTCTTCTTCCAGCTCGAAATCGAGATATGCGCCGCTCCCGGCCTCGAGCAGCTCGTACTGGACGATGCCCGAGCGTTCAGCCGCTTTCCGATAGATGACGCGAATCTTCACCCCTGCCTCCCGGTACAGCTCGTCATCCTCGGGGATATCAACCGTGAGCAGCGCCTCGTAACGCTCGCCCTCAAGGATCCCGAACGGGTCCTTGACGTATTCAATCTCATGTCCTGTAATGTCCATCGATCTTGCTCCTTCGCTGACAGTTGATCGGCGAGCCTCTGGCGGGCCGCGCCGAATGATGCTATGATCCTATAGGCTACTATAAAGGAGAATCCGCAATGAATCAAAGAGAAAACGAAGCTTTCATCATCGCGCGCTTCCGCGACGACGAACAGACGATGATCGCCGTCTTTGCCCAATGGTGCGTCAACAAGGGGCTTGACCCGCTGAACGTATATCGTCAGGCTTATCCGGGGCAGCCAGACAGTCCCGCGTTGCTGGACGCGATCCGGCAGACTGTCGTCCCGGAGGAGGCGCGGGACATCACTGACGACCTGCTATTCACCGTGCTGGGCCTGTTCGGCAACGACGATCTCTCCGGGCATTGCGCCGATCTGGTCGCCGCGCTCCCGAATCGCGGATCGGAGCAGCGATGAAGGGCCGCACTCACCTGACCATTGGCACGGTCGTCGGCCTCGCCGGCGTCGCCTACTACGGTGCATACGAGCCGCAGTCGGCGGCATGGATGCTGTCCGTCGCCGCCTTCTCCTCGCTGAGCGCCGATCTGGACGCGCCCAGCCTGCTGACGCGCAAGCTGACCGCCGCCTCTAAGTTCATGCGCGGACTCGTCGTCTGGGCCGGCGCGGCGAGCAGCGTCGTCGCCTTGAGCGCTTACGCTCTCGACCGACTCATCTACCCCGAGCTGATCGTCGCCGCGCTCGCCCTGATGCTGCTCGGGCTGATCGCCAGGCAAGGCGTCATCCGCAACGCGATGGTGAGCGCGATCGGCGCAGGGATGATCTATTACGGCCTGCAGGACGAGCTGTCGTGGCTGATCGGACTCGGTCTGTACATCGCGATAGCCCCCTGGCTAAAGCACAGGGGGCTGACGCATACGATATGGGCAACGGCGGCCTGGGGCTGGATCGGCTGGCAGCTGGAGCAGACGCTCCAACTTCCAGGACTCGCCCTCGTCGCGACGGCCGCTTATGCGTCGCACTTGCTCGCCGATACGCTGACCCCTCAGGGCGTGCGTTGGCTCTATCCGCTCTGGGACAAGTCCTGGAAGCTGTAGAGACTGTCAGGCGGCCGCAGCCTCAATCGGGTACGTACCGGATGTTCCGAACGGTATAGCGGCTGCCGTCATACCCGTAATCGAGCACGAAGCGGCCGAAAAACTCATTGATGCCGACGCCGGCGACCAGCTCTGCCGACAGTCCATGCTCCCCTACAGTATAATAGACATGGCTGCCGAACAGCAGCTCCTCGTTAGGCGCGTGAAGCTCATAGTCGAGCACGCGTTCGCCGGCCTCGCCATTCAGCGTCCAGCCAATGAATGTGCGCCCCTCCCGAGTCGACACCTCGCTCTGGATCGCGGCGCGCATCGCCTCTAGCGGATCGTCGATCGGCAGTTCGGCCATCGTCGCCGGATCGATCACATGTGCCTCCTCGACGC
>NZ_BFBX01000034.1:0-38271 GCF_003851045.1 Paenibacillus sp. 598K | reverse complement strand
TGCCTCCTCGACGCCGCCGCCTGTGCCGCTGCCGATCATCGCCGTAACGACGAGCCTGGCCTCGCTATCCGGGCCATCCAGCCGCGCTATGGTCAAACGGGTCTCGCCGATCAGCGACGACCAGTCGTAGACGGCTTCCCTCCCATCTGCGACCAGACGGTGGCCAAGATACATCCCCTCGCTTTGCTCCATCCCGTACAAGACGAATCGTCCATCCTCCGAGACCGCAACCGGCTCGCGATCCGGCACATACAGGAACTCGCCGATCTGCTGACGCGCCTCGAAGTAGTCCAGCATCTCCCGCCCAAGCGCGTCCAGACCGGCCGGTCCTTCGTAGACGAGCTGCCGGAAGCGAGCGCCCGGGTCGTCGGCGCTGCGCCGGTCGATATCGCTGTAGGCGACGCCGGCGGAAGGGTACTCCGCGTCTCTAGGCTCCAGCTCATAGCGCAGCAGGCTGCCCTCGAGCGCCCGACTGCGCCAGCGAAGCTGCTCTGTCGATCCGCTGACCGACGGCTCAGTGAAATATGTCTCGATCAAGGGAGCAGCGCATCCCTGGCAGCTGCCGCTATCCGTATAGATGAGTCGATGCCGAGCATCCTGAGGATCTGTGAGCTCGACCCGGATCGTGCCGTCTGCCGCCACCTCTGCCGCTGCAGCTATCCAGTGACGCGGCGCCAGTAACAGCACGCCCTGGTCGCCGTAGCCGGTGCTTGCCCGGAAGCCTGCCCAGCCGGCGTCGATCGGCTCAGGCAGCCGATCGACGACGATCGGAGCCAGCTCAGCGGGATCACTAACGCCCGTGGGCTCTGCCAGCACCGTGTCGATTTCGACTCGCGGCAGCAGGGCGACCGACGGGTCCACCTCATTGGTCTCCAGACGGATGCTGCCCCGCTCCGTCATCTCCAGTCGCATGACATCGTCCGCCCCGACGCGGTCGCCCGGCGCGCGCGTCAGTGTCACGACGACGATCGCCAGCATCGCCAGCACGCCGACGATCGACCACCCTAGCGGGGAGCGGCGATAACGCCGCACGCGATCGATACGCCGTCTGAGCTCGCGGTAGCCAGCGGCGAAGCCAGTCAGAGAAGGCGCGGGTCGGCGCGTCGTCTGCTCCAGCAGTCCCAGCATCGCCTGACCATAGACCGATGTCGCCTCAGGCGCGATCCGTCGCAGCACCGCCGCATCGCATGCCAGCTCCTGATCGGCGCGCATCTGCCGGGCAGCGTACCAGAGCAGCGGGTTGAACCAATGTACGGCGACGAGCAAGGCCATCAGCCAATTGACAAGGGCGTCGCGCCGCTTGAAGTGGACCAGCTCATGCAGCAGGATGTAGTGCCATTGCTCGGCAGACAATTGCAGCTGCTGAGGCTCGGGCACGAGCAGGATCGGCCGCCACACGCCGACGAGCGCGGGCGAAGCGATCGCTGCCGATACACGCAGCTCGGGATAGCGGCGCAGTTGCAGCTCCTCCGCGCAGGCCGCCAACTGCTGCTGGAGATGCTCGGGCGTCCGCAGACCAGCCGCTCTGCGGAGCTGGCTCGCCGAGCGGACATGGACGATCAGACGGCCTGAGCAGTAGAGCCAGCCGAGCAGCCAGACCAGCGCCAGCCACAAGGCCAGCGGCACGCGCTGCGGCTGCGCTGCGATCTCGGTCATCGTGCTGCCACCCGCCAATGTCTCGCTGGCAACAGTCCCCATGGTTGCATCGTTGGCGGCTGCTGCGCCTGGGGACGCCGATGCCGCTGCACCGGGCATCGATGCCGTGAGCGAATCGTTCCCTCTCGGGGTTGCAGAAGAGCGCTCATCGATCGTTGCAGATATCGTAGCGGCTGGGCCAGTTATGTACAAGGCTTGCCATTGATGCGGCAGCAGCCGCTCCGCACTGAGCGGGCTCTCCGGCGTCCACGGGATGATAAGGCGCAGCAGCAGCACGCTCCAGAGCACATAGAGCCAGACAGCCGGCAGCCGCCTTCCCAGCAGCAGTCGCGTCAGCAGGATCAGACCGATGACGAGCGAGGCCCAGACGGTTGCCTCGATTAGCCAGCCGATCCACGATTCGCTCAGTTGCCCGACCAGCGACAGCCAAGACGCGTACCAACCATGCGCCGTGCTCATCGCTTGTCCTCCTGTTTGTCGTCGAGCAGCGACTTGAGCTCCTCGATCTCCTGACGGCTCAGCTTGTGCTCCGACAGGAAATGCGTCAGCATAGGCTTGAGCGCGCCGCCGTAGAGCTTGCGCAAAAAGGACTGGCGTTCGGCTTGCAGACATTGCTCCTCGCTAAGCAGCGGCGTGTACACATAGCTTTTGCCGTCTTCGCGATACGTCAGTGCCCCCTTTTGCACCAGCCGTCCGAGCAAGGTGCGGATCGTCTTCGGACTCCAGTCCGTGCTTCCGGACAGCCTGTCGATCACATCCTTGGCCGTTGCCGGGGCGTCCGCCCACAGCGCGCGCATCACTTCCCACTCCGATTCGGAGATACGCGGGATCGTCTTCATGTTCACACCTTCTTTGATTACATTTGTAGTCATCGTTTCATAATTACATACTACAGTTGTAATCCAAGTGTGTCAACCTCGAATGCATGAACCGCAATTGCGCAGCATCGCTTGCTTCTTCCCAAAGATATACCCTGCACAATGCCGCTACGCCTATGCGCTATGCGCCTGCAGCGGCGAGACGCTGCTGCAGCATGACGCCCAGCTCCTCCGTCGTATCCCAGATGAGCGGCCGGATCGCGCGCGAATGCAGCGGCATCTCCTCCAGCACGCTGCGATGGATCGTCCAGACCACGGGGATGTCCAGACCTGCCGCATACCCGCCCGCATAATAGATCTCGACCGCCGCGAGACTGATATCGGCGATGACCAGCTTGCTGTCCGCCAGCCGGGCGATCGAATGATCGGTCTTGTCCGGCGTCCGGCCATTGAACAGATCCGGCAAATAGCCGCATTGCTCCAGCTTAGGCAGGATATGCTGCTCCCATTCGCCATGCAGCGCCTCGTCGTTGGGCAGCAATACGCTGCACGGCTTCAGCTTGCGGCCGCCGGACAGCTCCGCCGCCTCGCGCCAGCCTTGCTCCGTCAGTCCGAGGCTATGGCCTTCGCGGATGAGCGAGCCGGCCTCGCGCAACCGCTCGATCAGATAGACCATCTCCTGCAAATTGTTGGCATAGGTCAGATTGTAGCTGGCCGACAGCTTGCCGATCACGACCGGCACATCCGGACCGCCAGCATGCCGATACAGATATTGCAGCAAGCGCCCTCCCTTCTCCTCGGTCGTCACCGGGATGCGAGGCGAATTCGCAATCGCCTGCACCTCATCATGATTCAGCGACACGCTCTCCTCGCAATCGGTCAGCTCGCGTATATAGCCGGATACGAGCGGGAACAGCCGGCGCTTTTCTTGGTAAGAAAGTCGGCTCAGCGTCTCTACGCTCTCGGCATGCAGATGATAATAATGAGGATACGGCGCACAGTTGCAGCCCTGATAACGTTCATACGCCCCCTTCGTCTCGACCGTCGCCAGCTCGTCGCAGAACAGGCATCTTTTTTTGTCCATTCTTAATCCCCTCCTGTGAACACTCTTCGCACATCTTAGCGGATAATGCGTCGGCACAGCGATTAAGAATTTCTCATACGGCTTAACTTTCTCTCACAAGCAAAAACAACTCCGTCGTCTGCTTAGGACGTGCGGAGAGCTTTGTCAGAGATTTAGAAGCCCATTTATAAACGTGAAACAAATGAATTCTTATAAATCAAGGCGAAACGGCGCATCGCAGAGCGATGCGCCGTGGCTAGACGTAAGTTATTGGACACTTTCACAACCCCATTTTGCTTTACATAACTTTTAGGCGTGGTCAGACTGTCCTCAAAAGTTCGCCAAAAACGCCCGCACGCTCTGAACTTGTGCGAAAAATCGCATAAGTCTCGCCAAAAACGCCGGCTCCATCTGGACTTATGCGAAAAATCGCATAAGTTTCCCTAAAAACGCCGACTCCATCTGAACTTGTGCGAAAAATCGCATAAGTTTCACTAAAAACGCCCGCGCCTCTGAACTTGTGCGAAAAATCGCATAAGTCTTGCCAAAAACGCCCGCGCCTCTGAACTTGTGCGAAAAATCGCATAAGCTAACCGCGCATCGCGCGGTCTACTGTTCCACTGTGGCGAGGCCGGCGGGCAGCAGCGCGGCGATCCGGTCCTGGACAGCGGTAAACTCGTATTGGATCTCCATGAAAATGACGGCGCTGCCCCGGTCGTCGCGGCTGCGAATCAAGCGTCCCAGCCCTTGACGCAGACGGAGCAGCATGTACGGCAGATCAACCTCTGCGAACGGATCGCTCGCGCTCTCCCGCTTCGCCATATAGACCGGGTCCTGCGGCGGGAATGGCAGCGACCAGACGATCACTTGCGACAGCGACGGCCCGGGAATGTCGAGTCCTTCCCATAGGCTGACAGCGCACAGGCAGCTCGTCTCCTCCTGCTGAAACCGCCGGATCAGCTCGCTGATCTCGCCTTCGCCCTCGATGTAGAAGCGGATGCCGCTGCAGGAGGGCTCGCCGTCAATCGCCTGCGCGAATCGCCTCAGCTCCTCGCGGCTGGAGAACAAGAGCAGCGTCCGACCGCCGCTGGCGGCGATCCGCTCCGCGGCATAAGCCAGCTTCTCGCGGAAGGCGCCGCCCTCCTGCCAGCGCGGCATCCGCACCTCCATCTGCTCTTGGTAGTTGTAAGGTGACGGCACCGAAAACGACAAATAGTCGGTCATCCCCAGGCTATCCGCGACATAATCAAAGGAAGCATCGACGGACAAGGTCGCGGAAGAGAAGACAATCGGCTTCGGCGTCGCAAACACACGCTCGCGGAGCACCTCTTTGACCGCCTTCGGCATAATCGCCACGGCCAGGCCGCTCACGCTCTCGGTCGCCCAACAGATCGGCAGCTCCGGCCGCGCGAACAAATGCAACGCCTTTTGCATCATCTCGATATGCTCCTCGACGATCCGCAGCTGATATTCATTCAGCGTGAACAGACCGCTCTCGAACACCAACTCCTCCTCAATCGCCGAGAGCAGCTCCCGGAAGCGCTCGATCTCCCGCCTCAACATGTCGTCGACGCGGATCGAGAGCCGCTCGGAGCCAGCTACCGGAGTCGCGCGGCTGGCGAACACATCGAAGAGCAAGTCGCTCTGCTCGATCGCATCCTCGATACGCAGCGCCAGCGTCTCGCGGACCTCTCCCTCGAGCAGTCGAGTGATGATCGCGACGAACACATCATGCTTCAGATTGTAGGTCAGCGCCTTCTGCGCAGCTGCCTCCAGCAGATGGCCTTCATCGAAGACGATGGCACTATGCTCGGGCAACAGCGGCAGCTGACCCTCGCGCTTGCGGCCCTCATACGTCCAGACATGCTCCATGTAGAAATCATGAGAGCAAATGATCAGATCAGCCGCCTTGCGGTAATGGTCTCTGGAGAGCGTCTGTCCGCAGCGATGCCGCTGGTCGCAGACAAAGCAATCCTGGAAGGCGTCCCAATTGATGTGAGCCCATTGCTCGTCGTTCAGATGCGGGTAATCCTTGCGATCGCCATAGGCATAAAACGATTGCAGCGCCTTCGGCTTATATACGAACTCTGGCAAGGTCTCGCGGATCGACTCATACGCCTCGCCGTCCGGCTGATCCGCCGCCGCCGCCAGCTTAACCAAGCAGAGATATTGATCCGGCGACTTGCCGAGTCGCGCGTCCACTACCAGATCCAGATGACGAGCGAGCTTGGCCAAGTCGCCCTCGGGCTTCACTAGCTGCTCGATAAGCGATTCGTCGGCACAGGCGATGATCGCAGGCTGCCGCATATACCGCGCATACGCTACCGCATACAGCAGGTAGACGAGCGTCTTGCCCGTGCCTACACCCGCTTCCGCGAAGATCGCCCGCTTCTCGGCGAAGGCCCGCTCCAATTGAAAGGCCATATAGATCTGCTCATCCCGCACCTCGAACCCCGCCTCCGGCAGCAGCTCATAGAACACATCGGCGATCCAGTCGGCAGCCTGCTGTATGAATGGAGCGGCGGGGTCATAGTCAAAAGGGTAATTCTTCACTTCCATGCCTCCACATCCGGCGTGCGCCACATATGGCATCGACACGCCTAAAGGGGAATTATCTCACGCTCGAACGGAAAACACAATGGGAGACTCGGCGGCAAACAGCGAGGCTCGTCCCAAATAGATCGGCTTTGACAGCGGGCTTCGACAGCTTCCTCGCCGCAGCTGTATTATGCTGAGAGCAGCTAGGCGGGCAACCGCCAAATCTGGTAACCAAGGAGGCCGTATGATGACACCCCATATCGTCCCACAGCCGGTCAAGCCCCCCAGATTGTCCATGAAAATGCTGCATGATCTGATCCTGGAGCAACAACGTATCGAGCTGGAGCTGCGCGAGCGCATCGAACGTCTCGAAGCCAGACTCGCCGCTCGGGAGCAGACCAACGTCCCGCTAGCCCATACGCAAGAGCGAGCCGAGCCGACAGGAGCGCCTCAGCCTCATGAAGAGGCGCAGGCAGCAGACGCCCAAAAGGTCGCAGCTGCACACGCTGCGACCCCTGCCCTCGAAGATATCGTCCCGCTCCCGCTCGAACATAAGACGGAGGGCAGCACTCTGCCCGGCACGTCGATGGGCGGCGACAAGCTGGCCCCGGCGTTGGCGCTGGAAGAGCTGATCCAGGCCACGCTGCAGCCCGCCGCCAGCGCACCGCCAGCCCAGAGGCCAGAGCGGCAACAGCCGGACGAACCTTTGTCCGACTGGAGCTGCGTGGCGATCCCGCGATCGGTGCGGCACCCGTCCCCGATACGCAAGCGCAGCTTGTGGGACAAGCTATGGCATTGGGGCGGCGCCAAGCCGGAGCAACGCCGCTCCGCTAGCGGAAGCGACGCCATGTCCGGTCCCGCCAGATTGGCGCTTGAGCTGCCCCGCGAGCCGCTGAGGCTCCGCTCGTCGTCGGAGTAAGCCGTCTGGATGCGACGGTTATCCGCTACTTATAGTCTCGCCAATTCAGCTTGCTGTTGCCGAGCAGATGCCCGAAGTTTTGCTCCATCTGCTTTTCCTTTTCTTGTCGCTCTCGCTCGGCTTGCTGACGCTGGGCTGCCCGCTCTGCCTCCTCCTCCGCCTTCCAGGTGGCGGAGGCCTCCTTCAGCTTGCGGGCCAGCTCAGGCTTCAGCAGGTCTGCCAGCGTAGATCCGCCGTTATCTGCTTGTCGCTTCGGTGCAACAGGCTTTTTGTTTTTTGCCATCTCTATCCCTCCGGATTCGCTCTATGGACCAACCCCGGCTCGCGACGCGGGATCGGCAGCATCGTCAGGTCGCGAGGCGCCAGCACAGGGCGGAATACCTCCGCTGCCTCTGCCTCGCATGCCTGCACCTCCTCATCGTCATAGCGGGTGCTGAAGTGGGTGAGCACGAGCTGACGCACCCCGGCATCCCGTGCGGCTACAGCCGCTTGATGCGTCGTCGAATGTCCGTACTCGATTGCCTTGTCATCCATCGCGGCGACAAATGTCGCCTCATGGACGAGCACATCGGCCTCCCGCGCCAGCACGCCTACACCCTCGCATGGACTCGTATCCCCGAGGATCGTCACGATCCGTCCAGGCAGCATCGGCTCCGTGACCTCCTCCGAGCGGATAACCCGACCGTCCGGCAAGGTCAGTGAGCCGCCTTGCTTCAGCCGGCCATAGTCCGGCCCCGGACGGATGCCGAGCTCGCGCAGCAGCTCCACCTTTAGCCTGCCGCTGCGCGGCTTCTCGACGATGCGATAGCCGTAGCATTCGACCCGATGCCGCATCGGAGCCGCCTCTACGAGGAAGCTCTTGTCCTCGTAGACGACGCCCTCCGACACTTCGTAATATTCAATGTCATAACTCAGATGCGAAGCGGTCATCGATAGCGTCAGCTCGACCCACTGCCTCAGCCCCTTCGGTCCGAACAGCTTGAGCGGCTCGGTGCCGCCCAGAAACGCCCGACTGCATAGGATGCCGGGCAAGCCGAAGGTATGATCCCCATGCATATGGGTGATGAAGATACACTCCAGCCGACTCAGCTTAAGCGGCGTCTTCATCAATTGATGCTGCGCAGCCTCGCCGCTGTCGAACAGCCAGAACGTTCCGCGATCCTCTGGCATACGCAGCGCCATCGACGTCACATTTCTATTTTTTACGGGCCTGCCGGCCCCTGTTCCGAGAAACCACAGTTCCATCCTGCACCCTCCTAAGCCCGACTTTCGTCTTCGTATCCATGGCATGCTGTTATTGTACCGCTGCCGCAGGGGCCATTGCAATTGTTGCGCTGCCCTGCAACAGCAAAGCGCAGCCGCGATAGGATCGCGGCTGCGCCGTAGCTGGAACAAGAGAGCGAACCTTATTCGCCCGAGAGGGTGTTCTCCTTCAGGATGACGTCATGCGCGCCGCCCTCGACCAGACTGGTCTCGGAGACGAGCGTGATGCGCGCCTCGTCCTGCAGTTGCTTGATCGATTTGACGCCGCAGTTGCACATCGTCGATTTGATCTTGCCGATCGACCGATCAAGGTTCTCGCGCAGGCTGCCCGCATACGGCACATAGGAGTCGACGCCCTCCTCGAACATCAGACCCTTCTTGCCGCCTGAGTCGTAGCGTTGCCAGTTGCGCGCCCGATTGGAGCCTTCGCCCCAGAACTCCTTGACGAAGTTGTTGCCTACCTTGAGCTTGCGTGTCGGACTCTCGTCGAAGCGAGCGAAGTAACGCCCCATCATGACGAAGTCCGCGCCCATCGCCAGCGCCAGCGTAATATGGTAATCATGGACGATGCCGCCGTCGGAGCAGATCGGAATGTAGATGCCGGTCTCTTGGTAATACTGGTCTCTCGCCTCCGCAACCTCAATGACTGCCGAGGCTTGTCCGCGACCAATGCCCTTCTGCTCGCGCGTAATGCAGATCGAGCCGCCGCCGATCCCGACCTTGACGAAGTCGGCGCCGGATTCGACGAGATAGAGGAAGCCTTCGCGGTCGACGACATTGCCGGCGCCGATCGGCACATTGAAGTTGGCTTTGACGTACTGGATCGTCTCGCGCTGCCACTCGCTGTAGCCGTCAGACGAATCGATGACGAGGATATCGACGCCCGACTCGACGAGCGCGCTGACGCGCTCTTCATAATCCTTGGTGTTGATGCCCGCGCCGACTACGTAGCTCTTGTTGTGATCGAGCAGCTCCAGCGGATTCTCCTTGTGGGCGTCGTAGTCCTTGCGGAAGACGAGGTAATCGAGATTGCCGTCGTTGTCCACGATCGGCAGACAGTTGAGCTTATGCTCCCAGATCAGATCGTTGGCCTCGGAGAGCGTCAGACCGGACTGTCCGTAGATGAGCGAGGTTAGCGGCGTCATGAAGCTCTCGACCCGCTTGTCCAGCGCATCCCGGCTCAGTCTGTAGTCGCGGCTGGTGACGATGCCGAGCAGTTTGCCCTTCGGCGTGCCATCGGCGGTGATCGCTACGGTCGAATGTCCGGTTTCCTCCTTCAGATCGAGCACATCCTGCAGCGTATGCTCAGGCGTCAGGTTGGAGCGGCTGACGACAAATCCGGCCTTGTAGCCTTTGGCCTTCCTCACCATACGCGCCTGGTCCTCTACCGATTGCGAGCCGAAGATGAAGGAGACGCCGCCGCAGCGCGCCAGCGCGACCGCCATCTTGTCATCGGATACCGACTGCATGACCGCCGAGGAAAACGGGATATTAAGCGCAATCGCCGGCTCCTCGCCGCGCTTGTGCTTGACGAGAGGCGTCTTCAGTTGCACATTTTGAGGCGTGCAGTCTTTCGTCGTGAGGCTAGGGATCAACAGGAATTCACTAAACGTTCGGGACGGCTCGGTGTAATACTTGGCCATGCACGCTTCATTCCTCTCCTATTTATAATGGGGTGCTTGTAGGTAAATTTTATCAATCGTACCACCGCAGCACTGGAAGGTCAATGTCATCCTTCTTCCAATTGTGACGCACAGCATCCGATCAGCGCATCAATTTGTTGATTGTGGTCAGTAGTTCGGGGACGACCTCCATGTCCCCCTCCTGAATCCGTTCCATGACGCAGCTTTTGAGATGATGCTCAAGCAACAGCTTGCTGACGCCGTTCAACGCCGACTGAATCGAGGCAATCTGGTTCAGCACATCGTCGCAGTAGACATCGCGCTCGATGAGGCCTTTCACTCCGCGCACCTGACCTTCGATCCGGCTGAGCCGGTTGGTCAGACTCGTCTTGACTTTCTCCGAGTGATGGCTCATGCGTGCGCCTTCGGCGTGACAAGCCATCCCCTCCTCTTGCAGCTGCTCTTCCGGCAGATTGCTCATAGCATGGACCTCCGTCGGTTTTTGTTACTACTATACCATACCCCGCCGTCCTATTCCTATAGTCTCCGGTTGCCCTCAAAATAAAGCCTACGGTCACGGGATATTGAGGGAAGCCTGAGAGCCTGCACTATGTTAAAATAGAAGGTGTTTGTTAGATAGCACGACAAGGTGGTGTGAAGCGATGTCTCAGGTCAGACGGCTGGAAACCGAAGCCGACTTTGCCGAAGCGCTTGAGCGAGGCGCTTCGATCCGTGTATTCAAGGACGATCAGTTGGTGGACGCTCGGGCGAAGATTATCCGATTCGACGATTCGTTGGTCGTCACGCAGAGCAGCGTCAGCGATATCGCCTATTATGACCGTCAGAACTGCCAGTTTTTCGAGCTGCGAGGTCGCTAAGGGGGCCATGTTGCAGCGTTCTGTGCGCGATCGACAAAAAGGACATTCGCCTGTGTTTGGGGCGGATGTCCTTTTTGTCGAGACGGTCTGAATCAAAGATGAGAACATTCTCATACGAATTTAATAAACCAAAGCATCCCCCTGCTGTTCTTGCGTGCAAGTTCTTCGTGGGATAAATTTACAATTATATGTGTGCTATAGTTAGTGCTGGTCAAATCAATCTTGCGATAAACGGAGGGACACCTAGAGCTATGTACACCTTCAAATTTGTGAAACGCGCCCTGGTCACCGCCTTGTGCGCTACCCTTACGATAACGTCTTTCTCAGCAGGCGCTTCCAAAGCGGAAGCTGCCACTCCACAGTCCGAAGCCTTGATCAAGAGCGGCAAGGAATATCTCGGCGTTCCTTATCGATTGGGCGCTCCTAGCGGATCTACATACGCTTTTGATTGCTCATCGTTTACCCAATATCTGTTCAAGAAAAACGGCGTCGCCCTGCCGCGCACCTCGTCAGCGCAGTCCACCAAAGGCATGAAGGTGGCGAAAGGGAATCTGAGCATGGGCGATCTCGTCTTCTTCAAAACCAACGGTCGCAGCATCAGCCATGTCGGCGTCTACGCCGGACAGAACAAAATGCTCCATACGTCCAGCAGCAAAGGCGTCGTACTCTCCGATATGAACACCAACTATTGGAACAACCGCTATGTTACCGCTCGCCGGGTCTTGAATTAGCTGGTCAAACCGACCGCCTCGCAGGAGGCGGTTTTTGCGTTGGCGCTTGCCCCGCCCATCGAACCGCTACAACGTCATGCCGTTGATGGCCAGATGCGCGCGGAACATCTCTTGCACCGATGGATGCTCCTCTGGCGCCAGCCAGTCCTCGTGCGCCCATACCTTGGCCGACTTGAGCGCGCGCGGGCAATGGATGAAGCACTCCTCGGCCTCGACGATGACGGCCAGTTGGGGCGTCTTGCCGCTGAACGTTTGCGCAGCGATCAATTCTTGATCATCGGTTATCGTCGCACGCCCGTTAATTCGCAGCACCTCTTGCAGTCCCGGGATAATGAAGAGCATCCCGAGACGCGGGTTGTCCAACAGATTGAGCAAGGAGTCGATCCGCCGATTGCCCGGACGCTCGGGATAGATCAGGTGGCGTTCATCCAGCGCTTTGACGAAGCCGGGCTCGTCGCCACGCGGCGATACGTCGCACCATCCTCGCTGGTCGGTGGTAGACAGGAAGAACAACGGCGACTTCGCCAGGAACCCCTGCACATGCTCGTCGACCCGATCGATCGATTTCTTGATCACCGCCTCATGCGGCTCCCCTACCAGCGCTCGCAGCTGCTGCGGCTCCGTAATCCGGTTTTTCATCTTTCCGTTCCATTGCATCGCTTCGGCTCACTCTCCTTCATCGCCCTATTGTACCCCAGCTTTTGCTAAGGCTCAACCTCTGCAGGCGACAGCAGCTCGGCCATCGAGGTGTTGGTCGTTACGGTCAATCGATTGAGCTGCATCGGATTATCTCCCGGCCGCACGAAGCCTTGGCGGACCGTAAACGCCATTCGATAGCCGGACTCGCGAAGATAGTAAACCATCTGTTGTCGGAAGTCGCCATACGGATAAGCAAAATATGGCGTGTCGATGCCCGCTTCCTTCATCTTCGCGATATCGTCGACCAGCAGCTTTTCATTCATGCCCGCCCCATACTCGTTGCCGCAGTGCAGCATTTTTTTGTAGTGCAGATTGTAGGAATGACTGTGGTATTCAAACACATCGCGTGTTTCCTCCATCTGCTGGCGCGACAAGAAGCTTTTTTGGGCCGGGTCAAACTGGCCCGTCTCTTCCTGAATATTCGTGCCAACGACGAATAGCGAAGCTTTGAAGCCATACTTCTTGAGGATCGGATAAGCATAAATAATGTTGTTTTCGTACCCATCATCGAAGGTCAGCACGACGGTCCGTTCAGGCAATGTCAGCTCGCCGGCTACATAACGCTCCAGTTCCTCCAATGTCGCCGTATAGTAGCCTTGCTCATGCAAATAGTCGATGCCGGCCTCGAAGGCTTCGAGGTTGATCATCGAATTGTTATTCGGTTCATAATTGAGTCCGGCTCTGACGATGTAATGATACATCAGCACAGGTACTTGCTCCGGTCCTGCCGCAGCGCTTGCGCTGGCCTTCAGCAACTGCTGGCTTGGATTGACATGGGTCAGGGCAAAATATTTGTTTTTGGCCGTCACCCAAGCCATACAGCCTTTATGAGATATTACAGATTGGGGGAAAACAATCATCCACGTCCCCAACATTATGCTCATAGCCAATGCCAGGAGCAAACCCTTCTTTATCATTGCGTTCGACTGACTCCTTCTCTTTATCTCTACACATTAGACGGTTAACTTCATCAGGAAGTTTCATGCAATGAAAAAAAATCCTTCCGGCCCAGCCAGCGGCGGACACGGAAGGATCATGCAAACGAGTTAAGTCGTGGTCTCTTCGGACGGTGCAGGCTTGTTGATCGAATTTTTCTTGAACACGAGCCAGAGCTGACAAGCGATAAAAATCGAGGAATAGATACCGAATACCATCCCTAACGTCATCGCAAGCGAGAACAGCTTGATCGATTCTCCGCCGAACAGGAACAAAATGAGCGACGCGATCAGCACCGTGATGCCCGTATTGATGGAACGGGTCAACGTCTGCGACACGCTCACATTGACGAGCTGCTTCAGATCGTCGTAGGTCTTGATCTTGGCAAAGCGCATATTCTCCCTCACGCGGTCGAAAATAACGATCGTATCGTTGATGGAATAACCGATAATCGTCAGTACGGCCGCGATGAACGGCAGATTGACCTCGAGTCGGAAGACAGCAAATATCGTGACGACGAAGAACGCGTCATGGAACAAGGCGATGATCGCCGCCAGCGCAAAGCGCCATTCGAAACGCAAAATAATAATCAAGATAATCCCGATGCTGGCGATCAGGACAGCGATGATCGCTTTCAGTCCGAGCTCCTGGGCAATTCCGGGATCGACGGTGTTCTCCTCGCGAGAAACGCCGTCGCCATACTTGGTCTCGAACGCGCCGACGATCTTGTTCACCTCACCCGCTTCGGCATCAAGGATCTGCTCGTAGCGAGCGGAGATCCGGTCATTATTGGTGCCGCCTACAGTGAACGAGGACGGTACAAAGCCAGACTCCTCGAACAGCTTCTCTGCCTCGTCGTGGGTGATCGATTGCGGCAACGTAATATCCA
Organism: Paenibacillus sp. 598K; assembly: GCF_003851045.1. GTDB lineage: Bacteria > Bacillota > Bacilli > Paenibacillales > Paenibacillaceae > Paenibacillus_D. Next base: position 24,259 of record NZ_BFBX01000034.1, on the reverse strand, counting down.
GACTCGTACCGGCCTTGAAGTCTACGCCGTAGTTCAGGTTAGCCACGAGCAGGACAACGATGCCAAGCACGGTAACCGCCGATGAGAAGATGAAAAACGGATTTTTCAACTTTACAAAATTGTAAATTTTGTAGTAAGGATCTTCGCCCTTTTTGCTCTCGGCAAGCGTGCGAATATCCTTCGGATTCACGCCCATCAGCCGCGGGTTCTTGACAATATTGCTGCGGACCAGCAGATTGAGCAGCAAGCGCGAGAACGACACGTTCGTGAACATACTGAGAATGTTGCTTAGGATCAGCGTCAAGGCGAAGCCTTGAATCGCGCCGGTACCGATAAAGTACAGCACAGCGGCTGCAACGATCGACGTCAGGTTGGCGTCGAGGATCGTCCGGAACGACATTTTGGAGCCGGTCTTCAACGCAGAAGCCAAACTCTTGCCGCTGCGCATCTCTTCCTTGATCCGCTCGGCCGTGATAATGTTGGCGTCGACCGCCATCCCGATCCCGAGCACGAAGGCCGCGATGCCAGGCAGCGTAATCGTCGCCTTCATCCAGTAGAACAGCAACAGGATGCCCCAGCTGTAGACGATCAAGGTGACACAGGCGATCAGGCCCGGCAAGCGATAGACGAACAGCATGAACAACAGGATGAACAGCGAAGCGATGCCGCCCGCAAGCAGAATCTGCGTCATCGACTGCTGGCCAAGCGTCGCTCCGACGGACTGGGTATACAGCTCGGTTAGATTAAGCGGCAACGCACCCAGGTTGATGATGCCTGCGAGCTCCTTAGCCTCCTCGATCGTATAGTTGCCTTCGATCGACGCCTTGCCATCGGGCAAGACCGAATTGACCCGAGGTGCCGAAAGCTCCTGCTCGTCGAGGAAGATCGAGAGATTCTTGCCGAGCAATCGTGTCGATACATCGCGCAGCTTAGCCGCATCCTTGACCTCGATCTGGATGTACGGCTGATTCATCTGGTTGTAGGAGACGCGTGCGGCTCCCTCGACGAAATCGATGCCGCGCAGCTCAATCGTGCCGTCCGGTCCTCGGAATGTCAGCTCGGCTGGCTTTTTCATAATGTTGCGGACTTCTTCTTCATTGCTGACGCCTGCGATGCGGACGCGGATCCGATCGCTGCCCTCCGGCGTAATCTCCGGCTCGGAAACGCCATAAGCGTCAGCACGGCTCTGCAGCGAGCGTGATGTCTCGCGCAGCGCTTCCTGCGTCACGGTGCCGTCTTCGTAGACAGGCGTCGCCTGATACAGAATCTCGAATCCACCCTTCAGATCAAGGCCGAGTCTGAGATTCTTGACGATATGCGGCGAGGTCGCCCCTACGATGCCAAGGCAGATCAAGACAGTCAATAGAAATGCAATCAAACGCTTCATAATCATAAACGTGAGTTCTCCTCTTTCAATGGAATAGACATCCAAGCGTAATAGGTCAAATGCAGCTCAGGCTTGATGGAGTCTTCCCGGTGAGGCTCACGTAAGTCGATGTCATCTTGATCGGCGCCAGCTTCAGCATAACTAATCCAATCGCGATCGACGCGCGATCGTCATGATGCAGTCGCATCGCTGTCGGTCGGTAATACCAGACCCCGATGGCGACGATGAGCGCGCCGAAGCCTGTCCAGGTCTGCTTCTGCGGCTGCAGCAGTCGAGGCGCGATCAGGTAGCCGCTCTCGCTTGGCGTAGTCATGATCGGATGATCGGCTGCTTCGCCGCTCCGCTCGGCCGATGGGGCAGGCGCGGTGACAGGAATGGAGAGCAGCAGCAGCATAACGACGCCGAGCCAGGAATAGGCCTTGCGGCGGCTGTGAATGCTCGGTTTTGTGGCTTGCGGCTTGTCCATTGGCTCCCCCTTTCCTCGTCCAGCTTAAGGCACGATCAGTTTATTATATACGATACGTGCAGCAGGAAGGAAGAGTAAAGTTGTCAGAGCAAGCTCTTGTGCATCCAGATCGCCGCTTGAACGCCCTCGCCCATCGCAATACTCGCTTGCTCGGCATGGACGCCGACATCGCCGGTTGCCCATACATGGGCGACCGACGTCATCTTGGAGCGGGCGTCCGTCAGAATGTGGCGGTTCTCCAGCCGCTCGACGCCGAGCTGCTCGGCGAGTCCAGAGCGCACCTCGTTGCCGCCAAAGGCCAGGAATCCCCGATCCACAGGGATATAGCTGCCTTCATCGAGCTCCAGACCGAGCAGTCGCTCGCTCTCGGTCCTCAGCCTGAGGACCGGTCCCTCGATCATCGGGATGCGATGCTGCCGCAACTGCTCAGCCAACGTCCCGGATATTGCCCTTGCTTCATGATTGATATAAGTAAGCTGCGTGGTCCAGTAGGTCAGCTTGATCGCCATCGCCGCGCCGGCATCGCCGGACCCGATGACGACTGCCGGCCGATCTCTCACCTCGTAGCCGTCACAGTCCGGACAGACGAACAGACTGATCCCGAGACAAGCGATCAGTCCATCCAGCGGCGGCAGACGATCGACCACGCCAGTCGCCAGCAGCAGACGACGCGCGCGGTAGATCGTGCCGTCACGTGCGGCGAGCTCGAACCTATCAGCCTCGCGAGCCGCATGCTCAACCCAGGTCTCGACCAGATGAACACCGAGCTGCGCGGCCTGCCTAGCGCCGATGCGGCGCAGCTCGGCTCCGCTCACTCCGTCAGGCCAGCCGAGCAGATTGTTATAGCTGCGGCACCACGTCGAGCGGCCGTCCGCCGCATCGAGGACGAGTGTTGAGTGGCCGTAACGGCCAAGCTGGATCGCTGCCTGGAGGCCGGATAGCCCGCCGCCGACAATCGCACAATCATAGATCAAGTCGATTCGCCTCCCTTGTCTAGTATGTGCGGACGCGCAGCTCGTCGAGTGACTTGAACGTATAGCCCTGCCCTCTGGCATCGTCGATGATGCGGCCCAGCGCCTCTGCATTGTCCCGAGATACCGAATGGAGCAGGATGACCGCACCGGGATGCAGCTGCGACATCACCCGTGTGTACGCGTAAGCGGCCCCTTTCTGATCATTGACGTCCCAGTCCTTGTAGGCGACCGACCAGAACACGCTCGTATAGCCCAGCTTGCGCGCCTCGGCCAAGGCGCGTTCATTGAAGATGCCGCGAGGCGGACGCAGATAGCTCATCGTCAGCTGCGGCGTCATTGCCAGCACCTCCTCCTTGACTCTCTCCAGCTCCTCCTTGATTTTGGCCGCTCCCAGCGTCGTCATATCCGGGTGATGCCATGAGTGGTTGCCGATCAGATGGCCCTCCGCCGCCATCCGCTGCAGCAGCTCCGGCTGATCCTGGATATACTGCCCGGTGACGAAAAAAGCCGCCGGCACGCGTTTTTCCTTCAGCACATCAAGGATTTTTGGCGTAAAGCCGTTCTCATAGCCATTATCGAAGGTGAGGAAAAGCTCCTTTTGCTTCGTGTCGCCCAAAAAAACGGCGCCGTGCTTTTGCAGCAGCTCCTTGAACCCTTCCTCGTTGATCGACGGCAGCTCGCCCTGTCGGCTCGGCTTGAAGCCGAAGTGATAGGTTCCGCCGGATCCGAAGCCAGCAAGCAAAAGGCTGACGCACAGTAGCAACATGACCAAACCTCGCATAGGCCATCGGGTTTGCATCCTAATCCCTCTTTCCCAGGTTAATATTCCGCCCTCTGCTACGCCGCTAGCGACGAGTAACGGTCCCATATTCTGTCGGTAGTCTCTCCTTAGCCTCACGAATTTATGCCCCTATAAACAAGAGAAAAAGACGCAAGGACCTTGGTCCCTGCGTCTGTGTTTTAACAAGCTATTCATTTGAAATAGTTTTGCAGCCCTTTGGCGATAGCTCTTGCCGCTTTCCGCTGATAATCGCTCTCCTTGACGATGCCTTCGTCCCGGCTGTTCGACAGGAAGCCAAGCTCTAGCAGCACGGCCGGCGTGCGGTTTTCCCGCAGCACATGGTAATCGCCAAAAGCGACGCCGTGGCTCTTGAGGCCGATGCCGCCCGCCAGCTGCCGTTCAATCGCATGGGCTAACGGCTTGTCCTTGCGGTCCGAGTAGAAAAAGGTCAAAATACCGGAATTGTTCTTCTCGGAGGAATTATAATGAATGCTAATGAATGCGTCCGCTCCCGCTTCGTGACTAATCGCTACCCTGCGCGGCAGCTCCGGCTTCTGATCATCCTTGGTCCGCGTCATGACCACCTTGGCGCCGAGTGATTGCAGTTGTTCCTTCAAATAATTGGCCGTGCTCAGGTTGATCGTCTTCTCCGCCGTCTTGTAGGTCGTCCCCACCATACCGGGATCGGAGCCGCCGTGACCGGGATCGATGACGATCACCTTGCCCCGCAGCGTGCCTCCGGATGATGAGGAGGTTTGTGTGACATTGAGGGTAGAAGTGACCGCCGAACCCTCGCCGATATATTGCGACGATACCCAGCCCCGTTCATCGCCCGAGACGATCTGGAGCCAGCCATGGACACTGTCGCGGATCGACACCGGCGCGCCGCGATACAGCATGCCGGTCACCTTGTGATCGGTGCTTGGGCCTTCGCGTATACGGAGCGCATCGACCAGCACGACCGAAGACGAACCCTTCGAGGAAGACGAACCCTTCGATGCGTTCGCGGGCTTGGAGGAGGAAGCCGTATCCGTCTGACCTGGCCGCTTGTCCGTCTTCTGCACGTAGTACCCCGCTACCCAGCCCTCCAGACTGCCACGCTTGATCTCCAGCCAGCCGTGGAACTCCTTGGTGACGAGCACGATATCGCCCTTCTTCACCGAACCGCGCACCTCTGCATCCTTAGCGGCGTCATCACGCACATTCAGCGAGCTGGCCACGATCTCTCCGTAATACGAGGAGCTCGCCGCAGCCTGCGTGGCGCCCAACGTACCGAGAGCGAGCAGCAGCATGATCGCCGCCGCCAGCCAGGCTAGTATGTTGATCTTCATTCCTTTTGCGTTATGTATCATAGCAACCCCTCTCCGTTCATTCATTGCGCCCATTACACAGGCATATAACCATTACACCGTTTTCAGCTCGACGAAACAGCGACTCACGCTTGCTTCCCGTCATGCCGATGATGCGCATGAGGATGGCCCGCCCGTTCGTCTGCGGCATCCGCATAAGTGACGGACAGCTCGGCGTAGAGCACCCCCTTCTGCACCTGGATCCGCTGCTTCAGCTTGCGGAGATTCGACAGTCTGCCCCGTACGACGATCACCTCCAGACATTGGTCGTGATTGAGATGGACATGCATCGTCGAGACGATCGCATCATGATGATCATGCTGCAGCTCCATGAGCACTAGCGGCAGCTCGCTGACGTGATGGTCATAGACCATGACGATCGTGCCAGCGACCTGCTCGTCCTCCTGCAGGCCAGAGGCATCGAGGATCGACCGTCTGGCCATATCCCGGATCGCCTCCGAGCGGTTGGTGTAGCCCTGCGCTTCGATATAGGCGTCGAATGTCTCCAGCAAGGGAGCCGGGAAGGACACTCCGAAGCGTATCAACTCATCCTTTTCAGCCATCTCATCACCTGTTTGCTCAGTTTGTCGTGTTAGTGTATCATATCGTCCGCCGATTGAAAACAGAAGAAAGCCCCAAACCGGTCATGTCCGGGATGGGGCTTGCGCCTTGGCTGGCTGTCCTATTTGTGTGCGGCTAGCCATATGGAGAGCGCTCGAATCTCCTCGCTTGAGAGCTGCTTGGCAAAGCCAGGCATCGCCCCGCGTCCCTTGCCGATGACGGCGCGGAGCTGGTCGGCGCTGTAGCGAGCGCCCGCCTTGCTCAGATCCGGACCGATCTTGCCCCGCAGATCTGTGCCGTGACAGGAGAGACAATGCCGCTTGTACAAGCTTGCTCCCTGATCGGCGCTTCCGACCTGGATCGCAGGGCCGCCAGGTTTCGCAGCTTCTTCCGCCCATAGAGGGGAGCTGAACGCGCACCAGAGCATCGTCCCCAGGACGAGCGGCGTCCATCGGATTTTCCGCTTCCATAGACTGCGCTTTTTGACCTTCATCTTGGACCTCCTCCTTCATCTGTCGCCTGCCTGTCTATGCCTTAGTCTGTGCATAGTCATGTCAGGTTATGTCGAAGGAGGCGAATTGACGCCGGCGCCGGGCGCGAGTAGGATAGGTAACAACTGCACGTCACGACCATGAGGAAGAAGTTGAAATGTGATGAAACCACAAAATAACCTAGGCGCGGCGACGATCCGCCTGCTCCTGGGCGCTGCTGTAGGTGTAGCTTGCGGAACGGCGGCCGCGCTGTTCCTCCATGTCCTGACATCCGTGACCGCAGTCCGGGAAGGCCATCCGTGGCTGCTCTGGCTGCTGCCGGTCGGCGGCGCTTGCATGAGCTGGATCTATATGCGCTGGGGTCGTCAGGCTGCTCAGGGCAATCCGCTATTATTCGCCAGCATCCGCGGCGGCGAAGGCGATATCCCCCTCCGGATGGGTCCGATGGCGCTGCTCGGCACCTGGATGACGCATCTGCTGGGCGGCTCCGCAGGACGCGAGGGCACAGCCCTTCAGCTGGGGGGCAGCCTGGCGGCATGGATCGGCCGGCTGCTGCGCGTCCCGCCGACCGAGTCCAGACTGCTGCTGCTCTGCGGCATCAGCGGCGGCTTTGGCGCCGTCTTCGGGACGCCGGTGGCAGGGGCTGTATTCGCCTTTGAGGTCGCTGGCTTTCGCGTGTTGACGCCGTTGCGTCTGCTATCCGCCCTGACAGCAAGCTTTGTCGGCCACGTGACCGCCCTTGCCTGGGGCGCTTCTCACACGCATTATTCGATCGGTCCCGTCCCGTTTGCGGATCTTGGGCTCCTCCTCCGCGTCGCTCTCGCAGCCGTCGCGTTTGGCTTGCTGGCCCGTCTGTTTGTCCGATTGCTCGCAAGTCTACGCGCCTTGCTCATCCGGCACGTTCCTCAGATCGTCTGGCGCAGCGTCATCGGCGGGTTGCTTGTGATCGGGCTGACTTATGTCTGCGGCAGCCGCGACTACCTGGGACTGAGCTTGCCGTTGCTCAGCAGCTCGTTTGACGCCCAAGCCGAGGGCGACGCATTCGTCTGGAAGCTGCTCTTCACCGTGGTGACGCTGGGCTCCGGCTATCCTGGCGGCGAGGTGACGCCGTTGTTCGTCATCGGCGCCGCCTTTGGCAGCTTCCTCGCGGGGATGCTGTCCGCACCGCCAGCACTGTTGGCCGGCGTGGGCATGGTGTCGATATTCGCAGGCGCGGCCCGGGCACCGCTGGCCTGTTTTGCGCTGGGGATAGAGCTGTTCGGCGGCGGCGGCGCGCTTTATCTGCTGGTTAGTTGCGTCTTGAGCGCTCTCCTCGCAGGCTCAAGCGGCCTCTATCATCGGTCCGTACCGTCGTCGGCGCTGCGGCGGATCGGTCAGACGATCCAGCGGCTCAAGTAATCCGGGTCAGGTTGGTAAATTGCTGGACCGGCCCCTGCCAACGCTCATCGTTCAGGATCGTTTCCTTGAAGCTGTCGTTGGTGTACTCGCCGATTGCGTTGCGCCAAAACCTTTGCGATTTCTCATTTTCCTGCTGTTGCCGAATTTCCCAATGACCGGGGAACATATCGAAAATCTCCTTGACGATGATGCGCCCGATCCGCTTGCCTCGCCACTTGCGCATAATGAAGAAATCCGCGAGATTGCGCGTCGTCGAACCGTGGGGATACAACAGGCTGAACCGATTGATGAGCATAAACCCGGCGAGGCGGTCGTTGATCCGAATCAGGATCGGTATACGTCCTTCCTCGCTTCTGCCGCGCTCGGTCCAGTAATGGTCCAGATCCGGGTAATCGTATTGGCCGTGGCTATCCGGATCTTGACCGTTGAACTCGCTGGTGTCGTACAAGTACATCTGCATCAGGCTGCGAAAAACGGCCTTGTCCGACGCCCGGGCGTCGATCAGTTGGATCTGGTAGCCGCGATGTTCGATCAGATTCATGGCTCATACCTCCTTGAGTTAACTCCTGGCTTGCATCTCTTTCATGATTAGGGTACGATTTCTGTACGAAGAGGAGGAGAGAATCGCAATGGCAACTTATAAAGAAATCGACACCCTGGAGCAGTGGAACGAACTGCTGAACGCATCCAAGCAGCAACCGGTCGTCATCTTCAAACATAGCACGACCTGCCCGGTCAGCGCCAATGCATTGTCCGAGTTCGACCAATATCTGGAGGCGCATCCGGATGATACAACAACCTATGCCCTCGTCAAGGTCATTGAGTCGCGGCCGGTGTCCAATCAGATCGCCGAGGATACAGGCGTCAAGCACGAGTCGCCGCAGATTATCCTGCTGCGAGACGGCCAAAAGTATTGGACCGCCTCCCACTGGTCGATCACGGTAGAGCATATGAGAGCAGTTATGCAATAATCAACGTCTTCCCGCAGTTGTCAAGCCGCCGCCCTGCGAATGGGCCGGCGGCTTGCTTCCTTTACTCGGCGAATCGCTTGAGTCCGCTATAGCGGGCGATCAGCTCCATCATCCGCTGATGCAGCGGGAAGACGAATTGCATCGTTCCAAGCGCCTTCAGACCGCTGCGGTTATGCAGCATCGCCGCGCGCACATAGAGCCGGTATTGCTGTGTGTCCGGTGTAGCGCTTATATACTCCGCATGGTCCTCGCGCTTGTTTTTGTGCGCGATGAGCCGTTCGGTCTGCCCTTCGAAGGGGACGATGCTGACGATATCCGCCAGCTTGATATGATAATTGACATGCGGCTTGTGGAAGACCAGCTCTTGTGTAGATACGGTCACGCCATAGCTGCTTTTTTTCTGCGACAGCTTCAGATCGCCCTCCAGCGACCGCAATCGGATGAAGTCTGGATGCATGGCAGCTTCTCCCTTCTAACGCTTGTTGTCGAAATAGACGATCTTGCCTTGCATACGCCCCCCTGACAACTGCAGCACGCCATAGGAATAAGATGGCTGCCTGCGCTTGTCCGTAGGAGAACCTGGGTTGAACATAAGGATGCCGTTGTGCTCCCTGCAAAGCGGCACATGCGAGTGGCCGAATACGATCGCATCCACCTTTTGTCCTTTAAAGGCGTCCATCGCGCGCCGCTCCGTAGTTCCCGACCTCCCGTGCCCGTGCACCAATCCGATCCGCTTGCCCCCGCATTCGACGATCCGACTGTAGCCGAAGCGGGCTACCACCTCCGGCCCGTCATTGTTGCCCGCAACGCCGTAGACCGGCGCATAACTCGAGAGCTGCGCCAGCACGTCGAGACTCGTCCAATCACCTGCATGTAGGATTATATCCGCCCGCTGCAGTCCGAGCTTAAGCGTCTCGGGCAGTTGGCTTGCCTTGGCTGGCATATGCGTATCCGATACGACGATGATCCACAACTTGTCCCCAGCTCCTCTCCCGCCGACTCTAAGGTGTATGACCCGCAGCCGGGATGATGTAATCAAGCAGCAGTTCCTTGGCCAGCATCGCTTTGCCCTTGCCTTGCACCGTCTTGCGGATGACCGCCACCAGCTCCAGCTCCGGGACGACGAACAGATATTGCCCGCCGTATCCGAGCGCAAAATAAAAATCGCAGCAGCCATTATGCGCAGCTGATGAAACCCACCAGTGATAGCCATATTCGCCGTAAATCGGCGGCTGGTATTGCGGCATGCCTCGGGATTGGACCGCAGTCGATTGCTCTATCCAATCGCGCGAGAGCAACTGCTCGCCGTCCCATGCTCCCTTCTGCAGATAGAGAAGACCAAACTTGGCGAGATCCTCAGCGGCCAGATGCAGCCCCGCCCCACCTTCGCTGACGCCGCCATGACGAGGCCATCGTATAGCACGGCAGCCCAGCTTACTGAACAATCGCCGCTCCGCCAGCAGCTGCGCCGGCTCGCCGTACAGCTCGGTCAGGATGGCCGAGAGCAGGTGCGAGCATCCGGAGTTGTAGGCAAAGGTCTGTCCCGGCGGGTGAGCCAGCGGCTGCTTGGTAATAAACCCGACCCAATCGCTCGTGCGGCGCATCTGGAAATACGGCTTGTCGAACTCGGGCCATGTGAGTCCGGGCGTCATCGTCAGCAGCTGGCGAATCGTAATCGCAGCCTTCCGCTCGTCTCTATCGTCATATAGCCATTCGAAGTATTCGGCAATCGGCGTATCGAGCTTCAGCAAGCCGTCATCGACAGCTATCCCCACCAAGGCCGAGACGATACTCTTGGTACAGGAGTAGACAGCCGCGATCCGGTCCGAGCCGCGATCATGCCAACGCCATACGAGACGACCGCTCTTGACGATGACGACATCTCTGATGGCGCGGGCTGCAAGCTCCGGCTCCATCCGCTGCAGTCGCTGCGCATCCGCAAGCAGAGCTTCCGGGGGAGCCGGAGGCAGGCTGCGGACCCGGTATCCTTCTTTTATTGTCGACATGTGGCCTCCATGAAGTAGCAGGTATCTATTTATTGTGATGGACGTCGCCAGCCTTGTCAATTCCCGACGGCAGGCAGAAGCCCCTTTGCTCTCTTCTCAGCATACGTCCAAAATCTAAGCCGCATACCTACATACAGTAACCCATGGGGTGATGATCAATGTACAAGAAAAACTATCCAAGTCGCAATATTCGCGGCAAACTGAAGGTATGCCGATACTTGCGCGAAGATCCCGCTACGCGCCGATTTATTCCTACGACTCGCGCCTTTACGCTCGCCAATCTGCGCAAGATGACGGATCGGCATGCCGCCGTCTACATCAAGCCCGATATCGGCTCGATGGGGATCGGCATCTGCAAGCTTACCCGACTGGCAAACGGCTATGAGCTGGCCGTATCCTCCAAACGGAAGCAGCGGCGAGAATACTTGCCGACACGAGCAGCGGTCTACAAGTATATAAAAAAACAGCAGCCGGGGCGCAAGCTGATCATCCAAAAAGCGATCGCGCTCGACACGGTCGATGGCAAGCCCTACGATATTCGCGCGATGGTCCAGCGCAAGCCGGGACAGTCCTGGACGTGCACCGGCTACATGGTGAAGGTAGGCAAGCCGAACCGGATTGTCACGAATTACTATCAGGGCGGCAAAATCTATACGCTCGCGAAATGGATGCGCAAGAAAGGCTGGTCGGAGACGAGCAAACAGAGGCGCGAAGCCGAGCTAACCGATGCGTCGCTCGCAATCTCGCACACGTTGTCCCGGAAACGCAAAGGCATGTTTGAATTGGGCATCGATTTCGCCTACGACCAGGGAGATCGTCTATGGGTGCTGGAGGTCAACTCCAACCATCCGCAGTTCCATCCGTTGCGCAAGCTGGATCCCAAAGCTTTTCGACGGATGAAGCGATACGCCAGCAGCTATGGTCGGCATGACGCCTGATCGACATTCGGGGCATGGCGACGCGGAGCGAAGCCGCAAAAGCCGTTCCCTTGGTCCGGCAGACCTTAAAGGGAACGGCTTATTGATGGCGGTGCTCAGGAGGTTGCAGTCTCGGCATAACGCGCGCGCAGCTCGCTGGCTCGCTCTGCGCGTTCGCTTTCTTTCATCTTCGGACAGGTGTAGCAGTATTCGCCGTCCTCGGTCTTGTGATACAGACAGCATACATGCTTCATCCGCAGCGGGCTGCCGTTCTCCTGCCAATGGTCGACGAAGCGCGCCTTGGCCACTAGCGGGTTGCGGGCCTGCCCGAACACCGCAGGCGCCAGCTCCAGCAGCGCCTCGTAATCCTCGCTCAATCGGCTGCGAATCGACGCATGGTCTGCGTCAGCCAACAGATATTCGACATAGTAGCCGATGCGTGCCGTCATCTGCCCCCACAAAAATCTGGCATTAAGACCTGATACCGCTGCGGCAGCTTCAATATACGGGCGCAGCGTAACGGAGATCAGCTCTGTAAGCTGCGACTCCACCCATCGTTTGCGCTCCTCGACGTCTACCGGACCATCGACAGCTGCAAATTCATCTACCTCGAGTCGGATCAACGCATAATCAGCTTCCTGGACGAGTTGGACGGCAAGCCGCTCAGGGTCCAGATCCAGCGAGCGGTTCCAGGCCGAGAGCGCATAAAGTGAAGACAGCAACAGGCCGGTGCTATAGCTGCTCAGATAAGCTGCGGCGACATCTGTCTCAGGTGCTTTGATGCGCCGCGCATACTCGGTCAGAAACGGTCGCAAGCTCTCCACCTGCTGCAGATCACGCATTGGCGCCGCGCACAGCACTTCACGCTCCGCGCCGTCAACCTCAAAGAGTCTAAAATATTGGCCAAACAATGCATATTGGACGTCCATAATAGTCGTTCTTCCGCTCCCTTCAAACGATTCCGTTTGAAATCATCCTGACAATAGTGATTATCATTATCATTCCATTATAGCAAGCGAGAGACGGAAATGCCAATAAAAAAAGTGTAAGCGCCAAAATCGCACCCCTGCGGGTGCGATTCCATTCAGTCCTTCCAATGATTGGCGATAAAGCCATCTCGCCCGGAGGCGTGCCGGTACATTTTGTATCGAATCGTATTTTTACGATGATAACCTTGATGATACTCCTCAGCGGGATAGAACGGTCCGGCCGGAACGATCGGTGTGACAATCGGATTGTTAAATACGCCGCTCTCCTTGAGACGTTTTTTGGATTCCTCGGCCTGTTGCTTTTGCTCCGGCGTATGGTAGAAGATCGTCGTCCGGTACGATGCGCCGCGATCGTGGAACTGGCCGCCCGGATCCGTCGGGTCAATCTGACGCCAGTACAAGTCCAGCAGCTCCTCATAGCTCAACAGCTTCGGATCATAAGTAATCTGGACGGCTTCGGCATGGCCGGTCGTCTCCGAGCATACCTCTTCGTACGTAGGATTTTCCGTATGGCCGCCGGTATAGCCCGATACGACCTCGATGACGCCTGGGCGCTCCTCGAAGGGCGAGACCATGCACCAGAAACAGCCGCCGGCGAAGGTCGCCCGTTCCACTTGCGGGGAATGTTGTTGTTCCATTGTTCGGTTTGCCTCCTTTTACTCCTAGGTCTGCACAGTCGATACGTGTCTATTATACCATACGAAAACCCCGACCTGCTCGGTCGGGGCGCATTCGTGAGCTATCAGCTATAGGTTAGTGCGTTTCGCGGTTTCTGCCGCGCATGCCAGCAAGACCGATTAGACCGAGCAGACCAAGCCAGCCCCAATCCATGTCGCGATCATTGGCTGCCGCTGTACGGTAGCGCCCGTTATTCATGCCATAAGCACGGTTGCCGTCATTGCCATACGTGCTGTATGTTGTGTCGGCGTTGACGCGATTGCTGGTATGGTATCCGTTTGATCCGGCAGCCCGATTGTTCATGGTGCCGTTCATCCCGTCATTGCTCACACCGCGAGTCGCTTGATTCATCTCGACTCCGGCTTTCGATTTCTTCGCCATATGCGAAGATTCGGCAAAAGTGGGCACAGCCAGCATCAGCATCAGAGAAGCTACGATCAAAAAGCTCAGCGACAGACGTTTCATAACAGCTCATCATCCCTTCCTCAAATAGTGGTGACTTCAAAAGTCTCGCCTAAGTCGACCAGCCTTTTCAGGTCCCGTATTTGTTGTTCCCGCAGGGAGATGCGCTGATACATGGATAATGATGCTGAGGCTTTTGCGCCGACCGCCAGGGTATGCTACTGTAGCATGCGCTTGACCCGGATCTCCAGCTCGACGATAGAGAATGGCTTGGCCATATATTCATCGGCGCCCAGCAATAATCCTTTCAACACATCGTCTTGCTTGCGCTTGGCAGACAACATGATCACTTTGGTCTTGCCCTTACGCTGATCGGCGGACTCCTTGTAGCGTTGCAACAACGTCAACCCATCGATCTTGGGCATCACGCCGTCGAGAATACAGACATCAATGATATGATGATGTAATAGATGAAGAGCTTGTTCGCCATCGCTTGCCTCGAGGATTCGCACGGGCAAGTGGCTTAGATTTGTAACGAGAATTTTCCGCAAAATCTCATCGTCATCGGCAATCAACAGCGTCTTTTGATGAGTCTGCGACGTATTCGCCTGTTCATCAACGGATGTGCCGATCATCACCTGATCGCGTCCGTTGTTTTTGGCCCTGTACATCGCCGCATCCGCCGCCTGCAGCCAAGTCTCAGCAGTCATCGAGTCTCTCCACTGGACGATCCCGGCAGAGAAGGTAACTTGAAACGATTGCTGGTTCACTTTGGCTACGGGCTGGCGATGGACGAGCTCGCGCAGCTTAAGCACCAGCTGCTCCGCTTCGACCTCGGTCGTTTCGGGCATCAGGATGACGAACTCCTCGCCTCCGTACCTCGCGATCAGATCGGTCACTCTCGAATGATGGTTAAGCAGATTAGCCAGACCCTGCAGCACTTGATCGCCCGCCGCATGGCCGTGCTTGTCATTGATTCGCTTGAAAAAATCAATATCGATAAAGGCGACTGAAATGGGCGATGGATAACGCTGTATACGCTGAAGCTCCGAATAAATTTGATGATCCAGGTAACGGCGATTGTAGACCCCAGTGAGCGGATCGCGGAAAGCCATTTGCTCATACGTTTTGCTTCTTGTTAGCAGGCTGTAGATGCGCGCCGCCAATTCTTCGTACTGGAAGGGCTTCGTTACATAATCATCGGCCCCGAGATAAAGACATTGCATCTTATCCTCCAGATCCTGCCGTCCCGAAAGGACGATCAGCGGCAGCCACTTCAAGGTCGGGTCTTCCTTCAAAAACTCAAACAACGCATAACCGGATTGCGGGTGCATCATCAAATCCAGAATGACTAGATCAAAATGATGCTCATGCAGCAAACGCTTGGCCTCATCGACCGTTGCTGCCTCCATCACCTTGTAGTCGTCAAGCTCCAGCCTGCGGTACAAATAGGATCGAAGCGCATCTTCATCATCGATGATCAGCAAGCGGCTGCCTGCCATCGTCGGACGCTCCTTGCTGATGCCGGAGTAATCCAGCTCCAATTCTTTTTTGCATACGTCATATTCCATCGTCAGCCGCTCCATCGGCTTCAAGCTGCGAGCGACCGCCTCCGGAATCGACGAGGCGTCGGCTGACTCGCAATCGGCCCAATCCCAGATCAACAGCAGCTCTTCGGCCAGCTGGCCGATCCGCATCAGCCCGAATACAGGCGCGCTCCCCTTCATCGTATGGAACTTACGGAAGAGAGTTCTGCTGCTCTCCAGATGCTCATGTGTGGCAGCCTCTGCTATTAGCGTCTCGATCTCGTCCAACTGTTGATGCATCTCTTGGATAAAGCGCTCGCGCCCTTGTCGGATAAGACGTTGGCCACGGTCCTGTTTGGCAAGACGATTCCTGTTATCTGTAGGGTCCATCTCTTTCACTTCCCTGACTTCTCATAATGGAGTCGCTGCCTTGCGACAGCCGAATAAAAGGGGCTTCTCGCCGCCCCTCCACGTGCGGATACGACCGCCTGAAGGCGTCTAGCTGCTCTTTGCATTCATGGCTGTTTCGGTCAGCCAGTCGAACAACTCGTCGTCCTCTTCGAGTCGCTCTTCCATCTGGAAGATTTCTTCCTCTCGGCCGGAGGTGTCAACGAAGAATAGTCCATACGACCATTCCTTCCCTCTCTTACTCTGCAATGCGATCTCATAAGCGTCGCGATGCCCCTCCGCGCGGAATTGAACCTTGCCCACATAGCCATCCTCTGGCGAATGCGTCATCGACGCATGAATAATCGTAATGTCTTTCATCGATTTGTCTGCTCCTTTAGCTCGCGTTGCCCGAGCATGCTGTTTTGTTCTCCTGTGAGAATACTCCAATCCGGTGGAGAAAACAAGAACACCGTCATCGTATCGGCGAAGCCTCAAGGTGTCGACAGCCGCAGCAGTCGATCGTCAGCTTCACCAGGCTGTCCCCGACCATCTGTATTGTTCGTCAACACATAGATGGCGGTCCCGTGAGCGACTACATCGCGCAAACGTCCTTCCCCATCCAGCAGCGATCCGAACGGCTCTCCTGTCTCGCCGAACCTTGCGAGCTCTTCGCCTCTCAGTCCGGCCAGCAGAATCTCCCCGCTCTCGAGTACGGTCAGTCCGGAGGGAGCGAGCGTATCGGCTCCAGTATGGAATAACGGCGGGGTCATGCCCTCGGCCGTCTCATCGCCTTTGACCTCAGGCCAGCCGTAATTGGTCCCTGCCTCAATCCGATTCAGCTCATCATGAGCGTTAGGCCCATGCTCCGAGCTGTACATCCGCCCATTCTGGCTCCAGCCGATCCCTTGCGGATTTCGATGACCATAGCTGTACACATAGGAGTCCGCGAACGGATTATCGTCCGGCGCCGCTCCTTCTGGCGTCATGCGGAGAATCTTGCCTGCCAGCGAATCGAGGCGCTGGGCGAGCGACGTATCTCCCGCATCGCCGGTCGTCGCGTATAACATCCCATCGGGTCCCCAGGCCATACGACCGCCATTATGCGTCGCCCCGCCGGGGATGCCGTCGAGCAACGTATCCGTCTCCTGCCAGCCCGATTCGGTCTGTGTGATGGCGACGATACGATTGAAGATGGCACCGTCAGTCTGATACGTATGATAGACATATGCTTGTCCGTTCGCATCGAAGTCCGGGGCAAGCAGCAGGCCGAGCAGGCCGCCCTCGCCGGCCGCGTGCACCGGCACTGTCAGCTGCAGCGTCTGTCGTTCGAGCGTGTCGCCGATCAGTCGGACGATGCTGCCATCTCGCTCGCTTATATAGATGACGTCCTCCGCCAGCGCAATCGACCAAGGGGCCTCCAGTCCTTCGGCGAGCACCACATAGCCGCCCGATTTGTCTGTTTCTTGGTCGTTAACTTCTGATGCCTCGCTTGGCGGCGGAGGATCGATGATCTCTCTTTCCGCCGGAGAAGTGCCGCATGCGGTCAGCACGATGGCGATAGCGGTTACAAGCACAAGCTTCCATCGCTTCATCTTTTCCTTTCCCTCCTCTATTTGGTAACTCCAGTATACCAATTGGGGGGCATAGACCACAAACGGACAAGCCCAGAGCCCCTCCCGCAACCCGGTCCGCTTGGCAAAAAAAGGAGAGCTGCGTAAGCTCTCCTCCCTTTGGTACGAATCTATGAAATGCCAAATCGCCGGAGTTGGTCGTCCTGACGCTCCAACAGTAAAATCTCGCGCTGCTTGGGACCGAGCAGATCAAAATGGGGATAGGGCTGTCTGCGGTGAATGTAGCGCGGGTCCAGACCAAAGCGCTCGCACCAGGCCGAGAGCTTGTCCAGATCGGAGCACCCCACCTTGGTCACGGTCCGAATACCGGGAAACCTCGGATCGAGCCAGTAATGAGTCAAGTAAGCGATCTCTCCTCGCTGCACCTGATCCTTCCAGCTATTCATCTCTGCCCGGGTTATTCCGAATGCCATCGCTCACCCTCCTTGTATGTCGATCTTGCGGCAAGTGTGCGGGCATGATTTAGGTATGATAAGGGCAGCGCTGATAATCATAAGCCGGCTTGACAATCGTATTATCATAGCTGCGATGGAAGATCTGCGTCGCCGCTGGCGATACGGGAGGGATCAGCCACGCCCAGTTGCCGGTGACGGGGCGTCCGGCATCCCGCTCCTGCTGCTCGAAGCGTAGGAATTGCTCCGCTGCCGTATGATGATCGACGATGCTGACGCCATCGGTCTTGAAGGAATGGAGGACCGCAATATTCAGCTCGACGAGCGCCTTGTCCTTCCACAAGGTGACGTTGCTCTCCGTAGACAGGCCCATTAGCCCGGCGATCCTCGGCAGCAGGTTGTAGCGATCGGTATCGGCGAGGTTGCGCGCGCCGATCTCTGTCTCCATATACCAGCCATTAAACGGGGCAGCCGCATAGATGACCCCGCCGATCTCCAGCGACATATCAGAGATCATCGGCACAGCGTACCACTTGACGCCAAGCTCGGCCAGGCCGGGCAGCTCCGGATGCCGGATCGGCACCTCGAGGACGAGCTCAGGCGGCACAGCGCGCCAGCAGGGCGGTCGGTCGCCGAGCTGGATGACGATCGGCAGCACATCATAGGGCGTCCCTTCGCCCCGCCATCCCAGCTCCATGCAGATCCGCGTGAAGACGACCGATTTCGGATCGCCGACGATGCCGGCGTCCGTCTCATAGCCTGCGTAACGGATCAACTGGTGATTCCAGATGCGTACGCGCGGCGCCTCGGTTGAAGCTGGCGCAAAGACGGTAATCGTCGGACGAATCCTGCCCTCGTTGGTCGCCAGACGGATATGGTGGAACAGCGCCTCGAAGATGTCGTCCTCCTGCATCAGCTCCCGCGCATCCCTGACATTCAGACTGCTCCAGAATAGCCGTCCGACGCATTTATTGCTGTTTCGCCAGGCGACCTTGGCGCCATACGCCAGCTCCTCCTCCGTGTGCCGGTACGTACCGGAACGATCGATCTCCTCGCGAACCTGGCGCAGGCGCGCCGCCAGCGCGCCGTCTGTCAGCCCCGATTCGGCATAATATTGCCTGAGGAAGGCGTCCGCTTCCTCGCCTAAGCGCCTCTCTTCCTGAACCTGCATCTCACGCCTCTTTTCTTCCTGCTGCCAAGAGCAACCTGATGGTTTGCCCCTATTATAGCTTAATCCCCCTTCTGCTGAAAATGCAAAAAGTCCCCGTTTTGCCGTCACTCGATCTCATTGCCTGTATTGCGCAGCTCAAAATGGAAGCTGACCGTAATTTCCGCTTCCGCAAATGCGTCCGGCCAATGCAGCTTTTTCCATATCTTTGGGTGAAATGCGCGCAGCTCCGTACCGATTCCCATCGCATCGGTATTGTATTTCTGAAGCTTTTCAATCATCTGCTTGGCGTTTGCCTCGAGGAATTCATTGGCGCCGCTCTCGATCAAGCGAATATCCCGCTCATCAAACAAGTTCTGTCCAAACGTCTTCTCGAGCAGATTGCCTTCCATGTGGACCTCATAATGCACCTTGAGTCGATCCTGCAGATGGGCGAATGTCTTGCGGGACTTGATGAGCTCCGTGCTGAGCGTGATCAGTCTGTCCCCGCTACCTTCAAAGGGAAATACAAGATCCCCGCCATCCTTCTCATCGTCGATGCGCAGCAACTGCCACGTCTCTTCCGGCGTCAGCGTCCCGACCATGCGGTCTCCCCTCAGCAGGGCGACGCCGCTCCAGATCAGCTCATGTCCATTGATCTGGAGATAGTTCAAGTAAGGCTCGCGGCCGGTCGTCGACAGATCGACGAAGAAGTGTCCCAGGTTCATATCCGGAATCATCCCCATCTTCGTACCGTTGTCAAACATAGACATCAAAAAAACCGACGGAATCTGCTCCAGACTGGGCTTGGAACGCAACAGATCGCTCGCCTTGCCCTTGACGACGATCGGCCAGAGCAGCCGGCGAATCTCCGGATCTCGGCGGAACGAGTCGGTTATCGTCCGCAGTCCCTTGCGCGCCAGCTTTTCGCCGAAGGCGAGCACCCTCGTCTGACCGAAGAAAATTCTTTGATTCAAACGGTTCTGCAGCACCTGGATCCCTTCCAATACGGTCCGGCTTTGCGTCTCCATGACGATGACCGCTTCGGCTCCATCGCCGCCGCCCGCTCCGCCGCCGGAGTTGCTGATCTTCAGCGGCACCGGAATTTGCACGCTGATCGAGAGCATATCCGGCTTGTCCTCGACCACATCCAGCCCGATCGCGAGGACAATGGTGCGCTCCTCGATCTCCCGGCGATCCCAGCAGCCGGTGAGCAGCAGCGATACGGTCAAGATCAAGAGCAGGATAAGTGCATATTTTGTCTTGGTCATTCCTCCTGCCCCTCCCCTTTGCGCGCATCCCTCGTTGCAGTGGATCCGAGCTGCGCCTTCCCCCGAAGCTTGCTTAGCAATCCAAAAAACAACGGCAGCCCCAAAGCTCCTGTCACTCCGATCCAGGCAATCCGGTCCTGGGTTTGAAAGAGCTGATGCAGGTTGTTCGGCCGCAGGGAAATCCAGTACATCACCGGCAGCAACAGCAACGAGATAAGACGATGTTCCTTGAGATGAAGAATTTGCTTCAGCAGCAGCGCCGTGGCGTAATAATAATTGCCCACCGTCGTAAATACCGCTGTCACCCACACGGCAAGAAAAGCCGATTCCATCCGCTCCAGGATAAGACCTGGAACCTCTGTCGTCTTGACTAACTCCAGCGTCGGCCAGGCCAGCAATTTCAGCTCTTCATAGCCAAACACCGAGATGCCGGCAATAGCGATCAGTGCGTACAGAAGGCCAGGGATACTGATGCTTAACACATTGGTTTTGGTCAGCTTCGGAGAGATTTTGGTATGAGCTGAGAATAGCATCATCACCTCATAACCCAGCAGTGAAGAAGTCATGACTGCCGTCGACACGAAAAACATTTTCCAGTCCATATCAAAAATCGGGAACAGATTCTCAAGACGCCCGCTTTGAAAAGAGGAAATAGCGATAATGAGAATCGGTACGACGATGAGCGGCAGCAAGATTTCATTGACACGCGCCAATACCTCGACCGAATACATCGTCAAATAAAAGCCCGCCGCCAGCATCGTCAAAATGATGACCTCGACCGGCGTGGTCGGCAGCATCGTCGTCGACACCATCTCCCCGAACAACCGGGCGACCAGCGCCGAACCCCAGCCCCAAAAGACGAGCAGGATGAGCAGAAACGGCAACGCCAACGCTTTGCCCAGCCAAAGCAATCGACGGGTGGGCGCCAGCAACTCCGCGGCATACAAGGCGATGCTCTGCCCGCGGAAGCGAATGCCAAGCCGTGTAATAATCCACGTCATCCCCATCGCAACCAAGACGCCGGAGATAATGCCGATCCAGCCCGTCTGGTTGGATGAGGTGACAGTAACCCTGGGCAAAGTAATAACGCCGACGCCGATAATCGAACTGGCGATAATCGACGCCGATTGACGCTCGCTAATGACGGAGCCTTCTGACGTTTGGGCATCATCGGCAGCGCCGCCCTTTGCCTTTTTATCCCCAGCCTGATCCTCGCCGCTAGGAGGGTTCGGTTGGTTTTGATCCTTGCGTGGCATTGGTCGACTCCCCTTCCTTGTCCACTTCCACCGAAGTATCGCCTACCCTGATCGAATCCTTGGGCTGGAATGGCTCTGGCCTTTTGAACATCCATTGCAGAGGCGCGCGTATCAGCGTATCCTTGTTGGCATTGAGATTCATCGGCGTCATCGGCGACAGATACGGGATCCCAAATGACTTGAGCGTGCACAGGTGGACAATGATGAAGATCATCAGCAGCATAATGCCGTAGAGTCCGAACAACGAGGCGGCGATCATCATCGGGAAACGCAGCATCCGCAGGGCAATCGCAGCGCTGTAGCTCGGCGAAGCAAACGAGCCGATCGTCGTCAGGGCGACGATGATGACCATGATCGGACTGACGATGCCTGCCTGTACGGCCGCCTGACCGACGACAAGCGCGCCGACGATGCCGATCGTCGGCCCGATCGGGCCAGGCAAGCGTACGCTCGCTTCCCTCAGGATCTCCATCGTCACCTCCATCAGGAACGCTTCGATGATCGACGGGAAGGGCACAGTCGAGCGGCCCGCCGCCATCGCGATGACGAGTCGCGAAGGGATCATCTCGGGGTGGAAGGAACTGAAGGCAATATACAAGCTGGGCAGCAGCAGCGCCATGCCCATGCTGATGATACGGATCAAGCGAATAAGCGTGCCGATCAGGAAGCGCTCGTAATAGTCCTCCGGACTCTGGTAAAACTGGGCGAATACCGCTGGCGCAATCAGCACAAACGGCGTGCCGTCGCTGACGATAATCACTCTGCCCTCCAGAATGTTGGCGACAGCCTTGTCCGGCCGTTCGGTGTTCTGGATCATCGGGAACGGGCTGATATGATGGTCCTCGATGAATTGCTCGATAAAGCCGCTCTCAAGCACCGCATCGATGTCGATGCCGTTGATCCGTCGCTTGACCTCCTCCACCAGCTTGGGATCGGCGACATCCTCCAGATACATGACGGCGATGTCCGTCACGCTGCGCCGCCCTACCGTCATGCTCTCGACGCACAGATTCGGATCGCGCAACCGGCGCCGGATCATCGCCGTATTGGTGCGGATCGTCTCTGTGAAGCTGTCGCGCGGCCCGCGGACGACCGACTCGGTGCTCGGCTCCTCGATTCCCCGTTGGACCCAGCCCTTCGTATTAAGCGTCAAAGCTCGCGGCACGCCGTCGATAAGCACAGCCGCATCGCCGGTCAGGGCGGCATAGACGACCTCCTTGAGACTTGAGGCGACCTCCAGCTCGTTGATCGGGATGCCGAGTCTGCGCAGATCGTCCTCGATCTGCTCCAGATCCTGTCGTCCGCCATTGTCGGTATGCAATAAATCCAGACGGGTATCAAACATCCCAGCCTGGAGGATAAACTCGTCCGTCACTCGCGAGGCAGATAGACCGTCGATGAACAGCACGGCAGCCCGGGACGGCTGATCGCGACCAAGGAAAAATTCCCGGATGACAAGGTCGTTGCTCGTCTTCAGCACTTCCTTGACCTTGCTCAGGGCTTCCGCGAGTGCTGAAGGGATTGGCACCTCCTCCAACTGGTCCAGCTTGCTTTGAAAACGCTCGTTCAGATGCTGGGTCATCCGTTTTTTTCGCCCGGAGAACCATTTGGATTTTATAACTTCGAAAAGGCCCGCTTTGATCATCTGGCTGGATCTCCCCTTGCGACGCATCATGAGCCCGATGCGCAGGATATCGGGTATTGTTGCCAGCTGCCTGGCCAATTATTCCACTCAAGCAAAGCGGGATATGGTATACTCTAAGGATGTCAAGGCATAAAGAAGAAAAGAGGCTCATGCATGTCCAATACATTCGTAACATTAGCCATACAACCTGAGCTAGTCGCGCTGCTCCAGCAACACGGCATCACATCGCCGACGCCGGTCCAGCAGCAAGCGATCCCACAGGCGCTAGACGGCAAGGATATTATCGTGCAGGCGCAGACAGGCACAGGCAAGACGCTCGCCTTTGCCCTGCCGATCCTGCAGCGCATCCAGCCGCAGTCTCCGCATGTGCAAGCATTGATCGTCACACCGACGCGCGAGCTCGCGATCCAGATCACTCAAGAATTCCAAAAGCTCGCGCCAGCCGTAGGCTGCTCAGTGCTGGCCGCTTACGGCGGTCAGGATGTGGAAGCGCAGATCCGCAAGCTGCAAGGTGCGGCCCAGATCGTCGTCGGCACGCCGGGACGACTGCTCGATCACCTGCGACGGGAGACGATCACGTTGTGGAAGCTGCAGACGCTCGTGCTCGACGAAGCCGACCAGATGCTCCATATGGGCTTCCTGACCGAGGTTCAGGAGATTATCGAGCAGACGAGCAAGCATCGCCAGACGATGCTGTTCTCGGCGACGATGCCGGACAGCGTGCGCCAGCTGGCCGCGCGCTATATGTCCAACCCCGAGGATACCCGTATCCGCGGCACTCATGTCACGCTTGATACGATCGAGCAGGTGGTCGTCGAGACGACAGACCGCGCCAAGCTACAGACGTTGGTGACGCTCATTGAGCAGGACAACCCCTACCTCGCGGTAGCCTTTTGCCGGACCAAGATTCGCGCCAAGAAGCTGACGGAGTCGCTGCAGGAGCAAGGCTTGCCGGCAGACGAGCTGCACGGCGATCTGACCCAGGCCAAGCGCGAGCAAGTGATGAAGCGATTCCGCAACGCCAAGCTGCAGATCCTCGTGGCGACAGATATCGCGGCGCGGGGTCTCGATGTCGAGGGGGTCACGCATGTGTACAATTATGACATCCCGCATGATGCCGAGGCCTACATCCACCGCATCGGCCGGACTGGCCGCGCAGGACAGACCGGCAAAGCCGTCACGCTGGCGACGCCAAGAGACCGCATGACGCTGCAAGGCATCGAGCGCGGCATCCATCAGACGCTGACGCGCATGCGGATCGACGGCAGCCTGGCGACGACTGCTGCGAGCGCTGACGTCGATCCAGAGCGGCGACGCAGCAGCCGGACAGAATCGGCCGGGCGCGGAGGGCGGACGTCCGGCGGGGGCGAGCGCGGTCGGCGGGCGTCCAGTGGAGGCGAGCGGCGGCCGGGCGGCCGAGGCGCTCAGACACAGCAAAAAGGCCGCCAGCAAGGCCAGCGGCAAGAACGAGGCAAGCAAGGCAGCACTAGCGAATCAAGAGCAGGCGCTGGCGGAGAGAGCCGGGGCTGGGGCACAGGCCTCGATCCAAGGCCGCAGCGCGCCTCCAGCGGGCGCGGCGGCTCCGCGTCAACAGGCCGCAGCGGCGCTGGGCGCTCGGATAGCCGGGGCGG
>NZ_BFBX01000033.1:104447-116073 GCF_003851045.1 Paenibacillus sp. 598K | reverse complement strand
GGGCATCTTAGACCGCCTTTTCGCCCCCTGCGGTGACGCCCTAGAGGCAGTTCAAGCCCCGGCCCCTTACGTTCCATACGATTGCAGCAGGCAGGCGATTATAGACTCAGTACTGGACGCTGCTGAACTCCGGCATATACCAGTTCCACCAGTCGGTCTCGCCGAGGGCGGGGCGGGTGACATGGGGCTGCTCGCGCAGCTTCAGCAGCTCCTTGGTCGGGCCGGTGACGACAAGTCCGTAGCTGCGCACGCCATGCTCCCGGACGTAGTCGATGCGCTCCTGTAGCATCGGGTCGACGGTGACCACCTTGCGGACCCAGCGCTCATCCGCCTGCAGCGTCTCGAGCGCTCGCAGGAAGGCACGCTCCTTGACCGGAGCGTCGCCGAGCACCGCAAACCCGTTGCCTTCGGCATATTTGAGCAGCAGCTGATCGCTGATTCCCCAGAGCCCGCCGCTGCCGCCATACAGGTAGCTACCCAGATTGCCGATGCGCTCCTCCTGGCCGGTGTCAAACGCATACCAGATGATGTCCATGTCGTAGTTGCCGAACATCGCGTAGACCTCATCCAGCGAATAGAGACCGTCGAGCGAAATCGCTAGCTCCGAGACCGTCCCCTCGGGCAGCATCTCCAGCGCCTTCCAGACCTGATCGTCTGTCTCTTTGACGTAGCGGCGCTGCTCCTCGCCGAGCACCTCCGGCGTGCCGGGGTACTTAAAGTACAGCTTGCTCTG
The DNA here is from genome assembly GCF_003851045.1 of Paenibacillus sp. 598K. Lineage (GTDB taxonomy): Bacteria > Bacillota > Bacilli > Paenibacillales > Paenibacillaceae > Paenibacillus_D. Next base: position 115,340 of record NZ_BFBX01000033.1, on the reverse strand, counting down.
GTAGCTGCCATTCGTCCATTGCCGCTTCACAGACAGCAGATGGAACCGCATGTCGGCCTTCAGCGTTCCCTGATTCTGACTGCGGTGTCCGACCCGCTTGGTCATCTCGTAGTCCATCGACAGGTTGAAGTATGCGCCGCTCTGCACCCCGCCGCTGCCGACGTTCAGATTCGGCATCGTCATGCCGACCGCAGTAGACAGCACATCGGGCAGGCGATGCCCGACGCTCGACGAGCCTCCGACGGCATAGAGCAGCGAGGTGGCGATGCCCGATAGGATCGATAGCACGATGAAGGCGGATAACAGGCTAACTGCGGTGCTGACGCGATTGCGCCATTTGGCCATTCTCATCCAGCGCCGCTGCTGGCGATCCGTCGGCGACTTGCTCTCGTCTGGAGCGGGCGGCAGCAGCGGCTTCTGAGCCTCCATCGCCTGATCGAGCCGCTCCCGACATTCGGCGCATTGCTCCAGATGCTGCTCGACCTGCTCCTCTTCTTCCTTCGTACACTCGCCGCTTAGATAACGGTCCCATTGTTCGTCGAGCTCGTGACAGGTTCGTTTGCTCATTGTACATCTCCTCCGTAGGTTTGCTTGATCAGGCGACGCAGCTCCTCGCGGCCGCGATGGATGTTGATCTTGACTGCGGCGACGGTCCAGCCGGTGATCTCGGCGATCTCCTGATAGGAGAGCTGGTAGTGATCCCGCAGCAGCACCGCATGCCGCTTGTTGATCGCCAGTCTGCCGAGCAGTTCGTGCCAGCTCGCCGCCGCTGCCCGCTCCAGCGCTTCCTGCTCGGCGCTTGGCGCGGTACCTCCGATATCGGCGGCTTCGCCCATCCATGCAGGCTCGTAGGGCGAGCTGCGACGCTCTTTGCGCTGCCAGTCGATAAAGGCATGGTAGGCGACCTTGAACAGCCACGGCTTGATCCGCTCGTTGTCGTAGCTGTCCAGATAGACATATGCTTTGCAGAACGTATCCTGCATCAGATCCTCGGCAGCCTGGGGGCTGGCGGCCAACGACAGCAGGTAGCGATACAGGTCGCCACCGTATTGGCGATAGATGTGTTCAAGTGCATGTGTTTCGACCGTACATCCCCCTTAATGCGAACGTTTCGCGCTTGTTTCGATAGATCCACGTATCAGCGATAACAAAGTTACACGCCTGCACAAAAAAAGATATCTCTAGTATAGCCGACCTGCCGCCAGAGTCGAAAAACAGGAATAGACAAAGGAAAAATCGGGTAAAATACTTGAGAAGAATTATCATTCTCAAAAAAAGCTTGACTTTAATCGTGCTTCATCCTACATTTGAATACATAGATGATGCTAAAGTAGTGGAACACTTTTTAGCGGACAGATGTGGAGAGTGATAGCAGGTGTATCGTCGTTTTTTTGCGTTTTACAAGCCTTACAAGGGATTGTTTTTCCTCGATTTCGGTTGCGCGATTATCGCGGGGCTGCTCGAGCTGGCATTTCCGCTGGCCGTCAGCGGCTTCATCGACAAGCTGCTGCCGAGCGGGGACTTGTCGCTGATTATCTGGTCATGTGTAGGTCTGTTGGCGATCTACACGCTTAACATGGTGCTGAACTATGTGGTGACGTATTGGGGTCACATGCTCGGCATCAACATCGAGACGGATATGCGGCGCAATATGTTCAGCCATATCCAGAAGCTGTCGTTCCGCTTCTTCGACAATCACAAGACCGGCCATCTGATCGGCCGCATGACCAATGACCTCAACGATATCGGCGAGGTAGCGCATCACGGTCCCGAGGATGTGTTCATCGCGGTCATGACGCTCGTCGGCTCGTTCTCTTTGATGGCTTACATCAACCTGGAGCTGGCGCTCATTACCTTCATCATCATTCCGGTGATGGCATGGTTGATCATCGTATTCGGCGGCAAGATGACCAAGACGTATCACCGGTTGTTCGGCGACGTCGGCAACTTTAATGCCCGCATCGAGGAGAACGTCGGCGGCATCCGCGTCGTTCAATCGTTCGCCAATGAAGCCCACGAGAAAAAGCTGTTTGCCGTCGACAACCAAAACTTCCGCACGACGAAGCTGATGGCCTACAAAACGATGGCCAAAAGCATCTCGATCAACTACATGATGATGCGTCTGGTGACGATCTTCGTCATGGTGGCAGGGGCATGGTTCTATGTAGAGGGTCGGATCGCGCTGGGCGAGTTTATGGCCTTCGTATTGCTCTCCAACGTATTTTTCCGCCCGATCGAGAAGATCAACGCGGTCATCGAGAGCTATCCGAAGGGGATCGCCGGGTTCCGCCGCTACCTCGAGGTTATCGATACCGAGCCGGATATCGCCGACGCTCCCAAAGCCGTCGAGGTCGATAAGCTGAAGGGCGATATCCGGTTCGACAATGTCACCTTCGGCTACGAATCGAACCGGACGATTCTCAGTAATATCAACCTGGCGATCCGCCCGGGCGAGACGGTAGCCTTCGTCGGGCCATCCGGAGCTGGCAAGACGACGATCTGCAGCCTGCTCCCGCGCTTCTACGATGTGAACGAGGGGCGAATCACGATCGACGGCATCGATGTCCGGGAGATGAAGCTGGCTTCGCTCCGCAAGAACATCGGCATCGTACAGCAGGATGTATTCCTGTTCTCGGGCTCGATCCGCGAGAACATCGCCTACGGCCAGCTCGATGCGACCGAGGAGCAGATCTGGGAGGCGGCGCGCCGGGCATCGCTCACCGATATGATCGCCAAGCTCCCGGAAGGGATGGACACGATCATCGGCGAGCGCGGCGTCAAGCTGTCGGGCGGCCAGAAGCAACGGCTGTCGATCGCGCGGATGTTCCTAAAGAATCCGCCGATCCTCATCCTCGACGAAGCGACGTCGGCGCTCGATACCGAGACGGAGGCGCTCATCCAGCAATCGCTCTCCGAGCTTGCGGTTGGGCGGACGACACTCGTCATCGCCCACCGTCTGACGACGATCAAAAACGCCGACCGTATCATCGTGGTAAACGAGGACGGCATCGCCGAGCAGGGCAACCATCGCGAGCTGGTCGCAGCCGGCGGCATCTACAGTCGTCTCCATGAGGCGCAGTATCCATCTTAATAGGAAGTGATTCCGAGCCGCTTTTCCTCTCCGGGGGAGAGGCGGCATTTTTTTGATGATGTCAGACGTATGCGGCGGATAAAACGCAATCATCTCTTGAAAAATCTGGGAGGTGCGGTACAATAGGCTATGTACGTGCCAGTATCCCCGCGAAGGCTAAGGAGGGACGAAGCTGAAAGCGTTATCAGAGGTAGGTTATACGCGTGCGCCGAGCGCGACGGGCCAAAGGACAGGCTGGCGTCTGATGAGACTGCCCATGCTGTTGGTGGCTGCAGCAGCGCTAGCTATCGCTGCAGGGTGCAGCGATGATGAAGCGGCGCCGGTAGAAGTCGAGGCGGAGACGGCTGTGGAGACTCCGATAGCCGAACTCCAGGAAAGCGAGGATGCAATAATGAACGAAATGGAGCTTAATGATCGCATCAAGGTCAATCAGGTCGGTTATGTGCCCGGCGAGACGAATCGGGCGATGCTGGCGGGCGAAGGCGGCGGAGATGTGTTCCGCGTCATCGACACCGCCACGGGCGAGACCGTGCTTGAGGGCGAGCTGTCGCAGCCGGTGATGGATGAGGATGCCGGCGAGACGGTGCGCGAGATGGATCTGTCTGGCGTCACGAAGTTCGGGGAATATCGGATCGAGGTAGAGGAGGTAGGCTATTCTCATCCGTTCCGGATTGCCGCTGACGTCTATGAACGCGTGTTTATGGAGGTGACGCGCTCCTACACGCTCGGCCGATCGGGCGTCGCGATCGAGGACCCGGTGACGGGGCTGAGCCATCCCGGCGGGCATCGCCAGGATGCGGAGGCTCGGCTCGACCCTGACTTCCCTGATCAAGCAGCAGACGAGCCGATCGATGTGAGCGGCGGCTGGTACGATGCCGGCGACTACGGCAAGTACATCACGCCGGCCGCGACGACGGTCGCCCAGCTGCTGCTCTCCTACGAGCTGTACCCGGAGGCATATCAGTCGCTGGAATTGCACATTCCCGAGGGGCTGGCCGATCCGGCGCAGGCTGCCTGGCCGGATGTGCTGGAGGAAGTGAAGTTCGAGCTCGACTGGATGCTCAAGATGCAGCGCGAGGACGGCGCTGTCTACCACAAGCTGTCCGGGATGCAGTGGCCGGGTATGATCCGGCCGGACCAGGACACGCAACCGCGTTATCTGTTCGGGATGTCCACCTACGGCACAGCGATGTATGCCGGGGCGCTGGCGATCGCAGCCCGGGTGTATGTGCCGTTCGACGAGGCGTACGCAAGCGAGCTGTTAGCGTCGGCCGAAGCGGCACAGCAATATCTGGAGCGTCATCCCGATCCGCGCTTCGTGAAGACGGCCCGGCAGGACGCCGGATCGGGCGGCTATGAGAAGTCGGGCGACCGGGGCGAGCGTTATTGGGCGGCGGCGGAGCTGCTCAAGACGACCGGCGAGGCGCGTTATGCCGAACTGCTCGAGACGATGCTGGCTACGCAGGCTGCGGGCCAGGTCGAGACGATCGGCTGGGCGTCGGGACTGTCGCTTGGCCACTTCGCGCTCGCGACCGCAGCAGGCGCGCCGGAGCAGCATCAGGCGACGGCACGAAGGCTGCTGGTCGAGGAGGCGCGGTCGATCGTCGCTCGCTCCGAGGCGGATGGCTATCGTTATGCGCTGCAGTCCGAGCAGTACACCTGGGCGTCCGCCAAAAACGGCATGGCCTTGGCGCAGCTGCTGCTGCTGGCGGATCAGCTCGAGCCGCAGACGGCCAACCGCGCGGTTGCGCTCGAGCAGTTGCACTATACATTAGGACGCAATACACTTGGCACCACGTATGTGACGGGAGCGGGCCATGTGATGCCGCGCAACCCGCATCACCGCATCATGGTCAGCACGGGCGCTTATGTGCCGGGGCTGGTCGTAGGCGGCCCCAATCGCTATGGCGGCGACCCTGCGATCGATCGCGTGTTGCAGGAGCAGGCGCCTCCGCCAGCCAAGGCGTATCTCGACATTGTAGATTCCTACTCCACCAACGAATACGCGATCGACTACAACGCGCCGCTTGTGTTCGTGCTCGCCGGCTTGGCGCGCTAAGATTCGCCGTGCGGCGTATCTGGACCGACAGGCGATTCGCACGCTTTATCCAGCCCTAACCTATAACAGGACCTCCGTTCCCACTGCAGCGTGGAGACGGAGGTCCTGTTATATGCTTGCGTTGCTTGGCCATGTTATGGATCGTTAGTCTGTAATATTGCGGGTGTAATATTCGATAATGTCCTTGCGGCGGATAATGCCAAGAAAAACGTGGTTATGGTCGGTCACGGGGACAAAGTTCTGATCGGCTGCGAGGGTCAGCATATCCTCCATATGCGCGTCGATGACGACGGACTCGTTGAAGATGCGTTTGCGCATGTTGCTTACCGGCACATCGTCCATCGTCTCGAAGGTAAGGCCAGGCGTTCCTTTCATCTTCCAGAGCAGATCGCCCTCCGACAGCGTGCCGATGTATTTGCCCTCCTCATCGATGATCGGGATGGCTGTATAGTTGTGGTGCTCCAATTTGTTCATTGCCGTCAGCATGGAATCCGAGGCCAGCACATAGGTGACCTTTTCCTTGGGCAACAAAAAGGATGAAATTTGCATCTGTATCGCTCCTTTCCCGGACAGACGCCCAAAAAGCGCCTACTCTCTATTAAAACATATCAACGGGAGGAAGGAAAGCGAAACGGCCCTTGCGCACGGCATGACATGCTTCATCGTCGCAGACGCAGGTTAATGACGGCCCTAGGGAATGAAATGCCCCCTGCTTATCCATATTATAGTGGAAGAGAATTGGAAAGAGGTGGTCGGAATGGAGAGTGGCAACGAGCTTCCGCGTTTTCCCGAGTCGTACTGGACGGCTTCGGTGAATCGCAAAACGTATAAAGCGCTCGACAAGGATCTGACGGTGGACGCGGTCGTCGTCGGAGGCGGCATCGTCGGCATCACGTCGGCAACGTTGCTGGCGAGAGAAGGTATGCGCGTCGCATTGATCGACGGAGGCCGACTGCTGAATGGCACGACAGCTCATACGACGGCCAAAGTGACCGCGCAGCATGACCTGATCTACGATGAGCTGATCCGCTCGGAGGGGATGGAGCACGCGCTTCAGTATTATGAAGCGCAAAAAGAGGCGCTGACGTTCATCCAATCGACAGTGCAGAAAGGCAATATCGATTGCGGCTGGTCGATGCAGGATGCCTATGTGTACACCAATGACGAGGCCGAGCTGGACAAGCTGCACAAGGAGGCGCATGCCTATGAGCAACTGGGTATCGCAGGCACATTCACCGAGCGGATTCCGCTCGACATTCCGGTGCGCGGGGCTGTCGTCATGCGGCAGCAGGCGCAGTTCCATCCGCTGGCCTACCTGAACGCCCTGCTCGACGAATTTGTCAGCCGCGGCGGGATGGTGTTCGAGGATACGACTGCGACCGATCTGGACACCGGCGAGCCGGCGGTCGTCATTACCGGCAATGGACATCGGATTACCGCGAGCCATGTGCTGCAATGCACCCACTTTCCGTACCATGACCGGATCGGCTTTTATTTTGCCCGGATGCATGTCGAGCGCTCCTATGTGCTCGGCCTGAAGACGAGCGCTCCATACCCTGGCGGGATGTATATCTCCAGCGAGTCGCCGAAGCGCTCGATCCGCGACACGCAGCTCGCGGACGGCTCGCGGCTCATCATCCTCGGCGGCCAGAGCCACAAGACAGGGCAGGATAACTGCACGATCCGGCATTACGAAGAGCTGCAGCGTTATGCGCGGGAGACGCTGGGCTTGACCGAGGTGGCCTATCGCTGGTCGGCGCAGGACCTCGTCACCGGAGACAAGCTGCCGTACATCGGCCGGGCCTCGTCCAGCCACCCTCACGTCTACGCCGCCACCGGCTTCCGCAAGTGGGGGATGACGAACGGTACGCTGGCAGCCCTGCTCCTGCGGGATCTCATCCTGGAGCGGACCAATCCCTATGAGCAATTGCTCTCGCCCTCGCGCAGCCTCTCCGCCAAGACGCTCGTCTCGCTGGTCGCCGACAATGCCGATATCGCCAAGCAGCTGATCTCCGGCAAGCTGGATCGCGGCGACAAGGAAATCGAGGACCTCGGCATCGACGAGGGCAGCGTCATCCGCTACAACGGCAAACGGGCTGGCGCTTATCGCGACCCGGACGGCAAGCTGTTCCTCGTCGATACGACCTGCACGCATATGGGCTGCGAGGTCGAGTGGAACAACGGCGAGCGCAGCTGGGACTGTCCTTGCCACGGCTCGCGCTTCTCCGTGACCGGCGAGGTGATGGAAGGACCTGCCGAGGAACCGCTGAGACGACTGACTCCCTGAGAAGCAAGCAGCAAGCGCCCCCTTTCCGCTGGAGAGGGGGCGTGTTCGTGCGCAGGTTAGCGCATGTATTCATGTGACGACAACAGCGTTACGGCGCCAGCCAAATCACCAACGCGACGAGGACGAGCGGCACTGCGGCGATCAGCCAAGCGAGCGGACGGCCCATATTGATCGTCCAGCCGATGCCGAAGCGCTTCTCGAGGAACAGCGCCGGATCGGCGGGATTATAGTAGATGACGCCCAGCTTCCAATGTCGATCGTCGTCCGACGGGCCGGTGCCGGTAGCGGCTGCGCCTGCAGGCACGCCCTGCAGACGGCTGCCGCCCTGTCCGACCTTGACGGAGAGCCAGATGCAGCCTGCGATGATGACGGCGGTGATGAGCAGCGGCACGAGCATGACCAGCGTCGGCGGCAGCGTCATCAGGAAGGACAGGCTCATAAAGGAGAACAGCAGCGTCATCAGGAAGCCCGAGACGACGATCATCACCGACCAGCTGCGGCGGAAGATGAGGCTGCGCTGCAGCGAAGCGGCGGCATCGGCTTTGTCCAGCTGCTGCTTGCTGTGCGAGATGATGGTATTGATCAGCAAGAACAGCGCGACCATCATCAGCTGGATGCCGACAGGCATCAAGACCGAGAGGTAGGACTTGTCGACGGAGCGGGTCACCTCGCCTTGCAGATTGTACTGCATCGCCAGCGTATCCGGGAACCGGTCATAGAAGATCAACACGCCTGCCAGCGTCGCTGCGGTGACGAGCAGATGCGGCACGAACCAGAGATTGGACAGCGTCGGCTTGAGGAGCCGGAAGCTCGTATCGATGACGGCGGTCTGCAAGTCGGGCTGCTGCCAACCATGCTCCTGCTTCAGCCGTTTCATCCGCATATGATTGTACAGATAGAGCAGGAGAGAGGCCGCGCTGCTGACGACGACAAAGACGATGACTATATATGGCATCTTCTGCTCGTCCTGTGCGGGGAAGGCGAGCAGGGAACCGATCAAGGTCAGGACAGACAGTGCGGCGGTCATCGCCGCATACCGGGCGCGCAGCCGCTTGACGAGCGGGCTGCGGTACACCTCTTCGGTGATGGCGACGCCGAAGCTCTCGGTGCGCCGGGTCAGGTAGGGCGTAGCCGCCGCCATGAAGATGACGGGCAGTGCAATAAGGGCCAGCGTCAGCCAGAGGGTCCACTGTTCCATAGTTATCACTCCTTGTTAGTCTGATGAAGCTGGATAGTCGGGATGAATCTGGCGGTACAGCGCTGTGCACAAGGCGAGCAGCTCCGCTTCGGTCATCCTGCGGCAGATCGCTTCGCTGACCAGCGGCCGCAGCCGCTCCGCAAGCGAGGCGCGATACGTCTCGTCGGCGATGGGCAACTCATGCTGGATCACAACGCCCTTCTGGCGATGGATTTCCACATAACCTTCTTGCTTCAGGGCAGCATAGGCTTTGTTCACCGTATGCATATTGATCCCCAGATCGCTGGACAACGAGCGTACGGAGGGCAGCGCTTCCCCTGGAGCGAGTCGTCCGCTGGCGATGCCTTCGATAATCTGGTTGGTCAGCTGCGTATAGAGCGGCACATCGGATTGCAGGTTTACGGCTATCAGCATGTTAATCACCACCTGTACCATCTGTTATATATATAGTATAACAGTTAGAACGAAGTTTTAGCAATCTCTTTTTCTCAGTTATTGTAGGCGACTGCGCCACGGCCTGCTGCGGGTAGGCAACGGCAGCAATATCGTATAAAATAAGCCCATATGGACTTACAGCAATGGTATGAGATGGAGGGAACGGCAATGAACAGCTATATTGAACAACAAGACGGCATCGTGCCGGCGGTCTGCTCGCTGGATTGCCCGGATCAGTGCGGCTTGCTGCTGCACAAGCAGGATGGCAAAATCGTCAAAGTAACCGGCGACCCGGACCATCCGGTTACCCGGGGCAATATATGCAACAAAGTACGACGGATGACGGATCGGCTCTACGATCCCGAGCGTCTGCAATACCCGCTGCGGCGGGTAGGGGCGAAGGGCGAGCGGCGCTTCGAGAGGATCTCCTGGGACGAAGCGATCGCCGAGATCGTCGGGCGCTGGCAGGCGTTGATCCAGGCGCATGGCCCGGAGAGCATCCTGCCTTACAGCTATTACGGCAATATGGGCAATATTACCGCCGAAGGGATGGACCGCCGCTTCTTCAACCGACTGGGGGCAAGCCTGCTGGAGCATACGATCTGCAGCGCCGCTGGCAGCGTCGGATACCGCTACACGATGGGCGGCGGCTACGGCACCGATCCGGAGCAGATGGAGCAGACGAAGCTCTTCATTATGTGGGGCATCAATGCCGTCAGCACGAATATGCATCAGGTGTCGATCGCTGAGCAAGCCCGCAAGCAAGGAGCGAAGGTCGTCGTCATCGATGTGCATCAAAATCAGACCGGACGCTGGGGCGATTGGTTCATCCCGATCCGGCCGGGCAGCGATACGATGCTGGCGCTTGGGCTGATGCATCTGCTGTACGCCGAGGGCATGACCGATGAGGCATTCCTCGCCGAGTATACCGTCGGCGCGGAGGAGCTGCGCGAGCATGTGAAGGCGTACACGCCTGAGCGGGTGTCGGAGGTCACCGGCGTGCCGGAGGCGGATATCCGCGAGCTGGCGAGGCTGTATGGCCAGACGACGCCATCGTGCATCCGTATCGGCAACGGGCTGCAGCATCATGACAACGGCGGCATGTGCATCCGGACGATCGCCTGCCTGCCGGCGCTCACCGGCCAATGGCTGCATCCCGGCGGAGGCGCGATCAAGGGCAACTCGAGCTTCCTCTCCTTCGACGATGTGGCGCTGCAGCGTCCGGATCTGCGAGCTCGTCCGGATACGCGCAGCATCAATATGAACCGGATCGGCCGCGCCCTGCTGGAGACGGACCCGCCGATCCGCTCGTTGTTCGTCTACGGGAGCAATCCGGCTGTCGTGGCGCCCGAGAGCGGCAAGGTGAAGCAGGGACTGCTGCGCGACGATCTGTTCACGGTCGTGCACGATCTGTTCCTGACCGATACGGCAGCGTACGCGGATATCGTCCTGCCAGCGACGTCATCCTACGAGAATACCGACTTCTATACGTCGTATTGGCATCATTATATCCATCTGCAAGAGCCGGTCATCCCGGCTTATGGCGAAGCCAAATCCAATACGGAGGTGTTCCGGCTGCTGGCGCAGGCGATGGGCTACGACGAGCCGGAGCTGCAGGCGAGCGACGGCGAGCTGATCGCGGCGGCGCTCGATGAGGCGCCCAATCCGTATATCGCTCATATTACCTATGATCGGCTGCGCGAGCAGCGGTATATGCGAGCCGACCGCCAGCCGTCGCTCTTGCCGGGCCGGCTGCCGACGCCGAGCGGCAAGATCGAGCTGTATTCGGAGCAGATGGCGGCGGACGGTCTGCCGCCGCTGCC
>NZ_BFBX01000033.1:0-104356 GCF_003851045.1 Paenibacillus sp. 598K | reverse complement strand
CCGCCGCTGCCGACCTACGTGCCGCTGCCGCTGGACGAGGAGCCGTATCCGCTGCAGTTCGTCCCGGGGCCCAACCATAACTTCCTGAACTCGACCTTTTCGAACAGCGCCGTCCACCAGAAGCTGGAGAAGCGGCCGCGCGTTTTCATCCATACCGAGGACGCAGAGGCTCGCGGCATCGAGAGCGGCGACCAGGTGCGACTGTGGAACGATCGCGGAGAGTGCGTGCTAGAAGCTGTCGTCGGCGATCAGGTCATGAGGGGCGCTGTCGTCAGTCAGGGACTGTGGTCGGATGAGCCTGGCACGCCGCGTCATGTCAATGCCTTGACGCCGGATCGGCTGGCCGATATGGGCGGCGGAGCGACGTTTTTCTCGGGGCGCGTCGAGGTGACCCGTATCCAGGGATGAGAGAAGGGGAGGACGAAGAGCGATGACGCATAGATTATGGTACAAACAACCGGCCGCGATCTGGGACGAAGCGCTGCCGATCGGCAATGGCCGACTGGGAGCGATGATATTCGGTCGACCGACCGAGGAGCGCATCCAGCTCAATGAGGATTCGATCTGGCACGGCGGTCCGCGCGACCGCAATAACCGCGACGCCAAGGCGAATCTGGGCACGATGCGGGAGCTGCTGTTCGAAGGCCGCCTGAAGGAGGCGCATCAGTTGGCGGTGACGGCCTTCTCGGGCACGCCGAACAGTCAGCGGCATTATAATCCGGCGGGCGACCTGCTGCTGCGCATGGATATCGAGGGCGAGCCGGAGCAGTACCGGCGCACGCTGTATCTCGATCGGGCGATCGCCGAGACGAGCTTCGTCGCAGGCGGCTACAGCTATAGCCGCGCGGCGTTCGCGAGCTACCCCGATGGCGTCATCGTCGTCCGGCTGACGACCGACGCCCCGCAGGGACTGAGCTTCCAGGCGCGGCTGGACCGGCACGGCGGCGCCTATGCGGATCATGTCTCGGCCTTCGGCAGCGACACGATCGCCCTGCATGGCCGCTGCTATGGCCTGCGAGACGATGAGTATATGCTGGCGATGCGCGTCCTGCCCGAGGGAGGGCAGGCGCGCACGATCGGCGAGCATGTCATCGTCGAGGGCGCGCAGGCGGCGACACTGCTGCTGAGCGCGGCGACGACCTTCCGCTCGGACGATGCCAAGGCGGCGGCGCTGGCCGCTCTCGACGCAGCAGCCGGTCGCTCGCATGACGAGCTGCTGCAGCGACATCTCGCAGACTACCAGCCGCTGATCAAGCGGGTGTCGCTGCGACTGGGCAGAGACGAGGGGACAGACGCATCTGGCGCATCTGTCGCCGCGCTGGATACGGGCGAGCGTCTGGAGCGGGTCAAGGCCGGTGAGGCGGATCTGGCACTGCAGGCATTGTACTTCCAGTTTGGCCGATATCTGCTGATCGCCAGCAGCCGTCCAGGCTCGCTGCCGGCCAATCTGCAGGGCATCTGGAATCCGCATATGACGCCGCCCTGGGGCAGCAAGTATACAATCAACATTAATCTGCAGATGAATTATTGGCCCGCCGAGAGCTGCAACCTCTCCGAATGCCATGAGCCGCTCTTCGAGCATATCGAACGGCTCCGCGAGCCGGGCCGGGTGACTGCGCAGCAGATGTACGGCTGCCGCGGCTTCGTCGCCCATCATAATACCGATCTATGGGCGGATACCGCGCCGCAGGACATCTATCTGCCGGCGACCTACTGGACGCTGGGGGCGGCCTGGCTGGCCCTGCATCTGTGGGAGCATTACCAGTTCACCCAGGATCGCGAGTTCCTGGCCCGAGCCTATGAGACGATGCGCGAGGCGGCGCTGTTCTTCGAGGACTTCCTCGTGCAGGAGCCGGGCGGCTATCTCGTCACCTCGCCTTCGGTGTCGCCGGAGAATACATATCGTCTGCCGAGCGGCGAGTCGGGCACGCTCTGCTATGGACCGGCGATGGACAACCAGATCCTCTCGGAGCTGTTCCAGGCGTGCATCGCCGCCTCCGAGCTGCTGGATACGGATGCCGAGGGACGCCAGACGCTGCAGGGCATGCTCGCTCAGCTGCCGCCGACGACGATCGGCAGCGAGGGCCAGATCCAGGAGTGGCTGGAGGACTACGAGGAGCTGGAGCCCGGACATCGCCATATCTCGCATCTGTTCGCGCTCCATCCCGGCTCGGCGATTGCGCCCGGCTCGACGCCGGAGCTCGCGGCGGCGGCCCGCGTGACGCTCGATCGGCGTCTGGCGAGCGGCGGCGGGCATACCGGCTGGAGCCGGGCATGGATTATCAACTTCTATGCGCGTCTGCTCGACGGCGAGGCGGCCTATGATCACCTCACGGCGATCCTGGCGCATAGCACGCTCTCCAACCTGTTCGACAACCACCCGCCGTTCCAGATCGACGGCAACTTCGGCGCGACGGCGGCGGTCGCCGAGATGCTCCTCCAGAGTCATCTGGACCACATCCATGTGCTGCCTGCGCTGCCTTCCGCGTGGTCCGATGGCGAGGTGCGCGGCCTGCGGGCGAGAGGCGGCTACGAGCTGGCGCTGTCCTGGCAGGATGGAGGCTTGCAGCGACTCGAGATCCAGGCCGATCGGGCCGGCGAGTGCCGGGTGCGCTCGGCGCTGCCGCTGCGCTTGGCGGCGGAGGCAGGAGACGCCACGAGCGTGGCCGATGCGGATGGCTTGTACGTGACGACGCTCCGACTTGCCGCAGGTCAGACGGCGCAACTCGTGCCGACCGCTGCGATTGCCACTGAGTAATGGCACAGCGAATACAATAACGCGGGCGGCATCCACTTGGATGCCGCCCGCGTCTTGCTGTCATGCTATTCCTTGCTGTCGCGCTATTCGAACTCTCGCTGCAGCGGCTCGAAGCCTGCCATAGACAGCATCGAGCCGCTGTAGTTATCGAAGCCAGTCGCCACCTTGCCCTCGATGATGAGCACGATGACCTCCTTGTTGTCCTCGCCCTTGAGCCATACGGCGACGCCGTTCTCCTCGCTCTGCACATCGGTGATGCTCTTGTACACCTCGGGATTGCTCAGCGGGAGCGCCTGGATCGGCCCGTCCGGCATCGGCGTATCGGCGCTATATAGCTGCTGATACTCCGGATGCACATGCTCCTTCACATACGCGCTGCGCGCCTCCTCCGACGTCTCATTCAGGAAGTCATTCACATAGCTCAGCGCCAGCTGCTCATGGCTATTCGGAGCGTTCTCACCCTTGTCGCCTCCGCATGCCGCTGTCAGCAGCGCTAGTAGGAGCAGTGCGGCCGCCACCATCGATTTTCTCATCTCTGTATCCTCTCCCATCCATCCTTGCTCTTGATGCCACGATATCATATCCCCTCTCATTATGCCGGATGACACCGTCAGCTGTCCAACTGGCCTGCACGCTCGTATTTTACAGCGGAGATTTTTTTCTGTATGATGGTATCAATTTTCTGATCAGACGGCTGTATCTGCTGATCGCACCGTCGCTGCCAAAGGAGTCCGCCTATGAAAATGACCATATTCGTCAAAATTCTACTGCTGATCGTCGCCTTGCTTATCCCGGTCATCCTGTTGTACGGCTACTCGAATCAAGTGAGCGAGCGGGTCGTCAACGACACGATCAAAAGCGAGAACCGCAACCGACTGTCCTTTTTCGTCAGCCAGATGGATATGATGGTCGATCAGTTGCTCCGGCACTCGCTTAATGCGAGTCGGGACTATAGTATCCGCGAATATGTCGACAGTCGCAGCGAGATCGATCCGGTCGTTCGGCTGCAGCGGATCGGGCGGATCGTCGACATGCTCAACATGCAGACCTCGACGAGCGCGTGGAGCAACCAGATCATCTTCTATCTGCAAGGCTCGCAGGAGGTTATCTCGACCGACTACTCGGCCCGGTATGACGAGGCTGCGCTACGTGCGCGCCGGACAGGGCTATGGGAGCATCGGGAGGAGACCGGCTTTGGCCTCAAGGAGAAGATGTTCACCTACGTGCAGCAGTCGGATATGGAGGGTGTGATGGTCGAGGTGCGCTTCTCCGACGACAGCCTCAAAAATATGCTGAGCCGGCTGAAGCAAAATGATGACCGCGAGTCGTTCCTGTACCGAAAAGGGGATGAGCCGATCGTCAACTATACCGCCAACTTCGATCTGATCCGCAGGACGGCGGCGAAGCTCGACGAGATGCGCCTGCCCGGCAACGGCAGCATCAACATGGAGCTGGATGGCAGGGCTTACATTGTCAACTACATCCGCTCGGTGTCGCTCGATTGGCATCTGGTCGACCTGGTGCCGTTGGACAGCTTTTTCGCGCCGATCCATACGAGCCGCAATCTGTTCTATTCGTCCATCGGACTACTGACCGCATTGGGGATCTTGGCGGCGCTCTTGCTCTATCGCAACGTCCAGCGCCCGTTGCAGCTGCTGCAGCGCGGCGTGCAGCGGATCAAGGAAGGGCAGTACGCCACCCGCTTGCGCATGCGGCCCAACAATGAGTTTGATTATGTCTTCCTGCGCTTCAACGAGATGGCGGGGCAGATCGAGGAGCTGATCGACAAGGTGTACAAGGAGACTTTGCGCAGCAAGGAAGCAACGCTCAAGCAATTGCAGTCGCAGATCAACCCTCACTTCCTGTACAATTGTCTGTTCTATATCAAAAATATGGCCAAGCTCAAGGAGCATGAGGCGGTGGAAGCGATGGCGCTGAATCTGGGGGAATATTACCGTTATACGACAAGGCTGGAGCATGCCGCAACCTCGCTGCGAGAGGAAGTGAAGCTGGTAACCAATTATCTGGAGATCCAGTCAATGCGCTTGCAGCGCTTCCACTATGAGATCGACATCCCGGCGGCGATGCTGGAGCTGCCGATCCCGAAGCTGCTGCTGCAGCCGTTGGTCGAAAATGCCGTGCTGCACGGAGTCGAACGAAGCGACGCCTTTGGACTCATCGAGATCAGGGGCGAGCAGCGGGATGGGCTGTGCCGGATCATCGTCGAGGATAACGGACCGGGGATGACCGAGGAGGCGCGAGCGCAGCTGCTGCGGAGGATCAATGAGCCGCTGGAGGAGGAGAGCGGCTGCGGACTGTGGAACATCCATCAGCGTCTGCTGCACGGCTATGGCGGTCGGTCGGGCCTGCAGTTCGACGCCTCGCAGCGCGGCGGCATGCAGGTCGTGATGGTCTGGGAGATGCAGGAGGGGAGAGAGCAAGGATGAACAACAGATGGGCGCAGGACAACCGGTATCAGCTGCTCCTCGTCGATGACGAGGCGAGCGTCGTCGACAGTCTGGCAGACACGCTGGACTGGTCGTCGATCGGCATCGAGACGGTGTACAAAGCCAGCTCGGCCAAGGAAGCGCTGGAGGTGCTCGGCAGCCATGCGGTCGATATCCTCGTCACGGATATCCGGATGCCAGGGATGAGCGGGCTGGAGCTGATCGCCGAGGTGCGGAAGGGCTGGAAGCGGATCGTCTGCCTGCTGCTGTCGGGGCATGCCGAGTTCGAGTATGCCCGCTCCGCGATGTCGCATGACGTCTATGACTATCTGCTGAAGCCGGTGAGCGACCAGGAGCTGCTGACCAAGGTTGGCGGCGCGGTCGAGCACTTGAGGCAAGCGAGGGACGAGGCCCGTCTGTACCAGCAGCTGGCGCAGGCGTTCCAGGAGAACCTGCCGACGCTGCGCGGCGAGCTGCTCAGCGAGCTGCTGCAGGGCAGGCCGTACCTGCCGGAGCGGCTGCGGGAGAAGCTCGAGACGCTGAAGCTGACGCTGGCGCAGGACGAGCCGTTCATGCTCATGCTCATACGGCTGGAGGGGCGGATGTCGGAGCTGGATTTTTATAGCGTCTCGTTGATGGAGTACGCCGTGCTCAACATGGCCTCGGAGGTGTTCGAGGACGGCTGCGAGCTATGGCCCTGCAAAAGCGTGCACGGATACCTGGTCATCCTCGTCCGGCTGGATGGCCGCAGCATGGCGGACGGACTGGACGCGGCGGCTGCCCGGATGCGGCAGCGGGCGACGCAGCTGCAGCTCAGCGTCGAGCATTACCTGCAGGGCATGGTCTCTGTGCTGCTCAGTCCGTGGGGGGCCTTCCCGCGCGATATCCAGTCCCGCTACGAGGATGTGCTGCTGGCGCTGCGGCGCAGCGTCGGCAGTCAGAGCGGACTGGTCATCCAGGTAGGCGACGAGCTGGAGCAGCCGCCGGTACGGCCGCTCCATCGTCTGTACGAGCCGCCGCTGCTGGTGCATTTGCTCGAGTCGGGCAGCTGGGAGCAGGCCGAGCACAAGCTGGCGGCGATCTGGACCGAGCTTAGGGAGCAGGACGCCGAGTCGCCGGAGCATCTGACGGAGGTGTTCTTCGCCGTCTATGCCGCATTCAGCGGATTCGCCCACAAGAATGGCCGCACGCTCACCGAGATGCTGGGCGCCGAGCTGTCGGATGTCGCCGGGCTGGCTGCCTGTCGCTCCTCGGCCGCCTTGCAGAGCTGGATGCTGCGCGCCTGCGCGCAGCTGCGCCAGTCGATGGACCGGGAGACGCGCAACGACCGGGAGCACGCTGTCCAGCGGATCCAGACGTTCATCCGCAGCCGGCTGACGGAGGACGTCTCGCTGCAGGCGATCGCCGACCATATGTATATGCATCCGGTCCACGTCTCGCGAGTATACAAGCTGGAAACCGGGGATAATATTAGCGATTACGTGCTGCGGCTGAAGATGGAGCTGGCCGCGTCGCTGCTGGCCGATCCGTCGCTCAAAAATTACGAGATCGCCCTCCGGCTCGGGTATCAGAACCCGAATTATTTCAACAAGGTGTTCAAGCGGTATTACGCGTTGACGCCGCAGGAATATCGTCAGACGCTGGACCCGGCAGCCGAACGCAAATGAGACGGCGAGAGCATTCCCGATACGATCAAGCCTTGGCTTTCGTCTGTTCAGGCGAAGGCCTTTTTGATGACAAAACGAAAGGTCCCGCATCAAGCATCGTGTTAAATTTGTATCCCATAGTTAAAATGTTGCCCTAGGAATGGATATGAAAACGCTTTAGGATAAATACAAGGCCAAGACAAACCACCACAAACAGACGGAGGTCGACAGCGAATGAAAAGCTGGATGAAAAAAACGGTGACACTCGGACTGCTCGCCGCACTGGCTGCGGGCTGCAGCAGCGGCGGCGGCAATGGGGAGAGCAAAGGCGCAGGCGCCTCGGATAACGGGCAGAAGCCTACTCTGACGTTCTGGATGAAAAAGCAGCTGTTCGAGGAGCAGAACAAGCTGATCGCGGAGCGGGCCAAGCAGTTCGGCGAGGAGAACAATGTCAAGGTCGACGTCGAAATTATCGCCTACGAGGACTTCTATCCGAAGTGGACGGCAGCGATCGAATCCGGCGCTGTGCCGGACGTCTCCTTCTTCGGCTACCAGGAGATCGGCCAATTTTACGGTCGCGGCGTCCTCGAGGACGTCACCGATCTGATCGGCGACGTGGAGAGCAAGGGCAGCCCGATCAGCGATAATATCAAGCAGGCGGTCACCTTCGAGGACAAGCAATACGGCGTGCCGTTCTGGAGCGAGACGCAAGTATTGTACTACCGTAAGGACTTGCTGGAGCAAGCCGGATTCTCGTCGCCTCCGAAGACATGGGACGAGCTGCGCGAGATGGCCAAGACATTGACCGATACGGGCAAAGGGCAATACGGCATCGGCATGGGCTACGGCAAGGGCAACTCGGACGCCGAATTTCTCACGCGCGGCATCATCTGGTCGTACGGCGGCTCCGTCGATACCGAGGACGGCAAGACCGTCAACGTCGACTCGCCAGGCACAGTAGCAGCGACGAGCTTTATCCGCGATATTTTCCTGACGGACAAGAGCACCCCGCCGAGCGCGCTTGGATGGGACGACAGCGGCAACAACAAAGCCTATTTGAGCGGCCAGGCGGCGATGATCTTCAATACCGGCAGCATCCTGGCGACGATCAAGGACGATAATCCCGATCTGTATGAGAAGACAGGAATCGCGCCTTATCCTGCGGGACCGGAAGGGGTATTCATCCCCGGCATCAGCAACTCGTTGGGTATTTTCAAGCAATCGCAGAACAAGGAGCTGGCCAAGCAATTGATCGCCTATCTGCTCGATAAGGAATGGTACAACAGCTGGATCGTCGAAGGTGCGCCGCTCACGGTGCCGGTCTATCCGGAGCTGACGAAAGAGGCGGTCTGGCAGGACGAGAAGAACAAGGCGTTTGTCGACTCGGTCGACGACTTCTACTTCCTCGGCTACCCGGGCCCCTACAATCCAAAGGCTGGCGAAGTGTTCAACCTGCGGATCGTCAACGACATGTTCCAGAAGCTGATGCTCGAGCAGGAATATGCGCCGGAGGCTGCTGTGAAGGATCTGCAATCTAAAATCCAAGACGTATACAATCAGTAAGGCAAGTCGGAAGGCGGTATGCGGCATGAAAACAAAACTGGACAATAAACTTGCTTATCTGCTGATGAGCCCGGTATTGATCTATTTGCTGGCGGTCATGGTCCTGCCCTTCGGCTGGGCCCTCTACCTCAGCTTTACCGATAAGGTCGTCGGGATGCCGGCGCGATTCACCGGACTGACCAACTACATCGAGCTGATGCGGGATTCGATCTTCTGGAAGGCGGTCTGGAACACGATTGTTTTCACCGGGGTCGCGGTCTTCTTCAAAACGGTATTCGGCATGATCATGGCGCTGGTGCTCAACGAGAAGATCGTCTGCCGCAACCTGTTCCGGGTGCTGCTGTTCCTGCCGTGGACGATCCCGACGATCGTCTCGGTGTTCACCTGGCAGTGGATCTACTCCGACGTCGGCGGCGTGCTCAACCATATCCTGCTTCAGCTTAAGCTAATCGGCCAGCCGATGGGCTGGCTCGCCCAGCCCGATCTGGCGATGCTCTCGGTCATCCTGGTCAATGTGTGGCGGGGCATCCCGTTCATGGGGATCGCGATCCTGGCCGGCCTGCAGACGATATCCAGGGATATGTACGAGGCCGCGATGCTCGACGGCGCAGGCGCGATCAAGCGGTTCTGGTTTATCACGCTGCCCTCGGTCAAGGAAGTGGCGATCCTGGCAGGCGTCATGACGACGATCTGGACGCTCAACGACTTTGAGATCATCTGGCTGCTGACGCGAGGCGGACCGTCCAATGCGACGCAGGTGCTGTCGACGCTGAGCTACACGATTGGATTTCTGAATATGAGTCTGGGCAAAGCGATCGCCATCGCGATCCTGACGATGCCGCCGCTCATCATGCTCATTAACTATGTGACGAAGCGCTCGCTTTCGAGAGAGTAGGTGCAATACACGATGGAGAACAATTCACTCGGCAAGCAGATCGTCGTCTACACGACGCTGGCCTTCATGCTGCTGTGCGCTTTATTCCCGCTATACTGGATGCTTAATACCTCCTTTAAGTCGACGGGCGAGATCTATCGGCTCGTGCCGACCTACTGGCCCGAAGCGTTCAGTTGGGACGCCTACGTCAAGCTGCTGAACGAGAAGGGCTTTATGGTCAATATCCGCAACAGTCTCGTCGTCTCGCTCACCGTGTCGCTGTTCTCGATAGCGGTCAGCATGCTGGCCGCCTACGCGATCTCCAAGCTGAAGTTCAGAGGACGCTCGCTCATCTCCAAAGGCATCCTGTACGCCTATCTGATGCCGCGCGCCGTGCTGTTCATCCCGCTCTATATGCTCGTATCGGCGATTGGCATCAGCAACTCGATCTATGGTCTGATGCTCATCTACCCGACGATCACGATCCCGTATGCGACATGGATGCTAATCTCGTACTTCAAGTCGATCCCGGTCGAGATCGAGGAGGCGGCGATGATCGACGGCTGCAGCCGGGCACGGACCTTGCGGAGTATTATCTTCCCGCTGGCTGCGCCCGGTCTGGCCGCGACGTTTATCTTTGCCTTCACCCTGTGCTGGAGCGAATATCTGTACGCGCTGGTCATCGTCACCAAGACGGCGGACAAGACGATCACGCTGGGACTCTCGGAGATGATCGTCGGCGATGTGTTCGCGTGGGGACCGCTGATGGGCGGCTCGATTATCGCCTCGATCCCGGTCATCATCATGTATCTGTTCACATCGAAATATATGGTCAGCGGTATGACCGTCGGAGGTGTCAAGTAATGCATGCACGCTGTAAGGTGCTGGTGACGGCAACCAATTATTCGCTGTATTGCGCAGAGGGCAAACGAATGCTAGAGGAAGCGGGCTGCGAGATCGTCGAAAACCGGCTCGGCCGCCCGCATACGAGGGAGGAGCTGCTGCCGCTGGTCGGCGACATCGATGCTGTCGTCGCGGGAGTCGACACATGGGACGAGACGGTGTTCGAGCATGCGCCCAGGCTGCGTCATATCGCTCGCTTCGGCGTCGGCATCGACAATATCGATCTGGCCGCTGCGGCGGCCAGGGGCATCCAGGTGACTAATGCGCCGGCAGGCAACAGCAATGCCGTCGCGGAGCTGACGGTCGGGCTGATCCTCTCGCTGCTCCGCAACATACCGGCGCTCCAGCAATCGGCCAAAAGAGGCTATTGGGATCGCAAGATCGGCCAGGAGCTGGCAGGCAAGACGGTCGGGCTGCTCGGCTTCGGCAATATCGCCCGGATGGTGGCGAGGAAGCTCCAGGGCTTCGAGGTGGAGCTGCTCGCCTATGACAAATATCCGAACGCTGCAGCAGCCCGCGATCTGGGCGTTCGTCTGGTCGAGGCTGATGAAGTGCTGCAGCAGAGCGACATCGTGAGCATGCATCTGCCGAGCTTGCCGGAGACGCGTCGTATGATGAGCGACCGGCAGTTCGGCCTGATGAAGCGGAGCGCTCACTTCGTCAACACCGCGCGGGGCGCGCTCGTCGACGAGCAGGCGCTGCATCGGGCCTTGACGGAGGGGACCATCGCAGGCGCGGCTATCGATGTCTACGAGCAGGAGCCTGTGTCGGCGGACAATCCGCTGCTTGCGCTGGATGCGCTGCTCGCGACGCCGCATACGGCGGCTGAGACGATCGAGACGTATCATCGGGTCGGGCTCGTCACGGCGCAGGCGATCATCGACAGCATAGCGGGGCGGCAGCCTGCCCATCTGTTGTATCCGTAAGCCCGCCGGGCTGCGACGGCTGTGGATACGACTAGAGCTGATTTGAGTTGACTATGAATGGGGAAGCGGGGAGTTAGAGATGAAACGATTGCATGGCATCACGACGGCGATGGTGACGCCGTTTACGGCGGAGGGCGCAGTCAATCTGGAGCAGGTGGAGGCGCTGACCGAATTTTTGATCGGCAAAGGGGTGCATGCGCTGTTCCCGCTCGGCACAACCGGCGAGATGGTGCGCCTGTCGACGGCCGAGCGCAAGCAGATCGCCGAGACCGTCATCCGGACGGCGGCGGGGCGGGTGACGGTGTATATCCATGCCGGGGCGGCTACCCAGTCGGATACGATCGAGCTGGCCAGGCATGCGCAGGCAAGCGGCGCAGACGGCATCGGCGTCGTGACGCCGCAGTTCCTGGGCGCCAACGAGCGCGAGCTGGAGCACTACTATGTAACCCTATCCCGGCGTCTGCCCGAGGACTTCCCGATCTATCTGTACAACATCCCGCAATGCTCGGCCAACGACCTGCCGACTGCCGTAGCCGAGCGCGTGGCGGAGCAGTGCGCCAACGTCGTCGGGATCAAATACAGCTATCCGGACTTCCTCCGCACCAATGAATATTTGGCGATCCGGGATGGCCGCTTCTCGGTCATGCAAGGCGCGGACCGCCTGCTGCTGCCGGCGCTGGCGATGGGCTGCGACGGCGTCATCTCCGGGGTGTCGTGCGTCTATCCAGAGCCGTTCGTCGCCGTATATAACGCATACCAGGCCGGGGATCTGGCGGAGGCCCGCCGCTTGCAGCGCATCGCCATCCAGTACTGCGAGACGCTGCGCAGCGGCAGCAACATGTCGTACTTCAAGGAGGCGCTCAAGCTGCGCGGCATCGATGTCGGCCATATGCGGGCGCCGCAGCTCGATCTGCCCGAGCGCGAGGTCGAGGCGCTGCGCCAGGCGCTGGCGGAGCTGCCGCGAGTATAATCTGGGTTCGATAGAATAGTAGTCTTTGATAGAATAGTAGAACAACAGACAGCCTTCCATACGATGGCTGTCTGTTGGTGTATAAATTTAAAGCGATACGAATTGCAAGTTCACTTATTAGGCTCTTTGATGGTATAATTCATTCTAGCAAGCTCACTGATACTGATTATCAAAATCACTTGAAGGCAAGACATCGACAGGGTGATGTTAAAAGGAGTGGATAAGGATTCAAACTGAGAGAGAAGCAAAGCAAGGGTTTGCTTCCGAGGAGATAGACGAGATGGCTCGCCTGTGGGTTCAGTCAAGGATCACCTTAATGGATGTCCGCTGCAGGTGCATCGACTCTAAGACGCCATTGCTCAACTATCGCATGCCAACAAGCATACAGGTGTTCATTAGCGGCGGGAAGGCGAACTTGCAATTAAATCATACGGTATATGCGGTCGATCGTTTTGCCGTCTTTCACGGCGGCAAGGGGACCAAGCTCAGCCTATGGGCGCTGGACGATTCTGTCGATATGTTCATGGTGCTATACAAAGCCGAGCTGCCAGCCAAGCGGAACGAAGAGGCGCACGGCTTGATGGAGCAATTGAACCCCTTTGAGCAGCAGTTTGCTTATGTCCCCGGCAATCCGCTTTTGCTGAAGAGCTTGTTTCAACAGATGTTAGAGCATTGGCTGCTCGTTTCGCCGTTAGAGCAATTGCATGCCAAGACGTTATTGTATCAGACGGTTGGCGAAGTGTACCATGACTTGCGCACCGATGGCCTAGAGCTTTTGCAGCCCGACCCCGTGAGCTCTACGAAGCGTTATTTGGATGAACACTATATGAATCCAGTGCTTTTTGAAGCGATAGCCGATATGTTTGCGATTAGCAGAGGTCAATTGACGCGACTGTTCAAAAGAAGATTAGGGATGAGCCTGCAGGAGTATGTGACAGTGAAGCGGCTCAAAGCGGCATCGGACGGATTGCTCAACAGCAATGCAACGATCAAGGAAGTCGCGATGAGTTGCGGTATGGTGGAAGAGCTTAACTTGATCCGTCTATTCAAAAAATATTATCGGATGACGCCAAGCGAATATCGGAACAAAAAGATAACCTCGATGCACGATTGTGATATTGATAACCATTCTCAACATCTCTACAATGAAAAAGGGCTAGACGATATAGTCAAATTTCAAAGAGATGGGGATTACAGTATGCTGCAAGAAATGAAGAGTAAGGAATTGATCGTCGCTGCAATGATGTGTCTCATGATGTTGTTATCCGCGTGCTCATCATCGACGCCGACAGAACAGAATAAGCCGGCCAATGTAGAGACCACGGAGAACGCCGCAAACAAAGAAACAAGAACGATCAGCACGGTGCGGGGCGATATCGAGGTGCCTGCTGATCCGCAACGTGTTGTCGTGCAATATTTGATGGGCGATGTTGTCGCGCTGGGCATCAAGCCGGTCGGCATTTCGGACGTGTATGACGGCGCGGCCTTTGCCGAGCAGATGGCTGATATTACGATTCTGGAATGGATGCCTGATTGGGACGGCGAAGATGTGATGAAGCTGCAGCCGGACCTTATTATTGTGATTGGCGAGGATTATGTAGAGAAGCTTTCCAAGATTGCGCCGACGGTGCTGGTCCCGTTGATCGATTTGACCCAGGATGAGCGGATTACATTTATGGGCGAGCTGCTGAACAAGCAAGAGGCTGCAGCCGCAGCGATCGAGGAGTATAACGCGGCGGTCGAGACGGCCAAGTCGAACCTGCAGCAGGCTGGCTTTGACAACTATACGGTATCTGTCTTTGAAGGCGGCGCCGATGCGACCATGACCGTGCTTGGCGGCAAGTTCGGTGCAGGAAGTGTGGCTTACGCTTCGCTGGGACTGCGTGCGCCGGAGACGGTTCAGACCGCTATTCTGGATCAGGGGATTTCCAAACAAGCCTTGTCCTTTGAAGTATTGGCGGATTACAGCGGCGACTTTATTATTCGCAACAGCTACGAAGGAATGGCGGATCTATCCAACGATACGATCTGGAATTCGCTGGAGGCCGTTCAAAACAATCGGGTCGTTGAGATTAAGTTCGGCTTGAATTTTTATACCGACATCTATTCCTCCATCGCTCAAATTAATACGGTCTCGTCGGAATTGCTGAAGCGGCTGGAAGAGACGAAAAATTAAGGGATCGCGATGATGAACAAACTTCAGTCAAAGCCGCACGGGGCAATCAAATTTACGTTGTATATCGTGATTGGGCTTGGGTTGACGGCTCTCATGTCGGCGTTGTCGATCAGCTTTGGCGCCGCCGACTTGCGTATAGCGACAGTTTGGGAAGCTATCTTCCGTTTTGATCCAGCGCTGAGAGACCACCAGATTATACAAACGCTGCGGCTGCCGCGCACAGTAGCGGATCTCGTCGTCGGATGCAGCCTGGCAGTATGCGGAGCAATTATGCAAGGAACCACGCGCAATCCGCTTGCGGATTCGGGATTGATGGGGATCACCTCGGGAGCTGCTTTTGCGATTGCGCTTTGCTTGGCGTTTTTGCCAGGCTACACGTATGGACAGATGATGCTGTTTGCTTGTCTCGGCGCTGCGCTGGCGACCGGGATGACGTATTTCATCGCTTCATTGGGCAAGCGAGGGATGACTCCGCAGCGACTCGTATTGGCCGGCTTGTCGATCTCTATGCTGTTTGGCGCGCTCTGTCAATATTTAGCGATTAATTACGATTTGGGCCGTGCGCTGGCGTTCTGGACAGCAGGTAGCACGGCAGGCGCGAAGTGGGGAGAGCTGCTTCTGGTCTCGCCGTTGTTTGTGGGCGGCGTGCTGCTTGCGTTGGCCCTTTCGCCATCGGTCACCTTGCTTAGCCTTGGGGAGGATGTCGCTGGAGGACTTGGGGTTCGCAGCGGTCTGATCAAGGGCCTCTCGACCCTTATCGTGCTCGTGCTTACCGGGCTTGCTGTTGTCATCGTCGGCCCTGTCGGTTTTGTCGGGCTGATTACGCCGCATATGGTGCGCTATATGGTGGGTGTCGATTATCGCTACATTATTCCCGCCTGTGCAGTGTATGGCGCGCTGTTGACGGTTTCGGCCGATTTGGCCGGGCGACTGGTCAATCGACCGTTCGAGACGCCGATCGGCATTATTTTCTCGATGATTGGCGTCCCCTACTTTCTCTTTCTTGCGCGCAGGCAGAGGAGGGAGTTTGGATGAGCAAGCAGCGATATAACCTGCAGCGCGGCCTCTTCGTCATTGGCGCGCTTCTGGCGTTGATTTTTGTTTTTGCTGCCATCAGCGTTGTGTCGGGGACGATGTCTGTGTCGCCGATCGAGGTGCTTCATGTGCTGCTCGGCAGCGGTACGGACCAGCAAAAGCTGATTGTGCTGGATTTTCGTTTGCCGCGCATCATGCTGGCGATTTTGGTCGGTCTCGGGATGGGCGCTGCCGGGGTTGTGATGCAGAGCTTGCTGCGCAACGATATGGCCAGTCCAGGCACCTTGGGTATTAGCGCAGGCTCAGGCTTATTCGTCTTGGTTTTTGTGGTGTACATCGCATCCGTTGGTGCGAGTTCGTTTATTTTGCTGCCCCTCCTGGCCTTTGTAGGGGGCATGCTGGCGGCCGGAATGATATTTTTGCTTTCCTATCAGCGCGGACGAGCGATTTCCCCGATTGGACTCATTATGACGGGCGTCGCGCTAGGCAGCGGATATGGGGCGTTGACGACCTTTTTAACCTTGAAACTGGACGATTCGCAGATGAATTTTATGCTGCGCTGGCTTGCGGGCAGCTTGTGGGGCTCCGATTGGCGCTATATTGCCATTCTGACTCCCTGGATTTTTATCTTGCTGGCTTACATTTTTTACAAGGCGCGCATGCTCAACACGCTTAATCTCGGCAACCAGACGGCTGAAGGGCTGGGACTTGCGGTGAAGCCGGAGTTTCTGGGGTTGTCGATCGCCGCCGTGGCATTGTCTTCGGGCAGCGTGGCTTTGGGAGGCAGTTTTTTCTTTATTGGCCTGATTGCTCCGCATCTGGCGCGCAAGCTTGTAGGGCCGGATCACAAGCTGTTGATTCCGGCGGCCAGCTTGACCGGGGGCTTGATCGTCGTATTGTCCGATACGATTACGCGTACGGTCAGTCTGGGAGGAGACGTGCCGACAGGCATCGTCATCACGATTGTCAGTGTGCCGTATTTTCTCTATTTATTAGCCAAGGCGAACTAACGACATTCACAAGAGAGTAGGGGGCGGGGAGCAACATGCAAATCGCTTGGCGCGTCCTTTCAGGCGCGCGGAAATATTGGTTTCCGTATAGTCTTGGTTTTTTGGGTCTTATTATAGCTACGGTTTCGGGATTTTACTTGCCTTGGGCGCTGCGTACTTTAACCCAATTGGCGACAGAGGGCATCGCCAATTTTGCTTCGGAGGCGTTAACCGTCGGCTTGCTGCTGTTAGGCGCAACTACGCTGCAAGCGATCGGCGCCTCCTTGTCGGGCTATATGAATCACTACACGGCACTGCATTGTGTAGCGGATCTGCGCACTCGCTTGTATCGCAAATATCAGCAAATGAGCTTGCGCTATTTCAACCGCAGCCGAACGGGCGATTTGACGGGACGTGTGGTCAACGATGCAATGGAGGCAGAAATTTTTATTGCTCACATCATTCCGGAGTTTGTTATTAATACTCTCACTTTTGTAGGCGTTGGCATCCTGCTCCTGACGATTAATGTGAAGCTGGCGCTCCTCAGCTTAGTTACGGTTCCGATTTTGCTTGCCATTACGGTGTGGCAAAGCAAGTTTTTGGCCCCGATGTGGGGGGAGAACTCCAAGGTACGAGGGGAGATCTCCGGCAAAGTACAGGAGAATCTGGCGGGGATGAAGGAAATTCAAATTTTCAACCGTCAGGAGGAAGAGCAAGTCAAGGTGAGTCATTTGGCCTTAAGACATGCGAAGACGTACTTGCGAGCCAGTAAATTTTATGAAACGTCGGTTCCCTTGCTTGCCTTTGTGACGGCGCTTGGCACGGTATTGGTTGTTATTTTTGGCGGTCGCTTGATCGGCACGGGAGAGGTAACCATCGCCGATATTGTCGGGTTTATTGCCTATCTGACCATGTTCTACAGCCCGGTAAAGTCGTTCTCGGGATTAGTGGAGCAGGCTGGACGCGCAGCAGCAGCCCTCCGGCGGGTATACGAGGTGCTCGAGACAGAAGAGGATGTGCAAGAGAAGCGTCATGCGATCGTATTGCCGAGAGTACAGGGGCAAATTTCGTTTAACGAGGTATCCTTCGCTTATCAGGACGGTACGCCCGTGCTGGAGCAATTAAGCCTGACGATCGAGCCGGGACGCAAGGTGGCGCTCGTGGGCACAACCGGCGTAGGCAAGACGACGCTGGCGAGTCTCGTGAATCGATTTTACGATCCGCTACAAGGGTCGATCACGATGGACGGAATCGATATTCGCGATGTGACCCTACATAGCTTGCGCAATAATATATCGATGGTGTTGCAAGATACGTTCCTGTTTGACGGCTCGGTGTACGACAACATTGCTTATGGATGGCAAGATGCGACCCGCGAAGCTGTGCTCGCTGCGGCGAGGGCGGCAAAGGCGCATGATTTTATCATGGCGATGGAACAGGGCTATGACACGATTATCGGAGAGCGGGGCGTGCGGTTGTCCGGCGGCCAAAAACAGCGGTTATCGATTGCGCGGGCGATTTTGCGGAATGCTCCGATCCTGATATTGGATGAGGCGACCTCGGCCCTGGATACGAAGACAGAGCAAGAGATTCAGATGGCGTTGGATGAAATCTCCAAGGATCGAACAACCTTGGTCATCGCCCATCGCTTGTCCACGATTCGTCATGCCGACTTGATCGTCGTGCTTGAAGGCACGGGGATTGCCGAGATGGGGACCCATGAGGAATTGCTCCAGCGCAATGGGACATATGCCCGCTTGTATGCCGTTCAGGCGTCCTAGGGCGTGTCTGCACACCCGCTCAGGGGCATCTTAGACCCTAGCGGCGCAGCCACAGGAACATAGCATTAGAACATCCGAAGACACACAGGGGGAATGAACGATGAGCGCAACGCTAGAGCTATACGATCTGACCATTATCGGGGGCGGTCCTGCCGGACTATATGCTGCCTTCTACAGCGGCATGCGCGATATGAAGGTCAAGCTGATCGAGGCCAAGGACCAACTGGGCGGGAGGCTGCTGCTATATCCCGAGAAGATGATCTGGGATGTGGGCGGCGTAACGCCGATTCGCTGCGAGCGATTGATTGAACAGTTAATACAACAGGCCCAGACCTTCGACCCCGAGATTGTACTTGGGCAGCAGATCAGTCATCTGGAACGGCTGGACGACGGGACGATGATCGTCACCGCGGAGAGCGGAGAGCGTCATCATACGCGCGCGCTCATCTTGGCGCTTGGTTATGGCGTATTAAAGCTGGCGAAGCTGGATATCGCAGGAGCCGACCGCTACGAGCTGACCAATCTGCACTATACAGTGCAGGAGCTGGAGCGCTTCAAGTCCAAGCGCGTGCTCATCTCGGGCGGCGGCGATTCGGCGGTGGACTGGGCCAATGAGCTGGAAGCCATTGCTGCCAGCGTAACCGTTGTTCATCGTCGCGAGCGCTTTGGCGGACATGAGAAAAATGTGAAGCGGATGAAAGAATCCTCCGTCGATGTTCGCACCCCGTATGCGTTGTCCCAATTGTACGGCAATGCGGCGGGGGATTCGATAGCATCCGTTACGATCGCAAAGGTGAATGCAGAAGGCGAATTGGAGACCGAGACCGAGCGTTTGGAGGTGGACGAGGTGATCGTCAACCACGGCTTGCGCGGCGATTTTGGTTCGATCAAGGACTGGGGCATGGTCATGGGGGAATGGAATATTCCCGTCGATGGGCGTTTATCCTCAACGCTGCCCGGAATTTTCGTTGCCGGCGACACAGCCGACTATACGACAAAGGTTCATTTGATCGCGGGCGCCTTTACGGACGCGGTCCTCGCTGTCAACAACGCCAAAAAATACATCGATCCCGAAGCAAGCAGCATGGCTCGGGTATCCTCGCATAACAGCGTATTTAAGGAGAAGAACAAAGCACTCGGCGTGGCGGAGGAAGATGCGTAAGCTCTGACGGTTAACGCTCCAGAAACTCCCCGCCTACCGAGTAGCGCTGCTCGCCGTTGATGAGGTCGCCCAGCCACTGTATCAGACGGACGCCATCCTGCTCGGTCTCGTACAGCGTGCCCAGGGTGGCGAAGGTATGGCCGGTCATGCCGCTGTCCGCGTCGCGACCATAGTCCGTGACATAATAATAGTAGTTCGGCAATGCCTCGTCCATCGCTGCGACCGCCTGACGCAGCTGCCCGGACCAGTCCTGCGGCGTCAGCGGCTGCTCGGGGGCCAGCTTGCGCTGGAAGCTGATCAGCATCTGATCGTAGAGCGAGTAGCTCTGCAGGATGACCGCATGATCAGGCAGCCTGCGGCCGTTGCTGCGCGTGGCGGCGCCGATCAGATCGGCCTCCGGCGCGAAGCCGAGGCGCGTCTCGGGCTCGGCCTGCCATTCGTCGCGGACGATCTGCGGCCAGCGCTCGCTCAGCAGGAACGAGCTGTCGGAGTAGAGATACACCTGCGCCTCGGGATAACGGGAGGCGATCTCGCTCCCCCAAAAGGCCGCGCCGAAGCCGCCGGCGCTCTCGCCGCCGATGAGCAGCTTGTCCGGCGCGCTCATATGCTCGTACACCCAGGCCAGCGCGGCGGACACATTGGTTCTGCCATTGTAGCGCATCGTGAACGGCTCGCCGTCGGCCCGTGTATACTCGGCCTGTCGATTGCCGATATGGAAGTCCCCGGTCGAGTAGGGGATATACGCGACATTCCACGTGCGGAACGGGTTGTCCTCCCGCTCGCTGGCGAGCAGCCCATCCAGCATGGTGAGCTGATACCACGGCATCCGGTCCATGTAGTTCCCCACATCCCGTCCCCGGAGCAGATTCGTCAGACGGATCGGCTGCGCCGCGCTCGCTGCGTCCCACGCCGCGCCGCCGCCCGAGAAGAAGACGATCCAGCTGTCGCTCTCGCCTTTGCGCGTCAACAGATGGTAGGGCGTCCCGTCGCTGTTCATCGCTCCATCCCCCAGCGTGACCTGATTCCATACATAAGGCTGCATATCCGCGAACGCCACATTATCGGTCGGGCGCTCGATCACCCACACATAGATGACAACGACACCCGCTCCGAGGAGCGCTATGAGCACGGCAATCGCCATCATCAGCCTCTTGAGCCATTTCTTCATCCTGTCTCTTCCCTCCTGATGCACACTATAACGAATATAACGTAATTTTCGCCCCGATCCCACAACAAAATGTGACCTGCAGCCGTCCTAAAGAGTGTTAAAGGTATAAAGGAGGGCAGAACGCCGATGCAACGATCCGTGCCCCGGCCGGGCGATCACGTGATACAAACCTATGAAACGCATGCCGATACGCTGTTCCGGATCGCGATGATGTATCTGGGCAGGCGGGAGGATGCGGAGGAAGCGACGCAGGACACCTTCATCAAGCTCATGGAAAAGGCGCCCGCCTTCAACGATGGCGAGCATCAGAAGGCCTGGCTCATCCGGGTCATCACCAACCATTGCAAGTCCTTGCTGGGCAGAGGCTGGCGCAAGCGCGAGGTCAAGCTGGAGTCGCTGGATACGGCGGCAGTAGAGGACCCCGACGATCGCGCCATGATCGAGCTCGTGCTGGCTCTGCCCCTCAAGTATAGATCCGTCATCCATCTCTATTACTATGAAGATTATGCCGTCAAGGATATAAGCACGATCCTGCAGATCAGCGAATCTGCGGTGAAGATGAGATTGAAGCGGGGAAGAGAGCTGTTAAAACTCGAGCTGGAAGGAGAAGACTCGCAATGAAAGAGGAGCTATTCCGAAAAAATTACAAGAAAGCGGTGGATCAGATGAAAGCAAACGAAGCGATGAAAAGAAAGGTTGAGCAAGCCGTCCAGGTACAGCGCCAGGAGCAGAAAAAGCCGCGCCGGGCGCTATATATCGCGGCGAGCATCGTCATCGCGGCCGGCATCGGTCTGGCCGCGCCGAGCGTCTGGAATCAAGTGAACGCGCCGACGGCAGATACCGAGGTAGCGCAGGTGGAGCCTGTCGCTCCGTCCGGCTCCGTCGTCATCCCCAGGATGGAGCTGCCGGATATGGCGAGCGGCGTCAGTGCGGATATGATCGGTCTGGTCGTCTATCAGAACAACATCTATACGCAGACGGGGACATCCATCGAAGCCGCAGATATCGAGGCGCTGCGCGGCGAGAAGCTCGGCACGACGACCGGCGGCATCGACGAGTGGAGCGGCCAGGATGCGTACATCGAGCTGGCCTCCAATATCGGCACGGCCGATATCTATGCGGTCAAAGGCTATGATCCCGCCTTCCGCATCATGTCTTATGTGGTGGCCGACGGTCAGGTGTACGGCCAGGTGTACGAAATGACTAACGGCATCACGGTCAGCAGCGGCGCCGATCTGATCGGCAAGCTGCAGCTCGAGGGCCGTGTCGCCTCGGCGCAGTGGGAGGGCTACGACAGCTGGAACAACGGTCTGCAGCATCTCCAGCCGCTGGCGAAGGGCGAAGCGCTCGACAGCTTCATCGCTGCGCTCTATGCAGCGAAGCCGGTCGAGACGGACGATGCGCGTGTGGCCAATATTTATGACGGTCAGGATCGCAAGATTATCTACGTGGCGCTGGAGGACAATACGCGGGTAGAGCTTGTGTTATTCGGCGAAGGCTTCGTCCGCTACAGCCACGCGCCTGTATTTTTCGAGGTGGAGCCGGGCGTCTTCCAGAGCTTCTGGGACAGCCTCGGCGAGTGAGCTGCGGGTACGTAGCCTAACTATAGGATAATGAGCTTCAGCAAGCCGCGCCAAGCGCAAAAACAGCGCCGTCCGTTCCGCCTTTGCGGCAGAACGTGCGGCGCTGTTCCGCTTTCTTATTGATGACGACCTGGGTGTGCGGCTTGCGCGTCCACAGCTTGCGCACCGCCATCTCGGGCGGCTTGCCGGATGCGGCGGCTCTTGTACGTTGCTTGCGTTTGCTCACTTGCTGTCACTCCTCGGATAGATGATCGAAGCGTCGCTTCTTCGTCTATCTTACCGGAGCTTGGCGTCCCGCGCAAGCGGCATGCGTCGATCAGAGCGATTTTCGGTACTCCGCCGGCGACTTGCCGGTCAGGTTGCGGAACAGCTTGATAAAGTAGCTCGGGTTGTCATACCCTAGCTGATCGGCGATCTCGACGACTGACAAGTTGGATTGATCGAGCAGCTCGCAGGCTCGCTCCATCTTGCAGCGGGTGGCGTATTCGATAAAGGTTGATCCCGTGTCGAGCTTGAATATACGGCTGAAGTGGGTGGGGTTCAGCCCCACCTTTTTGGCTACGGCATCCATGCTGATCTTCTCGCTAAGATGCGTTAGTACATAACGCTGCGCCTCGGCGACCTCTTTTCGTACCGACGTCTTCCACATCGCATGGACGTCCTTGATTTTCTCCAGCAAAAACTGCTCCAGCCATGCCACCAATTCCTCCAGTGTCTCCACGCTGCCCAGCGTCTGTTGATAGAGCTCGCTGTCGAAGTTCGTGACGAACTGCTGCATGACGGTGAACTTCAACTCCAGCTCCATCACCATCTTGAGCATCCAGCTCTTCAGACTTTCGACCGGATACTTGTGTGACTGCAGCTCGTGGTTCAAGTCCGACAACAACGACCCGACGCGATCCCGATCCTCTTGCTGGATGCATTCCCGGAGCTCCTGGAAGGTATGGGCATAGTGAAGGAACATATCCTCTGTCGTCGTCGTCACGCTCTCGGCCTTCCGGATCGACGCTTCTCCTCCGTAGAAGCGCAAGCTGGTGTTGGCCAACACCCCCTGGATTTGCTGCTTAAGCCGATTGAGGTCCTGTACCGCCTCGCCATAGAAAAAAGTCAAGCTCACCTTTAAGTGGCAGTATAAATCCCGTTGCGCCGCTTGCAGCGCTATCCGGAGCTCTTCGTGTCGATTGCGGACGAGCGTATGCACAAAAGGAACCAGCAGCACATAACATCGCTCCGACAAGGAAAACAAAAGCACGTCTTCGACCTGAAGCGCTTCCTGCAAAGCGTTGTCGATGACGAACTGCATGTTGACCGAGCCGCCAAACCGTTGCCCCAGCTCGCGGGCGCGATCCACAAAAACTGTGACCGGCATATACGGAATATCCTGGCGCAGCTTGATGCCCATGCTGTTCGCCTGCTCGAACCAATCGGCTCCACTCCATAACGGCTGTTCAAGGAACGTCTGCAAGAAGCGGCTTCGGATCGTTGCATGATTGGTTTCCACCATGCGTTGCAGGTTGTGAATCGACTGCCTGTTTTGGCGGACATTGTCCAATCTTTGAACAGCTTCGGTCAACACCGTCGTCACCTGGTCCAGCTCGAGACTTTCCTTGAGCAGGTAGTCGGAGACATTAAGCTTGACCGCCTTTTGCGCATAATGAAACTCCTCGTGACAGGAAAGGATGATCGTTTGCAGCTCCGGGTTGGCCTCCTTGGCTCTTTGAATCAAGGTGAGACCATCCATCGCCGGCATCCCGATATCGGTTAGCAAAATGTCGGGCCGATAGGTCTGGCAGGCTTCCCACGCTTCCTCGCCATCGGCGCAAATGGCAACCAGGTCAAGATTTAAGCGTTCCCAGGCTATACTCTGCTCCAGGTACTCCAGCACAGGCGAATGATCGTCCGCCAGGACCACTTTATACATGACTGGTTCCTCCTTCGGCAACGGGATGCATCGGCAGCACTAAGGTAATGCTTGTCCATTCCGGCTCGTTCGATTGAATCAACATCTGAAAATCGTCTCCATAGATCAGTTTTAACCGCGTGGACACATTGTATAAGCCGATCCCTCTTTCGGCAGCCCCGGGATTGACTGCGGTATCGTACTCATGCGGCTCATAAGCCAGCCGCCGCTCCAGCTCGGCGATCGTCTCGCTGGATAGCCGGGCGCCGTTATTTTTGATCGTCAGGATCAGCTTGTTGTCGCTCCTTCCGATCTGGATGACGACGCTGCCTCCCTTGCGCGCGAAGCCGTGCTTGTACGCATTTTCGATGATTGGCTGCAGGATGAGTCGCGGCACGGTCGCATCGAGCAGCTCGGGCTCGACATCGATCTCGTAGGTCGTCGGGTGCCGCATTGCGAACCGCATCAGCTCAATATATTGCCGGGCGGACTCGAGCTCCTGACTGAGCGTGACGAACTCTCCCTGACGGGAGAAGCTGGACCGCAGCAGCGCCGCCAGCGTAGCGAGCAGCTTGGCATTGTCCTCGTCCTTCTGGAGCAGCAGCCGCATCCGGATCGAGCTGAGCACATTGAAGAGGAAGTGAGGATGCAGCTGCGCCTGCAGCATCGCGATCTCTGCGCGCCGCTTCAGCTCCTGCTCGGTCCGGAACTCCTGCATCATCTGCTCTATACGGTCCAGCATGTGGTCAAAGGAGCGTCCCAGGCTTCCTACCTCGTCCTCGCCCCGGATGCTGGAGCGTACGGTCAGATTGCCAGCCTCGATCTGACGGGCCGCCTTGCCTAGCGTCTGGATCGGTCTTGTGAATCGGCGGAGCAGATAAGCAAGCGCGAACATGAAAAAGACGGCAAACACGCCTTGAATGACAATGCGCGGCAGATGTTCATTCTACCTGAGAGGTGGTCTATCCTTGTTATATCCACTCTTAACGGAAACCCGTACGGTCACGGACCTGAGCGGGGTATGGCGCTTCAAGCTTGACGCTGGCGAAGGGCTGTCTAGCGAATGGTATCGCGAGCAACTGACCGATACGCTGCCGATGGCGGTGCCGTCTTCCTTTAACGACGTCGGTGTCGTCTCGGACATCCGAAATCATGTGGGCTGGGTCTGGTACGAGAAGGAATTCGCGATGCCTGCCCTGCTGCTGTCCGAGCGGATCGTCTTGCGCTTCGGCTCGGCCACACATCAAGCCAAGGTCTATGTCAACGGCGAGCTGGCTGTCGAGCATACGGGAGGATACACGCCATTCGAGGCGGAGATCAATGCGCTGCTGCGTCCAGGCGGAAACCGGGTGACCGTCGCGGTCAACAACGTCCTGGATGAATCGACGCTTCCAGTCGGCAAGCTGGTCGAACGGGAAGTGGAGGGCTTGGGCAAGCTGACGCGCAATCATCCGAATTTTGATTTCTTCAACTATGCCGGTCTGCATCGTCCGGTCAAAATCTATACGACGCCGCGTACCTATGTACAGGACATTACACTCGTACCGGATGTGGATGGAGACGATGCGAATGTCGCCTATAGCGTCGACTGCGTCGGCGAAGCGGAAGTGAAGATTGCCGTAATCGACGAGAGCGGACAGACTGTTGCCACGGCGAGCGGCAGCGAGGGGACGTTGCGTATCGAGGGCGCTCGGAGATGGGAGCCTTTTCAAGCGTACTTGTACACCTTCCGGGTCGAGCTGGGCGACGGGGCTACGCCTGTCGACGTCTATGAGCTGCCGTTTGGCATCCGTTCGGTCGAGGTTCGCGGCGGTCAGTTCCTCATTAATGGCAAGCCGTTTTATTTCAAGGGCTTCGGCAAGCATGAGGATACGGCCATTCACGGCCGGGGGCTCAACGAGCCTGCCAATGTGATGGATTTCCAATTGATGAAATGGATGAACGCAAACTCCTTCCGCACCTCGCATTATCCGTATTCGGAGGAGATTATGCGTCTGGCGGATCGCGAGGGCTTCGTCGTCATCGACGAGGTGGCCGCTGTTGGTTTGCATCTGAATTTTATGGCGACGCTCACCGGCTCCGCCACGCGCAAAACCTGGGAGGAGATCCAGACGGCTAATGCTCACCGGACGGCGATCCGCGAGCTGATCGCGCGCGACAAAAACCATGCCTGCGTCGTCATGTGGTCGATCGCCAACGAGCCGGCCGCTGATGAAGAGGGGGCGGACCGTTACTTCGAGCCGCTCGTCGCGCTCGCCAAGTCGCTCGATCCGCAGCATCGTCCGGTCACGATCGTCACGATGGTCGGCAAAGGTCCGTCGATGTGCAAGGTTGCGCCGCTTATCGATGTGCTCTGTCTCAACCGCTACTACGGCTGGTACGTGGAAGGCGGGGAGTGGGAGGTAGCCTCGATCAAGCTGCTCGAGGAGCTGGAGGAATGGCAGCGTCTGTTCCCGGACAAGCCGATCGCGATGACCGAGTACGGCGCAGATACGATCGCTGGCTTCCACGATGTGGACCCGGTCATGTTTACCGAGGAGTATCAGGTGCGCTACCTTGAGGCGAATCATCGAAGCTTTGACCGCTTAATTACAAGCCGTAACGCCTAGCGATAAGCCAACAGCCCCGCGAGATGTTCGTCTCGACGGGGCTGTTAGCCGAAGCCTTCTCGCTGCGACTGTTCGGCGAAGTGAACGATCGCCTCTACTCGAGAACGTCTTCATATATAATCCTCCGCTGTTCCCGGCACACCAAGTCCCCGCAAAATAAAAACAGCAGCATCGCGATACATGTCCTTAAAAGTAGGAGTACCGTCACTCAGAATGGGCAGAAAGTAGTCCGTTTTTTTATGGAAAAGCAGCGTTCCCATGATGAAAAACATCACATTATCCAGCGAGCGGAAATGAAATACGCCAGACTGTTTGCCCTTTTCGAGCAGCTCGCGCATTTTGTTCCAGACCGGAAAAACGTTTTCCTGTATCGTCGCTATCCGCGACGATTGCTTGAATATTTCTTGCTGAATAATAATCACAAGCTCCGGATCGCTCAGCCTGAAGCGGATCACCTCTTCCACGAGTTTCTTGATGCCCGTGATCGGATCGTGGAGAATTGGCTCGTATCTTTCGAGTTGGTTGCCCGGAAAAAACACGCTGAACACGGCGTTAAACAAATTTTCTTTCCCGCCAAAATGGTACGAGACGAGAGCCACGTTGGCCCCCGCCTCCTCGCATATTTGTCTGACAGAGGTGCCGTCGAATCCTTGTGCTGCAAACAGGCGCCTGGCGGCCAGCAAAATTTTCATTTTAATATCCTGTTCCGAAACAGACATGCGCATCTCCCCGTACGGTTGTCGTCACTCGCCTATTGCTTTTGGCTTAGTAATGTTTATTATGGCGCTTATCTGTTCAGTTCGCAAGCTTCGGGGCAGCCGGCACAAGTGCGGGCGCTTTGTCTTTTTTTAGTATAACTACGAGCAAGCCGAATACAAAGGTTACGGCGGCAATTACAGCTAGCGCGGAGACAGCCCCTCCAATGCCTGGCCCACCGAACAATAGATCCATGTTCCCTTCAACCGCATAAGTAGCGGGCAAATACTGACTCAGCGTATAGTAAAACTCGGACAACAGCTCCCGAGGCACCATCGCTCCTGACGATACGAGCTGAGCGGATAGCATGATGATGTTGATCAGCATGCCCGCATTGCCGAGTAGCAGAACAAACAACTGCGAGAACAGCATAAACGTAAATAAACAAATGGCCTGAAATCCCCACAGCTCTAGAAAACCGTGCGCCGTTTGACCACCCAGCATAAGTACGAAGGATGCTCCGACAAACGAGGTTGCGAGGGCCGCCAGCGCATTCAGGATGACGCGCGCGCCGAATTTGTGCAGTCGTCCTATCGCCGCTCCAATCATCTGTGAGGATTGTTGGAAGTTCATTCCCATAATCATCGAGCCTACGTACGAGGCGAGCACAAGCATCATCGGAACCATCTGGTTGTTCATGCCCGCAACCGGGTTCATCGTTTGAACCGCACCGGTCACCATCTCCGAAAGGGACTCCGCTGTTCCTTCGGCCTGTGCTGCCGGAACATTCATTTGCGTTAGCACCGCCTGGGCTCCAGCCGAGATAGCCTGTTTATTCACCAGAGCCGTCACGCTGGAGGATACGCCGGTCATCATGCTTTTGATCAAAGCCGGATTCGATTCGTTGATCCAATAAATTAGCTCGCCTTTTTGTCCCGGCGTTTGCAGCTTCTCGGAGAAGTCGGCCGGAATATGGATGACCATCTGCACATCACGCGCGTTCAATTTGCGTTTCGCTTCGTCCAGAGTCGTTGCATTCGACATCTGGAAGGGCAGGTTGTCAAGAAGCTGGTCGGCCATTTGTTTACCGAGAGCCTCGTCTTCATTAACAATGGTTATTTCCAGATTGAACGTACGGTCGGTTGCCCCGTTGTAGCCAGTCATCCATATGATGCTGAAAATGAGCTGGAACATAATTGCTGTCATAATGCCTATTTTCGTCGGCGTTTTTTTCCAAAATGCTTTCAAAGCGTTTCTCATTTCTTTTCCCTCGCGTTTCCTTGATTTAAACATTTGTTTTAATTAAACGTTTGTTTAACATAATACTCTCAAAGAGATTTGCTGTCAATACAATGATACGGTAACAAAGAAGCTCCTTAAACCGATTCATATATGTGATATGATATGGACGCAATCTCGTTAGTTCGTCATTCAAATCAGCTTTTAAAAGGATGAGGAGGATATAGATCATGCTTGAAGTCATCGCCACCACGCTCGAGGATGCAGTCGTCGCCGAGCGCTACGGGGCAGATCGGATTGAGCTAATCGTGGCATTTACGGAGGGTGGGCTGACGCCAAGTATCGGGACGGTCGCTGCCGTATTGGAGACGGTGCGCATCCCGGTGCGCGTCATGATCCGGCCGCACTCGAGAGGATTCGTCTACACACCAGACGATCTGCGAGTCATGCGTAGCGATATCAGACACATAAGCACGGTCGGTGGGACCGAGATTGTCCTCGGTCTGCTCCGCCAGGGCGGCGCGATCGATCGGGCTGGACTGGAAGAGCTGCTGGGTGCAGCGGACGGGATGTGTGTCACCTTTCATCGGGCATTCGATGAGGCGAACGACCAATTTGCGGCGATGGAGCTGCTGAGCCAGTATCCGCAGATTACGGATGTGCTGACCTCCGGCGGACAGCCGACAGCGCCGCAAGGCAGCGAACGGTTGCAAGAGCTGCACGCGAGGTTTGCAGGGAGAGGGCCGAGCATTCTAGCCGGGAGCGGCTTGGGCGCGGCGAACATCGAGGTCTTCATACGCGCAACCGGCATTCGCCGATTGCATGTCGGATCTTCGGTACGGGTAGGCTCGGACCCGCTCGCCGCCATCGACCCGGCAAGGCTGACTGCAGTTCGCGAGATTGTCAGCAGGGGCGGGGGATAAGGGCAAGGTTTACGTGGCTACTATCGACATAGGCTTTGGCGAGGTGGGGGTGCCACGGTTTTTAACCCGCCTGAAATTACGATTATCGAGTTGGTGAGACAAACGTAGCTTGTCCTCATTCGGAGGTTCCACCTGGATAAGCTGGAAAACGAGGCTGCATAGGAGGAGCCGGAACTGCCGGAGCGCAGACGGATGGACCGGCAGGAGCGATGATGCAATTTGGATTGGGATTAGCGGTTACAGTGACAGAGGACTTCATCATGGGCATTTAGGATTCACAGTAGATGTTGATTAAGGCGCTGATAAAAGGAAAACTCACGATTGCTTGTAGTCTTGGAGAATGGTCTGAATTACATGATTCCCCCAGCTTGAGGCTTCCGAGTCTTTATCTTGCTGAACACAAGTAATGAGCGCTTTCCAAAGAGCCCAGCCGCGTGCCCGATTCACCGTATCCTGGTCAACATCCATAAGTTTCAAAAAGAGTTGTCGGCTCGATTGGTCGAAAAAGTTCCAAGCCATCACCAGGTCACTGGAAGGATCGCCTACACCCATAGTACCAAAATCAATGACGCCACATAACTTGCCATCTTTGACGATCAGATTGCCAACGGCAATATCACCGTGCAGCCAGACGGGAGTCGATTGGAATTTACTTTCCAGGGAGCTGTTCCAAATTTCTGTCAACAGTGCTTGATCGTAGTGACCGGAAAGAGCTTGAATAGACATTCTTGCTTCATCGTTGTAAACGGCAAGATTCCCGCCGCGATGAAAGTTTTGAATGCCTGCAGGTATCCCTCGGCTTGCATCGATACTCTGTAGTTCCTTTAGAAAGCTTGCAAGGTCTTTGGCAAATCCCTGTAAATTAAGAATGTTGTCATGTCTGAGCGTTTCTCCATCAATCCAGCGGTTGATGGACCACGGAAGCGGATATTCATCCGTAGGTTCACCTTTGGCAAGGGGAACCGAAATGGGCAAGGATAGAAGGGGCTTGAATACAGGTAGCCATAACATCTCCTTATCAATAGCCGCCGCATATCTTTCATGACTTGGTAAACGTACAGCCCTTTCATTGCCCA
Source organism: Paenibacillus sp. 598K (assembly GCF_003851045.1). Classification (GTDB taxonomy): domain Bacteria; phylum Bacillota; class Bacilli; order Paenibacillales; family Paenibacillaceae; genus Paenibacillus_D. The sequence continues at coordinate 73,932 of NZ_BFBX01000033.1, read as the reverse complement.
GTCGATAGGTGCGGTTATCATGGCCATTTTTCTCGACTGCTGTTATCTCTAAATTAGCCCAATCCGGGAATTGAGTGCGCACTAATTGATGCACCAATTCGATTGTAATGTCGATCATCGCTTCACTTCCTGTTCTTAATGAATTGGGTTTATACCAATTATAGCTTTTCATCAGATCAACTCAAATAGAACAGGAGAAAAGACGCTCTCCACACCGCTACAGGTGGGTGAGAGCGTCTTGGCTGCTACTAAAAATTAAAATTATCCGGGTCCGACCCAAAACGGCGATCTTGGTTCAAAGCGTCGATAGCGGCGACGTCCTCGGCGGACAGCTCGAAGTCGTAGACGTCGGCGTTCTCTTGGATACGGGCAGGGGTGATCGACTTCGGAATCGTCAGCACGCCCTTTTGCAGATCCCAGCGGATGACGATCTGGGCAGGCGACTTGCTATACTTGGCAGCAAGCTCCTGCAGCAGCGGCAGGTCGAGATTACCCTGCATGAGCGGACTCCATGCGGTGATATGGATACCTTTGGCCTCGCAATAGCTCTTGACCTTCTCCTGCGTGAGCAGCGGATGGTACTCGATCTGGTTGACCGCGGGTACGATCGTGTTGTCCTCGAAGATGTCGTCGAGATGATGCGTCTGGAAGTTGCTGACGCCGATGGCCCGGACGACGCCGTCGCTATAGAGCTTCTCCAGCGCGCGCCAGGTGTCCTTGTACTTGCCCTTGACCGGCCAGTGGACCAGATACAGGTCGAGGTAATCGAGTCCGAGCTTGCGGCGGCTAGACTCGTACGCCTCGAGCGTGCTCTCGTAGCCTTGGTCGCTATTCCACACCTTGGTCGTGATGAACAGCTCCTCGCGCGGGATGCCGCTTTCGCGGATCGCCTGTCCGACTCCCTCTTCGTTGCGGTAGGCGGCGGCTGTATCAATCGCGCGATAGCCGGCGGCGAGCGCCGCCTTGACGGCATCGACGACTTCTTCGCCCTCTTTTACCTTGAAGACGCCAAAGCCGAGACGGGGCATCTTCACACCGTTGTTCAAGGTTACGGTGTCCTGCAGTCCGGTGATCGTAATCGTCACTGTTGTGTCCTCCTCCTCAATCCCTGATATGGGTTCATGGTCCATTTTAGCATAGTAAGAGAGGCGGTTTAAGGGGGTATTTTTATGATGTTGCGCGAGCAGGAAAATGAAGGGACGAGGTGGAACACCATTTAGTATTGCTTTTATTTATAGAAGGGGGATTTACAGACTTGAGAAAAATGACACTTGGCTTGCTCATGTGCATCATACTGCTGAGCGGGGCTGCGACACCAATCTATGCGCAAACGGGCTACGGGTTGTCTATTGATGGCGACCTGATCATGACGGAAGCAGCGCCGATTAACCACCAGGGCAGTATACTCGTGCCGATGCGCGACATTTTCGAGGGGCTTGGGGCACAGGTCGCTTATGATGCCGGGACGAGGCAAATCACGGGTCAATACGGGAAAGTGAAGATCGTCATGAAGCTTGGCGCAAAGGAGGCAGATCGCAATGGCGAAACCCTGGCTATGCAGCAACCACCCGTGCTTATGGACGATCATGTCTACGTGCCGGTACGTTTCATTGGCGAAGCCTTGGGCGTCAAGGTAAGCTATAATTCGCAGTATCGTATAGTAGAGGTGTTCTCGGAGAATGTCGGACTGATCTACCAAGAGCAACTGCCGGTGCGAGACAGCAAGGATAAGCCGCTCACGCTGCACCATCAGGGAAATGTGAGGCTGCTGTGGAGCCAATCTGCTGGCCTGAGAGCGGGGGAGTATGTTGTCGCCGCATCTGTCGGGAATGATGGAAATATATGGCTAAAAACGACGGATGATCTGTTGGTCGTCGATGCTGAGGGTAAGCTGCAGCAGCGTGCGCCACTTAAGCTTACGGATTCAACGTACATTATGGCGAGTATGTCCGGAACGGGCTACACGTACTCTTATCTGGAGGGTACGAAAACTTTTCCTTTGAAAGACGTTGAGCTGCCGATGGCAGATTGGTTTTTGAAAACGGCTTATGACCCGGTCCCTGTCATGGCGCTTAGAGATGTCAACGGCCAACTCATTGTTCAGACCGATGAGGGGGTAGCAGGGTTCGATGAGACAGGGAGGCAGGTGTGGACGGTAGGCCAAGAGGAGCTTGGGCTATTCACCTCGAAAGATGACATCGCCGATTTCATATGGTCGATGGTTGCTGATGGAAAGGAGCGTCTTTATCTGTTGACCGAAGGGAGGATGCTCGTCCTGGACGACCATCGGCAGGTGATCAACAGGGAAGATACGCAGTGGTACTATCCGGAGGTACTGCCAGATGATATGCTCATGGATCGTGGCAGTCTCTACAAGCTAGAGGATGGTAGCTACCGTCTCGTCGCTTCGCCGCCTACGGGCCCGGCTACAGACATGCTGTCCATCGATAAGGAGGACTGGCACCAACTGCACCGAGTAGATCCGCTGACAGGCCAGATTCGCTGGAGCTATCGTCTGAAATCGCCGAATTATACATCCGGCAGCTTGATCTCCGCCCTATCGTTTGAAGATGATGCCGATCATCTATACGCGACTACGAACAGCGGCTATTTGTACGGCTTCGACGGCGATGGCAAGCTGCGTTTCACGATCGATTCCCCGTATGAGGCGGACAAGATGAACGTAGTTCCCTTGTCTTCGACGACATTCCTGGTAGCGGTACGGGATGTTCTGATGTGCTTTGAGTACAACTAATCAGCTCTCTTGTGACATCTCTCTGCAGTTGGGTATTATAGTACTGGATACCCTATCACTGCGAGGAGGCTAGTCATGATGAACGAAATGTATACGACGCTCACAGGTCACCGCTCGATCCGCAGCTATACGGACGAGCCGGTCAGCGAGGAGCAGCTGCGGGCGATCATCGAAGCGGTCAGCACGTCGCCGACGTCGATCAACGGCCAGCAGGTGACAGTCATCAGCGTACAGGAGCCCGAGACGAAGTCGAAGGTGGCCGAGCTGGCAGGCAATCAGGCGTGGATCGTCCAGGCGCCGGTCTTCCTGCTGTTCTGCGCCGACTTCCAGCGCGCCAAGGTCGCCGCCGAGCTGCATGGTCAGGAGCTGGTCATCACGGATGCAATCGAATCGATCGTGGTCGGAGCGACCGATGTCGGGATCGCCCTCGGTCGCGCGATCGCAATGGCAGCCTCGCTTGGCCTCGGGACGGTGCCGATCGGAGGCGCCAGGCGAGACCCGCTGGCGCTGATCGAGCTGCTCGGGCTGCCGCAGTATGTATTCCCGGTGAGCGGTCTGGTCGTCGGTCATCCGGCGGGGCCGTCGGAGACGAAGCATCGTTTGCCGCTGGAGGCCATCTGGCATCGCGAGCGGTATGATCAGGAGCGGCTGGAGGGAGTGATCCGCGAGTACGACGAGCAGGTATCTGCCTATATGACCAAGCGTACAGGCGGGAAGGAATCGCGAAGCTGGTCCCAGACGGTCGCAGGAGTGTATAACCGCATCTACTATCCCGAGGTTCGGCGGATGCTGGAGCAGCAAGGCTTCGATTTCAAGTAAGGTGTTACAAGTCATGTTGACAGGCAGATGGGGGCTTTAGCAGGATGGGCAGGAAACGCGGCTTGCCGGACCAAGCCCATGGCTTGATCCGGCAGCTTGTGCATGATGGTGTGTCAGTCGAAGGGTCAGTTACCGATCAGGGCTGCCAGTTGACCGTAACGGTACCGACGCCGCTGGTCGGTGTTGTGTAGGTATGGTTGCTGCCGCTCTCCCAGGTGACGACGGCGCCGTTTTTCTTGATGAACTTGAATTGCAGCGGCGTTCCGACCGGGACGCTGACATCGTAGTACCAGGTCGGATACGAGGTGATGATCTGGTTGAACATTGGCCCGATCGCCTTGGCCGGGTCCCAGTTGCCCAGCTCGGCCGTATTGCCGACCAGATATACGTTCTCGCCGAGCGTTGTCGAGGCATTGTTGACGATGAAGCGGACCGAGATCTGATCCCCGGTGAGCAGATTGAAGTTGCTGTAGCTATTGCTGTTCACCGCGGCTGCGTTCTGTACGCTGATGTTGTATTTGTTAGCTGCGATGTTCGGCACGATTGCTTTGATCTGGGTGTCCTCCCATTGGGTGATGTTCGCGCCTGTGACTGCCGTCGTTCCGAAATAGACGGTGCCCTTCGTATTGCCGAAGCCGCGGCCGTCTATCGTCACCGTCGTCCCGGCTTTGCCGAGATCCGGACCGACGTTGCCGATGACAGGCGTCGTCTGGGCCGTCGTGTATTGCCATACGCCGACGCCGCCTGCCGGCAGATTAAACGAAGAAACGCCGCCGGTGCTGCTAGCCGTAATGCTGCCGCCGTTCAGGAGACCGCCGAGCACGTCGGTATAGGTGCCCGCAGGCAGGGAGGTGGTCAAGCCGCTGATCGTAGCTGCCGTGCTGGAGCTGCGATTGATCGCGATGACCGCGACGCTGCTGCCGAATTTGCGCTCGTATACATACACATCGTTGTTGATCCAGCGCTGCTGCGTGCTGCCGTAAGCGATTGCCGGATTGGACTTGCGCAGCGGAGCCAGACGCCCGATCACATTGTAGGCGGTCGTCGTAGTGGAGAAGCTGTTCATGAACGGGCGATTGTTCGGATCGCCGTTGCCGGCCAGATACTGCTCCGTGCCGTAGTAGATCGCCGGAACGCCGCGCGAGGTGAGCGTAAAGGCCAGCGCCTGCTCCAGACGACGGTTGTTGCTGCCGAGCGTGAAGCGATCCATATCGTGATTGTCGATGAACGTCACCTGGTCATTGATCTGCGTATACTCGGCTCCGGTGGAGGCGATCATCGCGTCCAGGCCATACATCGTATCCGTGTTGTCCCGGAACACTTGGCGAACCTTCTGGTTGAAGCGGAAGTCGAGCAGGCTCATGCCCGACTCGTTGGCGAAGTGGACATTGGCCGGATCGTTTTCGTTGACGCCCAGGAACCATTCGCCGAAGGTGAAGACCGGCTTGTAGTTGTAAATGTAGGACATCCAGTTTTTTTGCCAGCCGATCGGCATATGCTTGACGGCGTCGACGCGGATGCCATCGATGCCCATATCCAGCCACAGCTTGATCGCCTCCTTGAAGTAGGCGTCGGTGGTATTGTTGTGGTGGTTAATATCCGCCAGGTCGTACAGGTTCCGGTAGATGCCGTCCTCCAGAGAGGAGAAGTCGGTCCCGAGGTTGTGATGGAAGATGCCGTTGGTGTCGCCGGTATAGCCGGCCACAAGCGTGCCGTTATCGTAAAGTCTGCCGTTATCCGCGAAGGTCGGCTGCGTCTCCATAGCCGGCGACGTATGGTTGGGTGCAAAGTCGATGACGATCTTGATGCCGTTGGCGTGCGCGGTATTGATCAGGTTCTGGAAGTCGGTCATCGTGCCGTAGGCCGGATTGGTCTTCTTGAAGTCGCGGCCCCAATAGCCGTGGTAGGCAGCATTGTTGGCGCCGGAATAGTTAATGACGCTAAAGATATTTTCCACAGGCTGGGATACCCAGAGGGCCGTAACGCCCATTCCCGCGAAGTAGCCGTCGTTTATTTTGTTGATAATGCCTTGCCAATCTCCGCCGCAGTAGACGCGGAGGTTCGTGCAGCCGGCCGAGAAGGCCGTTCCGGTCGGATTGTTGGCCGGGTTGCCGTCCGAGAAGCGGTCGGTGAAGATCTGGTAGATGACATCCGTAGAGAAGCCCTGCTTGTTCAGGACCGACGTATCGGGAGCGGCATGAACCTCGGCAACCGGGAGAACAGGCAGCGCAAGCCCGGCGATCAGGGCGAGGGAGAGCAGCCATTTGGCGAACAGTCTGTTGTGGGTTAGCTTCATCAAGAGTAGACCACCTTTTCAGTAGAGTTGGATTTACACGTTACATACCTGCAACCATTACCATAACGAACGGACCTTGCAGTTGCCGCTGGGTTGTCACCGCCCTTCCTGCGAGCGCCTCACGACAAACAACCCCGCAATCTTCACTGAGAAGATTACGGGGTTGTTCCCGGTCCGCTGCGGGACCAGGAAGGCAGCGCCCTCAAATTGTGATTGTCCGGTGTTGCCACATCCGCAAGCTGACGGCAATCGTCAACTTTATTTTAGGATGCGCTTTCATTGTAGATGGGCAGTCTATTATTTGTCAACCCAAAAAATTGTTACCAAAAATAGATTGCCAACGGAATGATAGGGTGCTACAATTTGGGAAAATTTGAAGGCTATGCTACCGAAAGGTACATCCTCGCGAATCTGCTGAGGGTGTGCCTTTTTTGCGTTACTGCACGGCATGGCCTGCTGAAGGAGGATCGAATGATGAATCTGGAAGCGTTATACCATCGTCACAAACAGAACTGGGCTTTTATCTACCATGGCAAGGCAGTGAAGGTGCGGATGCGCACGATGCGGGACGATGTCCAGGCCGTCGAGATGAGCTGGGGAGACAAGTATGACTGGTACGGGACGGTCAGGCATCGTCCCATGTACAAGCTGATCTCGGATGCGAGGTATGACTACTGGGAGACGGAGGTTGAGGCTTGCAATGGCCGACTGAGCTATCGTTTTGCGGTAGTCGACGGGGAGGAGCGCATCTATTACGGGGAACGGTGGTGTGCAGCCGAGGAACCGCCGGATTCCTTCGGCAATTTCGAATACCCTTACGTCAGCGCGGCCGATGGCATTCATCCGCCGGAATGGGTCAAGGATGCGGTGTTTTATCAGATCTTCCCCGACCGGTTCGCCAGAGGCAGCCATGCCGCGCCGTCCGACCGGTTCGCAGTGTGGGGGAGTGTGCCGACCAAGCAAAATACGTTCGGCGGCGATCTCCAGGGCGTGCTGGATCATCTGGATTATTTGACCGATCTGGGGATTACCGCCATCTACTTCACCCCGTTGTTCCAGGCGCCTTCGAGTCACAAGTACGATACGCAGGATTATTATGCCGTCGATCCGCAGTTCGGCACGACCGAGCTGCTGCGGCAGCTCGTCGCAGCCTGCCACGAGCGAGGGATTCGCGTCATGCTCGATATCGTCTTCAACCATACTGGCAGTCTGTTCCCGCCCTTCCGGGACGTTGCAGAGAAGGGAGCGCATTCCCCTTACGCAGACTGGTTCCATATCTCGCAATGGGCGGATGCGGAGACCGGACAGCCGATGATCTACGAGACATTCGGGTACGAGCCGGATCTGCCGAAGCTTAACATGGTTAATGATCGACTTGGCCGGTATTTGCTGGAGGTAGCGGCGCACTGGCTGAAGACGACGGACATCGACGGCTTCCGGCTCGATGTGGCCAACGAGGTGAATCACCGTTTCTGGCGCGCATTCCGCGATACGGTGAAGGCGATCAAGCCGGAGGCGTATATTCTGGGCGAGATTTTCCACGATGCGATGGCCTGGCTCGGCGGCGATCAGCTCGATGCGGTGATGGATTATCCGGTGCGCGATATCGCGATCAAGTTTTTTGCGACGCAACGCGTGGATGCCCGGATGTTCGCGGATATCGTGGGCCAGCAGTTGGCGTCCTATCCACAGCAGGTCAACGAAGCGTCCTTCCAGCTCCTAGGCAGTCACGATACCCCGCGACTACTGACGCTGTGCGGGGGCAGCATCGCGAAGCTGAAGCTTGCGGCGCTCTTCCAGTTCACCTATATTGGAGCGCCATGCATTTACTACGGCGACGAGATCGGGATGAGCGGGGACAATGACCCGGACAACCGACGCTGCATGATCTGGGAGACTAGCCAGCAGAACCTGGAGCTGCTCGGCTTCTACCGGGAGTTGATCGTCCTGCGCAAGACACATGAGGCGCTCCGCAGCGGGACGTTCCGCTTCCTGCATGCGCCTGCTGGCGGCTATGAGCTGGCCTACGAACGGAGGGCGGGGGAGGAGCGTCTGATCCTCGCGATGAATGTGTCCTCTCAGCCGAGCCGGCTGCTCCTGGCGCTGCCGGATAGGGCGCGACAAGCGGACGATGACGGCGCGGCCTCTGCCGCTTATGCGGAGATCGCGGCCGGGGTGGAGGACGACGTGTGGGAGGACCTGCGGACTGGCGAGACGATCCGGTCGAGCGAAGGACTGCTCGCGGTCGAGCTGGAGGCATACGGGAGCCGCATACTGAAGCGCAAGCGAGGGGAGGCAGCGCGATGAAAGCGCTCCAATGGATGCCGGATGCGCGACTGGCGCTCCGGGAGCTGGATGAACCGAATCTGACCTCGCCTACGTCGGTCAAGGTCCGGATCGAGATGACCGGCATATGCGGCACGGATCTGGCCGTGATCGCCGGCAAGGAAGAGGGAGTGACTCACGTCACGCGGGGCCATGAAGCGGTCGGCGTCGTCGTGGAGACGGGGGCGGCGGTGAGGGAGCTGGCGATGGGCGACCGCGTCGTCATCGACCCCAACTATAGCTGCGGGGCGTGCGAGTATTGCCTGCGCCTGCTTCCGCATCTGTGCGTGGGAGCTTCCGGCGCGATGGCGATCGCCGGTCTCAATGTGCATGGCACCTTCGCCGACTACTACGTATCGGAGGCGCGTTATGTCCATCGGCTGCCGACGGGCATGTCCTGGGAGCGAGGCGTGCTGGTGGAGCCGCTCGCTTGCGTGCTGCACAACTTCCAGGAGGCCAGAGTGGCCGCCGACGATACCGTGCTGGTGCTCGGCTCCGGACCGATGGGCCTGCTATGCCAGATCGTCGGCCGACGTCTCGCCCGTCTGACGGTAGCGACAGAGCGGAACCCGTATCGGCTGGAGGCGGCGATGCTGCTCGCGGACGCAGCCTATCTGCCGGAGGCGCTAGACGATGCGGAGGTGGCCCGGCTGACCGGCGGTCGCGGCTTCGATATCGTCATCGACGCCGTCGGCAACCAGTTGGAGACGGCCGACCGCTTCATCGGCAGGGGCGGACGCATCGTCCCGCTCGGCATCAGCGGCGCCTACCGTTACGCGATCGCTCCGGCTCGTCTCATCCAGCGGGCGGTCAGCATTATCGGCGCAGGCGAATACCGCTGCACCTTCCCGCTGGCGCTGCGACTGGCGCATCAGATGCCGGAGCTGGACCGGCTGGTGACGAAGCGCTATAGCCTGGAGCAGCACGAGCAGGCGATGCGGGAGCTGCTCGGCTACGACCCGCTCACCGGAGCGCCGGTGCAGACGGATACGCTGAAGACGGTTTTCGAGCCCTGGCGTCTGTCGCCTGAGGGCGCAACGACGCAGGGGCCATTGCAGAAGGGAGATTGGAGCGCATGACAGCGACGCGACGCGAAGACGAGCTCGTCCTCTGGCACGAATTCGACGGCCCTGGCGACACTTCGGTTGAGGTACTGGAGGAGATCAATCGGCAGTTCGAGGCCCAGTATGGCATCCGGGTCCGCTCGGAGGTGATGGGGATCGCCGAGCTGGGCCATCGGCTCACCCGGTTGCCCGAGCAGGAGGCTGGCGTGGATATGGCACTGGTCCCCTCGGATATGACGAGCTATTGGGAGGCAGCCCGCTTCTCGCCGGTGCCGGAGCCATGGTGCGAGGAGTGGGTATCGGCTGCGGTGCTGGACAGTATGCGGATCGGCGGCAGGCTGTATGGTATCCCCGTCCTCACCGGCAATCATCTGGTCCTGTATTACGACAAGCAGCGTTATGCCGAGGCGCCTGCGACCTGGGAGACGCTGGAGCGCTTCGCTGCGCAGCAGGGAGAGGCGGAAGTAACGGCACTCGGCATGGACCTGGCCCAGTCCTACAACTTCATCCCGTTCCTGACGGCGTGCGGCGGCTGGCTGCTGCAGGAGGAGCGCATCATGCTGGACACAGAGGAGGCGGAGCAGGCGCTGGAGTTCCTGCAGCTGCAGATCCGCTCGGGCAGGATGGTCAGCAGGGATGGCGCGACGGCATTGCTCGAGCAGTTCATTGAGGGACAGCTCGGCGCCATCATTAGCGGCGAGTGGGTATTTAACCACCTCAGCCGGAGCATGGGACAGCGCTTGGGCGTCGGAGCGATCCCTGCGATACGCGGCAGGGCACCTGTATCGATGTGCTCCTCGATCGGTCTCGTCTTTCCCGGACAGTCGCTGGCTTCGCCGCGCGGCCCGGCGCTCGCAGCCTATGGGCGGTTCATGCTGAGCGCAGACTGCCAGCAGATGTGGGCGGAGCGGGTGCAGCGTATCCCGGCGACCGAAGCGGCGATGCGGAAGATGATGTCCGGCGGCGGCGAGAACAGGCGAGCCTTGATCGCGCAGCTTGCAGCTTGCCGGCCGATGCCTTGCAGTCCCTACATGATCGCAGGTTGGGTCGGTATCGAGGCCGGGCTGCGGCAGCTCCCGGACAGCGATCCGTCGGCGGTGCGGCGCGTCATACAGGAGCAAGCGCAGCAGGTGATGGCAGAAGTAGACCACTATTTGGATACCTTGAAGGGAGAGCGGATATCGGATGGAAGTCACTATCTTTAGCCAGATTTCGATCGACGGCAAGCTGACGTTTGGGGAGGGCCAGTCGAGCAAAGGGTTGTTTGAGCTGTTCGGGCCGGAAGACATCGCTTATATTCATCAATTCCGGGGGCAGGTAGACGGCATCATGGTCGGCAAAAATACGATCTGCACCGATAATCCGTTCCTCACCAACCGCTACGAGCCGGGCCGCAATCCGGTGCGGATCGTGCCGAGCCGGACGCTGGATATTCCGCTGAACAGCAATATCTTCCTGGACGAGGAGCGGACGATTATCGTGACGACCGAGCGCGGGCTGGACGAGGACAAGAGAAGGCGGATCGCTTCGCTGGGCAAGGAGGTCATCGTCTGCGGACAGGACCTCGTCGACTTCGACCTGCTGTTCCGTCGTCTGGAGATAGATTATGGTATCCGCCGGCTTATGATTGAAGGCGGCGGCCTGCTCAACTGGTACGTGTTCGACCGCAATCTGGTCGATCAGATCATCCTGATGCAGCTCCCGATTATTATCGGCGGCGGCTCCAACATTACGTTGGTCGACGGAGAGGGCTACCACGAATTGGGCTTCAGCAAACGGTTCCGCGTTGTCGACGTGCAGCGCTCGGATAATTACACCTTGATGCGGTATGCCAGATACGACAGGGCCGGGGAAGACCGGGTGCTTCATGGCTAACGGGATAGAGCGGGGCTCCGGCATCGATTTCTACAAGAATCTGTACAAGATCGCGATTCCTATCGCGCTGCAAAGCCTGATCATGGCTGCGCTCAATATGACCGACCAACTGATGGTTGGCCAGCTCGGGGATGTAGCGATCGCTTCGGTAGGGATGGCCAGCAAAATATATAGCGTCATCTCCGTCGTGCTGGCGGGTCTGGCCGCCGGATTGTCGATCTATGCCGCGCAGTATTGGGGCCGCAAGGACGTCCGCAGCATTACCCGGTTGCTCGGGATGACGCTCTCGCTGGGGCTGATGATTTCCTTGCTGTTCTCAGGCATGGTCTACTTTAACCCCGAATGGAGCCTCGGTCTGTTCACGACCGATACGCGGGTGATGGAGGATGGCGCGATCTTCCTGAAGCTGGTCGCGCTAAGCTATGTGCCGACGATGCTGACGATGATCTACTCTGCGGTGCTCCGCAGTACGGGGCATGTGAAGTACCCGATGTACGTCAGCCTGATCGTCGTCATCCTCAATGTCGGGTTGAACTATCTGCTTATCTTCGGCAATCTGGGCTTCCCGAAGCTGGGTCTGGCAGGCGCGGCGATCGGCACCTGTATCGCGCGGGTTGTGGAGTGTCTGCTTATCATCGGCGCGGTCTACCGCTTCCGGCTGCCTGGCGCCGCAGGCTTCCGTTACCTGTTCTCGTATGACAGGACGCTCGCCCGCAAGTTCTACCTCACGACGTATCCGATCGTGCTGACCGAGCTGGTCTGGGTGCTGGGAGAGACCGCTTATGCGGTCATCTACAGCCGGATGGGGACGACTGAGATGACGGCCATGACGATTACATTCCCGCTGCAAGGGCTGAGCATCGGTCTGCTGACAGGGCTGGCCGGGGCGGCCGGGGTGCTGGTCGGCAATCGGCTCGGCGCTGGCGAGGAGGCGCTGGCGCGAGAGTATGCCAGACGACTCATCCGGGTCGGCATTGTCTTCTCGGTTGGGCTCGGGGTCGTGATTGCGGCCATCTCACCGCTTTATGTATCCGCGTTTGCGATTACGGGCGAAGCGCATGAGCTGGCCGTTCACGTCATCTGGGTGTTCGCCGCCTTCATGTGGGTCAAGGTGGCCAATATGATCATTGCCGGCGGTATCCTGCAGAGCGGCGGGGACAGCAAGTTCGTCTTCAAGATGGAGTCTGCCGCGACCTGGCTGGTCGGCGTGCCGCTTGGTCTGCTGCTCTCGCTGGTCTGGAAGCAGCCGTTGTTCTGGGTCTATTTCTTCCTGTCGCTGGAAGAGATCGTGCGCTTCGGGATCGGCCTGATGCGGTTCCGCTCGGGCAAATGGATCCAAAATCTGACCGGCCAAACGGCTGGCCAAACGTCGGCTTAAGGGGAGATGGAGATGTGTGAAACGGTTGACCTCACTGCAGCGATGCCGCTAACCCACCCGCAGAAGCGGATCATGTATGTGGAGCAGCGCTATCCGGACTGTCCCGTGCATGTGGTGGGCTGCCTCTCGCTCATTCGCGGAATGGCAGATGCGGAGAGGCTCGAGCGAGCAATCCGCCGCTTCGTAGCCACCCATGACGCGTTTCGGCTGCGCTTCGTGGAGAGGGAGGGGGATATGCTGCAAGCGCTGCTGCCGGCTGTCGCTCCATTCGATATTCCGGTGATCGACCTCTCGCAAGCGGAGGACCCCGATCAGGCGTTGGAGGACTATGCCGCGCAGGAGGCTCGCAAGCCGATGCCGTGTATGGGAGATACGCTGTTCCGCTTCGCGATCTTCAGGCTGGATCGCCAGCGGTCAGGCTACCTGTATACGATGCATCATCTGATTACGGATGGCTGGTCGGTGCATCGGATGTCCCGCGACATCGCCCGACACTACCAGGACGACGCGCCAGCGGGTACGCTTCCCGCGGAGAGCCCAGGCTATCTGCCGCTGCTGGAGCGGGAGCGCCGATATGCGGCTTCGCCTCGGGCGGTCCGGGATCGCGAATTCTGGATGGAGCGGTTTGCGACGCTGTCGCAGCCGTTGTTTCCCGAGGCCGACGGCGATTTGCAAGGACGCTGCCGCACCGTCGCCCTCGGGGCCGAGACGAGCGCCGCGATCCGGCAGTATGCGGAGGAGCGTGGCCTCTCGATAGCCAGCTTTTTCACGGGATTGTCCCTGATCTGGCTCTATCGCAGCCAGCAGACGGACGACCTCGCGATCGGGGTGCCCGTCTATAACCGGACGACCCGGCAGGAGAAGGAGGCGTTCGGCGTCTACACGAGCCTGATGCCCTTGCGGGTGCGGATCGATGGCGAGGATATGGCTACGTCCTTCCTGATGCGGACACAGGAGGAGCTGCGCTCTTGCTATGCCCATCAGAGGTACCCTTACGATCTGCTGGCTCAGGAGCTGGAGCTGGGCAAGCAGGGGAGACAAGGACTGTTCCAGGCGACCGTTAACGTATACAACACCCGGCTCAGCGGCGAGCTGGGCGGCTGGCAGGCGGACAACCGCGAGCTCTACAGCGGCTACCAGTTGCACCCGCTGGAGCTGGTCGTGCACGACTGGTCGGAGGGGGGAGCATTGGCGGTCGAGATCAAGTATCAGGCAGCCGTGCTCGCCGACGAGCAGATCGAGGCGATGGCGGAGATGCTGCGGCAGCTCCTGCAAGGCGTGCTGTGCGATGACAGCCAACAGGTCGATCGGCTGCCTGTCGTATCTCCGGATCAGCAGCGGCGTCTGCTCGACGCATGGGGCGCTGGCGGACATGCCGTCCCCGACTGCCGAACCGTGCACAGCCTGCTCGAGGAGCAGGCGCTGTACCGTCCAGAGCATCCGGCAGTCGTATGCGGGGGACGGCAATTGACGTACAGGCAGCTTAACGAACAGGCCAATCGACTCGCTCATCTGTTGCGGAGACGGGGCGTGAGGCCTGACAGCGTCGTAGCTGTCATGATGCAGCGGTCGGTCGAGCTGTTGGTCGGCATCTACGGCGTCCTCAAGGCCGGGGGCGCGTACGTGCCGATCGATCCGACGCATCCGCCGGAGCGCATCCGGCATGTCCTGACCGACAGCGGCGCCGCTATCCTGCTCCTGACGACGGGGACGCGCGCAGATGCGCAAGCGGCCGCAGGCGGGCTGGAGGATCGGCTGGAGCTGATCGATCTGGAGGAAGCGCAGACGCAGATGCTGCCCAGCGTCGATCCGGCTGCGGCCAGCGGCCCCAATGACTTGGCGTATGTGATGTATACATCCGGCTCGACGGGACGGCCCAAGGGCGTCATGATCGAGCACCGCTCCGTCGTCAACTTCATCGAGGCGATGGCGGAGGAGCTGCCATGGCCCGGACAGCCGGTCATGCTCGGCGTGACGACGGTGTCCTTTGATATCTTCGTGACGGAGACGCTGCTGCCGCTCGCCAAGGGGATGCCGGTCGTCCTGGCGGACGAACGCGAGCAGACGGAAGCCGCTCGCTTGCGGACGTTGATCCGGCAGAGTGGCGTCAATGTGTTGCAGTTGACGCCCTCCCGGATGATGCTACTGCTCGAAGGGAGCGAGGAGGTCGATTGGCTCGCGCAGATCGAGCTGATCCTGCTCGGAGGCGAACCGCTGCCGCCGCTCCTGCTGGAGCAGTTGAAGCAGCGCTCCGGCGCTCGCATCTTCAATATGTACGGACCCACGGAGACGACTGTATGGTCCGCCCTTCAGGAAATGACGGACACGGACACGATCACGGTAGGCCGACCGATCCGGCATACGCAGGCGCTCATCCTCGATAGCCGGGGCGAGCTGTTGCCCGTCGGCATGGAGGGAGAGCTGTGCATCGCCGGCGAGGGACTGGCACGCGGCTACAGGAATCGCCCCGAGCTGACGGAGCAGCAGTTTGTCTTCCACCCGCTGTCGGCGAACGGCCGGCTGTACCGCACCGGCGACCTGGCGCGCTGGCGAGCGGACGGGACGATCGAGCATCTGGGCCGGATCGACCGCCAGGTGAAGATCAGGGGCTACCGGATCGAGCCCGGCGAGATCGAGCATTGCCTGATGGCGCATGATGCGATCCGCATGGCCGCCGTTGTGGATGCGGCGGATGCTTTCGGGGTGCAGACGCTCTATGCGTTCTGCACCGCCTCCAGGCCGCTTGCGTCGGGCGAGCTGCGGTCGCATGCCGCCGCCTGGCTGCCGTCCTATATGATCCCTGCCGTATTCCGCGAGCTGCCGGAGCTCCCGCTGACGACGAGCGGCAAGGTGGACCGCAAGGCGTTGGCGGCGATGACGCAGAGGGGGCGCGACCTTGGCGCAGGGGAGACAGGCGAGAAGCTTGGTGTCATGACGCAGACACGTCCCATCCATGGCGCACACAAGACAGGCCAGCCAGACAAGAGCAAGTCTGCGATAGACAGCGCGGCTCGTCAGGCGAGCTCCGAGGAGACGTCGCTAACGGGTCTGGCGGCGACGATAGCAGCCTGCCTCTCCCGTCTGCTGCCCGGGGAGCCGCTGCAAGCGGGCGACGATTTCTTCCGCCATGGCGGCCATTCCCTGCATGTGCTGCGAGCCGTCGCGCTCATGAAGGAGCGGGGCATCCCGGCCCGCGCCTCCGATCTGTACACCGAGCCGACGCCGCTTGGTCTGGCGGCGCTGCTGCGACAGCAGCATGGCAGCTTTGGCTTCGCTGCAGCCGCTGCGGCCCCCGAGCTGACCCCGTCAGACTCGCGCTCTGCGATTCGCGTGCTGAGCGCCGTCACGGCCAACAAGGACGCTTTTACGTGGGAGGAGATCAACTGCTTTACGAAGCCGATGGCGATTTTGTTCGAGGCTTTGTCTCCCAGCAGTTACGAATTGTTTTTGTTTCATGTTCAGTTTGCTCTCACTTTTTTTCCGGACGGATGGCGGCAGGACCTGTTCGAGCGAAGCGCCGAGCCGCACAGCGATTTTTTTGAGATGTACGGCAAGCTGCTGCAGGGGCTGTTCGATATCGCTATCGAACGTCGGAGCTTTGTCAGCGTCTCCGAGATGAGCGCGTGTCTGACCCAGGCCATCGACAACGGACATCCGGTGCTGATTCCTGGAGATCTGTACGGCCTGTTCTACTCTCATCACTATATGAGCGAGCCGCATACGCATTATTTTATCGTCAAAGGCTACGATGCCAAGCGGGGGCTGGTATATCTGCTGGACAATATGCACACGGAGGAAGGGACAAGGCCGCTCTACACCGACTTTGTCATCCGCCTCGGGGACCTGTACGAGATGAGCCGCTATTACGCGGACAACTGGTGCGGCGCAGGGACGAAGCCCCATCTGTGGGAGCTCAGCAAGCAGGACGAGAACGTCGTTACGCCGCTGCAAGCGCTGGACTATCATCAGGAGCAACTGGAGCGGTGGGCGCGTGGGGAATCCGCCCTACGATTCATCGAACAGGAGATGGCGCGCGAGGCCGAGGCGAGCGGCGATGCGGCCCGGATCATGAAGCTGATCCCGCTGCCCAATTACAAGCGAGTGTATTACAGCGTGCTGTTCCGTCTACTCGGGCAGGCGGGCATCGACAGCGAGTCGATCGAGGGGCTGCGCAGCCGCAGTCTGGAGTTGGCACAGGCGTGGGAGGCCGCGCGCTTGCAGTTGTTCGACCGGATCGGCGAGCCCTCGCCCGCCTATGCTTCATTGCACGCGGAGATGGCTGCGATCGTGGCGCGCGAGCATGTATTCTTCGGGGAGATGCTGGCGGCGCTGCGCCGGATCGACAGGTCGACCGTCGTCAGGAGCTCTGGCGAGTATGACATCCGGGGCGCCGGCCGCATGCTAGTCTATAATCCGAACGGCACGCAGATGGAGCTGGGCGAGCAGTCGGTCCGCATCACGCATACGGAGGAGAGGCCGGACGATACGTGGATCGTCAAGGACGAAGCGCCGCAGCTCCTGCTTCGCCCGGTCGGCGAGCGCTTCTCCTTCGAGGTTCGCGTGCACAGTCGCAACACTTACGGACCCTGCTTCCATAACGGCATTATCGTCAAATTCGGCGATACCGCCAAGGTCATGTTCGGGTGCGCCCGGCGCAAGCTGCTGGGGGTATTTTATCCGGAGCATACGGATAATTACGAGTGGTATGCGCGGTCTGAGGTTAATGATCTTCATGACCTTCGCGTGGAAGCCGATGGCTCCGGGCGTTTGCATTTTCTGGCCAGGCACGGGGAGGAAGAGCAGTGGGAGAGGCTCTGCGAGCTGCCGATCCCTGCGGAGGTGAGACAGATCGGCATCTTCTCCAAGACGTGGGAGCCGACAAACCATACCTCCGAGTTCTCGCAATTCCAATACAAGGAAGACGAACGGCTGGACAGGAAGGTTCAAGCCGCCATTTATACCGAGGGGAGAGGGTAACGATGCCGATGGATTCGCCGTTGCAGCGCATAGCCGATTATTTAATTGAGGTGCAGGAGGGTCAGGAAGGCCGCAGCTTCTGGGTGCCGGAGCTCTGGAATAGCTGCGAATATCGTGAGATCGAGGATCGGTCCGGGGGAGAGATCCGGGTGAACGCCGTCCAATTCATCGCAGCCCATCTGCAAGCGCTGCTGGAGACCGGCGGGCCGGACGCGGTCTCCGATCGGCAGGCGGTCGACCTGGACGAGAGCGTCATCTACTCCTCACTCGTGCGCTACTCAACAGCATGGGATTACGATCATGACGGCCGCATCCAATCCGGCACCTTCCTGCGGATGCTGCTCTTGCTGCCGATACTAAAGCGGATGGGGGTAAATATCCTCTATATGCTGCCGGTGACGCGCTACAGCACGTTGCATCTCAAAGGCAATATCGGCTCGCCGTACGCCGTGCAGTCGCTGTTCGACCTGGACCCTCGCCTGCACGACCCGCTGCTGGACGGGATGCCGGAGCTGACGATCCACGACGAGCTGTCCGCGCTGGTGGAGGCGTGTCATCTACACGGGATACGGGTCGTCGTCGATTTCATCCCTCGCGTCACCGCACGGAACAGCGATCTGATCCGCGAGCATCCGGAGTGGGTCTATTGGATACGCAAGGAGGAGCTGGACGGATTCCGGCCACCGCATATCCCGGAGCTGGGCTTCTTCGAGGAGTGTACGCCGGACAAGCTGGAGACTGTCTACCGGAGCGCGGAGACCGCTGCGTTCCTGGACAAGTTCTCGCATCCGCCCAATGTGCTGGACCCCGAGCTGTGGGAGCGCTTGCGGGCGCGCGCCGAAGCGACCGGGGAGGAGCTGCTGACGCTGGTGGAGGAGGAGATGGGGATCACTACCTCTCCGGCGCATTCGGACTGGATCAACGACGTGCAGCCGATCTGGACCGATATTACGTTCTTGCGGCTATACAGCGACTTCTCGCCCGTCGTCCGCCCATACATCCGTGACGACCAGGCGCCGTATGTGCTGTTCGATACGATCAAGTGCAACTACTATCCAGCGGAGCAGCCGAACCGGGAGCTGTGGGAGCATCTGCTGGAGGGAGTCCGATATAATCTGGATCGCTACGGGATCGACGGCTTCCGGATCGATATCGGCCATGTACTGCCGACTCCGCTGCTCCAGGAGGTGTTCGATACGATCCGCTTGATCCGCCCGCAGGCGCTGCTCATCAGCGAGGATCTGTTCAACCGCAATCATAGCAAAGCCGCTGCCGTAGGCTACAATATCATGCTCGGCAGCGGCTGGAATGTGATGACGGATATGACCAAGGACAATCTGCTCGCTTATGTGGAGGAGCTGCCGAGACTGGATATCCATGTGTTCGCCTGCGCCGAGACGGCGGATACGCCGAGGATCGTCAGTCGCGGCGGGATTGGAGTCGCACGTATGATCTCCGTCTTCAATCACTTTTTGCCGCAGGCGATCCCGTTCCTCGCTACCGGCTTCGAGCTCAATGAGGCGCAGCCGATGAATTGCGGCCTCGGAGACAACACGGACGGGGCGGATATCCCGCGCGCCTTCTTCCATGAGATGACGCTCAACTGGACCAATCCCGCGCCGATGATCGGTCTGCTGGAGCGGCTTAGCGACGTGAGGAGGGCGCTGCTGCCGCTCATGCGTCCGGCGAATTTCTTCACCGCGGAGTCTCCTGACGGCGTCGTCATCTACGGCTACCGGGACGGGAAGGCATGTATGGCGGCCTGCTTCAATCTGAGCGAGCTGCGGTCCTCGCCTATCGAGCTGTCTGCTGTGGCGGCCTGCTCCGCATGCGACCTGAGCGTCGTCGTGGACAGCGACCCCGCGTCCGCGCTTGCAGGTCAGCGGCTCGAGCGGGTGCAGTTGCAGCCGCATCAGGCGCTGGTAATGTGTACCAGGCTCGACCCAAGTTTTAGTTAGTCGAGACAGGCGCCAACATTTCGCCTGAACACAGAGTTGACAGTGGATATTTATTTCTCTATAATGCTTGTAATGTTATATCACCTTTACGTTGAAGGAACCCAGTAGCAGCCTAGTCCCTGTAACAGAAAGCCGGGGGTTGATGGAACCCGGTACACACGACGGCGGCGAATTACACTCTGGAGTATCCCGGGTAATGCCGGGCGGGTCTGGCGAACGATATCTCGTCAACGAGTGGCAAGAAGGGAAGTGCGCGCGGCTTCCGTTAATCTTGCAATCTGGGTGGTACCACGGTTATCCAATCGTCCCTGTGTTAGTAGACACGGGGCTTTTTTGCGTTTGGACAGGATTAGAATAGAGACGAAGGGATGTTACACAATGAATATTATCGATGAACTAACGTGGCGCGACGCCATTAATCAACAGACGGACGCGGAGGGGCTGCGGGAGCTGACCGAGCAGAAGTCGATCTCGCTATACTGCGGCGTCGACCCGACGGGAGACAGCATGCATATCGGTCACCTGATTCCGTTCATGGTGCTCAAGCGATTCCAGTTGGCGGGCCATCGTCCGGTCATCCTGATCGGCGGCGCGACCGGGACGATCGGCGATCCGAGCGGCCGGCAGTCGGAGCGCTCGCTGCAGACGCTGGAGCAGATCCAGGACAATGTCGAGGCACTCTCTGCACAACTGCGCAAGCTGTTCATAACAGAGGGCGACAACCAGATTCGAATGGTCAACAACTACGATTGGATACACAAAATTAATGTGATCGAATTTTTGCGCGACTACGGCAAAAACTTCAGCATTAATCAGATGCTGGCCAAGGATGTCGTGTCGAGCCGACTGGATAGCGGTATCTCGTTTACCGAATTTTCGTACCAGATCCTGCAGTCGCTTGATTACCTGCACCTGTACCAGTCGGAGGATGTGCAATTGCAGATCGGCGGCTCCGACCAATGGGGCAACATTACGAGCGGTCTTGATCTGATCCGGCGCAAGGAAGGCTCGGAGGCGGTAGCCTTTGGCCTGACGATCCCGCTCATGCTCAAGGCGGACGGCACCAAATTCGGCAAAACCGCTGGCGGCGCGATCTGGCTTGATTCGAAAAAGACGACGCCGTTCGAGTTCTACCAGTTCTGGGCTAATACAGATGACCGCGATGTCATCAAATACTTGAAGTACTTCACCTTCCTGACCAAGGAGGAGATCGACGCGCTGGCCGAGAAGGTCGAATCCGAGCCGCATAAGCGGGAGGCCCAAAAAACGCTGGCTGAGGAAATGACGCGCTTCGTACATGGCGAGGAGGCGCTGGAGCAGGCCAAGCGGATCACGGCGGCGCTGTTCACCGGCGACATCAAGTCGCTGACGGCAGACGAGATCGAGCAGGGCTTCAAGGAAATGCCAACGTTCGAAGCTACGCAGGAATCCAAAAACATCGTCGACTGGCTCGTCGATCTTGGCATCGAACCGTCGAAGCGTCAAGCTCGCGAGGATGTTACGAAAGGCGCAATTACGATGAACGGCGAGAAGGTGACGGATGTCGCCCGCGACGTCACGTCAGAGGATGCGATCGGCGGCCGCTTCATCATCATTCGCAAAGGCAAAAAAAATTACAGCCTAGTGAAGCTAGCATAGCTTGGCGAACCATACCAAACCAAAGACACGAGCGGATGCGCTCGTGTCTTTTTTACAGATTTCACCCTGCGATCGGCCAGATCAGATGACGCTCCCAACTACATTATGGCAGACCTGTAGGCGTCCAATTGAGCAAGCCCGGTCACATGCATTTTTTGTGAATAAGCTATAGAAGATGGGAAAAGATCGCCTTTCTCTTCAGTTTGAAACAAGGAGGCTTATTAGCATGTCACAGCCCAATCTACCCAATATAACGCCAGCGGTTTCGCTTACCAGAGACGATGCCATTAATCTGATTCTGTCGTCTATCGCGATGGAAGAGTTGGGATTAAGCCATATCCTTAATGCCGAAGGAGAAAAAATACAATATGTATTAGGCACCCTTCCAGGAGGAACCACGTTGGCGCCAACGCTAGACGACCTGCTGTCCGTTAATCAAAGTGTGAGGAGCACGATAGATAGCGCGACACGAAATCAATTTCTTTTGCAGCACAAGCTGGAGTCCGCGCTAAATGCAAGTACGATGATAGGCCCCACAGGCCCAACAGGACCCGTCGGTCCATCCGGCGGCCCTCCAGGTCCAACGGGTCCAACGGGAGCCACGGGTACTGCCGGACCGATAGGGGCAACAGGCGTCACGGGTCCCATCGGTTCGACTGGGCCGACAGGAGCAGCGGGGACAACCGGACCAACGGGCGCTGCGGGCTCAACGGGTCCGACAGGAGCAATGGGTGCTACAGGTCCCACAGGTCCCATTGGTTCGACAGGTGCCTCTGGTTCAACCGGCTCGATAGGCGTGACGGGTGCTACCGGTCCAACCGGACCAATGGGGGCAACGGGCGCCACCGGAGAAGATGGAGTGTTCTCTCCATCTTACGCCAGCTTCTGGTGCGGCACTGTAACAGTGCCTCCAAATACAATCATACCGCTTAATGTATCCAATGGAGCTAATACGGCTGGATTCGTACTGCTCAATGGGGTTATCACTGTTCCGGAAACGGGGGTCTATCTGGTTACTTACAATTATTCTGTTGATGTTGGAGGGCAATATGTTTTTGTGAATTTGAGGAAAAACCAGGTGGATGTGGGGTCTGAAACAGGCTCTTCGTCAGGTACGGTAAGCTTCAATACTCAAGCGTCCAACTCCAGAACCGTTCTGGTCAGTTTAGCTGCTGGCGATATGCTGGATTTGTACCGTTTCGGCGGTACAACAAATACGATTTTTACTTCTTCAGGAGGGTTGGTTGTCTCTAGTAGCGCTGCTCAAATCACGCTCGTCAAACTGTCTTAACTCTAAAGAAAGGCATCCCGGGATTGCTCCAATTCTAGAATTGTATCCGTAATGGTGCGGCTAAACGCTTCCCGCGTGAATTTAGACAGATAGGTTGGACTGGCAAGGAACTGTTCGATCCGATCCAGATACGCCTCATGCTCCTCGGCAGACATGGTGTTGATATGAGCATATAAGCTGTCATAATCGGGGAATTTTCTGAAGTCAATGAAGGTGTCCGCGGGTATGTACTTCTCAATGTTAGGGGCTCCATAGTAAATCGGCACGCACGAGGCATGAAAGCAATCAAATATTTTCTCGGTAATATACCCGTTCAATTCGCGGGCATTTTCGTAGCAGAGCGAGAATTTGTAATGCGGTAGTATTTCGCCTTTGCTTGTAACAGTACCTCGATAAGATGGATAGGAATCCGGACTCCAATGATACCCATATAAATCAAATTCCTCCGGACATCGTTGTTCAAAGAAACGAATAGCCTGTCTTCGTTCTGAGTAGAGTTCCAGAGGATGCGAATAAAATTTATCGCTGTTAATCAAAACGCAGGTTTTTTTCTGTTCAAACGGAATCCGGGGATAGCGGGCATCGAAATGGGGCCATTGAAATTTGACATACTTTTCATCGACAAGCAAGTCATCCATCCAAGTAAATACTTTACTGAAATATCGATGATTGGAGGTAATCCAATTAGGTTCATAGACAACCGGAGGCTCAAACGTAATGAGCAGCATTTTGCGCCGAAATGCTTCGCTTGTCAAGTATTTTGTGAAATAGGAATTCTGTGCGCTTAGAACAATAGAGGGAAGATCTAAAAAAAGTAAATAATCACAAAAAACAGGATCTCCTTCTGAAATTGGAATCGTATGAAACCCCTTTTTCTCTAAATATTCTCTGAGATACCAATATGGCTGAGGTGAATCTGGAATGTGGTGATTATAGACATCATAATTGTTATGCATCAATATTTGCTTCACGATCAGTCCTCCTCCGTGGCTTTACGAAGCCTCCTGGTAATGAAGACTTCATATTATCATCCTACCTACCGGTTTTGACCCATCTCTAGAATCGTTTCAATAATTTTATGGCTGAAAGCATCTTGGGTGAAATTCGATAGATAAGCTGGACTGGCAAGGAACTGTTCGACCCGGTCCAGATACGCCTCATGCTCCTCGGCAGACATGGCGCTGATATGAGCATACAAACTGTCATAATCGGGGAATTTTCTGAAATCAATGAAGGTGTCCGCGGGTATGTACTTCTCAATGTTAGCCGCTCCATAGTAAATCGGCACGCAAGAGGCATGAAAGCAATCGAATATCTTCTCGGTAATATATCCGTTCAATTCGCGGGCATTTTCGTAGCAGATCGAGAATTTGTAATGCGGTAGTATCTCGCCTTTGCTTGCAACGGTACCCCGATAAGAGGGATAGGCAGCCGAACTCCAATTTTTTCCGAATAAATCAAATTCATCTGGACATCGTTGTTCAAAGAAACGAATAGCTCGTCTTCGTTCCGAGTAGAGTTCCAGATTATGAGAAGAAAATAAATCGCTGTTAATCAAAACGCAATTTTTTTTCTGTTCGAACGGAATCCGGGGATATCGGGTATTAGATTGGGGCCAATGAAATTTGACATACTTTTCATCGACAAGCAAGTCATCCATCCAAGTAAGTACTTTACTGAAATATCGATGATTGGAGGCAATGTAATTGGGTTCATAGACAACTGGAGGTTCAAACAGGACGAGAAGCATTTTGCGTCGAAAGCTTTCACTTGCCAAGTATTTTGTAAAATAAGAATTTTCGGCGGTTAAAATAAAGGGGGGCATGTCAAAAAAAAGCAAATAATCGCAAAAGACGGGGTCTCCTTCAGCGATTGGCACCAAATTATATCCCTGGCTCGCCAAATGTTTTTTAAGATGGTGGAACGGCTGAAGTAAATTATCATGGTTGTAAGGCGAATCTGGATTAAAAAGCACGTTACTGTGATTAAACACATCATAAAGGTTATGAGTCACGATCTGTTTCATGCCCTCAATTCTCCTCTCTGACTCTACGAAGTCCCCTTAAATTTGTATGTAGCACCAGACGACAAGCCGATTAAGGCCTACCGGTTTGGGTCCATTTCGAGAATCGTTTCAGCAATAGTACGGCTGAAAGCTTCAGAGGTGAATTTCGACAAATAAGCTGGACTGGCAAGGAACTGTTCGATCCGATCCAGATACGCCTCATGCTCCTCGGCAGACATGGCGCTGATATGAGCATACAAACTGTCATAATCGGGGAATTTTCTGAAGTCAATGAAGGTGTCGGAGGGGATGTAGTTCTCAATGTTTGGGGCTCCATAGTAAATCGGTACGCAAGAGGCATGAAAGCAATCGAATATTTTCTCGGTAATATATCCGTTCAATTCGCGGGCATTTTCGTAGCAGATCGAGAATTTGTAATTCCGCAGAGTTTCGCCCTTAATTCCAACGGCCCCCCGATAAGATGGGTAATCAGCTGAGCTCCAACCTCTTCCGAATAAATCAAATTCATCTGGACATCGTTGTTCAAAGAAACGAATAGCCTGTTTTCGTTCTGAGTAGAGTTCCAGAGGATGTGAGTAATATTTATCGGCGTTAATCAGAGTACAGAGTTTTTTTTGTTCAAACGGAATCCGGGGATATCGGGCATCGGATTGGGACCAATGAAATTTGACATACTTTTCATCGCCAAGCAAATCATCCATCCAAGTAAGTACTTTACCGAAGTATCGATGATTGGCTGTACTCCAATTAGGTTCATAGACAAGCGGAGGCTCAAACAGGACGAGAAGCATCTTGCGTTCAAAGGTTTCACTTGCCAAGTACTTGGTGAAATAAGAATTCTCTGCGTTTAGGATAAAAGAGGGCAAATCGTAAAATAACAAATAATCACAAAAAACAGGATCTCCTTCGGAAATTAATTTTAAATCAAATCCGTATTTTTCCAAGTTATCCGCAAGGCTTTTAAATGGCTTCTCAGACAAATTTGGATCGCGGCGATTATAGACATCATAAATGTTATGTATCAATATTTGCTTCACGATCAGTTCTCCTCTCGGCTTTACAAAGTCTCCTTCAATTTTTATGTGCCCTCAACCGAAGTTATGACACCAGACGACAAACTGTCTGTCTATCATCATCACATATCGCCTTCGGCTCGATCCGCATGGAGCCGGTGTTCATGATCCTTGGTCAGTCGGCCGCCACGGCAGCGGCGCTGGCGCTCGAAGCCGATGTGCCTGTGCAGGACGTCGATTACGGCCGACTGCGCGCGAGACTGGAGCAGGATGGCCAAATGCTCGATTGGCCGCTATAGATCACCTCTCCCAAAATGTCCAAACGGCATTAAAAAATAATCCATTGCCGAAGCTGTGCTCTCTCCCGTAAAATGAAGAATGTCAATTGATAATCATTATCAACTAAGAGGAGAGAGTAAATATGCAAGGCATTAGCAAAATGGTAGTCCAGTGGATGACGGTGTCGCTTTTGATCATCGCTTTGACGGCATGCGGCGCGTCCCCGGCTCCGTCGGAATCTTCCAAGGCGAGGGGCGAGGCGCAAGCTTCCAATGCAACCGAAGAGGCTGCTGGGACCGCCGACCCGACTGAAAAATCGATAGATACGTCTGATGAAGCAGACGGCGGCGCGCAAACGACGCTATATCGAGATGCGTCGGACCGCGAGGTGGAGATCCCGCTTCATCCGCAGCGCATTATCGCCCATTTCTATGCGCCCGAGATGGTCACGCTGGGAGCAAACATGGTCGGTACGAACTATGTGAATGCCCAGAAGGTGCTCCAGGAGCAGGAGTTGGCGGGCGTCGAGGATGTGGGCGGCGATACGTTCGTCCCTAATCTGGAGAAGGTGCTAGAGCTGGACCCCGATCTGATCATCGTGCCGGACTTCCTGGAGGAGGCGGGGCTGGAGGCGTTGTCCAAGATCGCGCCGACCGTCACAGTGGACTATAGCAGTGATGTGTTCAGTCGGATGACGGCGCTCGGAGAGATCGTCGGTATGCAGCAGCAGGCGGCGGACTGGATCGCCGACTACAAGGCGAAGGCAGAGGCAAAGCGACGCGAGCTAACAGATGTGATCGGTTCGGACGAGACGGTCTCGGCGTTTGTCGTCTATATGGACAAGCAGCTCTACGTCTACGGTCCGCAACGGTTTGGTCCGACGATGTACGATGCGCTAGGCATGCGCGCGCCCGAGGCGCTGGAGCAGCTGTTCCGGGATCAGCCAGGCGAGCTGTGGTATCAGATCTCGCAGGAGCAGCTGGCGGACTATGCCGGCGATCATCTGTTCCTTGTGACGCCGGATAACCAGGACACCTCTACCGAAGATACAAGCGAACTGATCGACAGCAAGCTCTGGAGCAACCTGCCCGCCGTCAAAAACGGCAACGCGTATATCGTCAGTAGTCGTTGGTCGTTCAACGATTCGGTCACGCTGGAGTGGCTGCTCGAGGAAATGCCGAAGAAGCTGCTCGGAGAATAACCGATGAGAGTCGATGAGGGGGACTGGAAGTGGACGCACAAGCTGTTGAGTCTGTGGGACATCCTTGGCCTGGCTTGACCTTGCTCGGGATTGAGCGACACCGCCACTCGGCGATCATCGCTGCTCGGCCTCATCCAGCGTTATGTTGGCTAAGTGAGGGAGCGGTCCGGCTAACGGTCGCTGGTCGTAGTTACCCGATGCAGGATACCGGCTGCGCGCTGTTGCCGGCGGGCGTGGACGTTGAGATAACGGCCGATGGCGATGATGGCTTGCCATTGCAGGTGTGGCTGCTCAGGTACCGCGTCAGTCCGGAGCTGGAGTCACTGCAGCGCTCGGAGCCGGTCCTGCTGCCGGGCGACTCAGGGTGGCGCGCCGATCTGGAGGAGCTGGCGGAGTCGATCGACGACGTCGATCCGCTCGGGCTGCTGCGGACGCAGAGTCGCTTCCAGTCGATGATGGTCAGGCAACTGGATTTCCTGCAGCTCCAGGAGACGAGGTCGCTGGAGGATATGCGGCAGCAGGTGGAGGACACGATCGTCTATCTACATCATGCTTATCGCCGCGATATCCGCATCGAGCAGCTGTCGGAGCAGACGAAACTCAGCCGGTGGCAATACAACCAACTGTTCAAATCGATGACCGGGGGAACGCCGCTGCAATACCTGACCGAGCTGCGGATGGACCAGGCGAAGCGGTTGCTTGCCGATCCAACCCGGCGTCTGCGCGCGGTCGCCGAGCAGGTAGGCTTCCGGGACGAATACTACTTCAGCAGGCGCTTCAAGCAGGAGGTCGGCGTATCGCCCAGCGTATACGCGCGGATGACGGCGGTGCCTTCGCTGCGCGTCTGTGCCGTCCATTCGCTAGGGGATTTGCTGGCTCTGGGTATCCGTCCGGTCGCTTCCACGCGGACGCAGATGACCTGGCTCGGCTACATGGACTGCGAGCCGCTGGATGATCCGCCCAACCCGGACCAATTGGCTGCGCTGCGCCCGGATCTGATCGTCTGTCCGAGCTATTTGCCTAAGGAGATGCATACACGGCTATCGTCGATTGCGCCTACAGTACTGCTGGACTGGCAGGATCCGATCGGGGATCGCCTGGCCAAGCTGGGCCGCCTGCTCGATCGCAGCGCCGAGGCGAAGGCGTGGTTGGGACGCTACGCACAGACTGCCGCACATGTTAGGGAAGAGGTGGCGTTGCGGGATCGTACGGCAGCGGCTTTCACCTTCCATGAGCAACGACTGTATGTGTATGGGGGCCACAACTTTGGCCATACGCTCTATTCGGGGTTGGGCCTGCAACCGCCTGAGCGACTGCACGAGCGGATGACGAGCGGCGGCTTTCCTCTGAAGTGGCGGTGTATTAAGACCGAGGAGCTGGCCGACTATGCGGCAGACTGGATGTTCCTGACCGTTGAGGATCGGGATCGCCAAGCAGCTGCCTTCCGCGCTATCACCGACAGTCGGAGCTGGCGCGAACAGTCGGCTGCTCGCCGCGGTCAGGCGAGGATCGTCGACCACCGCTGGGGGCTGTATGACGCCACGACGCTCGAGCGCCATCTCGAAGCGATGCGGACTATGATGGCCAACACCGACCCGCAGACCGCAAAAAAGTAAGATCGCCACACTTGAAGGCCGCGCAGACGTCTAGTCGAGCCGCGGCTTTTATTTTTATAATAGGAGTAAATTACAGCCTGCCCTCAAAGTCCGAAGAGGCCTTATTTGAGGGCAGGCTGATGATTACGAAAACGAGGTGTTCGCAATTGAGAGATCCAAGAGTCAGAGAGTACCTGAACCCGGTGCGGGTGGTGTGGGCGACAGAGCAAGCAGACAATGTAGAGGGGCTGCTGCGAGGACACGGGGGTCAGGCGTCCTTCCATGCGGACTCCCCGTGCGTGCTGCGCTCGGGCGGGAGCGTCCTGCTCGACTATGGCAAGGAGCTGAACGGCGGCGTCCAGATCACTTGCCTGTACATGGAGGGCGATCAGAAAAACGCCAAGCTGCGAGTCCGCTTCGGAGAGTCCGCGATGGAGGCGATGAGCGAGGTGGGCGGGCCGGGCGGCGCGACCAACGATCACGCCGTTCGGGATCAGCTCGTCGACGTCAGCTTCCTCGGCACGACGGAGATCGGCATGACCGGCTTCCGCTTCGTCCGCATCGACCTGATGGATACGAACGTCGCCGTCCAACTGAAAAGCGTGCGCGCCGTGTTTGTCTATCGGGACCTGGAGTACAAGGGCAGCTTCGCAAGCTCCGATCCGCTCCTGGACCAGATCTGGATGACGGGCGCGTACACGGTACATCTGAACATGCAGGAATACTTGTTCGACGGGGTGAAGCGGGACCGACTCGTCTGGATCGGCGACCTGCATCCCGAGACCTCGACGGTGCAGGCCGTCTTTGGGGAGCAGGAGATCGTGCCGGCCAGCCTTGATTTTATCCGCGACGACACGGCGTTGCCGGGCTGGATGAACACCTTCCCCAGCTACTCGTTATGGTGGATTATCATCCAGTACGACTGGTACCGCCAGCACGGCAACCTGGCTTATCTGCAGGAACAGACGACTTATCTACGCGGACTGCTGGCCCAGATCATCGCGGAGATCCGTGAGGACGGGACCAACGACGCGCCCAACCCGTTCCTGGATTGGCCCTCGCACGACAATCCGGCAGGCGTCCGGGCAGGGCTGCATGCGCTGTTCTATCTCGCTCTCGATCGCGGAGCGAAGCTATGCGAGATCCTGGAGCTGACGCCGGAGGTCGCAGCCTGCGAGGCGGCGCTGGCCAAGCTGCGTCTGCACCGGCCGGACCCGGCGGGCAGCAAGCAAGCGGCCGCTTTGCTCGCGCTGGCCGGTCTGATGGATGCCGCAGAGGCTAATCGCGACGTCATCGCGGTCGGCGGATCGCAGGGCGTCTCTACCTTCTACGGGTACTATATGCTGGAAGCGCGGGCCGACGCCGGGGATATTCAAGGGGCGCTGGACTGTATCCGAGAGTACTGGGGAGCGATGCTCGCGCTGGGCGCGACGACGTTCTGGGAGGACTTCGATCTGGCGTGGATGGAGGACGCTGCGCGGATCGACGAGCTGACGCCCGAGGGCAAGATCGATGTGCACGGCGCCTATGGACGGTTCTGTTATATCGGCTATCGCCATAGCCTGTGCCACGGCTGGGCATCGGGCCCGACCGCGTGGCTCAGCCGCCATGTACTGGGCGTCGAGGTGGTCGAGCCGGGCTGCGCCGTCGTCCGCATCCGTCCGCAGCTCGGCGATCTCGCATGGGTCGAAGGGACCTACCCGACGCCGCATGGCATCCTGCGTGTCCGACATGAGAAGGGCGAGGACGGGAAGATCGTCTCCGAGATATCGGCCCCTCCCGGCGTGCGGGTCATCTGAGGCCATCATCGACTCGCTTGCGATAGGCAGAGGCGGTCATCCCGGTGATCTTCTGGAACGTCTTGTTGAAGAAGCGATAGTCGGCATAGCCCACCTGCTCGGCAATGTCGGAGACCGCGCGGTCGGTCCCGGCCAACAAGCGGCAAGCCTCCTCGATCCGCAGCTGCTGCAAGTAATCGATGACGCTGCGGCCGGTCACTTGCTTGAACAGGGCAGAGTAGTAGCTCTTGCTGAGCAGCGCCTGCTGCGACAGCTCGGTCAACTGCAGCGAGGCGGAGAGATTGCCGCGCATATAGTGGATCGACTCCCGGATGAGGGACAGCTTGTACGAGTCGGGATGCGGCTGCCCGTGGTAGACGTCCTTGTAAGAGCGGTGGATCTGGATGAGCAGCTCGCATAGCTGCAGCTTGAGGACGTCCTCGTAGCCGTCCGGCTTGTCGTTGTACTCGGCCAGCATTTTGCGCAGCGTATACTCGAACTCTCGCCTCCGCTGGGCGCTCAGCGTCAGATCGGGGGCATGCTCGGCTTCCCCGGGATACAGTCCCTTGAGCAGGAACAGCTCCGTCATGCCCCGCATCGCGGGCAGCTCGATCTGCATCGCGCGCAGGAAGTCAGGGGTGAACTGGCAGTTGATGACGGTCAGCCCATCCGTATTGTGCCGATCGCGAGGGTAAAAGCAGTGGGGCGTCTCGTAATTGATAATAAACAAGTCGCCCTCCTGCACGCTCTCGGTGCGCTGACGAACCTGATGCACGCCTCGCCCCTCGCACACATAGACCAGCTCGATGAAATCATGCGTATGCATCTTCAGCTCGTCGTATCGATCATAGCGGTACGTATGGATATGGAAGGGGATCGATCCCCGGAAGAAATCGGCTGCGCGAAGCATAAGAACGCTCTCGATGGAAATCCCTCCAGAAGCTCATGAGTCGTATCAGTGGTAGTATAGCACAGGTTCGGCATAGGCCCCCACTACAAATAAGCTGAATGCGCCATCAACTGAAAGCGAGCGGAGGCGTCGTGGAGCCCGGC
The DNA here is from genome assembly GCF_003851045.1 of Paenibacillus sp. 598K. Classification (GTDB taxonomy): domain Bacteria; phylum Bacillota; class Bacilli; order Paenibacillales; family Paenibacillaceae; genus Paenibacillus_D. Next base: position 42,611 of record NZ_BFBX01000033.1, on the reverse strand, counting down.
GTTCTGGCAGACGAAGCAATAGCAGCGGGGCGTAAGGGATCGATGGGAAAAAGAAAAGGAAAGGGAGTTTATCTTCCCTTTCCTTTTCTTTGCTTCATTTATTTCTGGAGGTTTGCGCTTTTTTTATCTCATCGATAGGTAGTTCCAGTACATCGGCTACTTGCTCTGGATCGAATCCTTTATTGAGCATTTTGAGAATAATATCTTGCGTTGCCTCATCATAACCCTCTTCTTTTCCCCATTTTTTCCATGCTGGCATTAGCTCCATGATCTGCTCACCTTCCTCTGGGTTTTGTCTTCGCAATTCCTGAAATATTATTTCATCTTCTTCTATATTGGGCTTAAAATACAAATCAGCCACCGACATGATGAGCTCCAGTCGAGCATCATCGATTTTTCTTTTTAAGCGCAGAATCATTCTTAGATATGCTATGCGAACTTCTCTTCTCTCTTTTTCATTATACCCCATTTTGACCAACAAAGCAGCAGCTACTGGATTGTCGGATTCAATGAACTGACGCCAGTCTTTGTTGCGAAGCTCGACCTTTAAGAATTGAAATTGCAGTATTGCATGTGTTGGGATGGACATAGAAAGGGTATCAACTTCATTCTTAACATCATCAGACGTAAAAATAGCAATGGGGATAATTAATTTATGTTCTTTCCGATGTCGTTCAAATAATCGACTGAAATAAATGAACATCCGTTCGTGGAAATCCACTTCTCGATACCGATTGTGGTTCAAAATGAATGAGGATATATGCATCTAACTCCGTGTACTTGGTCTCCAACAACAAGTCGAGATCTCGAGACTCCTGTCCAACGATATCAACTAAAAGCTCTTGCATGAGAAATCGGGTTTGGCGATAATCCAACAAACGATGTAATTCGGGAAAGAATAGCTCAATAAATTCCTTGAAGAAAGTTTGTAACAACTTTTTAAAGGCCTCATCATGTGGAGTTAGTTTGTTACGGAAAGTTTTTTCTAGCATTTCAATGCTCCCTTCCAGTGTACTCCCCAGCGAACGTCTTAGCCGCTTTGCGGCACAGGAACACGAGGAGGATCATCGCCAGCAGCATTAAGATGGTCAGAGGGATGATAAAACCCACTGTATCGGTCGTATTCAGGCTGTAAGGGAGTGTGAACAACAATGCCAGTTGCAGCAGGACGAACAATCGCATCCGGTTGCGGCTGGCATTGGCCAGCTCTATCTTGCCTTGCGAGCGAGCATGCCGTGTAAGGGTGCCGAAGATCGCAACGACCAGCGCCAGGAGCAGCAGCTGGTGAAGGCCGGTCAGTCCCACCCATAGCGGAGAAGGAGGGAGCGGTTGCAGCAGCAGGTTAAACTGCGGTCCGACCGGGACGAGTGAAGCCAGGCACAGTACGACAGCCGCTGGCCATGCTTTGTTGTAGCCGGGGTAGTGGCGGTCCAACTGGCGCAGGGCAGAGAGAATCAGCAAGTACCCGACAAAGTCCGGCAAAATATCGATGAAGCCGAGACGAATATCCAGGAGGACGAACAGAAATCCCCAGGACAGCTTGCGGAAATTAGTCCTCATGGCGAAAAGCCTCCATTCGTTGGGCTACCAATGCCTTAATCGCCTCTTTGCTCGCTTGCGGGGTCGACCTGAGCTGGAGATCCCAGGCCAAGCGCTCTCCGCTGGCCGTCTCCAGCGAGAGTCGTAGCGAAGACCGGTAGACGTGGAGCGACCTCTGGTCCTGACCGGGTACACGGAACGTATAGTCCAGGGAGGCTGCCTGGCCTTGCTTCAGCTTGAGCGGCAAACCGGCCTCGATCGCCTGTTCTACCCTTGTGTATTCCGGCGGGCTGCTCAGGAACTTGTAGTCGACCGCATCGCCGATCCGGTCTGCCATCGTCGTCTGTACATCCATAATACGGACATCCTCCAGCACGCGGAAGCCTTTGCGATGCTCGCCAGTGTTGCTGCTGGACCCGAATGTCGAATCGATCAAGTGGGAGACAGAGGGCGCAGCGGGCAAAAACTGAATGCTGCCTACAGGCAGCATGTCGCTGGTCCCGTCATTGAACCAGGCCTCGATCTCTGTGAACCGCTCATACGTCTGATCCGGCAGAGGTTGCTCGGGATGAGTGATCTCCACGACGGCAGATTTGAGCGCATACGGACCGTATTCCCCATGCTGCTGTTGAAACTTCGCGTACCAATACTGTTCATCTGACAAGCGGATTGCTATCAGCTCCTTGGAGGAGCTGCGATGCGTGACATAATAGAAATGGACAGGCTCCCCAGGCAACACCTGCGATTCAAAGTAGTGCTCCAGCATGACCGCTCCGTCAAATTTGTGCGCGTAATAATAGTAATAATTGCCGCCCCAGACCGCCGCGACAGCGAGGACAAGCAGCAGTATCCATGCTTTTGGTACAAGCTTACTCTTCATAGCTATTACCCCATTCCAGATGCTTCCTTAATTAACCGCCTTTACCTTATACGGCAGCAGGCGAGTGGAAGTTGCGCCTAGATGTCGCACAAGGTAAAAATACTACCGACAATGGTCATCCCGATCCTCTAACCAAAACGGGCGTCTGCCTTTAAAGTTAATTTATAAACACAACGAGAGGAGGCACCGTCATGGCTGACATAGCCGAGGTCGTGGTTGAGGCAGCGGCGACACGTCCGCAGAAGCGTAGACGCTTTCACGCGCTGCGTTCGCATTGGGACCTGTATCTGATCATGGTACCCGGGCTTTTGTACTTCGTCATCTACAAATACGTCCCGATGTGGGGCATCGTCATCGCCTTTCAGAATTACAGCGTGTTCAGCGGCATCGGCGGCAGCGACTGGGTCGGCCTGCAGCACTTCAAGACGATGTTCGCCAACAGCGACTTCTACCGCATCTTCGCCAATACGCTCCTGATCAGTATCTACAAGCTAATCTGGGGCTTCCCGGGGCCGATCATCCTGGCGATTATGCTTAATGAGATCCGCAATATGCTCTACAAGCGATCGATCCAGACGCTCGTCTATCTGCCGCACTTTCTGTCCTGGATCATCGTCGGCGGGATTATGGTCAATGTGCTGTCGCCTGCGTCGGGCGTAGTCAACCAGGTGATCACGATGCTCGGCTTCGAGCCGATCTACTTCCTAGCCGACCCCGATTGGTTCCGCAGCATCCTGGTTATCAGCGATATCTGGAAAGAGATCGGCTGGGGAGCGATCATCTATCTGGCGGCGATCGCGGGGATCGACCCACAGCTCTACGAAGCGGCGATTATGGATGGGGCCAGCAAGTTCAGGCAGATCCTCCACATCACCCTGCCGGCGATGATGGGCGTGATCGTCATCCTGTTCCTGCTCCGGCTCGGACATGTGCTGGACGTCGGCTTCGAGCAGATCTTCGTGCTGTACAATCCGCTCGTCTACGAGGTCTCGGATGTGATCGAGACGTATGTGTACCGGGTAGGCATCCAGCAGGCCAAGTTCAGCTTCACGACAGCCGTCGGATTGTTCAAGGCGGTGATCGGGCTGCTGCTGGTCATGATGGCCAATCGCGGCGCCAAGAAGCTCGGGCAGGAGGGCATATGGTAAGGGAGGCGTATCCATGAGACGAAGCAAAGGCGAGCAATTCGCCTCATTTATCAACTATGCGCTGCTCGGCGCGCTCGGCCTGCTTGCGCTGCTGCCATTTGTCCATGTGCTGGCGCAGTCGCTCAGCAGTCACGATGCGATCACGACGGGACGCGTGACACTGCTGCCGGTTGACTTTACACTGGAGTCATACCGCCGGGTGCTTAGCGAACAGGCGTTTCTGAACGCCTTCCAGATCAGCGTATTGAGGACCGTCGCCGGGACGCTCGTCAATGTGGCGCTCACCTGCCTGCTCGCGTATCCGCTGTCCAAGACGTACATCAAGGGACGTTCGACGATTATGTTCCTGATCGTCTTCACGATGATGTTCGGCGGCGGCATGATCCCGACCTTCCTGGTCGTCAAGGCGACGGGGCTGCTCAATACGTTCTGGGCGTTTATCATTCCTGGAGCGATCAGCGCATTCAACGTCATTATTATGAAAAACTTCTTCCAGAGCGTGCCCGTAGAGCTGGAGGAGTCGGCGAAGATCGACGGGGGCTCCAATCTCGGCATCCTGTTCCGGATCGTCATCCCGCTGTCGATGCCAGCGATCGCGACGATTACGCTGTTCCATGCGGTGGGCCACTGGAATTCCTTCTTTGATACCGTGCTCTACATTACGGACCGCAAGATGTATCCGCTGCAGGTATACCTGCGCGAGCTGATTATGTTCAATCAATCCAATATCGACAACAACTCCGGCTATTCCGCCAATATGGACAGCGCCCTGCTGGCGCTCGAATCGATCAAGGCGGCAGCGCTCATCGCAAGCACGGTGCCGATCCTGATCGTCTATCCGTTCCTGCAAAAGTACTTTGTCAAAGGCATCATGCTAGGCTCGGTCAAGGGCTAGACAAGAGAAAAGAGAGGGGCACATCCCATGCATAACGCAAAACGATGGAAGCAAGGAACAGGCATGTTGATGGCAGGTGCGCTGACGATACTCGCGGCCTGCTCGAACGGGGGCGGCGGGGGAGGGGCGACAGGAGGCAATCCGTCTACCGGGAAAAACGGCGAAGAGGGGATAGAGCGCAAGTCGATCCGCGTTGTCTTCAACAACTCGGGGCGCAATTTTCCTGACGGCATGGACGAGAACAACAACCCCTATATCGACTACATCCGGGACAACACCAATCTTTACATTACGATGCAGATCCCGCCGGCGGACGGCTATCAGGATGCGCTGAACGTCATCATGGCCTCCGACAATCTGCCGGATCTGATCTACTCGAGTGACTCTAGCTGGTTCGAGAACTATGTCCAGCAGAACGCGCTGCAGCCGCTCGACGAATGGATCGACAAGTATGGACCGGACTTGAAAAAAAATATTCCCGAGGACGCATGGAAGACGGTGACGATCGAGGGCAATATCTACGCCATCCCGTCGATGAATGCCGTGCCGGGCAATGAGATCATGTATGTGCGCAAGGATTGGCTCGACAAGCTGGGTCTGGAGCCGCCGCAGACGCTCGAGGAGTACCGCGAGGTGATGCGGGCCTTTGCGCAGGACGATCCCGACGGCAACGGGCAGGACGATACATACGGCTTCATCACAGGGGAGAACCTGGCGCGGATCGCGCCGATCCTGGGCGCCTTTGGCATCCAGCGCGGCATGTGGACCGAGCGGGACGGCGAGCTAGTGAACATGAGCACGCTGACGGAGATGAAGGAGGCGCTCGGCTTCCTGGCGGAGCTGCATCGCGACAAGCTGCTCGACCCGGAATGGCCGCTTAACAAGGAAGCGAACTTCACCGAGAAGATCGCCGCCGGCAAGGTGGGCCTGTTCTCCGCCTTCTGGTACGATACCCGCGGACCGATCCTGACCAACAAAAACAACGACCCGAAAGCGGAATGGCTGGCGCTGGAGTTCCCTGCGGGACCCGAGGGCAAAAAAGGAACGATGGGCTACGGTTACATCTACGGTTATAATGTCGTCCCCGTGACGAGCAAAAACCCGGACGCCGTCGTCCGGATGCTGAACTTCATGAACGGCGAGGGCTACCGGACGCTGCTGCTCGGCTTCGAGGGCGAGGTGTGGAGGGAGGAGGACGGCAAGATCGTCACGGACTTCGAAAAGCACAACGAGCATATCTACCGTCAGACGCTGGGCGGGTCGATCCGGCCGTATCAGGCGGACGAGGAGCGCGATCGTCTGGACTCGCTGGGCATGGAGTTCGATCTCAACGCCAATATCGATAAGATCGCCGATGCCGTCATTCGCGACGAATATCTGGGCATCCCGACCCCGGCGATGGGCTCCTACTCGGCCGATCTGAACAAGCTGGAGATCGAGTACTTTACGAAGATCATCGTCGGTCAGTCGCCGCTCGATGAGTTCGACAACTTCGTCCGCGAATGGAAAAGCCGGGGCGGCGACGAGATTACCCGAGAGGTAAACGAGTGGTACGCCGCGAATAAATAACGGCATAGCAACTGCAAGCAAGGCATTCATCCAATGACTGGGTGAATGAAAGGGTGGCGCTTCCGATCCGGGGCGCCACTTTGCCGCTGTCCGGACGGGAGGTGCAGAACATGAGATGGCTGCGTACGCTGCGCGAGCGGTTCAGCCGGTCGATCCAGGTCCGGCTGACCTGCTACTTTATACTGATCCTGTTGCCGCTGATCCTGTTCAGCCTGTATGCCAACAAGCAATCGCAGCGTATCCTGGAACAGGAGCTGGGAGAGCGGACGATGAGCGGGATGGACTCGGCGCTGGAGTATGTGGACCAGACGCTGCAGTCGCTCGAGCAGCTCTCGACGATGCTGGCAACCGACGGCAGCCTCACCTCCAGACTCAAGCATCGAAGCGCCGAGCTGACGCCGGAGATGCTCATCGACTTTAGTTCCGTGATGTCGTATATCTCCAATGTCAATGCGGTCAACCCGATCCTCTCCGGCGTCTCGATCTATCACGGAGGCTCGGGCAAGCTGCTCTCCAGCCGCATCGGCATGCTCGACCGTCCGCTGCATACAGTAGAGGACTGGTATGACGAATTCGTGCAGACCGGCCGTTCGATCGTCCTGTATAACCCGAGCCGTCATGAGGAAGCGCTGATGGGTTGGGCGGACCCGATCTATAATGAAGGCCAGCTGCTCCTCATGCAGCTGATGGATCTGTACAGCAGAGATAGAGGCAACAATGTGCTCATGCTGTCCTTGCCCAAGCGCACCCTGCTCAGCAACATCGCGCATCTGGCGCCCAGCCCGGCCTCCCATGTGTCGCTCTACGACGAGCAGGGCAGGCTGCTCGTCTCTAATAATGACTCGGCTCAGCCTCATCTGGATCAGGACATCCCGGCCTCCGAAGTATCGGTGGCGCAGCTCCCGGGACGCGCAGAGAAGCAGATGATGCTGCGCATCGATTCGCCTCGCAGCGGCTGGTCGCTTGTCCTGGAGCAACCGGAGCGGGAGATCTACAAGAAGTCGCGGCCGCTGCAAATTTTTACGTACTGGATCATCCTGATCAGCTGTCTGCTGGCGGTATGGATCGCCTGGCTGATCTATAGCAGCATCGCAGCGCCGATGTCGTCGCTCGTCTCCGGGATGCGGCAGCTCAGACTAGGCAATCTCGACACCCGACTTGTCCACAACCGCCAGGACGAGCTTGGGTATTTGACCGACGCGTTCAACCAGACCGCCGAACAGCAGCGTCATCTCATCCAGGATATTTATGAGCAGCAGCTCCGCCTGACCAAGACCGAGCTGAAGTTTCTGCAGTCGCAGATCAACCCGCATTTCCTCTACAACACGCTGGATTCGATCTATTGGTCGGCCAAAAACTACGACGCCGAGGAGATTAGCGAGATGGTGCTTAATCTGTCGCAGTTTTTCCGGCTCAGTCTAAGCAAGGGCAGAGAGACGTTTAAGGTAGAGGAGACCTTCACCCACCTGAACTATTATATTCGCGTGCAGCAGCTGCGATTTGTCGGCCAGTTCACGGTGAGCTTCGTGACCGATCCGCATACGGCGAACCTCTATGTGCTGAAGCTGATCCTGCAGCCCTTGGTGGAAAATGCGATCCTGCATGGACTGGAGAAGCGGAAGGGAGGCGGGCAGCTGGCGATATCGGCTCGTCTGGAGGGCGAACAGCTGCTGCTCACTGTGAGCGATAACGGCAAAGGGATGGAGGAGCAGCGGCTCCGGCTGATTCGCGAGGCGCTTGCAGCGACGGACAATGTGCCAGCAGGCGGGGCCGAGCGCAAGGATGAATTTTTTGGACTATTGAACGTGGCCTCGCGGATACGACTCTACTATGGCGACAGCGCCAGCCTGACGATTGCCAGCGAAGCAGGTAAGGGAACGACCGCTATACTGGCGCTGCCGCTGGCCAGCTGCCGCAGCGAACAGGAGGGGGAGATGGCATGAATCTGATGATCGTAGAGGACGAGATACGGATCCTCAATTCGCTCGTCCACAACATCCCGTGGGAACAGCATGGGGTAGAGGTGGTAGCGACAGCGGAGAATGGCCGCGAGGCGCTGGAGCTGCTGGAGCGGCGCAAGCCGGATATCGTGCTGCTCGATGTCGAGATGCCGGAGCTGGACGGCTTGTCGCTGGCGGAGCGGATCGCTGCCGAGTCGCCGCATATTCGGATGATCATCCTGAGCGGCCATGATGACTTCACCTTTGCCCAGCGCGCGGTAGGACTCGGCATCAAGCGCTATCTGCTAAAGCCGGCCGGCGAGGGCGAGATTCTGCAGACCGTGCTGGAGGCGGCGGCGGAGGTGCGCGCCGAGCTGGTGGAGCGTCATAATCTGGCGGATCTGCAGCACAAGTGGCGCTCCAGGCTGCCGCAGCTCCAGGAGACGTTCCTGCGGAGCTGGATGCAGGACGGCTATGACGGCTGGGAGCTGCTGCGGCATGGCGAGGAGCTGGGACTCCGACTGCCGGCAGACAGCCGCTATGCAGTTGTGGTATGCTCGATCGATCCGCTGGCCGAGGGTGAGCGTCGCTTCACTGCATCCGATATGCCGCTGCTGGCCTTCTCGCTGACGAGTATCGCCCGCGAGTTCCTGCCTGCCTCCGAGGGCTACGCGTTCTCCGGGGCCGACGGGCAAGCGGTGTTGCTGTTCGTCGGTGCGCCCGGCGAGTCGGACAACGAGCTGATGAAGCGGGTCCATATCCGGTGCGCCAGGCTGCTGCAGGTCGTCAAGGAATGTCTCAAGGTGCCTGCCAGCGCGGGCGTCGGCCGCGCGTGTCGACTCGCCGAGGCGAAGACCTCGTATCGAGAGGCGTGTCTGGCGCTCAGGGAGCGGGCGGTCTATGGGCATGAGCTGGCGATCCCCTATCTGGCGGCCAAGGATGAGCCCCCTCCGCTGCAGCTCGACGCCGCGTTCGAAAAGCAGCTGGAGATCGCGATCTACATGGATACCAAGGAGCATATGGTCGAGTTGGTCGACAACTATATGGCGCAGCTGCTGGAGCAGGCGGGCTCGTCGGATCGGGTGTACGAGCAATTGCTCGTCATTAGCAGCTGCTTCGTCCGTCTTATCCAGGGCCAAGGCTGGTCGCTACAGCGGGTGCTTGGCGACGATTATGGCTATTTCCTGTCCTTGCAATCGCTGCTCAGCAGCGAGCAGATCCGGGCATGGAGCAGACGCGTCGTCGGACATATCCGCACTTATGCCGAGGAGAGCCGGCGCACGACCAGCCACCATCTCGTGCGCCAGCTGGTCGAGACGGTCGAGGCGCAGCTGTCCGAGGATCTGGGGCTGCATACGCTGGCGGAGCAGATGTATGTCAACCCTTCCTATCTAAGCCGTCTGTTCAAGAAGGAAACAGGCACGTTATTCTCCGTCTACGTGCAGGAGCGCCGGATGGAACGGGCACGCAAGCTGCTCCAGGACGGAGCCAAGGTATTCGATGCGGCAGCGGGGGTAGGATACCGGGATATTAGCTACTTCGCCAAAGTATTCCGCAAGCATTGGGGCGCCACGCCCAGCGAGATTCGCAAATAAAACCTGTTCTTAAAATATTCATTTGCATTTTCGTGTGACTTTGAAATAAAATTACACTATGACTGCATAAGAAACTTGTCACCTTATGCGCGCTTTGATAAACAAAAATTACCAGACTGCCCTCAAAGGCCGAAGAGGCACGGGATCGTTACTGGAGAAGCGAAGATGATGCTTCCGAAGTCGCTTTCTTGCAGAAAGCGTGTAGTTCACCTTTGTCCCCGGATTTCAACCGCAAAAGCGGTTAATAATCAAGAAATCTGGGGACAACAGCGATCGGAAGATCGATCCCGTGACCGTAGGCTTCTTTTGTGGGCAGTCTGGATAAGCCAGGGAGCATGCCATGACGATAAGCGATAATCTGTTCATCCGAATCCGCGACCGCAAGGCCAGTCTGACGCCGGTGGAGCAGCGGGTAGCCGAGTATATCCTGGCCAACCGCGAGGAGATCCCGCATCTGTCGATCAAAAATCTGGCGCATGCCAGTAAAACTAGCGATGCCTCGGTGCTGCGCTTCTGCAAAACGATGGGCTATGGCGGCTATCGCAGCTTCATCGTCAGCATCTCAGCCTCGCTAAGCGCCAAGGAAGAGCCTGTGGGCGAACAATATACCGATATTCAACCGGGAGATGAGCTGGAGACGATTATCGCCAATATTGGCTATAACAATATTCAGTCTATCGAGGATACGATGCGCGTCATCGAGCATGGCGCAGTGACGCGCGCGGTGCAAGTGTTGAGGGAGAGCAAGCGGATCGTGCTGTTCGGCATCGGAGCCTCGGGGATCGTCTGTCAGGACGCCGAGCAGAAGTTCAGCCGCATCAACAAAAACTGCCGTGCCTACACCGACGGCCACGGTCAGCTGACGGCGGCTTCGCTCATGACCGAGGGCGACGTCGCGATCTTCGTCTCGAACTCCGGGGAGACGCTCGAGATCCTCGACTCGCTCGACATCGTCCGCAAGAATGGCGTCTACACTATCGCGATTACCAAGTATAACAAAAGCACGTTGTCCGAGAGCGCCGATGCCGTACTCAGCATCTCGACGCCCGAGATTACGATCCGCAGTGGGGCGATGGGCTCGCGGATAGCGATGCTGACGGTGATCGACATGCTGTTTGCAGGCGTGGCGAGTGCGGATTACGATCAGGTCAAAACGTATTTGGCCAAAAGCCATGATATTATATCCAGCAAGCGTAAAAAGTAAATCGACGTTGCAGCTTGCAGTAGGCCCCTGTCAAGGACATCCATGTTCTTGCAGGGGCTTGTTTGTGCCTGTACGGTTTCAAGGTCAATAAAACCGAACTCACACTTAACATACTATGATAGTTATTAGAATTAAAAACCGAAAATATATTGCAGACTGAAAATTTATTTCGAAATTTATTGACGAATTGGGGGTTCAGCGTTTAATATGTAGTCAGAAGTCAGAAACATAAGGGGAATACACGATGACAGATGATCTAGCCAAACTGACCACGGAGGGCAACAACTCAGGTACCCGATCCATTGACGAAAGCTCGACGGAACAGATTCTTTCGATGCTGAATGACGAAGATTCGAAGGTTCCGGCAGCAGTCGCTGCTGAAATCCCGTCCATTGCGCTTGCCGTGGAAGCGCTATCTAAATCCCTTTCATCAGGTGGTAGAATGCATTACATCGGCGCTGGAACTTCAGGGAGGTTAGGTGTGCTGGACGCTTCGGAGTGTCCGCCGACCTTTGGTGTCGACCCTCAGCTGGTGCAAGGTCATATCGCCGGTGGCGATATAGCGTTGCGCATGGCGGTCGAAGGCTGCGAGGACGACGGGGAAGCAGGCCGGGCTCTGGTCGACCAACTGGGGATTACCTCAAACGATGCGGTCGTCGGCATCTCGGCGAGCGGCACGGCTGCATTCGTCATCGAGGCGCTCCAGCGGGCCAGGGAGCTCGGCGCGGTGACGATCTCCGTCGTCAATAACCGTCACACCCGGCTCGAGCAGGTGAGCGACATCTGCATCGCCCCGGTCGTAGGGCCGGAGGCGATCGCCGGATCGACCCGGCTGAAGGCAGGCACCGCCCAGAAGCTCGTCCTCAATATGCTCACCACCTCGACGATGATCAAACTGGGCAAAACCTACAACAACCTGATGGTCGATCTAAAGGCCAGCAACAAAAAGCTCTACAACCGCTCGCTGCGCATCATCATGGCGGCTGCGGAGGTCGAGGAGCAGGTAGCGGCCCGTTATCTCAAGGAGGCCGATATGGACTGCAAGCTGGCGATCATGATGATCAAGTCCAAGCTGGGTCCGGCCGAAGCTGCAGCCGCGCTGGAAGCATGCAACGGCAATCTCAAGCAGGCTATACGCATCTGCAACCAAGCGATCTAGAGACGCTTGGTACAGATGGGCATCATACAAAAAGATCATCAATTAAGGGAGGCTTCACTCGAATGACGACGAAACGAAAAATGACCGCTATGCTGCTCGCTCTGACTTTGGCCACAGGCTCGCTGGCCGCTTGCTCGTCCGGCAATAACAATCCGCCCGCCAACAACGGCGGCACGACGAACGGTCCTGCGGAGAGTGGAGGCAGCTCCGATGCGAAGGACACGATCACAGCGCTGTTGCCGCCTGTCTCTCCTGCGTACCAAGAGAACTTCAAGCAGATGGAGGAGGAGTTCAACAAGCTGTACCCGAACCTGACGCTGAAGATCGAGCCGGCAAGCTGGGAGGATATGACCCAGAAGCTCGATACCCAGGTTAATGCGGGCAGCCCGCCGGATCTGGCATTCATCGGTTCGGACGGCATCTCCAAGTATGCTCAGATGGATATGCTGATGGATATCAAGGATCTGGTCACTCCCGAGATGGTATCCGACTTTGACGAAGCGCCGCTGGAATATATGAAGAATGGCGACGGTCTGTATGGCTTCCCGGCCTACATGGAGGTCCATGCGATCGGCGGCAACAAGCAATATATGGAGGAGGCAGGCATCGACTGGAAGAGCGTCCAGGAGAACGGCTGGACCTATGATGAGTTCCGCGAGGCGATCAAGAGCGGCACTGTACAGCAAGACGGAAACACCCGATACGGCTTCGTGTTCGCTACAGCAGGTGTAGCCTCCAAGGATTATCTGGCCATCCTGGTCAAAAATGCCGGCATGCCGTCACCATTTACCGAGGATCTGAAATATGCCTACACAAGCAAAAATTATCTGGACGTACTGAAGGCGATCCGTCAAATGATCGATGACGGCTCGATGCCCAAGGAGCTCAGCTCGGTCGATGCCGGCAAACGCTGGAACATGTTCCTGACCGGCCAGACGATGATTACGGGCAAAGGACTGGCGGTATTCGAAAACTCCGCCAACAAAAATAACGAGAAGCTCAAAGCGGGCGACGGCAGTGCCGTAGCTGACAGTATCGAAGTCGATTATATCGTGCTGCCGATGCCTTCCTTTGGCGATCATGATCCGGTATCCTACGCCGTTGTCGATGGCTATGTCGCCTTCCGCGGCAAAAAGGAGCCTACAGATGAGCATAAAGCGAATGTCGTCAAAGCTGCATACTTCCTGGCGAGCGGCAATGTCGCAGCGACAACCAATAGCGATCTGTTCGCAGCGCACATCACCAAGAGCGGGCGCGAAGCGGCGGCAAGCATCGAGTCCAATCGCAATCCGGATAACGTAGCTGCCGTAGAGCGGATGCTCGAGCATGCTGCGCCAGCGCGCCCGGATATCCCGGTAGAGCTCGGCGCCCAGGCGATCAAGGTCGAGAACGAAACGGTCATCCCGCGTCTCCAAGCGTTGCTGGCCGGGGAGATTACACCTGAGGTCATGTACGAAGACGTGAAGAAAGCTGCCATTGCCGCCTTTGGCGAAGACGGCGTCGTGCAAGACTAAGCGCCAGCGGATAGCCTGCCCTCATCCGGTAGGCTATCCAGCTTTTAACGGGTAGATTCATTCGATTCATTGAGGAAGGAGCCTGCATCATGAGCCGAGCTAACGCGCGCGCGCGCAACCGTCTGAACCGCGGCGACAGCGCATGGGCCTATGCGTTTATTATCGTTGCCCTGCTGGTCTATGCCCTGTTCACAGCGTATCCGGTGCTTAGCGCATTTATTATCAGCTTCCAGGAATACAGTCCCCGAGGCTCCACGTACATCGGCCTGGACAACTACACCTCGATTTTCCAAAGCGAGCTGTTCTGGAAATCGATCCGCAATACGATCGTCTATACGGTGCTCACCGTACCTGTCGCCCTGATCCTGTCCTTCGCTGTGGCGATTATGATCATGCCCCTCCACAAGCGGTTGCAGACGACCTTCAAAGCGATCTACTATTTGCCGGCAGTTGCTTCGGGCGTGGCGCTGGCGGTGGTCTGGCTCTGGATCTTCGATCCGATGTCGGCCGGGGTCCTGAACCGGTTTATCGGGTTGTTCGGGATCGACAGTCAGAACTGGCTGGGATCAAGCTCCACGGCGATGTTCTCGCTTGTCCTCATGTCCTGGCTCTCCAGTCACGGTACGGCGATCATCATCTATGTCGCGGCCTTGCTTGGCATCGACAGCAGTTATTATGAAGCAGCCGATATCGACGGGGCCAACTTCATCCAGAAAATGTGGCATATCGTCATCCCGTGCCTGAAGCCGACGACGTTGTTCCTGCTGGTGACGGGGGTTATCGGTTCGTTCCAGGTATTCCAGAATGCTTATCTGATGACGGGCGGCGGTCCGAATCATGCGACGACGATGGTTGGCTTGCTTATTTTCGATACGGCCTTCAAATACTTCGAATTCGGCAAGGCTGCGGCCCAATCGCTGCTGCTCGCCTTGATGATCGGCATCGTAGCGTTTTTGCAGTTCAAGTTTCTCGGCAAAGACGTGGAATATTAAGCAGAAGGAGGAATGGACTTGGCTCTCTACAATAATCATCTCGGCAACCGCACGACAAGAACGGTCCGCAATACGATTCTCATCGTCCTTCTTCTGCTGTTTGCCCTGGCGACGTTATTTCCGATCTACTTTATGCTCATCTCTTCATTTGGCGATCCGGTGGAGGCGGGCGCGGTCAGCTACTCTTTATGGCCCGGCAAGTTTACGCTGGAATCGTACAAATTTTTCTTTGCCTACAGCGAGTATTCCTACCGTTGGATCCTGAACTCTCTTTTTGTCGCTACGGTGGTGATGATATCCAATGTATTATTTGCTACTACGGCAGGATATGCCTTCTCCAAAATCAACTTTCGCGGCCGCGGTCTGCTGTTCGCCATCCTGCTGAGCTCGATGATGATCCCTTATCAGGTGACGCAGGTGCCGCTTTACATTCTGATCGTCAATATTTTCGAAATCCAGAATACGTACAAGGCGCTGATCATGCCGACACTGGTGACCGTATATAACATTTTCCTTGCGAAGCAGTTTATGAGCTCGATTCCGAAGGAGATTCTCGAGAGCGCCAAGGTGGAGGGGGCCAATCAATTCCAGACGCTGGTCCGCATTATTTTGCCATTGTCCAAGACGGTGATGGCGGTGATGGCCATTTTGACCTTTATGGAGACGTGGAATACGTTTTTCTGGCCTTTCCTGGTCACCAACTCGATGGATATGCAGACGATCCAGGTCGGACTCAAAAATTTCCGTTTCGCCAATACGACATACTTTGCTCCGATGATGGCAGGGGCGACGATCTCGGCGCTGCCGATGTTCATCCTGTTCTTCAGTCTGCAACGCTACTTCCTGGAGGGCGTGACTGTCGGAGCGGTCAAGGGCTGATGCAGCCGGGAAGGGGTCTCGCATGATAGTTACATGGGAGAATAGATATGCTGATGAGGTCATCGCGCTCTGGAATGCGCATGCGACGCGCGACGGCTATCGGGAGATGAATACCGAGCGGTTCGAGGCGATTTTCACGAAGAGCCGCTACTTTGATCCGCAGACAACATGGGTGTGGCTGGACGAGGGTCGTGTAACCGCCTTCGCTTGCGGCTGTACCGGGGATGACCTGCCGCTGGGCGATGTTGCAGGGTACCTGACCTGTATCGTGACAGCGGATGACGAGGGAGCGCCAGACCGTTATGCCGGGCTGCTGGCAGCGATGGAGGCGCGGTTCGTGTCGCTCGGCAAACGGCAGGCCGAGGTACTCTTCTTCAATCCGATGCAGCTGCCGTGGTATGTGCCGGGTACGGACCGGCATGAACATAACAACGCTCCCGGCGTACCGGTCGGAAGCGCGTTTCACGACGCTTTGCTAAAGAATGACTATGCGGAGCGAGCCATACAGTGCGCGATGTACTTGCGGCTTGGCAGCTTCGAGGTGCCGGAAGCGATTGTCGCCAAGGAGCGGAAGGCAGCCGAATCAGGATACGAGGTCGGGCTATTCGACAGGCGGCAGCATCGCGAGCCTGATGCGCTGCTGGCGGCGCTTGGCAATCCGCTCTGGCAGCAAGAGATTGCTGCCGCAGCTGCAACGGACATTCCTGTTGTCATCGCGAGTCTGCATGGCGAGCCGGTCGGATTTGCCGGGCCTGTCGTGCGCGAGCCGAGCGGACGCGGGCGGTTCGCCGGCATCGGCGTCCATCCGGAGCATGAGGGGCATGGGCTCGGATCGATCCTGTTCTCCCGTCTCTGCGAGGCGTTCCAGACGATCGGCGCCGACTATATGAGCTTGTATACCGGCAGCAACAATCCAGCGCTGCGCATCTACGAACGCGCCGGATTCCGCACGGTCAAAACATTTGCTACGATGAGGAAGGAGATAGCGAAATGACTGCTAATCGTACACCAAAGACCATCATGGGCATAGGGGCCCATGTCGGCGATGTGGAGCTTGTCGCCGGAGGCGTCATGGCGAGCCACCATCTGAAGGGCGACCGGATCTTCACGCTGGCGCTAACTGCGGGCGAGCGCGGCGTGCCGGCCGGACAGGATGTGCATGCCTATCGGGAACAGAAGGTCAGGGAGGCGCACACATTTGCAGAGATGCTCGGAGGCGCGGCGCGCGTGTTCGAGATCCCGGACGGGGAGATCCCGGACGATCAGGAGATCCGGATGCGCGTCGCCGACGTCATCCGCGAGGTAAAGCCGGATATCATTATTACGCATCACTGCAACAGCATGCATAAGGATCACGCGACGACGCACCGGATCGTCAACGATGCTCGCTACTTTGCCAGTCTGCGAGCGCTGGAGCGAGAGCTGCCCCCGCATTTTGCCGCGAAATTGTATTATGGCGAAAATTGGGAGGATGCGGTCGATTACGTGCCGTATGTGTACGTCGATTTCGACCAGCAAGCCTTCGATCTGTGGATCGAAGCGTTGTCGACGCACTGGTTCGTCACCGGGAGCACGTCCTTTAATTACATGGATTACTACAAGTCGCTGGCCCGCGTCCGCGGTCTGGAAGCTCGCAAGCAATATGCAGAGACGTTCATGGTGCCGCCAGAGACGATGAAGCTGCGCCAGGGCGAGCTGTAGTCGATGAATCGACGACAGACCACCGAGTGGTGCGAAATACGCGTGACGAGAGGGGGACATCGTCCATGATCGCCAGCGGAATCGACCGAATCTCAAGTATCGATCTTCTGTTGAAGGGGAGACGCGTCGGACTGATCACCTCGCCGACGGGACTGTCGGCGGACTTCCGGCCGACTGTGGATATCCTCCACGAGCGCTACCGGTTGGCCGCTCTGTTCTCGCCGGAGCACGGCGTGCGCGGCGATCTCGATGCGGGCGCGCTGGTAGACAGCTACACCGATGCTGCGACAGGGGTGCCTGTCTACAGCTTGTACCGCAAGGACAGCAAGCGGCTGACGGCGGATATGCTCGAAGCGGTCGATGTCGTCGTCTATGATATCCAGGATATCGGGGCCCGCTACTATACGTTTATCTATACGATGCTGTATGCGCTGGAGGATTGCGCGAGGGCCGGCAAGCCGTTTGTCGTGCTCGACCGGATCAATCCGCTGGACGGCGTGACGGTTGAGGGCAACGTGTTGAAGGACGGCTATACCTCCTTCGTCGGCAACTATCCGCTGGCGATCCGGTATGCGCTGACAGCCGGCGAGGTAGCGACGATGGCCAACGAAGAGTCCGGCTGGGGAGCCGAGCTGCACGTCGTCCGCTGCTCAGGCTGGGAGCGTACGCTCCGCTATAGCGCGACAGGCCGGGTATGGGTGCCGCCTTCGATGGGCATCCCAAGACTCGATACGGCGCTGCTCTATCCCGGCACCTGTCTCTTCGAAGGGACCAATCTGTCGGAGGGCAGAGGCACGACTGCTCCGTTCGAGATCATTGGAGCTCCGTTTGTCGATGGCGAGCGCCTGGCCCGGGCGATGAATGGACACCGGCTTCCCGGCGTGTTTTTCCGTCCGGTATCATTCAAGCCTTCGACGTCGAAGCATGCCGGAACCTTCTGCAAGGGCGTGCAGGTGCATGTACTGGATGAGGCTGCGGTCCGTCCGGTTGCGCTTGGCTTGACCTTGTTGTTTACGATACGCGAGCTGTTTGCGCCGTTTGCCTTCTTGCCGCCTGTGAGAGAGGGAGGCCGGCCGTTTATCGATCTGCTGTGCGGCGACGCGATCCTCCGCGACGAGAACGCCGACCCGCGCAGCATTATTGAGACGTGGGAGGCGGAGAGCGAGCAGTTTGCCCAACGCAAGAGCGCATACCATCTCTATTAGAGGTAGTTCAAAAAGGAAGGGGGGAGCGGGATGAATTATGTAGCGGGGATCGACGGCGGCGGGACGCGCACAAGCGTCGTCCTGGCGCGGACGGACGGCGAGATCGTCCACAGCTTCAGCGCCGGTCCGCTGAACTATAACGGCCAGGACGAAGCGGTCGTCGCCCGCAGCCTGCAAGCGCTCGCGGACGGGCTCGCGGCAGCGATCGCTGCTGCGAGCGGCTCTGCCGGGACGGATCGACGCATTGCGGGCGGAGGAGAGAGGCCTGCATCGTACTTGACCTCCGGGACGGATCGCGGCAGCGTGGACGGAGGCGAGGGCGCTGCATCGCACTTGACCTCCTGTCTGGCGATCTGCATCGGGGCGGCGGGCATCAGTCATCCGCTCGTCGCCGGACGACTGACCTCCATCCTGCGCGGATACGGCTATGAGGGGGAGCTGCTGCTCGTCGGCGACCATGAGACCGCGCTCTGCGGGGCGCACGGCGGCCGGAGCGGGATCGTCCTGATCGCCGGCACCGGAGCGATCTGTTATGGCCGGAGTCCGGCTGGCGACACGCATCGGGCCGGCGGGTACGGGCATCTGATCGACGATGGCGGCAGCGGCTATGCGATCGGGAGAGACCTGCTCGCTGCGGTAGTGCAGGCTGCGGACGGTCGCATCGGTCCGACGCTCATCACGGAGCTGGTGTATGGACGGCTCGCCGTCTCCACGGTATCCGAGCTGATCGGTTATGTGTACGATCCGGCGCGCAGCAAGCGGGACATCGCCGCTCTCGCGCCGCTGCTCTCCGTCGCCTGCGAGGCCGGCGACGAGCAGGCGCTGCGGATCGCCGAGCGGAGCGCGGACGAGCTGCTGCAGCCGATCGCGGCCGTGGCCGAGCGCCTTGCGCTGCAGGAGGGAGCGCTCGCGTTGCTCGGCAGCGTGCTGACGTCCAACCGCCATGTCCGCGATGCCTTGCATGGACGGATTGCCGGGCGCTATCCGGGGATGACCATCGTCGAGCCGCAGTACGACGCCTCGTACGGCGCGGTGCTGTTGGCTATGGAGCAGCTGCGAAGGGGAGGTGCCACTAGATGAAGATGAGCTGGTCATCCGAACGTCCCTTCCAGATCGGCGTAGGGCTGATGTCCGGCACGTCGCTGGACGGGATCGACGCCGCCGTCGTGCAGCTCGCGGGTAGCGGCGCGAACACCGAGGTTCAGCTGCTGCATTATGCGACCTTGCCATACACTGAGGAGCTGCGCGCGCAGTTGAAGCAGCTCTGTTCGCCAGGAGCCGCCGACGTCGCGGCGCTGGCGGGGATGAATGTCTATCTGGGCCAGCTGTTCGCCGATAGCGCGCTCTCTGCGGTTGAGGCGGCTGGACTGGCCGTCGCCGAGATCGACTTTATCAGCTCCCATGGTCAGACGATCTGGCATATGCCGGAGCGGGAGGGGCTATACAAGCCGAGCGCCACGCTGCAGATCGGCGATCTGTCGGTCATTGCCAAGCATACGGGCCTCCCTGTCGTCGGCGATTTCCGCCCGGCAGATATGGCGGTGGGCGGTCAAGGCGCGCCGCTTGTCCCGTATGGGGACCTGATCCTGTTTGGCGATCCCCGGCGGGGACGGCTGCTGCAAAATATCGGCGGCATCGGCAACTGTACAGTTATCCCGGCCGGGGCGGGCGCCGACGATCTGCTGGCCTTCGATACCGGGCCAGGCAATATGATCATCGATCAAGTCGTCCATACCCTGACGGACGGTCGCCTCGCTTACGACGAAGGCGGGCAATGGGCGGCTGAGGGGGCAGTGGACGAGGCGCTGCTGGCCGAGCTGCTTGGTCATCCCTACTTTGCGCTGGCGCCGCCCAAGTCTACGGGGCGGGAGCTGTTCGGGGCCGACTACGCCCTCCGGGTGCTCGACCTCGCTGCGGAGAGGGGGCTCTCGGGTGTAGATACGATCGCCACAGTGACAGCGCTTACGGCAAGCTCGATCGCCGATGCGTGCAGGCGCTTCGTCATGCCGCGCTGCCGGGTCGACGAAGTAATCGTCAGCGGCGGCGGCGCCCATAACCGGACGCTCATGGTCCAGCTGGCGAGACTGCTGCCGGAGCAGCAGGTGCGCAGGGCGGGCGAGCTCGGCATGCCTGACGATGCCAAGGAGGCGGTCATCTTCGCGCTGCTCGGCCATGCTTTCCTGCAGGGCGTCCCGAACAACATACCTGCAGCGACAGGAGCCGCGCGACCGACGATCATGGGGAAGCTCGCATTGCCCTGATGGTATACATATCACGAGGAGGAGATGTAAGAGATGAATCTGCCTTATCGCAAGATGTATGGCATGACCGCTTTTGTACTCATCATCGTACTATTGTGTTCCACGTTGGCCGGCGCAGCCGGTCTGTCCCCCGGAGGCGAGCCTGATACCGAATCTTTATTACCTGCTGCTGCCTCGCCCGCTGCGCCTTTTGTCATTGTAGAGGACTTCGAAGCCGGAGGGGTGACGGCCAGCGCCGTCCGCGCCAGTGTCGAGCTGGCGATGGCCAACAGGCCGGAGCCGGTCCTGTACGGCAATCATTCGGCCAGGCTGCGCTATCAGTTCGTTGGCAGAGAGAGCGGGACGGCGGCAGCGTATGTCAACCTGTGGGAGCCGGATCAGGCGACGTATCGTCAGCTGCCGGGCAAGCCGACGAAGATCGGCATGTGGGTGCACGGCGACGGCAACAACAAGCATTGGCTGCGCGCCGAGTTTGCGGCGATGAGCGGGACATCGCCGATCCCTTCGGCAGTTGCGGATCTGACGACCAGCACCGGCTTCAACTGGACGGGCTGGCGCTATATTGTCGCCGACCTCCCGGTAGCGCTGCGCGTACCCGAGGTCACGGACATCAAGCTGCGCCGCATCTACATGACCCAGACCAACAACGACAACAAAACTGATGGCGTCGTTTTCCTGGACCGCGTCAGCGTGTTCTACGGGGATACCGACGGACGATACGGTCTGGACTTGCAGGGTCTCGCACCGATGAAGACGGGAGAGGAGCTGACCGCCACCGTGTTCGAGACACGTCAGAATGCCTCGGCGCCGCAGCGGCTGGAGGACGGTGTAACTTATGCGAGTGAAGATCCCATGGTAGCCAGCATTGACGCTGCGGGCCGCGTCCAGGCGCTCTCGCCAGGCACCACTCGCATTACAGCCCAAGCTGGCGGCTTCGAGGCGAGTTATTCGCTGACTGTCAGCGACGAAGTGCCTGTCGTGGAGGAGCTGCTGTTGACCGGTCCGGCCGAGATGAAGGTAGCCGAGGAGGCGCCTACGACACTTTTTGCTGTCATGGCGGGGAGCGGAGAACGGGTGCAGATCACCCAAGGGGCTGCCTATTCCAGCAGCGATGAGACGGTAGCTGTCATCGATGAGCAAGGCGTGATTCGCGCTCTGGGCGAAGGCGCGGCGACGCTGCAGGCGGAGTATCGGGGGCGCACGACTGCCGTGGAGATCAGCGTGGGTGCACAGATCCCGGTGCTGGAGCGGATCGAGCTCGGCGGTCTGGGGCCGCTCGAGATCGGGCAGGAAGGGCAGGCGCTAATTACGGCTATCTATAATACGGGCGAGGAGGCGGTGACAGAGGGCGTGACCTTCACCTCCAGCCAGCCGGCGGTTGCCGCTGTAACTGCGAACGGCAAGGTGCAGGCGCTGTCGATGGGCATCGCCCGGATTACGGCGCTCTTCCAAGACAAGAGCGTCAGCTTCACTGTCGTGGTCAACAAGGCTGGCGTCGAGCAGCCCAAGCATGAGCTGCGGGCGGCCTGGATCGCCAGCGTCGAGCAGATCGACTGGCCCAAAACCTACGATCCCGAGCAGCAGCGCCGGGACTTCATCGCATTGTTGGACTTTCACCAGTCGATGGGCATGAACGCTGTTGTCGTCCAGATCAAGCCTACAGCCGATGCCTTCTACCGTTCGGAGCTCGCGCCATGGTCGCACTGGCTGACCGGCGAGCAGGGCAAGGACCCGGGCTATGACCCGTTGGCTTTTATGATCGAGGAAGCGCACAAGCGCAACCTGGAATTCCATGCCTGGCTCAACCCTTACCGCATCAGCATGCATAACGACGCGAGCCGTCTTACCGAGGATCATCCGGCGCGGCTGAACCCGGACTGGGTGATGAGCTACGGCGGCCGGCTGTACTTTGATCCCGGCCACCCGGAGGTCATCGACTACATTACCCGGAGCGTCGATGAGGTGGTGGCCAATTACGATGTCGATGCGATACATTTCGACGATTACTTCTACCCGAACCGTTTTGACGGCACAGGATATCCGGATCAGCAGACCTACGAGCAATTCGGCGACGGCTACACGGATATTAATGCCTGGCGCAGACATAATGTCGACACGCTGATCGAAGGGTTAAACGCCTCGATCAAGGCGCAGAAGCCTTATGTCAAGTTCGGCATCAGTCCGTTCGGCGTCTGGCGCAACAAATCGGTCGACCCGCTCGGCTCCGATACGACAGCCGGTCAGCCGAGCTACGACAATCTGCATGCAGATATTCGCAAGTGGGTGCTGGAGGGCTGGATCGACTATGTAGCGCCGCAGATCTACTGGAACTTCGGATTCTCGCCCGCAGCCTACGAGGTGCTGGTGAAGTGGTGGGACGATCTGATCGCTGAGCATGACGCTGATGTCCATCTCTATATCGGCCATGCTGCCTACAAGGTGGAGGACAACGAAAATTTCACCGATCCGTATGAGATCATCAATCAGATGCGTTATAATCTGAACTTCGATCATGTGCATGGCAGCATCCAGTTCACGACGCGCGACCTGCTCGCCAAGACGCATCTGCAGCAGATCCTGAGACAATACCAGCAGCAGCCTGCGCTGGTGCCGGCGATGCCTTGGCTGGGCGGCGCGCAGCCGGCCGCTCCGGAGCAGCTATCCGGCACCTATCGCCATCCGTCGATGGAGCTGCGCTGGACAGACGCTGACGAACAGACGGCCTACTATGTCATCTATCGAGCGGAGGGCGAGACGACGCCATCGACCGCCGATCCGTCGCAGATCCATGCTGTCGTGCGTAAAGGAACGGGTAGCGCCAGTTATACGGATAGCGAAGTCATCTCCGGCCGCACGTATACGTACGTGGTCACCGCTGTCGATCGTCTGCATCATGAGAGCGACCCCAGTCGTCCACTGACTGTAGCTGCTGCTGGCCAGCGTCCGAATCCGCCGATCTACTATCCGCCCTATGTACCGGGTCCAGACGGGGAATCGGAGCAGCCGGAAGGCGTGCTATTACTAGCCGCTGGCGCAGCTGGCATCGTGAGTCTCGGAAGCGGCATTAAGCTGGAGGTACCGGCAGGAGCGACGGATCGCCAGACGCGTCTTGCCATCGATCGTCTGACGATGGCGGAGGTGCCGACAATGACCGGCTACAGCTTGGCGAGTATGGTGTATAAGATCACCTCCAGCGAGGTCGACACGTTCCTCCGGCCGGCGACCGTATCCGTATCGTACGTCGAGTCGCTGACTTCGGATTACCGAACGCCAACGCTGTACGCCCTTGCAGATGACGATACCTGGTATCCACTCGGCGGAATGGCCGTCGATGGAGCGATCCGGGCTGAGCTCGACAGGCCTGCAGTGCTGGCCGTGTTCGTCGAGGCGGCGCCAGCGCCGTCCCCGTCTTGCCCGGAAGTATCGCTGAGCGATCTCTCTGGCCACTGGGCGGCAGCCCAGATCATCCGGGCGACGGAGCAATGTATAGCCGGCGGCTATCCGGATCAGACCTTCCGTCCGGACGCGCTGGTATCGCGAGCCGAGTTCGCCCAGCTGCTCGTGCGCGCGCTAGGGCTGGAAGGCTCGGGAGCCGAGCTGAGCTTCGCCGACCAGGAGGCGATTCGTCCTTGGGCCCGCGATGCCGTCGCATTGGCGGTAGAGGCTGGCATCGTGAACGGGTTTGAGGACGGGACGTTCCGTCCCGACGTCCGGATGACAAGAACCGAGATGACGGTGATGTTGGTCAGGGCGCTGCGGCTGCCGACCGGGTCAGACGCGACTTCGTTCGCAGACGATCAGGAGATCCCCGCCTGGGCCAAGGGCGCTGTCGCGACTGCGGCCGCCGAAGGCCTGGTCCAGGGACGCAGCGGAGGCCGATTCGAGCCCCAGGGCAGCGCGACGCGCGCCGAAGCCGTCGTCGCGCTCCTCCGGTTGACAGAGCGCATCTAGTCTCACAGCTTGAGCAACGCGATCCCCCAGTCCTTACACTACCAAGGGCTGGGGGATTTGGCGTTTTGGCGAGCAGGTACTACAAAAGTTAGAACTCCCCTGGTTGCAGCTTTGTTGATAAGCTAAAGCCAACTACGGAGGGAGTGATCGACCATGCACCATTCAGCGCACCAAGCGGATCATCCTCTGCGTCGAGCGCTCGGTTATCTGTCGGCAAAGCTTGCGGCAGCAGGCATCGTATTTCTGTCTTTGATGCTGCTTCTGTCGCGGTTTGATATTGTGCAGCTGCAGGAGACGATGTTTTTCATGCCGTTCTGGACGATTTTTTACGGCTATGCGGTTGTATTTTCAATGGTTGTAGACGCTTTGGCGCTCAAGCTGCGGCGGCCTTATTCCGGACTGGTCTCTGTGCTGTTATATGTAGCAGGCGGGTATGCGCCGTTTTTTCTGTTTTTCTCCCATGAGCCGATGCTTATCGTGGTCGCCGGACTATACGGTCTCGTATGCGCCCTGTGCTTTTACGGGATTGATGCCTCGTTGCGACGGAGATGGCCGCTCGGCGGCATTTTGGCGCTGGTTATGCTCGCAGCGCTCGGGTGGCTTGCGTTGGCCGATCACACTCGGGTCGAGGGGTGGACAGAGCAGCGCAGCGAGACCGCCTTCACAGCGCAGTTTGATTGGTTGCATGGCGAGTTCCCGGTGCCGATCGAGCTGCGGCGAGGGGAGACGGTTACGTACAAGATTGAGTTCCGTATCGAGAGCGGGAGTTACGGCTATTCGCTCGCCGGACCGAATGGACAGTTGATAGGGATGGAGCAGTTGGCCGATGGACGGCTGCAGGTGACGGCGGATCGGGATATGGAGGTGCAGGTCATCATTAGCTGCAAGCGGGCGAGCGGGGCTGTGACGGTAAGCTGGGAAGTCTCGAATTAAAGGGGTTTTGTCGAATAATTGTATTAATTGTCGAACCAAAGGGAATTATGTTCGTTTATTCGACATATTTAGATCTATGGGCCCGTTTCAAAACTTGGTATTGTGGGGAAGAGGATAATAGACCTGATTCTATAGACCTGCGAAGGAGAATGTCCCCATGAAAATCGGTAGCAAACTGATGGTCAGCTTTAGCCTTATTCTCGCTCTCACCCTTGTTGTCGGCACGCTCGGCTGGTATCAGTTAACCTCCGTCAATCAATCGTATGAGCAGATGCTGGGCGACCGGGTGCAAAAGATATTATGGGTCAAAGATCTCAAATATTTGGCGGCCGATCAGACGAAATACGTGCGGGGGTACTTGATCACCGGAGATACGGCTCAGATGGAGGCGTATAGCCAAGATCGCGTCGTATTTGCCGAGACCTGGGAGAAGCTGCACAACATGCTGGAAAGCGAGCAGGCCATCGCGCTGTCCAGCCAGCTACGCGACCAGGAAGAGCAATATGCGACCGTAGTCACTGAAATTACAGACTACAAAAAAGCTGGAAACGATGCGATGTACATACAACTGGTCGCCGAGAAATGCGTGCCGATGGCGACTGCAATCGCCAAGACCGCGCAGGAGCTCGAGGACTATCAGCAAATGCTGCTGCATGAGACGCAGTTGGAGACCAATGCCGTCGTATCTGGCGTGAAGCAGGCGCTGCTGTTTACGGTGCTGCTGGCCATCGTCCTCGGGGCGCTGCTTGCCTTTTTCATCACTCGCTCGATCTCCAGGCCGGTCATCGCGGTGTCCGAGGCGGCGGGGCGAATCGCGGACGGCGATCTTACCGGAGCAGACATGGCGCTGCGCCGGCGCGATGAGATCGGGGAGATGGCGGATGCCTTCAACCGGATGAAAAATCAACTGGCAAGCTTGATGGCGACGATCCATCGCAATGCGCAGGAGGTGAGTGGCTCATCGCGAGAGCTCTCGACCGGATCGGAGCAGTCGGCTGCCGGAGCCGGGGCAATCGCCGAGGCGATCCAGGCGATCTCGGAGTCGGCGAGCGAGCAGGTCGCACGGATCAAGCATAATCAGTCAGCAATGCAAGAGAGCGTAGAGAGTCTGCAGCGCATCGCCCAATCGGCCTCGATCACGGCGGAGTCGTCAGCCGACGCGATGTCGCGAGCGGAGGAAGGCGGGCGGGAGCTAGAGCGTACCGTCATCCAGATCGAGCAAGTCCGCCAGACGCTGGAGCAGCAGCAGGGGTTGATCAATCGGCTCGGCGAGCAGTCACGCAAGATCGACGAGATCACGGTGTTCATCAAGGAGCTGGCGTCGCAAACCCATCTGCTCTCGCTGAATGCCTCGATCGAGGCGGCTCGCGCAGGCGAGCATGGCAGAGGCTTCGCGGTCGTCGCCGGCGAGGTCAAGAAGCTCGCCGAGCTGTCAGGCGACGCCTCCGGGCGGATCGCGGCCGAGATCGAGCAGATGGTGCGCGGCATTCGCGAGGCGATGGCCGAGACAGCGCGCGGCGCAGCGGAGATGAAGGAAGGCGCCGAGCGTATCGGCGTCACCGGAGCGGCCTTCGCCGCAGTGCGCGAAGCGGTCGCGACGGTTGCCGAGCAAGCGCAGGAGGTGTCTGCGGCGACCGAAGAGATCACAGCGATGACCGAACAGATCCTCTCCGCCGAGCAAGGTCTCGTGCAACTGTCCGGGACGATCTCCGACGAGTCGCAGAGCGTCGCCGCCGTCTGCGAGGAGCAGCTCGCTTCGTCGGAGGAGATGTCGGCGTCGGCTGAGACGCTCAGCGGCATGGCCGATCATCTGATGCGCGAGATCAGCCGTTTCCGCTTCGCGGAGACAGCGTCGGCCGATGCCAGTTCGCGTGCCGCGCAGTCTCAGGGGGCTGTACCCGGGCAGGCACAACAGGGAGCGCAGGCGCAGCCTGGCGTCTCAGCCCAGCCGCACGGCAACACGGGGGCCGCATAAGGTTGGATAGTCCTCTGTCGCCAGCCTCACACATCCCGCACATCCGTACAATCGAACAACCGGTCCGCTAGCGGACCGGTTGTTTCTTTCTATTGCTCACTATTCCAATAAAAATCTCACTAATCCAATAGATTAAACGCGCAGACGCGAGAGAAGTCGCCGCGCGCCGTATCTCTGGCATTGGCCATGTACACGAAGTCGCCGTAATCGCCAAACGCGAAGCCTGCGCGGCCGCCAGACCGCAGCGCCAGCAGGACGAACCAGTCCTCGCTGGCGGTCAGCTCGTCCCAGCCCTGGCGGCGAGCGTATTGCACGGCTCGCTCGACTACCGGCAAGGTCGAGCGGATCGGACCAAGCATACGGTGCTGCGGACCCTCGCCGATCCGCATCGCCTCCTCGACACGTTCCGCCAGCAGCTCGCCTTCCGCGATGCCGCAGCTCGCATAGAGTGGACTGTCGGACGGCACGAGCAGACACGGATGGACGCGCAGCAGCTGCGGCTCGTGGCTGATCTCATACTCGGAGGCGAGCGCCAGCACGGTGCCGCCATTCCGTTCGAACCGGATACGTCCATCCGCCTCGACGAACGCCTCATAGCCGTCTCTCTCGGGGCGGTCTACGACCAGCCGCCGTTGCTCTTCATCCCAGACGAGCATGGACGACGCTGCAATGGCTGTCGTCTCCGCATCCTCGGACAAGGGATAGTGCAGCAGCTTATCCGTGTCTGACCAGTAGCATACCTTGCCCTCCAGCAGATCGGTGTCCGAAAGGAAGGTGAGCAAGCCGCGCGTGGGCATCGGATAGCGAAGCTCCGGCAGCTCGGCCAGGTTAATCTGGGCGAGAAAGTTGTAATAGAGACCGGCTTCGTTGCGCGGCCAAGCTGCGCCTGCGGGCAGGTCGGGCCCGCCGCCGATCCGCGTCGCGCCGGGCGGCGCTTCGTCGGCGGAACCGGCCTCCACCAGCGTCCAGGCAGGCAGGGCGATCGATCGCAGCGCGGTCTCGTGCTCGAGCAGTCCGGCTGCTCCGAGCGTCTGCGCGAATCGCGTCTCGGCATCGAGCGGCTCCGCCAGCTCCTCGATATCGCTAGCCGACATGGACGCTTGCTCCATGCGGGACATCGCCTGCTCCAGCAATGCCGCGACCTGTGCTTCGTGCGCTGCGCGGGCTGTCTGAGCGTCATCCTCCTGCCCAAGCAGACGCAGCGACCCCAATGTCTGATGGAATGCCGCTTCGACCGACGCCAGCTCGTCGCCGCCGCACATCGCGCTCGCCTGGATATAGCCGCCATACGGCGAGGCGAGCAGGGCCCGCAGCCGATACCAGCTCATATCGATGCCCTCGTCCTCATAGACGAGCCGATCCTCTTGCTTGACATATTCCCCCTCGCAGCCGGCGTAAGCGACAGGACGCCGTTCCAGCACCCGCCCATAATCAGCGATGATGTCCGACAGACGATCCGCCAGCGTCTCGTCCTCATCCGCATCCAGCGACCATACGCTGAGCGACGGGGAGGTGGAGGTGACGGGCAGCGCTCGGGCCGTTACAGCCGTGCCGAATATTTGGCATGACGCGAACGGGGCTGCGCATTCGACCGAGAATTCCGGGGTAACAGCAGTAGTCATAACATACTCCTCTCGCTGCTTGTTCGCTTGCTGTGTATCGTCCTCAGGAAAGGGACAGCTTACTCTTCCGCCGAGGTCAGATTAAGCGTCTCGCTTGCCATCGTCAAGCCATCGCTGCCGAGCGCCTGGATGAGCAGATGATCATGGAAGTCGCGCTCGCCGAACGGCCAATCCAGCGCCCAGCCGTCGCTGCCATCCGTATCCGTGCCGATCAGCTCGCGCGCTTCCCAGCTGTCTGTACCGCTGGCAGCCAGCCAGAACAATACGGTGTCGACTTCCTCGGCTGTGACGTCCACCCGGAGCTGCGTGCCGCCTTCCGGGACAATCAGCCAGCCATTGCTCTCCTCCAGATTGGTCTTGACCTCCAGGATGCGCGCTTGCGTATCGGTATCGGGCGGCTTGTCCGACCCGGACGTACAGGCTGGCAGCAGCGCCAACAGCAGACTTGCAGACAACAGTCCGGACAGTATCGAGCGGGATCTGGGGCGTTTAGCGTGCAGATAGGCTTCAACCGCCACAATGTTCACTCCCTAGCATGGAATGGGCCTTGCCCAACCAGTTTAGCATTTGCCAATCCGCCAAACAATAGGGACAAGGACAGCTTTTCAACGTTGGCGTCCCTCCTCTTGTTAGGAGATTTGGCGCTGAAAAAATGGGAGTTCTCCCTAAAAAAATGACTATCGCTCCTGTTGGACAATCCTCTGAAAACCGCTGCGGCGCAAGGGATTCCGCCAATCGGCCTGGTCTTAAAAAATGAGAATTCGGAAAGAAATACTGCGGATGTACCAACCGACTCCCGATAAGCTACACTGAAGGCGAACGTTCGGAGTCAACAACCAAACGAAAGCGGGGAGCAGCAAGCATGAAAAAGAAGCAAAGACGTATGGCATGGTCAACATTGGCCGTCGGCAGTTTATTATTGACAACGCTATCATCCGCGTGCAGCAGCGATGCGACGACATCGAAGGTGACGCAGGAGGAGCTGCAGCAGCATCTCGAAGCAGGCGAGAGCGGGACAGGACTGCGCCGCCTCGTTCCTGAAGGGAAGAGCGTCACCTTGAAAGCATGGCGGCCGACGCACACCTCGATCGGCACGCTTATGGAGAGCTGGAACGATACGCTGTTCAATCGCTGGATGGAGGAGCAGACCGGCGTCCATATCGAATGGATCACGCCAGTCAGCGGGACCGAAGGGGATAACCTCGCGATGCTCGTCAGCTCGGGCGAATACCCGGACTTGTTTTTCGACGCGGGACTGGTCTATCCTACCGGGGCTTACGGCCTGCTCAAGGACGGCGTCGTCATCGATGTCGCGCAGCATCTCGACAAGCTGCCCAACTATAAGAGAGAGCTCGAACGAAGCCAGATCCGGCAGATCGAGAGCTACTCCGACGAGGGTCAGATGGCATCGTTATCCCGCTTCATGCAGGATGACATCCCGGACTCGACCTGGTACGGCATCCTGATGCGCAAGGATATGCTCGACAAGGTTGACATGGAAGCGCCCCAGACGTATGACGAATGGTACGAGGTGCTGACCGCCTTTAAGGGAGCAGGCATCGAGAAGCCTTATCTGCTCAATAGCGACGGCTTTCCCAAGCTGAATATGTTCACCGGCGGACTTGGCTTTGGCTATATGAACTACGGCGGCTCCGTTCAGCCCTTCTACCAGGTTGACGGCAAGATCCGCTATGCGCCGCTCGAGCCGGGCTTCAAAACCTATCTGGAGATGATGAACAAATGGTACGCCGAAGGGCTGATCGACCAGGACTTCCTGTCGCTGAATTCGCTTAATGCCGAATTCTCGGCCTATCCTGACCCGCGCACGGGCTCGATGGTGGCGCCGATCTCGATCGTCAACGTCATCCGCGAGCTGACGCCAGACAAAAACGTCGACTATATCGCCGTCCCGCATCCGGTTGTGAACAAGGGCGACAAAATCCATGTCGGCACACAGGCGAGTCTCGTCCGCTCGGGCATGCAGATCAGCTCCAAGACACAGTATCTGGATGTCGCGCTGCAATGGGCGGACCTGTTCTACTCGCCGGAAGTGATATTGGTCAGCAACTATGGTCCGGACGCCAGCTATTATGACGTCGATGAAGAGGTCAAGATGAGCTTCAACGCCAAGGTGTACGCCAACGAAGACGGCTTTGCGCCGATTGACATGATTACCTCGATCGCCGATTCGCCGGCCGTCATCGTCAGCGACCGCACGGTTACCGATCCGTGGCTGCTCGAGCAGGCCCAGTTGTACGATTCGCTGAACGACAACGCCTATATCATCAGCTCCTCCCTGACGCTGAACGACGAGGAGTCCAAGGTGTACAACTCGGTCATGACGAATATTATCGACTACGTCGAAGAGATGCAGATCAAATTTATTATGGGCATCGAGAAGTTCGACAAGTACGACGCCTTCGTGGAGAGAGTGCGCAGCATGAAGATCGAAGAGGCGATGGCGGTATACCAGGCGGCGCTGGACCGTTACAACGCGCGTTAATAAGGAGCATAAGCCTATGAGAGCATTGGTGATGAACTACAAGCGCCATACGATGATTTACTGGATGACGTTGCCGGTTGTCCTCTATTTTATCGTTTTCCATTATGTGCCGATGGCCGGAGTTATGATGGCTTTCCAGGATTACTCGCCCAAGACGGGAATTTTCGGCAGCGAGTGGGTAGGCTTGCAGAACTTTATTGATTTTTTTCAGAGTCCGAACTTCGTCCGGGTGCTGCGCAATACGCTGGCTCTGAGCCTGCTCGATCTGCTCTTCGGCTTTCCGGCGCCGATCATCCTGGCGCTATTGCTCAACGAGATCCGCAGCCGCTTGTTCAAACGCGCCGTGCAGACGATCAGCTACCTGCCCTATTTCCTGTCGACGGCGATTATAGCCGGTCTGATTCATGATTTTACGTCGTCTAGCGGACCGATCACGACCCTGCTCGGCAGGTCGGATAACCTGCTCAGCTTGCCCGAGATGTTCCGGACGATCTTTGTATCGACGAACATCTGGCAGTTCATGGGCTATAGCAGCATCATCTATCTGGCTGCCTTGTCGCGCGTCGATTCCGAGCAATACGAAGCGGCCAAGATTGACGGCGCAGGCTATTGGAAGCAATGTATCCATGTGACGATCCCCGGCATATCGTCGACGATCATCATTATGCTCATTCTGAATCTCGGCCAGATGCTCAACGTGAACTTTGAGAAGGTATTGCTGCTCTACAACAGCGCCGTCTATGAGACAGCCGACGTCATCTCTACCTTTATCTACAGGCAGGGCATCCTGAGCCATAATTACGGGTACAGCACTGCTGTCGGCCTGTTCAACTCCGTGATCGGTCTGATCCTGATCGTCAGCGCCAACTATGTGAGCAAGAAATATTCGGAAACGAGACTGTTCTAGGGGGTGTAAGCGTTGAGTTCTGAAAAAAACGTCGGCCGGCGACTGTTTCTCGGCTTTAATTATGTGCTGCTCGGGGTGATCGCGTTGCTCTGTCTGGCCCCGATGTGGCACACGCTGGCAGCATCGCTTTCATCGCCAGTGGAGTTGAACGCCAGCCGATCGCTGCTGTTTTTTCCGGTCGGCGACTTGACCTTTAAAGGTTATGAGATTGTGTTTGCCAATCCGTCGATCTGGAAGAGCTACCTTAATACGATGTTGTATGTAGTCGGGGGCACCGCGCTCGGCATCTCGATGACGGCCCTTGGCGCCTACACGCTGTCGCGCCGTTATTTTATGCCGGCCAATACGCTGATGCTGCTCATCGTGTTTACGATGCTGTTCAACGGCGGGATGATACCCAATTATATTCTGATTTTGAAGCTGGGGCTGTACAACAGCGCCTGGGCGCTGCTGCTGCCGGCAGCGATCAATGTGTTCCATCTCATTATATTGCGTTCGGCGTTCCAGGGCGTGCCTGCGGCGCTCGAGGAGTCGGCGAAGCTCGACGGAGCCAACGAGATTCAGATTTTCCTGCGGATCATCCTGCCTGTATCCAAGGCGTCGATTGCCGTCATTGTACTGTTCATTGCCGTTATGCACTGGAATTCCTGGTTCCCGGCTTCGCTTTATCTGGCCGACCGGGCCAAGTTCCCCTTACAGATTATCCTGCGGGAGATTCTGATCGACGGCAATACGAACATGACCTCCGGCGGCGCCAATGCGGCGATCAGCATTTACAAGTCGTTGATCAAGTACTGCACGGTGATCGTCAGCACGCTGCCGATTTTGTGCGTGTATCCGTTTATTCAGAAGTATTTTGCCAAAGGCGTCATGATCGGCGCCATCAAAGGATAGGAGGCCGTTGCTCATGGCACGGATTACGATGTTTACCTACTCGAAGGCGCTGAATCTGCAAACCCGACTGACCGTAGTCATGCCCGACAAGGCTACAACGCCTGTCCCGGTCTTGTACCTGCTGCATGGCGGCAGCGGCAACAGCATGACGTGGCTGACCGAGACGGGCATCGAGCGATATGCGCAAGCACATAATCTCGCAGTCGTCATGCCGGCCGCCGGTCCGAGCCGCTGGCTGAACATGGCGTGGGGACCGGCGTATGGCGATTATATCGCGCTCGAGCTGCCTCAGACGATCCGCCGCTTTTTTCCGCAGACGTCGCTGCAGCGGGAGCACTCCTATATCGGCGGCTTGTCGATGGGAGGCGGCGGTGCGCTGCAACTGGCGATGATGTACCCCGAGCAGTATGAGGCGGTCTGCGTGCTCTCGACGAGCTCGGTCATCCCGCTGGAGCATCTGCGTACGATCGCGGGGTACCCGCCGCCGCCCAGCGGCGACGGCGCGCCGAGTCTGCCCCAGATCCATCTGGGCGTCGATGATCCCGACGAGCTAAGGGGGACGAAGTACGACGTGTTGCACCAGTCGCTCGAGAATATCAAGGCAGGCAAAAAGCTGCCGCGTATTTTCCATGCGGTCGGTACGGAGGATCATGGCTTTGAGGTCGGGCTCGCCTTGCGGCAGCATTTTATGGGGCTGCCCGGCAATCCATACCGATATGAGTTTCATACCGAGCAAGCAGGACATCAGTGGCCATTCTGGGACAAGTGGATTCAGGTGTTCCTGAGCTCCTTGTCTGTCCAATCCAACTAAAGAGGTGATCGGCAAGTGGCATTTATGCAAATCGACTTGTACTCACAGATGCTGACGCGCCAGACAGAGGTAGCGGTCATCGTCCCGGAGCGCAGCGCGCCATCCGCGCCGTATCCCGTCCTCTGGCTGCTCCACGGGGCCTGCGACAATCATAGCGGATGGTGGAGGAATACGGCCGTCGAGCTGTACGCCGAGGAGTATGGCATCGCCGTTGTCATGCCGTCGGCCGACCTGAGCTTCTATGCCAATGGCCCGCTCGGCCGCTACTATGATCATATCGCTCTTGAGCTGCCGGAGCTACTCGGGCGGATGCTGCCGATCAGCTCGGCGCCGGAGGATCAGGTCGTGGCCGGACTGTCGATGGGAGGGCATGGCGCTTACAAATTCGGCTTCACACACCCGGAGCGATATGCCGGGATGGCGGTGCTGTCGGCGGGCAACTTCCTCGATCTCGGCAATCCCCCGCCTGGCGGCTTCCAGGAGGATGTGCATCGCAAGCTGTTCCGCACGACGATCGCAGAGGAGCTAAGGGGCACCGAGCATGATATCTCTCATCTGGCCGAGCAGGCCGTCCTCCGGGGCACACCGCTGCCCAAGCTGTTCGTCGCATGCGGCACCGAGGATCTGGCCTTCGAGACGGCGCGGCGCACCTATGACTATGTGACGGGAGAGCTGGGACTTGCGGGAGAGTGGCATCAGCAGGCGGGCGGACATGACTGGAGCTTCTGGGGCCGCATCCTTCCTGACATGATGACCTGGTGCTCGACCCAAGTATTCCGGTCATGACGCGGATCTGGAATCGACGGTATACCGCCATTTTCTTGATGAATGCCGTGTTGAATATCAGCTTTTATATGATCTCTACGACCTTGTCGGTCTATCTGACCGAACGGGGGATGACGGTTGCGACGGCGGGC
The DNA here is from genome assembly GCF_003851045.1 of Paenibacillus sp. 598K. Taxonomy (GTDB): domain Bacteria; phylum Bacillota; class Bacilli; order Paenibacillales; family Paenibacillaceae; genus Paenibacillus_D. The sequence goes on along the minus strand of NZ_BFBX01000033.1, from coordinate 7,617 downwards.
GCATTGATCGGGGCGATGCCCTTGGCGGCGATGCTGATCCGCCCCTTCAGCGGCTGGATCTGCGATCAATTCAGCTCCCGCAAGCTGTTGCTGATCTTCCTGACGCTTAATGGTCTGTGTATCGCCGCCTACGGCGCAGCCGTCTCGGACGTCGCCTATCTGATCGTGAGGCTGCTGCACGGCGTCTCCTTCAGCATCACGACGACCGTGACGATGGCGCTTGTGGCGTCGTCTATCCCGAGGGAACGAATGGGGGAAGGTCTGGGCTACTTTGGCATGGGGCAGACGTTGGCGATGGCGCTCGGGCCGGGCGCGGGTCTGGCGCTAGCCCATGCTACAGGTCCGCGGCTCATGTTCTTTTTTGCATCATTGTGTGTTATAGTGTCTTTGATTTCATTGCTATTCCTGCCGGATGCCGGCGAGGAGAGAGCGGATCGACCGAAGCGACTGCAATGGCGATGGGGCGATTTTTTCGTCAAGCAAGCGCTGCTGTTCAGCATCATCTCGTTTGCCTTGTCCTCGGCCAATGGCATCGAGACCAGCTATATTGCCTTGTATGGACTGGAGCTGGGTCTCGCGAACGCCGGCTGGTACTTTACGCTAAGCGCCGTTACGCTGCTGCTGACCCGTATGTTCTGCGGCAAGCTGGTCGATCGCAAGGGCTTCTCCTACGTCTTGTACCCCGGTCTCGCTTGCGTAGCGCTGGCGCTCCTGCTGCTCAGCGGGGCGAGCGCCTACCATGCTGCGACGATCTTCGCCGTCGCTGCCGTGCTCAAGGCGATCGGCGTCGGCGCGGTGCAGCCCGCGCTGCAGGCAGCCGTCATGCATGCAGTGCCGCCCGAGCGGCGCGGCGCAGCGACGAGCACCTTTTATATCGGCGCCGATCTGGGGCAAGCCTCGGCCCCGGTCATCGCCGGAGACATCGTGGACAACAGCGGCTATGAGGCGATGTTCCGGGTATACATGCTGCCCTTGGCGGCAGTTATGGCCGGCTATGGTCTTGTCATGCGGATACGCAGGCGCAGGATGACAGCTTGATGATGACAAAGGGGCGCATGTTCGGATGAAGTTGCTGCGTAAAAATTTGTTTTTTGCTGAACACACCTTTCGCAAATGGTTCGTAAGCTCGATGTGCGTCATCCTGATCTTTATCGTTATCGGCCTGCTCCTGTATCTGATCGCTCTGCACACGACCGAGAAAACCGTCGTCATGGCCCAGCGGCAAGCGGCGGAGCAGACGAAGGGCTTGATCGATCTGAAGCTGCTCGATATCAAAAAGGATGTCTCGGCGCTTGCTTTCAATGACCGGCTGCTTTCCGCTTCCTTTATTACGAAGCCGCTCGACAATGTCGACTATTATAATCTGCATCAGGCGCGCGAGGAGCTGCGAGGCCTGTATTTGTATGGCAATGTGCGCGATAGCTACGTCTATTTTGCGGGCTGCGACTGTTTTATAAGCGCTTACCAACTGAAGGCGGACGATACCGATACATTCACGGAACGGCAATTCGGCCTGAAGCGAAGGGCTTGGGCCGATTTTGCGTCGCGACAGACGACGAGCGGCTTCGCCGTCTTGCAGGATCGGGTATACTTCCTCAGTCCGCTCTCCCGCAACGGCCAGCGCGAGGCAGCCAGTCTCGCCATCGTCGAGCTGGATGTCGACGATCTGGCCGAGTTGTTATTCAGCGTGCCTGCCACTAGCGACAGCTACAGTTATATTATCGCGTCAGACGGCGAGCTGATCGCCGCCTCTGGCCATCCGCCGCCTGCGGCTTACGGCTACGGCGAGCTCGATCCGGGTGAAAATTATATCGACAATACCGTCGTTACCAGCCAGCATATGACAGAGGCCAACTGGGAGTACATCTCGGTTGCGCCGATCGACCAGTACTTGAAGGAAGTGTATGACCTCCGGCTCGTGCTGTACGGCTATCTGGGCATTAGCGTTATTTTGGCTGCATGCATCGTCTACTACGAGACGCGCAGGCGGTATCGACCAGTGCTGACGCTCAGCCGCAATGTAGCCTTGCAACATAATCGGGATATTTTCCAAGATCTCCAGGAAACGATCCAGACGGTTGTAGCCAACAATACCCGTTTAACGTCCTTGCTAAAGCAAGATCAGGAGCTTTTGCTCAACCAGAAATTCACAGATATGCTGCGTGAGCATGCGAAGCCAGAGAAGGAGCAGCCGCTGTTCCAGGAAAACTTCGCCCGTCCCTTCCGGCAAGGGATGGTGTGCGTCGTCCATGTGGAAGCGATCGGCGCCAAGCTGGCAGACCTGTCGGCGCAGGAACAGGAAAATATATTGTTGCTCTGCCTCAACAACATCGGCAAGGAGCTGTTGGGCGCGCAATACGCTTGCTATTTCTGGAAATATGTCGATATTACGGGCGTCATATGGTCCGATACGATCGACGATACGACGACGGCCCGCTACATCACGACGATACTTGAGCAGACGCGAGCAAGCATCAAGCGCTACTTTGATGTCGATCTGCAGCTCGCGCTTAGTCGCTTAAGCTATGCCTCGTCCACGCTGGCCTCTTCTTATCTGCAAGCCCGGGAATCGCGGGACTATGCGAGGATGACCGGCAAGAGCGGGGTTATCCCTTTTGACGAGAGCTATACGCAGCTGCCCCCGGCATGGCATCATATGGATATCATCCGGGCCGAGCAGGACTTCATGTCCTATATGATGGAACGCAACTATGAGATGGCCAAGACGAAGCTGGAGGTTATTACCGGCTATTACGAATATACGGACGGCGCTTCGATACAGCTGTTGCAGTGCAGGATGTTCGGGCTGATCAATCTGGTGCTCAACGCGATCGAGATCAAAAAAACGCCGCTCGAGGAGCAATTCTATCTCGATATGAACCCGGTGCAGCGGCTGCTGGGCGCTTCGACTATACAGAGCCTGAAGCTCGAGATCATGCGCATCATCGAGGCGATGATCACCCGCTACGACGAGAAGGAGCCGTCCACAGAGCAAAAGCTAGAGGTTGTAGATCGCTATATCGAGCTGCATTACACGGACCCTTCCTTGAGCGTGCAGCAGCTGGCCGACCATGTGCATCTGTCGATCTCCCATCTGTCCCAGGTCTACAAGCAACACAAGGGAACTGGCGTGCTCGAGGTCATCAATGCCCGTCGGATCGAACGGGTCAAGGAGTTGTTGCGAGAAAACACCGACATGACCTTGACGCAGATTGCCGAGAAATCGGGCTACTCGAACCTTCAGACGATGATGCGGGTATTCAAAAAGCTGGAGCATCAGACGCCGGGACAGTATCGGGCAAAGCAATAATGTCTCTCAGATCGGTCACACAATACGACGCTCATTCGTTGTAGGTGTATGACCGATTAAGAGAGGATGCGATCGACTTGACCACAACCCCCCATACGCGTTGGGACGTTATTATTATCGGCGCAGGCATCGCCGGCTTGTTGGCGGCGCAGCGCATGGCCAAGGCCAACCTGACTACCTTGCTCCTGGAGCGCTCGATACGACCGGGAGGGCGGGCTGCCAGCCCGCCTTTGCTGGGCATACCGGTCAATCCCGGGGCGCGCGGCCTATCGACCAGCGCCATCCGGTTGCTGCAGGAAGAGGGCATCGAGGTCCGTGGAGGCTCGCCCAAGCCGACGATTCAGTTCGTCGCAGGCACGCAGGGAGAGCCGTTGCAGCAGCTCCCGCTTGTACAGCTGTTGCTAGGCAAGTGGCTCGCATGGCCGGAGAAAATCCAGCTTGTCCGTTTCCTCATCCAATCCCGTCAGGTCGATCCGGCGACGCTCGGAGCCGTCTCGGTAGAGCGTTATCTGACGGATACGATCTCTTCTCTGCGCATCCGGCGGATCGTGCTGGCGCTCATCCGACTCGCGACCTATAGCGATGCGCCTGAGCGGATGAGCGCCGGAGCAGCTCTGGCGAAGCTGCGGGAGGGCGTCGTCTATGTGAGTGGAGGGTGGGAGACGCTGGTCGATCAGCTCGCGAGAAGAGCTGTAGCCGCCGGCGTCGTCATCCGCAACGGGGCAGCCGTAGCGAAGATACAGGGGGAGGCCCCAGAGCTGAGCGTCGCGCTCAAGGACGGGGAGATGCTCCACGCCGCGCATGTCCTGTCAACCATCGGCCCCCAGGCCTGGCTGAAGTTGCTCGACCCGCCGCTTGCACAGACGGAGGCCTCGCGATACGATAGACTCGTGTCAGTGTACGCCGCTTGCTTGGACCTCATCATGGACCGGCTGCCCAAGCCGCGGACGAATTTTGCGCTTGGGATGGATCAGCCCTGGTATTTTGCCAACCATTCAGCCGTCTCCTCTTTTTCGGATACGCTGGATCATCAGGTTGTGCATGTCATGAAGTATCTTTCGCCTGGAACCCCGCCTTCCGTAGGCGGGGAGCAGGAGGAGCTCGAAGCGTTTCTCGACGAGATCCAGCCGGGATGGCGGGCGCATGTGCTGGAGCGGCGGTATTTGCCGCGGATGCTGGTGACGCATCGCTTGTCCGAGCCATTGGCTGATGGCGTAGACAGACCTGAGGCGACGGTGGCCGGGCGACCGGGCTTGTATGTGGCGGGAGATTGGGTCGGGGACGGCATGCTGGCGACGGCTTCGCTCGTCAGTGCGAGGGAGGCCGCTGCGTCCATCATAGCCAGCCATATGGCAGGCGATTCGTCGGGATCAGGCAGCCGCAACAGCCAGAGATAGGAGGCGCTATGTTAAGCTCGGCTTATACGATGTACCGGCCGCTGCTCCTCTCGATCGCCTACCGGATGTTAGGCTCGGTGAGCGACGCGGAGGACGTCGTGCAGGATGTTTTTGTAACCTTGACTATGAAGCACGCAAGCGACGATGATCGCGCGGAGGAGCACCAGTGGAAGCCGTATCTGTGCAAAATTGTCACCAATCGCTGCCTGGATGTGTTGAAGTCGGCTCGTCGCAAGCGGGAGCTGTATGTAGGGCCCTGGCTTCCGGAGCCGCTGGTGCGAGAGCTGCCCGGCCAGGGTCGAGACGATCCGCTGCAGACGATGGAGCTTGAGGATTCCATCTCTTACGCTGTAATGGTCATGCTTGATCATCTGACGCCAGTGGAGCGAGCCGTCTTTATCCTGCGGGAGGCGTTTGGATTTGCCTACAGCGAGGTGGGCGAGATCTTGGGCAAGACAGAGCTCGGCTGTCGCAAAATCTACAGTCGACTGCGCCAAAAAATCAACGGCGTGCAACCGGAGGAGGGGACGGTCTCCGAGGCTTCGGAGCTGCTGCATCGCTTCATGCGCGCGGCGACCTCGGGCGATCTGGACGGTCTGATCGCCCTGATGCATGAGGATATCGCCGCACAGAGCGATGGAGGAGGCAAGGTGGCGGCTGCCACGCGGCCCATCTCGACCCCGCAGCATGTGGCGGCGTTCCTGTCTGGCCTCGCCAAAAGGCTGGACGAAACGACTACAGCCCGCCCGATCCTCGTCAATGGCAGACCAGGCGTGCTGGTCGCCAGCGCAGACGGGCTCGGCGATGCGGTCATCAGTATAGAGATATGGAATAATCGGATCCGGCGAGTCTATATCGTCCGCAATCCGGACAAGTTGAGCCATATCAAGCTGAGATAAATGGCGACTGAAAGGATGGTCCTCATGCAGCATCAACCTTCAATACCGGCGATGGGCGTACTCGGGCTGCGCGGCGACAGCAGCCCGTTCGAGCTGACTCGCCACGAGCCCGCCCCTGCGCTGCGCCAGCTGGTGTTGCACTATTGGGTCGTGCGCTGGGAGCTGGCGCACGGGCAAACGTTCGATCAGCAGGTCGTGCCCAACCCGTGCGTCAACCTCATCGTCGAGAGCGAGCGCAGCGCAATCTACGGACCGGCCAGCAGCAAGTATACGAAGCGGCTCAGCGGGCGAGGCGTCGTGTTCGGTGTCAAGTTCAAGCCGGGGGGCTTCTATCCGTATATACGACGTCCCGTCGCGTACTTGGCTGACCGTGCCTTGCTGCTGGAGGAGGTGTTCGACCGCGAAGCGGTGACGGCTTTTGGCGAAGCGTTGGCCGGCTCGGAGGAGACGGCTGTCAGGGTTGAGGCGGCTGACCGCCTGCTGCTGCAAGCGCAGACGACGGTCGATCCTCAGGTCGCGCTCGTCCAGCAGCTGGTCGAGCGCATCCATGCGGATCGCGCCATCACCCGGGTCGAGCAGCTCGGTCAGTCGGCGGCACTGAATAGCCGCAAGCTGCAACGGTTGTTCCATCGCTATGTCGGCGTGACGCCCAAGTGGGTCATCCAGCTCTACCGGCTGCAGGATGCGGCCGAGCGTCTGGAGGACGGGACATGTCGCGACTGGACGGAGCTGGCGCTCGAGCTTGGGTACTACGATCAGTCCCACTTCATCCACGACTTCCGGTCGATCATCGGGACGACGCCGGAGGCGTACAGCCGTCGCTTCAAGCGCGACGCGGAGGAGATGCCCGACAGCGAGTAGCCGCTCGCGTCGGAGTCAGAAGATAATAAATAACAGGCCGCTCGCGATCAAGCATTCCACTCGATTCGAGGCGGCGAGCTAAAAGCAACAAAGGAGTTAGACAAATGACAAGTTGGTTAAAGACATCTATGCGGACCGCCCTGCGCTCAAGCTGGCGACCGATGGCGCTGCTCGTGCTGGTGTTGGCGTTGCTCACGGGGTGCGGGCTCCTCAATGAGCCGCAGCCCGAATCGTCGAGCGCCACGCAGACGGAGACGTCGGGGGCTGCATCGCAGCATGGCCAGGAAGGAGCGGAGCAGCGAGCGGATGACGATGAAGGTACGTCCAGCGAGAGCCCCGTCGACAGGGAGGACAACCAGCAAGGAGCGACGGATGAGGAGGCCGGCGGCGGTAATGGTGCCGTCGACGGTGCCAGTGATGGGGAAACCTCCCTCCTCGCGGAATATACGGCATTGGCTGATTATATCAAGTCCCATGGCGAACTTCCGGATTATTATCTCACCAAGCGGGAGGCGAGAGAGCTGGGCTGGGACCCACAGCAGGGCAATCTGCACGAGGTAGCGCCGGGGATGAGTATCGGGGGCGATCGCTTCGGCAATCGCGAAGGCCTTCTCCCGGACCGCAAGGGCAGAGTATGGTACGAAGCCGATATTGGCTATGAGGGCGGTCATCGAGGCGCTGAGCGGGTCGTCTACTCCAACGACGGTCTGATCTATGTGACGCTGGACCACTACAAAACCTTCGAGCAGATCGAATGAGAGGAGAGCGCATGATGAGGGAGATCATACTGGATGGCGCTAAGATCGCCGATGATGCTGCGCTGCACGCTCGATTGGCCGAGCTGCTGGAGCTGCCGGACCACTACGGCGCCAATCTCGATGCGCTATGGGACGCGTTGACCGGATATATCGCCTTGCCTCTGACGCTTCGCTGGCTCGATTATGAGGCCACCTGTCAACAGTTAGGCAGCGAGGCGTGCGAGCGTGTGCTGCAGGTGCTCCGCGAAGCCGAGGAGGAACTGCCGGACTTGCAGGTAATCGTGACCTAGCAGCACGAAAGCTCCCAAGCACATCGGAGCGGCCCGGAGATGTGCGATAAATCGCACCGCAAGTATCGCCGAATCCGCGGGTGCGGCCCGGAGATGTGCGAT
>NZ_BFBX01000032.1:55171-96364 GCF_003851045.1 Paenibacillus sp. 598K | reverse complement strand
TGCTCCAGCGACGCTTGCAGGCTCGCCGACGCGGTAACGCTCGCAGCCAGCTCCTCGCGCAGCTGTTGTTCACTCGCTCGCAGCTCCGACAGCTCGTGCTGCGCATTGTCAGCTCGCGAAGTCTCCTCGCCAACACGGCGCTGCAACGCTTCAGCTGCGCGCTCGCGCTCCGTCAACTCGCCGCGCAGTTCCTCCGCCAGGCGCCCACTCTCGGTCAATTCGCCGCGCAGCTCCTCTACTGCACGCCCACGCTCGTCCAGCTCACGCTGCGCCGCCTCGGCACGCGACGTCTCCTCTGCCAAACGGCTGCGCAGCTCCTGAAGCTCCAGCCCGGTCGCGTCCTGCTGCTCCTGCAGCGACTCGATCTCGAGCATATACTCCATCGCCTGCTCTTCCGTCGCCTGGAGCAGCTCGTGCTGTCGAGCACGCTCCGTCTGCGCCTGTGCGAGCTCCTCGGCCAGCCGCTCGCCGCGTCCGGTCAGCTCCTCCGTTTGCTGCTCGAGCGCCACCGCCTGCTGCCGCAGACTTGCCGCCGCTTCAGCATGCGCCGCCGATTGCTGCTCTGCAGCCGTCTGCTGCTCTGCCAATTGGCCGCGCACCGTCTCCAGCTCTTGTACTGTCGCAGCGAGCCGCCCTTCGAGCTGCTGGACTTGCCCCTCGGCCGACTCCGCCCGTTGCTCGGCAGCGCTGCGCTCCGCTTCCAGACTATCCAGCGAGGTGCGCAGCATCTCCTCCTGCTCCATCGCCTGCATCATACCGTCCTCTGCCGCTTCGAGACGCTCCTGCAGCTCTGCCACGGTCGCTTGCTGCTCCTTGCGCGCCGTCTCCAGCTCGGCATGCAGCTGCCGACGGCGCTCCTCGGCATCGGCGATCGCCTGCTCCTGCGCCGCCTGCTTCTGTTGATGCGTCTGCTCCAGCTGTCGACGTTCGTTTAGATGCGTCGCATGCAGCTCCTCCAGACGCTGCCGGTGACGCGCTTCCAGCTCCTTGAACGCTTGCCGTTCGGCCTCCAGCTCCTGCTCGTACAGCGCTTGCTGCTCCTGCGCTTGCTCCGCCTGCTCCTCGGCCTGTTGTCTTGTCTCCTCCAACAGCTGCTGCAGCTCGGCATGCGCTTTGCGATGGACCTCGGAAGCGTTGCGATGGACGGCCTTGAGCTGCTCCAGCTCAGCGGCATGTGCCGTCTGCAGTTGCTCGAGCACCTCGGCATGCGTCTTCGCCGTTTCGACCAGTCTGCTCTCCAGACGAGCCTCCCAGGCCTCATCAAGCTGCTTCGCTGCCTCCTGATGCTGAGCCATCAGCGACGTCTGCTCTTCCTCCCACTTCAGTTCCTTCTCCCGGAGCAGGTTGCTCCAGTATGACTCCCGACTCTCGAATTTGTCCCGCCATTCAGAGCAGCGGTGCTCCTCCTCCTCGATGAGCCGCTGCAGCTCCGCGCGTTCGCGTTTCCAGACAGTGGCCGATTCATCGAACAGCTTTTGCCAGACGCCCTCGCGGCGTACCAGCTCCTCCTCCTGCTCGGCTCGCAGCTGCTCCAACAGCGCTTCGCGCTCCGCAGCCGCTTCGGCCTGCAGTCGCTCCAGCTCCTCCGATTTCGAGGCAGCGGCCTCCTCCAGCTCCTGCTGCTGCTGGAGACGCAAGCCCTCGAGCCGACGCTCATAATCGCCGCGCAGCTTTTCCGAATGCTGGCTATGCTCCTGCGCCAACTTTTTGCGCGCTTCCTCCGCAGCCGTAGATTGCGCTTGCAGCTTTTGCTGCAGCGAAGCCTCTCGTGCTGCCGCTTCCTGTTGCAGCCGCGTCTTTGACTGCTCAAGCTCCCGCTTGAAGCCCTCGCGCTCCTGCTGCAGCTTCGCTTGCGCCTCCTGTATGGCCGACGACAGCTCCTCGCGCGTCGATGCCCAAGCCTCCTGCTGCCGCTCCAGCTCGCCGGCGAGCGTCTGCATCTCCGCTTCCCGCTGGCTAAGCGTCTCGCTGTCCTGGCGAAGGCGGTATACTTCATCAGCCATATGCACAGCCGCCAGCACGGCGATTCTCGGCAGATCCAATCGCGGATAGCCCTTGGCTACCTTATTCATATTTTCGTCGACCATCGCGGCGACCCGCCGCATTTCCTCGGTGCTGGAATCTCCCGCCAGCTTATATTGATGCCCATATATATCAACCGTCACGCGCGTACGTTGATTGCTCATTTGGCTGTTACCTCCTATTCCCCAGCGTGCAAAAAGCCACATCGCTGTTCACTTGGAACTACTTCGATGTGACTTTGAGTTTTCCTGCCTATTTTCTCAATTCTGCGCCAAAAGATTGTTCCAGCTGCGCGACAACCTTGCCATGCAGTTCGGTCACCTCTTCATCGGTCAGCGTCCGTTCCGCGTGGCGGTAGACGAGCGCCAGCGCGACGCTCTTCTTGCCCTCGCCAAGCCGCTCACCGGTGTAGATGTCGAACACCTCGACCGACTCCAGCAGCTCGCCAGCCGTCTGGGCGATCGCCGCTGTCAGCGCGCCAGCCTGGACGGCGTGGTCGACGACGACGGCGATATCGCGGCCGCTCGCCGGGAAGCGAGGCAGCGCCTTATACGCGATCGCAGGCTCGGCCGCATCGTAGAGCGGCGCCAGCTCCAGCTCGAACAGGTACGTGTCCTGCAGCTCAAAGTCGCGCTGCTGCTCCGGATGGAGCTGGCCGATATAGCCGATCCGCTCGTAGCCGCGACCGGTCTCGAGCAGCACCGCCGCCGTCCGGCCTGGATGGAAGTGGGCGGGCGCAGCCGCCTCATAGCGGATGCTGTCCGAGACGCCGAGCAAGCGGAACAGCTCCTCGAGCAACCCCTTCGCATCGTAGAAGTCTACCGCCTCGGCCTTGACGTTCCATTGCCCCTTGCGTCTGCTGCCGGTCATCAGCCCCGCCACGCGATGCTTCTCCTGTGGCAAGCGCGTCAGCGTCTCTTCGCCGGTATGGTAGACGCTGCCGATCTCGAAGAGGGCGACATCGTCGTTTTTGCGGTTGCGATTGTAGGCCGCGGTCTCGAGCAGCTGCGGCAGCAGACTCGTCCGCAGGACGCTGCGCTCCTCGCTCATTGGCATCGCCAGTCGGATCGGCCGCGCCCCTGCGGTCTGCTCAGGGAACAGCACCGTCAATGCAGGCGACGTGAACGAATAGCTGACAGCCTCGTGCAGCCCTGCGCTCGTCAGCCGCGTACGCAGCTCGCGACGGATCGCCTGCGGCGCAGTCAGCGCGCCTGGCGTCGCCGCCCCCTCGATCGCGGTCGTCGGGATATTGTCGTAGCCGTGCAGGCGCGCCACCTCTTCGATCAGATCGACATCTCGCATGATGTCGCCGCGCCGGGTCGGCACGCTTACCTCGAAGACGTCGCCGTCCAGCGTATCGACTGCGAAGCCCAGCCGCGCGAAGATCGTCTTCACCTCGAGACTCGACAGCTCTGTGCCCAGGTAGTGGTTGATCTTGGTCAGCCCGACCTTCACCTTGGCCGGCTCCGCTCCCGGCTTCCCGGCTTGCGCGATGCCTTCGGCGACGAGTCCTCCTGCCAGTTGGGCCATCAGCGCAGCCGCGCGGTCGAGCGCAGGCAGGACGCGATTGGGATCGACGCCCTTCTCGAAGCGGACGCTCGACTCCGAGCGCAGTCCGAGCTGACGCGACGTCTTGCGCACCGTGCCGCCATCGAAGCGAGCCGATTCCAGCAGGATATTGACGGTATCCGCCGTCACCTCGCTGCTCGCGCCTCCCATCACGCCGGCCAGCGCGATCGGCTGATCGCCGTCGGTGATGACCAGCATCGAGGCATCCAGCTTGCGTTCCTGATCATCGAGGGTCTGTAGCGTCTCTCCTTCTCGAGCCAGTCTGACGACGATGCGGCCGCCGGGCACCCGATCCGCGTCGAAGGCGTGGAGCGGTTGACCGTACTCCAGCATGACGTAGTTCGTAATATCGACGATATTGTTGATCGGGCGCACGCCTGCCGCAACGAGGCGGTTCTGCAGCCAGAGCGGCGATGGCGCGATCTTCACGCCCTTGATATAGCGAGCCGCATAGTGGAGACACTGCTCCGGCGCCTCGATCGCGACCGTGATATGATCGGCCGTCTGCTCCGCCGCATCGATGATCCGGGTATCGGGCAGCTTCACGTCGAGCCCGGTCAGCGCCGCCACCTCGTAGGCCGCGCCCAGCATGCTCAGGCAATCCGAGCGATTCGGCGTCAGATCTAGCTCCAGCACAGCATCGTCAAGGCCTAGCGCCTCGGCGATCGGCGTGCCGAGCGTCAGCGTGGACGGCAGCACGAGGATACCCTCCTGCTGCTCGCGCGGCAGCAGCTTCTCAGGCAGGCCCAGCTCCTTGGCGGAGCAGATCATCCCTTGCGACTCGACGCCGCGCAGCTTGGCCCGCTTGATGTGGAGTCCGCCCGGCAGCTTGGCGCCGACGACGGCAACTGGCACATGCTGACCGGCATCGACATTCGACGCGCCGCAGACGATCTGCAGTTCCTCGTCCGTGCCGACATCCACCTTGCACACATTCAGCTTGTCTGCGTCGGGATGCTTTTCTTTATGCTTCACATAGCCGACGACGACGCCGGTGACGCCCTGATTGCGCGACTCGACGCGGTCGATCTCGATGCCGCCGCCTGTCATCCGCTCCGCGATCTCTTCAGGGGTCAGTCCGCTCAGGTCGACATATTCATTTAGCCATTTATAGGATACGTTCATCTCTGTTTTCTTCCTTTCGTCACATTCTGGTGAACTGGCTCAGGAACCGGAGGTCATTAGCATAGAAATGACGGATATCGTCGATGCCATACTTCAGCAGCGCGATCCGCTCGACGCCCATGCCAAACGCAAAGCCGCTCACTTCCTCGGGATCGTAGCCGCCCATCTCCAGAACGCGCGGGTGAACCATACCGCAGCCGAGAATCTCCAACCAGCCGGTCTGCTTGCACATCCGACATCCATGGCCTTGACACTGGACGCAGGTGACGTCGACCTCGGCGCTCGGCTCGGTGAACGGGAAGAAGCTTGGACGGAGGCGGATCTGCGCCTGACGGCCGAACATCTGCTGCACGAATTGCAACAGCGTGCCCTTCAAATCGCTCATGCGGATGTTTTTGTCGATGACCAGACCTTCGATCTGGTTGAACTGGAACGAATGCGTCGCATCGTCGTCATCGCGGCGATACACCTTGCCGGGGCAGATGACCTTGACGGGCTTGCCGTTCATTTGCTTCATCGTCCGCACCTGGACCGGCGACGTATGCGTGCGCATCAGGATCTCGTCGGTGATGTAAAAGGAATCTTGCATGTCGCGCGCCGGATGGTTTTTCGGCAAATTGAGCGCTTCGAAGTTATAGAAATCCTCTTCGACCTCCGGGCCCTCGGCGATCGTATAGCCCATGCCGATGAAGGCATCCTCAATCTCCTGCGCCACCTTGTTGAGCGGATGGACGGCGCCGCTTGCCGGCGCTTTGCCGGGCAGCGTCACGTCGATCGTCTCGGCGCGCAGCCTGCCTGCTGTCTCCTCGCGCTGGAACCGCTCCTGCAGCTCGTCGATTGCGCCTTCGATAGCACTGCGCACGTCGTTGGCTACCTGCCCGACGACAGGCCGCTCCTCCGCGCTCAAGCCGCCCATGCCGCGCAAAATCTCGGTCAACGCGCCTTTCTTGCCCAGATACTTGATCCGCAGGTCGTTCAGACTGCCGGGGTCGGCTACCTGCTGCAACGCCTCCAGCGCTTCTACGCGCAGAGCTTCCAAACGTTCTTTCATCGCTGTTCGCCTCCTGAAAATGAGCAAATAAAAAAGGCCCTTCCTCCCGCAAGGGACGAAAGAACCGTGGTACCACCCTAATTCGGACTGCCTGACGCACATGTACGCGCCTGCAATCCCTCAGCCAGATAACGGTCTGTGCCGGCGCCTCCTACCGGAACCGGACGAGACCGGTCGTTCAGAGGGCTGCTCCGGAGCGAACTTCGGCAGCCTGAGTCTGTAAGGACACTCTCAATCGCGGCGTCCTCTCCCTGTTCAGTAGCACTGCGTACTCTTCTCCATCACTGCATTTACAATTTCGATTCTTAATATTATAGCTCAGAGCGGTGCCAGGATGCAAGCGTCTCATTGCCGCGCTTCTATACAGACTTCCCTCAAAAGAAGCCTACGGTAACGGGATCGATCTTCCGATCGCTGTTGTCCCCAGATTTCTTGGTTTGTACCGCATTAGCGGTTGAAATCCGGGGACAAAGGCGAACGCTTCGCTTCTACAGATTCGTTCCCGTGCCTCTTCGGCCTTTTGAGGGCAGCCTGATAATTGCTCCGGCTATTCCCCCTCCATCATCCGATCCAGCTCGGATTCCACGAAGATGCCCGATTGCAGCGCGATCAGCGCCGGCTCGCGGGCTGCGGCGGGGTTGTCCGGCATCGGCAAGTCGAGCCGCCACCAGGCCAAGCCCAGGCAGAGGACGACAGCTGCGAGCGCCGTCGGCACATGGATGCGAACCTCGCGCTGCCACCAGCGCTCCGGGCGCTGCAGACGGTCGAGGACCCGTGTCTGCATCCCCGTCGTGAAGACGAGTTCCCGCGTCTCCTCATCCAGCTGTTCCGCCGGTCGTATACGATTATGCTCCGACATGCTCATTCCTCCCCATCCAGCTTGTGCTTCAGCATTGCTCGCGCTCGTGCCAGCCTGCTCTTGATCGTGCCGGGCTTCTCCCGGAGCTGTCCGCAGATCGCCTCGATCGACAGATCATGATAATAATGGAGGACGACGACCTCCCTATATTTGTAGGGCAGCGACTGGATATCGGCGGCCAGCGTCAGCTCGGTCGCAGAGGCTTCCGGTCCGGGCAACGTCGACGGCAGCTCCGGCATCGCCTGCTCGCCGAACACCAGACGTTTCCACGCCGCCTTGCGCATCCGCTGCCGGCATTCGTTGACCGTGATCCGCGTCAGCCATGGTCGCAAAGCCGCTCGATTATGCAGCTGGTCGATCGAGCGAAACGCCCGGATGAATACTTCCTGACTGACGTCCTCCGCCCAGTGCCGATCCCGCAGCAGCAGGAAGGCGGTGCGCAGGATCAGTCCGCCGTAGCGTTCCATCGTCAGTCGCAAGGCCTCCTGATCGCCCGATCTCATCCGGTCCGCCAGCAGTTGATCCGGCGGCTCCTGCCGATCATCAGACCGATTCGTCTCCACTGCCCCGCTCACTCGCCTGGCTCCTCCGACCGCAGCATGTCTACCAGTCCCTCATCATAGGGCGACAGCTCGGTCAGCCGACCGAAATAATCCAGGGCGAGCTGCGGGTCCTTGCCTTCGCCGCTGTTGCCGGTGCCGATCGCATAGATGCGCCCGAGCGCCCGGATCGCATCCTGACGATCCTCCTCTTGTCGATACGCCTCGATCGCCCGCTCCCAGTCGCGAGCCAATACATAACGATCACCGGCAAGCTGATCGCGGTCGGACAATGAGAAGATCGGCAGGCGTCCGGCATAGACCGCGTAATAGGTGCTGCTGCTGCTCAGCTTCAGCCCCTGCTCGTCGTACGCATCGACCGACCAGCTGAACAGACCGCCAGGATAGACGATGCCGAGGATCGAGGACGGCTTGGGCCCCTCCATGTCGCTAAAGATGCCCTCGGGATAACCGCGCAGCTCGTCTACCGTATAGACGGCTTCCGTACCGGTCCAGGACTCCTCTAGGCCATGGGTCGTCGTACCGGATAGTCTGCCCTGCTCGTCTCTCTGGATCGACTGGATGTTCAATCGGTAGCTCGCAGCGCCAGGATAAGGCTCCCAGACGAAGCGCAGCTGCTCGTCGTCGATCTGCGTCCCATCGCCGGGAGAGATCGTCTGCAGCTTCGGCACGAAGCGCACATCCAGCGTCTGCGGACTGTCGCCCGCCAGACTTACCGGCTCCTCGGGCGACTCCGTGCGGACAAGCCCCTCCAGTTGCTCCGGCAATACGGCGACACCGACCTCATAACGTCCGGGGCTCGCGCCATAGATGCGATACTCGCCGTCGCGGTCGGTCATCACGGCCGGGTAGTGCAGATAGCCCGGACTGTACCAATGATCCGTATCGACCGAACGGAGATAGACGATCACATTGGAGCCAGGCTTGCCGTCCAGCAGGACGCGGCCGCTGAGCGACAGCTGCTCGTGCGATGTCTCGGCCGGCTCCATCATCTCGACCCATCGCACCGCTTCCTCATTCACCCCGGCAGCTTGCTTGAACCAGTGCAGCGCTTGCTCCCGCTGTCCCATCTTCAGATACAGATGGCCGAGCGTGTAGGCGCCTTGCGTCTTCGTCCACCTATGATCGGGATACTGCTCGACCATCGTGAGCGTGTCGACGAGCAACTGTTCATCCGACCGCTTGTTCGCTCTCGGATGCGAATAGCTGTATCCCCGTGGCGTCACATCGATGCGATCGCCATGATTGGGCGAGGACTCGATGATGAGCGACGCCAGCCGATCCGGCGTCGGATTGTCCCAGGTTGCATACACTATCCCTGCGCATAATGCCGCCAGAGCGGCGAGGATGACGAGCGTTCCCACTTTTACTTTGATGTACATCTGCATTCTCTCCCTCTCTCACTGCTCTCTACCTTTAAGATGCGTCGAGGGCCGCATTCGGTTGCATGAATCGCATACGAGAGGCCAACATTTTTTTGCACTCGCCATCCAAGTACGACTCCGCCTGTGAGGGTCTCGCTGCCCGATCACCGCTATCGGGACGGCAAAAAGGGCGGCATCGCTGCCGCCCCGCTGCAAAAACGCTATTCTCTGCCCAGCAACATCCGCGTATACGGCGAATCGATCGGCAGCATGATGACTGTCTCGTCCTGAATCGTCGTCACGTAGCTCTCCAGGGTCCGGTACAGCTGATAGAAATTCGTGTCCTTGCCGTAGGCTTCGTTGTAAATGCGGGCTGCCTCCTGCTCGCCTTCGGCGACGATCTTCTTCGCCTCTGACTCTGCTTTGGCCATCAGCTCGCGAGCCTGACGATCAGCGCTCGCTGTAATCTTGCGCGACTCCTCGTCGCCCTCCGAGAGATAGCCGGCAGCGATCGACTGGCGGTCGGAGATCATCCGCTCGTAGACGCTGTCCTTATTCTCCTCGGGCAGATCGGTCCGCTTGATCCGCACATCGACGATCTGGATGCCGTAGTTCTGACGCTCGGCCGTCTCGGCCACCTCGCGGGTAATCTCGACGTTCAGATCGCCGCGCGCCGTATTCTCGCTGATGATGTCCCCGTATTCGATCTCGGAGAGCTTGCGGCGGACCGTGCTGTACACGTTGTCGCCGATCCGCGCCTCGGCCGAGCTGATCGTCTTCAGCGTCCGCAGGAATTGCTGCGGCTGCGTAATCCGCCATACGGTATAGTTATCGACCTTGATCGGCTTCTTGTCCTTGGTCAGAATCTCGGTTGGCTTGTTGTCATCGTAGATGATCTGATATTTCGGCAACGAAGTAACCGACTCGATAAATGGAACCTTGAATTTCATCCCCGGTTCGGTGTGGATGCGGACGGCCTCGCTGAACCGCAGCACAACCTTGTACTCGCCTTCCTTGACGATGAACAGCGAGGAGAAGAGCAGGATAAGTGCGACTACCGCTACGACGAGAGCTGCTATGCGTTTAACCATTATTGTGTCCCTCCCTCGGTGGCGGCGTCCTCGGAGCTATCCGGTTGCGCGGCTGGCGGCGGTGTCGTCGCTTTCGGCGCAGACGTGCTGCCGGAGCTGCTCGAGCCGGATGATTTCAACAGCTCGTTGAGCGGCAAATATTTGACGGTGTCGCCAGCGCCGTCTGTAATGATGACCTTGGCGCCAGGCAGCACCTTTTCGAAGGTCTCAAGGACGAGTCGGTGGCTCGTTACATTCGGATTTTTGACAAACTCGTTATAGATGGCGTTGAACTTGGCCACGTCGCCTTGAGCGTTGAGGATACGCGATTGCTTCTCGCCCTCCGCCTGCTCGAGCAACGCCTGCGCTTCGCCGCGCGCCTTCGGGAGGATGTCGTTGACATATTTCTGCGCCTGATTGATCTTGGTGCTGCGCTGCTCGCGGGCGTTAGTGACGTCCTTGAACGCTTGCTGCACCTTGCCGACCGGCGGCTCGATATCCTGGAACTTGACGTCGATGATCTGGATGCCTGTCTCATATTGCTCCTGCAGCTCGATCAGCTTGTTCTTGACGTCGGACTGGATCGCCGTCTTGCCATCGGTGATGGCGAAGTCCAGCTTGGTCGCGCCGATGACCGAGCGGATCGCCGAGATCGCCGAATTGCGCAGGAATGTCTGGGCATCGGAGATATTGTACAGATACTGCTCCAGATTGGCCACCTTCCACTCGACGACGGCGTCTGCGGAGACGATATTCTCATCGCCGGTAATCATGAGCGCTTCCTCGTCGACCGAGACGACCTCGCCTCCCCGGTCCTTGTAGCCGATATGGATACGCTGCTCCAGATTGGCCGGTACGATGACCGCTTCCTCGATCGGATACGGCATCTTGAAGTGCAGACCCGGGCTCTCCGTCGTCGACACATACTGGCCGAACCTCAGGATCGCTGCCTGCTCCTGCTCCTCTACCGTATAGAATGTCGATGAACCAAGCAAAATGGCGATGAGAACGACGACGCCGATGATGATGTTTCGCATCAGATTTTTCGGCATGGCCGGCAATTTGTTCGGCTCTGTCCCTTTTCCCCCCACATGTACTTCCATAAGTTCTCCTCCCTAATTCCCTAGTTGTATGCATAGTTATGCGAACCTGACATCATGTAGTACGCAGCAGGCACGCCATGCGTTTCATACATTTTCGGGCGGAACATCCAAAAAAGCTCTCCTTCGCTGTGAAGGAGAGCCATACCGCTTAACCGGCCGCTTGCGCGTGGGGCAGTCGCATGTCCTGCGCCGCTCTAGTGTCACGATCCTGATATCGCATTTCCATCCCGTTTCGCGGAAAATAAAGGTACTTTTGCATTTATCGCTATCCGGCCTTTGTCCCCGAATGTCGAACGAACGACTAGGCCTTGCGGCCGCGCATCATCACCACCAACAGCGCCAGCGCTGCCAGAACCACAGCCAAAATGGCGATCCCAAGCGTCACCTTGCTGAAGTTGGACGTGCCGGCAAGCTCCGACCCTTGCTCTGGCGTCTCCCCTGCGGCCGCGTCTGCGTTGCCGGAGGCTTCGCCTGCGTTGGCGGGCGACTCTCCTGCAGGCGTACCTGCGTCGGTGGATGCGCCGCCATGACTATGGCCGTCGCTCTGCGCCGCGCCCTCGACGACCTTGGTCAGCGAGGCCGGCATCGGCGAGCCGGTGTCCGGCGCGCCGATCCACTCGGCGAGACTGCCGTCCGCGTACGTCTGGTAAGCGCGCCAGACCAGCTCGGTCGCATCGTCGGCCACCCGCCCCTGCATGCGGAACTCTGCGAACTCCGTGTCCGCCAGCCCTTCGCCCTCTGCCTTCCATGCGACGCTGACGATCCGGTTGTCCTCGCGCTCCAGCTCAGTCGTCCAGCCAGGCTTCGGCTCGGTACGGGTAATATTGACGCCATCCGGCACAGCTACCCGCACCTCGACGGTATGGGTATCCTTCGTCTCGCTTGGCACGCGCACCGTGAACACCTCGTACGAGCCTCTCGCCACTTCCTGCGGCTGCACGGTTACATGTGCGCTGGCCACGCTTGCCCACAACAGCAAGGTCACTGCTGTCAGCAGGATGCTGACGCTGATCCGTCTTCTACTCAATGTTGTTCATCCCCCTGTTCGTAATCGGTCGATCCGGTTTCTAGCACGAGTATAGCTTGCCCGACTGTATTTCGCATGACTCGTAAGGGCTATATCCGTGACAGCATTGTGACCGACGTTGTGTCCATGCTCACTCGCGTCGGTTCACATATCCCTGCTCGTAGGCATATCTCGTCAGCTGCACGCGATTCGCCAGATGGAGCTTTTGCAGAATATGCTTGAGGTGATTTTTGACCGTGTGCTCCGAGATGCCGAAGCTCTCCGCGATCTCGCGGTTCGACTCGCCATGCGCCACCCGCTCCAGCACCTCCAGCTCGCGCGGCGTGAGCGGCGTCGTGCCGAGCGCCGCGCTCTTGGGCGGGCGCGCTGGGAGCTGCGCGCGGAAATGTGGTCGTCCGACCGCCGTCATGCCGCCGGGCCCCATTGTCTCGGCTGCATCGCTCTTGGGCCGCGTTGTCCCGGACGCCTCGTGCCGGGCCAGCGGCGGCTCCTCGCCCCCCGACGCGAACTCCTGGAGCAGCCGCATCGCCAGCCCCTTCGACATCGGCGCTTCATCGACCGCGACCGCGCTTAGATATTCCAGCCAGGAGGAGGCGGTCAGATTTTTGAGCAGATAACCTTGCGCGCCGCGCCTCAGCGCCTCGAACAGATGCGTGATGTCATCGGAGACAGTGACCATGACGATCTTCACCTCGGGACTCGCCGCCTTGATTCGACGCGTCGCCTCCAGGCCGCCGATCCCCGGCATGCTAATATCCATCAGGATCATCTCAGGCGCGAGCCGCTCATTCATGGCGAGCGCTTCCTCTCCGCTGGCCGCTTCGCCGACAATCTCGAAGAGCGGATCGCCCTCGACGATCATCCGCATTCCTTCGCGGCCATGCGGATGATCATCGACGAGCAGCAGCCGGACACGCCGCCGCGCCGCCGTATTGTGATTGGTCATCGGCGGGCACCACCCTTGCTCTCGATCCGTACTGCCGTCCCTTGTCCGCTCTCGATGGTCAACTGCCAGCCCATCGCCTCTGCCCGGCTCTCCATCATACGCAGACCGTAGCAGCCCGCTGCCCGGCGGCGCTCCTCCCGCAGTCCGATGCCGTTGTCCCGGATTTCGCAACTGAAGCCTTGCTCGTGTGCGCGACAGCTTACCGCCGCCTCGGTCGCCTGCGCATGCTTCTGCACATTGAGCAGCGCTTCGCGGACGATGGACAACAGCTCGACCTTCTCTCTGGCGGAGAGCAGGGCGTCCGAGAGCCGCCAATCCAGCATGACCCGGACACAGCTGACGCTCTCGATATCCGCTGCCAGCGTCCGTACCGATTGCGTCCAGGAGAGGTCGGTGACAACCGGCGCTTCCTTGAGCGCAGCCAGCGACTGCCGAACATCCTCATAAACATGGCGTACGGTGCTGCGGATCTGGCGCGTCTGCTCCTGCGCCTCCGACTTGCTGTCCGTCTGTTCCAGGCGATCCAGCTTGACCGAGAGCAGGAACAGCGACTGCGAGATGCCGTCATGCAACTCCCGGGCGAGTTGCTCGCGCTCCTCCAGCGCAGCCTTCAGCGACTGCTCGCGCCGCAGCGTCTCCTGTGTTGTCTCCAGCTTGCGGAACAGCTTGCGGAGCAAGGTCACCGTTACCGCGAAGACGATAAACGGCGACAGCAGATTGCCCAGCTCCATCGACAGATAGGGCAGCAGCACCGTATGACGGAGATACTCCCAGATGCCGATCGTCAGCGTCGGAATCCACAAGATGAGCCATTTGATCTGTTGATACGACATGCCGCACCCCCTCCTTGATCGTCGCCGCCAGAGACGGTGATGATATGCATCAGTAGTTGCGGAACACCTCTTCATGAACCCGCTCGATGTCGTCCTTATCGCGTACCCTCATCTGTGCCTGCCATTCGCCAGCGAACGGGATATATCTGCCGGTGGCCCGGTAGGTCGCCTTGGCATAACCGGTGAATGCGTCGACCTCGTCGTCCTCGAACACCTCGATCGGCACCTCGATGCCGCCCAGCTCCGGCTGGCTTAGCGAATGCAGCGTCAACGACACCGACTTGGGCTGGCCCGACTCCTCCGGCAGCCACACCTTGACGATGAACTGATTGTCCGCGCCCGGCACGTTGGGCGTGATGCGCAGCGTGATGTGCATCTCTGTCCCCATCTGATGCTCGGACACCGGTTCGTTGGCTGGCAATGGACTGATATAGGTGAAGATGCCGACGACCGCGATGATCAGCGCCATCAGGGCCACGTCTGCCTTCAGCAGCCGGCCTTCCGGCAGATCGCCCCGCTTCACCCGGATGCGCAGCCAAGCGCCGACAGCGACGACCAGCAGCACGAAGCCGGTCTTGATGATGAGCAGCGCCCCCCATGCCGTATAGAACAGATAGTCGAAGCTCGGCAGGAACAGCAGCGCCGACAGGACCCCTGTCACCGTCAGCAGCAGGATCGAGATCCACGCAGCTGTCGTGAACTTCTCGGCGAAGCGCCCAGCGTCCTTGCGCTCCTCGAACCAAAGCGCGAGCAGGAACAACAGCCCGCCCGCCCATACCGCTGAGGCGACGATATGGACCAGATTGAGCCCGATCGCATACGTCAGCGGCTCATAGGCGGCGGCATGACCGCTCCAGGCCTCCAGTCCGAGCGCGGCCAGCGCCCAGATCCCGCGCAGCAGGCGGCCTGCCCTTAGTATGAGGAAGCCGAGCAGCGCGACGGCGATGATCGCCGCCCAGGTCAGTCCGATCTCCGTCCGCGTGAACAGTCGCAGCCAATCGTCCGCCGGCTGGCCCTCCATAAGCTCGCTGGCATGAGCGAGCACATAGAGCAGCGAGCCGGCCGCGTAGGCGAGCGTCAGCCAGCGCCCCCAGGTGCGGAAGACGGAGAGCAGGACGTCGTTTTTGGCCCGCAGCATCGCGTACCAGAGCATAACGCCCGAGACGAGCAGCAGCGCCAGGTAATACAGGATACGCGAGCCGTACAGGGCGAACTCGCCCGTCGTCAGCTGCGTCGACGCGGCGTGGCCGCTATGGCCCATCTGCTCGTGCAGGTTGAAGGACGAAGCGTCGCGACCGCCCGGCGGATCGCCGACGACGAAGACGTACGTGCCGCTAACCGGGTGCCCGTCGGCGGAGATGACGTTGTAAGCTACCGTGTAAACGCCCTCGGACAGCGCGGGCAGCGCCAGCGAGATCATCGTCCGATCGTCCGAGACGATGGCTCGCTCGCCTGTCACCGGCTCGGATCTCGAGTCGAGCACGCGCAGCGAGCCGAGCTGCGTCTCGATCGGCTCGTTGAAGCCGATCTTCACCTCTGCTGGCCCGGTCTCCATCCGGGCCCCGGGCTCTGGACTGTACGTCTCGACCGACGCATGGGCAGCGACCGACTGCGGGCCGATGAGCCAGCCGCAGAGCAGCATAGCGACGACCGTCAGCAGCAGCGTGTATCTCAGTCCGCTCGAGCGCGGCGCTAGTGCATAACTGTTCACAAGGATACACTTCCTCTCAAATCTTTGCCTTATCTCTTGCTAGTTTACTATTTCCAGCCACACTTTACCAAGGCAAAAGATTGAACAATCCCGCGCTTTCGGGTACAATGGAAGCTTGCGAGGGAATTGTCCCTTTTCTTGAATATCGCAATATCTTGGGCCCTGATTTCAATCATGCTACAATATATTGTATCTTATGGTCTCTTTCAGGAGAGTCCTTACATAAGGAGTGACACTAGCAATTGGATATTATCAAACGTAATGGCCAGAAGGAAGAACTCATCTTCTCCAAGCTGAAAAAGGTCATCGATTTTGCCTGCGTCGACTTTGAAGGCTGCGACCCGCTGGAGCTCGAGACGGCGCTGCTCCCTTACTTCCGCAACAATATTACGACTAAGGAAGTACAGCGCACGCTCATCCAGGTCGCCGTCGAGAAGACGAGCATCGAGCAGCCTAACTGGCAGTATGTCGCAGCCAAGCTGCTCGTATACGATCTATACAAAGAATCGCAAATTAATCGCAAGTACGGCTATTTCGGTTATGGCGACTTCTACTCGCTGCTCACCTACCTGACCGACAAGAAGCTGTACGGAGCCTATATTCTCGAGCATTACAGCCGCGAAGAAATCCAGGAGCTGGGCAACTACATCGTGCCGGAGCGCGACTATCTCTTCAACTATATCGGCCTGAAGACGCTCGCCGACCGCTATCTGATCAAGGGCTACGGCGGCGATATCCTCGAGCTGCCGCAGGAGATGTTCATGGGCGTGGCGATGCATCTGGCGATGAAGGAGCAGGACAAGCTCCACTGGGCCAAAAAATTCTACGACGTCCTGAGCCGCCTCCAAATGACGGTCGCTACGCCAACGCTGGCCAATGCGCGCAAGCCGTTCCACCAGCTCTCGAGCTGCTTTATCGATACGGTGCCGGACAATCTGTGGGGCATCTATCATGTCGACTCCAGCTTCGCGCAAGTATCGAAGTTCGGCGGCGGCATGGGCATCTACATCGGCAAGGTACGCAGCCGCGGCTCCAACATCCGCGGATACAAGGGCGTCGCCGGCGGCGTCGTGCCGTGGATCAAAAACTACAACAACACGGCGGTTGCAGTCGACCAGCTCGGCGTACGCTCCGGCGCCGTCGCCATCTATCTGGATGTCTGGCACAAGGATATCTTTGACTTCCTGAACCTGAAGACCAACAACGGCGACGACCGGATGAAGGCGCATGACATCTTCCCTGGCGTCTGCATCCCCGATCTGTTCATGCGCAAGGTCGAGGAACGCGAGACCTGGTGTCTGTTCGACCCGCTCGAGGTGCGCGAATATATGGGCTGGTCGCTTGAGGACGCTTGGGGCGAGGAGTGGGAAGCTCGCTACGAGGCTTGCGTCGCCAATGAATCGCTGAGCCGCGAGGAAGTGCCGGCGATCGAGATTATGAAGAAGATCCTGACCAGCTCGTTCGAGACGGGCACGCCGTTCATCTTCTACCGCGACACGGTCAACCGCGCCAACCCGAACAAGCACAAGGGCATCGTCTACTGCTCCAACCTGTGCACCGAGATCTGCCAGAACATGAGCCCGACCGAGTTCATCCAGACGACGCACGAGGACGGCATCATCACGACGCAGATCAAGAGCGGCGACTATGTCGTCTGCAACCTCTCCTCGCTTAACCTGGGCCGCACGCGCACCAAGGAAGAGATCGAGGAGGTCGTTACCTGCCAGATGCGGATGATGGACAACGTCATCGACCTGAACCACTATCCTGTGCCGCAAGCAGAGATCACCAACAAGAAGTACCGCGCCGTCGGCCTCGGCACAAGCGGCTATCATCAGTGGCTCGCCTTGAACAGCATCGCCTGGGAGAGCGAGGAGCATCTGACGCGGGTGGACGAGCTCTACGAGTGGATCAACTACTGCGCCGTCAAGGCATCGATGAGCATCGCCAAGGAGAAAGGCGCGTATCCGGTATTCGAGGGCAGCGAATGGCAGACCGGCGCCTACTTCGAGCAGCGCGACTATACGAGCCCCGAGTGGCTGGAGCTGAAGGCGCAGGTCGCCGAGCACGGCGTCCGCAACGCCTGGATGTTCGCGATCGCGCCGACCGCATCGACGTCGCTGATCGCCGGCTCGACGGCGGGCATCGACCCGATCTTCAACAAGTTTTTCGTCGAGGAGAAGAAAAACGCGGTCATCCCGCAAACGGCGCCGAATCTTAGCGATGCGACGTTCTGGTTTTACAAGGAAGCGCACCATATCGATCAGCACTGGAGCATCAAGGCCGCCGGCAAGCGCCAGCGCCACATCGATCAGGCACAATCCTTTAACCTGTACATCACGCCGAACTACTCGGCCAAGGAGTTCCTGGACCTTTACATGGCAGCCTGGAAGAACGGACTCAAAACCGTCTACTACGTCCGTAACAAGAGTCTGGAAGTCGACGACTGCGAAAGCTGCAGCTCATAAATAATTGTTAATCTGTACATTTTGAGGAGGATGAGTATGGAACTGCAGCGCAAGAAGCTGTTCAACGAGGACGGCGACCGCGACTGGGGCAAGCGCAAGATGATCGGCGGCAACACGACCAACCTGATCGAGCTGAACAATGTCAAGTATGACTGGGCGACCAAGATGTACCGGACGATGATGAACAACTTCTGGATCCCTGAGGAGATCCCGCTGGCTCAGGATGCCAAGGACTACCGGAACCTGTCGCTCTCCGAGCGCAACAGCTACGACAAGATTATCAGCTTCCTGATCTTCCTGGACTCGCTGCAGACGGCGAACCTGCCCAATATTAACGAGTACATCACCGCGCCGGAGGTCAATCTGATCCTGACGGTCCATACGTTCCAGGAGGCAGTGCACAGCCAGAGCTACTCGTACATCCTCGACAGCGTCTGCTCGGCGGAGGTGCGGGACCAGATCTACAACCTGTGGCGCGAGGACAAAAACCTGCTCAAGCGCAATCGATTCATCACTGACCTGTACGAGAACTTCATCGCCAACCCGTCCTCGCAAAATCTCGTCAAGACGATTATGGCGAATTACATTCTCGAGGGCATTTACTTCTACAGCGGCTTCAGCTTCTTCTACGCGCTCGGCCGCCAGGGCAAAATGCTCGGCACCGTATCCGAGATCAAGTACATCCAGCGCGACGAGCTGACGCATCTGGCCTTGTTCCAGGGCATCTTCCGCGAGGTGCGCAAGGAGAACCCCGAGCTGTTCACGCCGGTGCTGGTCGAGGAGCTGCGTCAGATGATGAAGACTGCCGTCGAGCACGAGATCGAATGGGGCCAGTACATCACGAACAACCAGATCGCCGGCATCACCAACGAGATCATCGACCAGTACATCAAGTACCTGTCCAACGAGCGACTGCGCAAGCTTGGGCTGGACATCCTCTACCCGGAGATCACCGAGCATCCGATGCGCTGGGTCGAGAGCTTCAGCAACATGAACGGCATGAAGACCGACTTCTTCGAGCAGAAGGTGACCAACTACAGCAAGTCGTCCAACCTGAACTGGGGCGATCTGTAAAGCTGTGTCAGTAACCTGCATTATGCAAAAACAAGCCCCTCTCTCACGTTGCTGTGAGGGAGGGGCTTGTGGCATGTCATGCTCGCCCTAGGCCTTATTCGGCTGCAAACGGAACGCTCCCCCGAGGCGCTTAGGCGCTCGTAACGCCCGCTAGCTCCAGCCAACGCTGGAGTTCCTCGGTCGGCAGCGGCTTGGCAAAATAGTAGCCTTGGGCTTCGTCGCATTGCAGCTCCTGCAAAAACTGAAGCTGGGCGCTGTTCTCTACGCCCTCGGCGGTCACCCGCAGACCGAGCTGGCGCGCCATCATCGTTATCGTTGTGACGATTGCCGCATCGCTGCTGCCTACCGTCAGTTCGAAGACAAAGGAACGGTCGATCTTGAGCTTGTCGATCGGGAACTTCTTCAGATAGAGCAGCGAGCTGTAGCCCGTGCCGAAGTCGTCGATGCTGATCTTCACGCCCAGCTTTTTCAGCTCCGTCAAGGTGACGATCGCATGATCGACATCCGAGGTCATGCTCTCTGTAATCTCCAGCTCAAGGTATTGGGGAGACAGCGCGGTCTCCTCCAGAATGGCCTGCACCCGGGAGACCAGATCGGCTTGGGCAAACTGACGCATCGACAGATTGACCGATACCGTGATCGGCGGCAGGCCTTGGTTTTGCCACGCTTTGTTCTGCCGACAAGCCTCCCGCAGCACCCACTCGCCGAGCTGCAGCACCATCCCGTTCTCCTCGGCGATCGGGATGAACGCGATCGGCGACAGCTCGCCTCGTTGGGGATGACGCCAGCGGATCAATGCCTCGGCTCCGAGCGTTCGCCCCGTACTCAGCTCCATCTGAGGCTGATACAGCAGGTAGAACTGTTGCTGCTCCAGCGCCCGCCGCATGTCGTTCTCCAGCAGCAGCCGCTCGTCCGCCTTCGTATTCATGCCGGGCGTGAACAGCCGGTATTCGTTGCGGAGCGCCTTGGCGCTGTACATGGCGATGTCGGCATTTTTGATCAGATCGTCGACATTGTCGGCATCCTCGGGATAGAAAGAGATGCCGACACTGACCGTGATATGATACTCGCTATGCTCCATCGGAATCGGCGTCGAGAAGCTCTGGACGATCCGGGCAGCCGTCTCCTCTGCCTCCGCCCGCGAGGCCAGATCAGTCAGGAGGATCGTAAATTCATCGCCGCCCATCCGGAACACATGCTCCCGACGTTCTACAACAGCCAGCAGCCGCTCGGTCACTGCGTTCAGGATGCGATCGCCGACACGATGGCCAAGCGAGTCGTTGATCGTTTTGAACCGGTCGACATCGAGCAGCAGCACCGCCAGCATCGAGCTGCGTTCACGAGCCGCCGATAGCTCCCGATTCATCTGCTCGGAGAGCAGCCGGCGATTCGACAGTCCGGTGAGCTCATCATGGTAAGCCAGGTAGTTGATCCGCTCCTCTGCGAGCTTCTGTCGACGATACGGCTCCTCCACCGATACGAGGTAGATTCCTTTGATCAGATAGCAGTAACCGATCAGCTTGTAGAGATGACCGACCACCATATAGAAGTCCGTCGTCGTCTGCGACAGCGCAATCGCCGTTGCCGCAGCCAGCTGCCACGTCAGCGCTTGCACGATCGTCAGCAGCGCTGGCGGGCGCTCCGTCCGGTTGCGGTACAGGATCGTAAAGAGCGCCATCGAGAGGCAGGAGAAGGTTATCGTCACCGACAAGGTTCGGATGGCGATCCACGACTCGCCGCTCATCAGCGCGTCTCCCCAACGGAGCGTGAGCGTGTTGATCGTCAGAATGAGCAGTATGCCGATCGTCGCCGAAGCGGCCAGTACAGGCAGCCGCCGGCTCGCCGACACCGGTCGGTCACGAGTCCGAAAAATCAGAAATAGCCCTGCAGCTCCCACCGCCTGGGCGAGCTCAGAGAAGACCAGCCCAACTGAGGTATCGCCGATTGGCATATGCCGCGGCATCCCTTCATTGGTCCAGACATGCATAATCTCCATCATCCCGACGATGAGATACAGCGCTGCCAGATACAGCCGATGTGCAGTCAACGTATGAACGAAGAAGATGCTGCCCAGCAGTAGCATGGAGAAGCCGATACCGTAGGTAATATATTCAATGCCATTGTGAAACAGCATATAGGCATGCAAATCAAAGTCGGTATACAACCAGTCTTGCAATCCCAATATAGCGACCAGACTGAGAACGGCCAGCACCGCCGTCCAGATCGTTTTCTTCTCTGCGCTGTTAATGGACATGCGTTCCTCCCGAGACGATAGCTTTAAGCGTGTGTTGGCGCCGGCTTCTCGATCTCGATAACGGGCGACCTCTTTATATTGGAGCAAAGAGATAGCGCTTGTCCAGCTTTTCTTTTCCTGTAATAACCATCTGATTGAGCAGCGATTTGACAAGCGGACGCGCCCCGGATAATGTAAATGAAGAATTAATGAAGGAGGGATCTGAGTGGAGCAATATGAACTGGCCGAAATTCTCATCCGTTCGACGCAGCGCCAGACCTGGCAGCCGACCTTCGCGTCCGCGCAGCTCGTCGTCGTTACCGAAATGGGCTCGAGGCTATGGTATCTGGATGTAGACGGCATCGCCGATGACGCGCTGCTGCAACACTTCTATACCGCCGAGGAGATCGGCATCGAGCTGGAGCTGATCACCGTCGGCGGCAAACGCTTGACCGGGAGCGGCTATTTGCATGCCAACCCCCGGCATCAGGCGGCGGCGATCCGCGGCGAGGGCGAGATCACAGGACTGTGATGCAGCATCCCGCTACGCCGCGAGGCAGTAGCGGAGCAAGCAGCGCATCTCGATATACTGCAGCTGCTCCAACGCCTGACGAACCTGATCGTCGGGCTGGCTATCGTATTGCAGCCGCTCGACGGCGTCCACGAAACGGTAGGGGTCCCATGCCTCTCCATCTCGCAACGCAAACAGAATGCGAAGGGCCTCACTCTCTGCCAGCGATTCGAGTTGGCCATGCTCACGCAGCCACTGCTGTGATTCGCGATGCAGCTCTAGCATCGCGGGATGCTCGCCCGCCTGGCGCATCCAGTATTTCGAATTGCTGAAGTCACCCTCCATCCGATGCATGATGCCATGCCAGTAGCTGCCGGTCGGATGCTCGAGATCCTGCGAGAGCGTATGCGAGCGGTCCAGGCTATCATTCCACAGATGCAGTCCCGCCTGGATGGACAAGATCTTGTCGGTCTCGCCGGCGAGCGCGCCCAAGTCGTGGATGCGCAGCTCCGCGATCTGCCGATCGAGCGCCTCGTCCCAGATGCGCCTGGGCTGCAGCGGCTGCAACGGCCGTCTCGCCTCCAGCACCGCCACGATATCTTCGATTGTTGTCGTTCCAGCCATATATAATTCCTCCTTTGATCGCTTTATGTATAAAACTCGTGAATCCCCCGCCTATTGTACCATTACCCGGCGATGCGTGTCGTGCCACATGAAAAAGGACTGCCCCACCCGTCGAGGTGGAGACAGTCCTGCCGCCCAGGTGTCTGACAGTCTGTTATCGAATAATGACGGCGTGCACCTTGCCCGGGCCGTGGATGCCGATCGTCAGATCGTTCTCGATGTCGGCGCTGCGGCTCGGGCCGGTGATCAGATTAAGCGAGGCCGGCATGTCGACCGCGTCCGGATAGCGTTGCTTGAACTGCTCGAACGCTTCGCCGATCCGGAACACCAGCTGATCTGCGCGGAACACGGCCAGCAGGGCGTCCGTTAGCAGACTGACCGAGCGTCCCTTGCCGCCATGGCTGAACAACGCCAGCGAGCTGGTCGAGGAGACGGCGTAATCTGGCCAGACGATGCCAAGTCTGCATGTCTCGGTAGCCCGCAGCAGCCGCTCTCGCTGCTGCCACACTCCGCCCACGCCGCTCGGCGACGCCCCAGGCTCGATGCCATCCGCGCCGTCCTCGCGCCACGGTACGATCTCGATGCCCGCCTCGCGGACGGGTCCGTCGAAGCCAAGCGCGATCAGCGCCTCATGCTCCCAGCGCGTAATCCGCGTGATCCCGTGCTCCTCGCAGATCTGACGGATATAGGCCGCCACCGCGGCAGGCGCCTCCGCCTCGCTGACGACCAGCACCTTGCCGCTCAGCGCCGTCCAGTTGGCCATGAACTGCTCGATATGCTCCTCCTGCGTCATCTGGCGCTGCGTGTAGAATTCCGGCGCTCCCTTGAACGGCCGCTCCGGCGGCGTCTGGCCCGGCGTCCGGCGTCCCAGACGGGAGGCGATGTGGGTCATGAAGGCGTCGCGACCGGTCATCCTGCCGGGCGCGCGTCGTTCGGACGAAGTGCTCATCGCTTGCCTCCCTCCTTCCGTCTGCTCGCCAGCTCCTGCTGCAGCGCGCCCCACTTGTCGCGGAACGACTGCTTGGGCAGCATCGGCATGAAGCGCGACTGCGTCCACCCCGAGAGCGGCGGCGGGCCGGCCTTGATCATGCCGTCGCGCACGAGCGGCTTCTGCATATAGTAGGCCGACTTGGTCGCCAGCTTGTAGAGCTTGATGTTGCCGAAGATCGTCTGATACGACTTGAAGGCGATCCGCTCCGGCAGCGACGTCAGCTTCATCTTCACCTTGCGATGTCGCAGATGGACGAGCATGTCATGGAGCGGGATCTTCACCGGACACGCCTCGTAGCAAGCCCCGCACAGGCTGGAGGCATAGGCCAGCGTACCCGCTTCCTTCATATCCTGCTGCAGGAGCGGCGTCAGCACCGCGCCGATCGGCCCGCTATAGACAGAGCCATACGTATGGCCGCCGACATGGCGATATACCGGACACACATTGAGACAGGCAGCGCAGCGGATGCAGTTCAGCACCTCCTGGAAGATCGGGTCGCCGAGCTGCTCCGAACGGCCGTTGTCGAGGATGATCACATGCAGCTCCTCCGGGCCGTCCAGATCGCCGCTCGCCCTCGGTCCGGTCAGGATCGATGTATACGTCGTCAGCTTCTGCCCGGTGGCGCTGCGGGCGAGCAGGTTGAGCACGACCTCGAGGTCCTCGAAGGTCGGCACGAGACGCTCCATGCCCATGACGACGACATGCACTTTGGGCAACGTCGACACCATGCGGCCGTTCCCTTCATTGGAGACGAGCGTGATCGAGCCCGACTCGGCGACGCCGAAGTTGCAGCCGGTGAGCCCGATATCCGCCTCCAGGAAGTAATTGCGCAGCTTCTTGCGAGCGTACTCGGCCAGCACCTTAGTCTCCGGCTCGAAGTGCTCGCCCGAGGCGTCGGTGAACAGCTCGGCGATCTGCTGCTTGTTTTTGTGGATCGCCGGGATGATCAGATGCGACGGCGTCTCGCGGGCCAGCTGCAGGATATACTCGCCCAGATCGGTCTCGATCGCCTCGATCCCCTTCTTCTCCAGCTCCTGGTTCAAATGGATCTCCTCGGACACCATCGACTTGCCCTTGGCGACCAGCTTCGCCTTGTTGCGCTCGGCGATGTCCATGAATGTCCGTACCGCATCCTTGCCTTCCTTGCAGAAGTATACATTCCCTCCGCCCTGGACGACATTGTCCGCGAACTGTCCGAGATAATAATCGAGGTTGGCGATTGTGTGCGAACGGATCGCCCGCCCGCGCTCGCGCCAGGCCTCCCAGTCGCCAAACGTGTCCATCGCCTGGAGCCGGCCGTTCTTCAGCTTGTCGGTTGTGAACGCGACCGCCTTGCGCAGGAACTCGTCGTTCAGCGCATGCTTCGTCCGCGACTTCAGCCCGCTGCCGATCCGCTCGTCTACCGCCGTATTGCCATGTCCACTCATCGCTTCGCTCTCCCTTCCTCTAGCAGCTGCGCCAGATGCATGACCCGCACCGGCTTGCCTTCCTTGTTGAGCCGGCCGCCGATATTCATCATGCAGCCCATATCCGTGCCGACCAGCACCTCTGCTCCTGACTTGCACACATTAGCTGCCTTCTCGCATACCATCGCTTCCGACATGTCAGCCATCTTGATCGCGAAGGTGCCGCCAAAGCCGCAGCAATCGTCGCGACTGGGCAGATCCTGATACTCGATATCGGCGACAGCGGACAGCAGCTGCATCGGCTCATCCTTCACTCCGAGCAGTCGCATCCCGTGGCACGACGGGTGATACGTAACCTTGTGCGGGAAGGATGCGCCGACATCGGTCACGCCGAGCACACCGACGAGAAATTGCGAGAATTCGTACATCTTGCCGACCAGCGCCTCCGCCTTGGCTGCCCACTCCGGCTCATCGCGGAACAGATACGGGTAGAAATGATGCACCATGCCGGCGCAGGAGCCGGACGGAGAGACGACATAATCGCTATGCTCGAACGCCCGGATCAACTGCCGCGACACCTCGCGCGCCTCGTCCTGATAGCCGCTATTGAACGCTGGTTGACCGCAGCAGCTCTGCGCTTCGGGGAAATCAACCTCGCAGCCGTAATCGGTCAATATGCGGGCAACGCTTTCAACAACCTCTGGGTACAGATTATCCGCCAGACAGGTGACAAACAATGATACTTTCATGGCTGAACCCCTCTGCATGCAATGTATAATTCATATGTTATCAGGTTATCAGACATCTGTGAAAAAGAAAAGGGGGATGACAAAAAAAATCACAACAAAGCCCGCCTTCCATGATCAACTCGTGATCGAAAGCGGACTTGTTGAACAAAATCCGTGATCTATTGCTCAGCGCCGACTACCCTTTGAGATAGGCTCTCAGCACCCGCTCGACGTGATCGAGGTGGCTGCGCATCGCCTGCTCCGCCCCTGGAGGATCGCGCCGGGCGACCGCATCATAGATCGCCTGATGCTCCTCCCACAGGCGATGCGACACCTCGGCATTGCTATAGATCTGCAGCCGTCTCGTCTCGCGGATCGCCGCCTCCATCTGCGCGGAGATCGACTCGAGCAGCCGCACCATAATGCTGTTATGCGTCGCCTCCACGAGCAACTGGTGGAAGCGCAGATCCGCAGCCTCGCCAGCCGTCTCGTCGCCGATATGCGCCTTCATACTCCCGAGCAGCGTCTGCAAGGCCGCCAGATCCGAGTCGGTATGCTTGACGGCTGCGATCGCGCTGCCGGCAATCTCCAGCGCCTTGCGCGCCTCGAGCAGCTCCAGCACCGACTCCTTGCCGGGCAAGAGCAGCTCCGGCAGCTCCAGCTCCGTCGGACTGAGCTCGCGGACAAAGCAGCCCTCGCCCTGACGGATCTCGATCAAGCCTTTGGCTTTGAGCGCGCTCAGCGCCTCGCGCATCGTCGAGCGGCCGACGCGGAACTGCTCGGACAGCTCCTTGGTCGAGGGCAGCTTGTCGCCGCTTACCCAGCCGCCCTGTTCGATGCGCGACTGCAGCTGCTCGGCGATTTGCTCATAGATTTTTTGCGTTCTGATCTTGCCGAATTGTTGCATGGCTTGTTCCTCCGACTGAGGATGGTACGTGCTGCTTAGGCTTGTCCAGGCGAAACCTCAGGCGTCGTCAGCTTGTCATAGAAGTCGACGACGCGATCCTTGTCCGCCGTGCTGCGCAGCGCCATCGCCGAGCGCGGATGCTCGTCGAACATGCCGGTAATCATGTAAGGGATGATGTAGCCCCACTCTTCCTTCTCGCGAAGCGGCAGCATGTATTGCTCGATCATGTCCAGCACCGGACGGACGTTGTATTTTGGATTTTTCAGATTGGCGACCAGCAACTCCGTCGGACAGTTGCCAGCGGCGCGGCCCATGCCATAGACGGAAGCGTCCAGCAGCTCGACGCCCTTGTCGACCGAGACGAGCGTGTTGGCGAACGCCAGCTGCATGTTATTGTGCGTATGCACGCCCAGACGTTTCTTCGGCAGATGCTTTTTGAACTTGTCCACCAGCAGGTTAAAGTCGCTCGGCGCAAGGCTGCCGTAGGAGTCGACGATGTAGACGACGTCGACGACGCTGTCATTGATCTGCTCGAACGCTTCCAGCAGCTGATGCTCCATCACGTTGGAGAGCGCCATAATGTTTAATGTTGTCTCATAGCCGCGCTCGTGGAACAGCTTCACCAGCTCGAGCGCCTTGTCCACATCCTGGATGTAAGTGGCGACGCGGATCAGGTCGAGCAGACTCTCCTCGCGCGGCAGGATGTCGCTCTCGTCGACGCGGCCGATATCGACCAGCGCGGACAGCTTGGTGTCGAGCTTCTGCGGGATGACCTTGCGCAGGAAGTCGTCGTCGAGGAAGCGCCATGGACCGGCGGCGTCGGCCCCCTTGAGCAGCTTCGGCGAGTTTTTGTAGCCAATCTCCATATATTCCACGCCAGCTTCGTTCAGACTGTTGTACAGATGCTGGACGAATTCGATACTGAAGTCCCAGTTGTTGACGAGTCCGCCGTCGCGGATTGTGCAGTCGACAATTTTGTAATTGGTTGCTGCTTTTGCATTCATCGCTTCGTTGCCCCTTTAACATAAATTCAATGATTCCATCATTCTTTCCATCATACTGTAAAGCAGCCTTGAACGCAAAGCTAAAGTAGGGCGAGCCGCGACAAAAAGGGCCATCCGTGAAGGAAGGCCCTTAAACTTGCCGTTACTGACTGGCCAGCGCTTCGCGGACGCGCGGCGCGACCTCGGTGCCGAGCAGCTCGATCGCCCGCATCACCTGGTCATGCGGCATCGTGCCGAGCGGCATATGGATCAGGAAGCGCGTAATGCCGACGTTGCGGTGAAGATCGATGATCTTGGTCGCCACCGTCTCGGGATCGCCGACATAGAGCGCGCCCTGGCGGCTGCGCGCGGCATCGTACGAATCGCGCGTGTACGGAGGCCAGCCGCGCTCCTGGCCGATCTTGTTCATGACGCTCTGCGTCGATGGGAAAAACTGCTCGACCGCCTGCTCGTTCGTATCGGCCACGAAGCCGTGCGAATGGGAGGCGACCGTCAGCTTGCTCGGGTCGTGACCGGCGCGCTCGGCAGCGCGCTTGTAGAGCTGGACGAGCGGCGCAAACTGCGCCGGCTGACCGCCGATGATCGCCAGCGCCAGCGGCAGGCCGAGCTGGCCGGCGCGGACGACCGACTCCGGCGTGCCGCCCGAGGCGATCCATACCGGCAGCGGGCTCTGCACCGGACGCGGGTACACGCCAAGACCCGGGATCGCCGACGTATGCTTGCCGCCCGGCCACTGGACCTTTTCGCTCTCGCGAAGGCGCAGCAGCAGCGCCAGCTTCTCCTCGAACAGTTCGTGATAGTCGTTCAGATCGTAGCCGAACAGCGGGAATGACTCGATAAACGAGCCGCGGCCCGCCATAATCTCCGCCCGCCCCTCCGACAGTCCGTCCACCGTCGCAAACGCCTGGAACACCCGAATCGGATCGTCAGACGAGAGGACCGTCACCGCACTGCTGAGACGGATACGCTTGGTCTGCGTAGCAGCCGCAGCGAGGACCAGCGCCGGTTTGGAGGCCGCATAGTCTTCCCGGTGATGCTCGCCGACCGCATACACATCCAGTCCCACCTTGTCAGCCAGGACGATTTCCTCGACGACCTCGCGCAGTCGCTGGGCATGGCTCATCACCTCGCCGGTCTGCGGATCGGGCGAGGTTTCTACGAATGTACTGATACCGATTTCCATTTATATAGCTCCCCTTTACTAACTTTTATTAAGTAGCTATACTATGACTCATTTGCGCCAAAATGTCAAGTCCCGCCTGTCGCAGCAGCTCCACTTAGGTTATTGTGAGCTGCTCCCGAACAGGCGGGCCTGAAGGTTGGTCCTCTTATGACAGGCTGGCTCGGCGCTCCTCCAGCAAGCGGTCAAACGCCGCGTCCAGACGGTCTTGGAAGTCTTTGATCTCCGGGATGTCCTGACGATCCTCGGGCGTACCCTTGTAGACGCTCCCCCCGGTCTCCGCCAATACATCAAGGAAGCGTTGGGCGAGCTGACCGACTACCGTATCCGGGTGCTCCTCCGCTATGCGTTGATAGCTGGCTTGAGCCTCCTCCTTCACTTTGAGCGTCTCATAGTCAAAGTTAGGCGTATTGTTCATCCCGTAAAAGTATTTGTCCATGTAGTCCTTGACGAGCAGCGTCCTTACTTCCTTGGCTTCGGGCGTGCCCGGGTACAGCTTCAGATAGTCCTCCGCCGCCAACAGCCGGAGCGCCACATCGTCCCAGCTGATGATCAGACCGCCGTCGCTTGCCGACATGTAGTCCGATTCCAGCGCCTTCAGCTCGATGTAAGCCGCCAGATCGTAGCTGAGGGCTTCCGTATAGTTGCGAAATGCGCCATAATCGACGATCGGAAAATACGAGCCCTCCGTCGTAATCAATTTATAATTGCCCGCCAGCTTGGTACGAATCAGGTCGCGAACGGCTTCATCAGGTATCGCATCCACATCGTCCTCAGTCACAGGCAGTTGAAGGCCGGCCAGCACCGGCTGCAGGTCTTCACTGAAAAACTGCTCCTGCGTCCGCTCCAGATCATCCTCGTAAAAAGCGAACATGTCGCGAATCATCGTATCCGCCAACTCGTTCGAAGCCTCGGACAGTCGCGAATCGACAAAGGCGATCAGCTCTGCTGCTTCATTTGCTTCATCCTTGACCGTCTCCCATTGCTCGCGGAGCTCGGCCTCGGCGTCCTCTTCCTCCTGTGCGGGCGGTTGTTGCTCTACAGGCTCGGTTGGGTCGACGGGTTCCGGACTTGGTTCGCTTTTTGTACACCCCGTCGCCGTTATGGCTGAGGCCAGCACCGCCACCAACATCAGTCTGGTCCAGGCAATTCGCTTCATCGCGCCTCTCAGCTCCTTTTTGCGCAGAAGACTCTCTGCACTTTCTTACCCTATTGACGATGCAGGTGAATCCGAAGTTGCGGCTTCGAACTCAGCATACCCTCGTCAGCAGTCGGGCGGAACAGCCGCTACTCCTCGGCTATAGTCTTCGCGATGAAACGCATGTTATGCAGCAACCGGACGCAACCAACCCGTACTTCGTACTTAGGCCGACTTGCTGCGACCAAGACGCGTATCGACAGCAGCCACCCGACTGCCCGCGACGAGCAGGTGCAACGTCATCAGCCCAAGCGCCAGATGCAGCTCATTGCCCGAGAAGCCGCCGCCCCATGAGACGGTGAAGGTTGCGACCAGCAGGATGATCAGGAAGGCGATGCTGACGAGACGCGTGCCTAGCCCGATCATCATGCAGATACCGCCGACCAGCTCGACCAATGCGACGACATACGCCATAAACCCCGGGATGCCCAAGCTTTCAAAAAAGCCGACGGTACCGTCAATTCCCCCCTGAAACTTTTGCCAGCCATGCACCAAAAAAATAAGTCCCAGCCCGATCCGAATGATCAGGCTTCCCACCTCAACATACGATGTCTTCATACAACATTCTCCTCTCCAATTCACACTACGCATCGTAGTGTTTTTGTGTATTACAGCGCCATAACAGGCCTAGTAGAGCGAACCCTAAATAAACGAAGAATGAAGCGTGGAGAGGAGGCAGCAGCGATCGGAAGCCCCCTCTCCTCGCAACGCAGATCGGAACGGCATTTCATAGCGAACTTACTAGACGATCGCCCACAGCAGGAGCGACATCAGCGCCACAACAGATATCGTCGAGTACAATACAGTTGGCCAAGGCACTCGAAGCTTGACGTCCTGTCGCGGATCGAGGATCATGCGGATGCGATAGTTGACCGCATGCTCGGCGAACGACACATGCGCATAAGGCTGGGGACGAGTCTGACCTGCACGGATCAGCTTCAGCAGAGCGCTGCCGACATGCGCCTCGCTTCCCTGTTGGCCAGAGGCATAAGCATCTGCGAGAATCTCTCTCGCCAGGTGATAGCTGTCAGCCAGCCAGCGCAGCAGCGGGATATAGCAGAATACGGAGGCGTGCAGACGCATCAGGAATGTCTTCAGCGGATCATGATGCCGCAGATGATGGAGCTCATGGAGGATCACTGCGCGCTCCTCTTCCTCATCCAGCATCGCCAGCATCCCGGTAGACAGCACCACGCGGCGCTTGACGAAGCCCATCGCAAACGCCAACGGCGCCGATGCATGGATGACCAGCAATCGCCCTTCCGTCGCCTCGCCATACTTCATCATTAGCCGTTTCGTCGCCCGGATGTCTACACTGCCGGCCAGTTTCTGTCCGGCCCGATGCAGCATCCACGTCTGCCGGAGCACCGCGAATGCCAGAGCTGCCAGCGTCATCAGGACGAGCGCATCCAGCAGATAAGCAATCGAGAAAATTCCCATCGACCGCATCCACATATTGCACCATTGAAACAAATTGCTCTCCAGATTCCATCCCCAAATCAGATGGCACGCGTAGAGCAGCATCTGAGTCGATACGATGCCCGAGATGAGCATCGAGAGAGCAAAAGCGTTGCGCGATCGATTATGCCACATCAGGATCGTTCCTTTTTTAGTTGTTGAATCCGCTTTTCCAATTGGTCCAGCAGATCGGGGTTGACTTCGTCGAGCGCATCCACCATATGATTGACGATCAAGGGGCCGAACTCGTCCAACAGCTCTCCGCTCAGCTCCTTCGACTGGGCCTCCAGGAACTC
This sequence comes from Paenibacillus sp. 598K, assembly GCF_003851045.1. Taxonomy (GTDB): domain Bacteria; phylum Bacillota; class Bacilli; order Paenibacillales; family Paenibacillaceae; genus Paenibacillus_D. Next base: position 65,046 of record NZ_BFBX01000032.1, on the reverse strand, counting down.
CTCGCGCGAGCGCGTCGGTCGATACAACGAGGCTTTGCGTACCCGCAGCTTTTCCAGAAAACCTTTGTCGACCAAGCGATTCATCACCGTCATCACCGTATTAAAGCTCAGCGGCTTGTCCTGGCGCAGCTCGAGCTGATGCTGCACATCCTTGATCGTCAGCTCCGGATGATCCCACAGGATCGTCATCACGCGGGCCTCCAAGGGGCCAAAGAAACGATTCATCCCCCTCTCGTGATATTTGAAATTCTCTATCTTCATCTATCCCACCCCTCACACTACGTATTGTAGTGCAGACGCTTCGGGCTTGTCAAATGCCCCTGTGGCGATATGCAAACTATGCGTGCAAACGCAACTGCCAGTGGAACACAACGCAAGAGAGCACGCGTCCAAAGGAACACAACGCAAGATAGCGCGTCCAAAGGAACACAACGCGCATCCAAAGGAACATAGGTATCGCTATTTGGCCACTTATTGCGATTTTGAGCGATGTTGGGAACATAGGTAATCTTATTTGGCTCGTCCACCCCGGTTTTGCGTGTTTTTGCCACATATAAGGTTACTCATGTTCCTTCAAACCTCGAAACTCAGCAAAATGGGCGAAATAAGGTGATGTATGTTCCTTCGCCTATCTATGACCAATGAAACACATCAAAAAAACGCATGCCCGCTATGGGACATGCGTCAGAGTTCCGCTGTGCTCGACGAATAGATCGGCAGCCAGCGCCTAAACGTCGCCAATTCTCACCGAAAAACGGCGGATGTCGGCGACTAGGCTGCGGCCTGCGAACTACAAAGCCGCGATCTGCACGCGCACATCGAGCTCGCGCAGACGCGCCTGGAAGACGTCGTCGATCTTGTCGTCGGTGATAATCGTGTCCACCTTGGTCAGGTCCGCCACATGCGCGAATGTCTTCAGGCCGAACTTGCTGTAGTCCGCCAGCAAATACACCTGCTCGGCCATCCCGATCATCCGGCTCTTGATGATCGCCTGCTGCTCGTTGGTCTCGCTGATGCCTCGCTCCAGATGGATGCCCTTGCACGAGATGAACGCCTTGTCGACATGATAGGACTCCAGGGAGCGCTCGGCAAGCGGGCCGACATAGGACATCGATCGCGGCGCCAGCGTACCGCCCGTGGAGATGACCTCCACCCGCTCTTTGGCGCTCAGCGCGATCGCTACCTGGATCGAGTTGGTCAGCACCGTGAGCGGGATGTCCGGCAGGATCGAGGCCATGTACCAAGCTGTCGTGCTGGCGTCGAGAATGATCCGATCGCGCGGCTCGATGAGCAGCACCGCCTCGGCGGCGATCCGCTTCTTCTCCTCCATATGCGCGATCTCCCGTTCTGTATGCGGGGTCTCGTGCTGCTGCTCCTTGATGCTGACAGCTCCGCCGTGACTGCGCTTGAGGCGTCCGGCTTGCTCGAGCCGATCCAGATCCCGACGGATCGTCTCCTCCGTCACGCCACACAGCTCGCTCAGCTCCGACACCCGGATGCTGCCACGCTCATTGACCCATTGCACGATTCGCTCATACCGCTCCATGACGAGCATCCCTCTCACCTCCCGCTATTCGTTAGCGCAGCCCCGTTAGCTGCACAAATCCCGCGTACGCCTCATCCCATACCGCCGAATTCTGCGGCTCATAGATCTCCATAGGGAAGGAGTCGCGAACGATCTGTCTCGCTTCACCGATCGTCGTAATCTTGCCCAATGTCATGTATTGTACCAGAATATTGCCGATCGCGCTCCCCTCGATAGGTCCGGCCCAGACCGGCTTGCCGATCGCGTCCGCCGTCAGCTGACAGAGCAGACGATTCTGGATGCCGCCGCCGACCATATGCAGCCCTCCGTACGCTACACCTGCCAGCTCGGACGTGAGGCCCAGGATATAGCGGTACTTGAGCGCCAGCGAATCCGTCACGCAACGGATGATCGCGCCTGGCGTCTCGGGCACCGGCTGGCCGGTGCGGCGACAATACGCCTGGACGGCCGAAGGCATATGCGCAGGGTTGAAAAACGCATCGTCATCCGGATCGATCAGACTGACGCACGCTTGCTCGGCGCGTGCCAGCTCGACCAGCTCTGCGAAGCCGATGTCCTGTCCCTCCTGCACCCAGATGCGGCGACACTCCTGGATGATCCACAGCCCCATGATGTTCTTGAGCAGACGGAAGGTGCCGCCAACCCCGCCTTCGTTGGTGAAGTTCAGCTCGCGGGCGCGCTCGGTCAGCACCGGCTCCGACACCTCGGTCCCCATCAGCGACCAGGTGCCGCAGCTCAAGTAAGCGAACGGCGCCTCGCCCGCCGGCACAGCCGCGACAGCGGAGCCCGTATCGTGCTCGGCCACCGCAATGACCGGGCAGACCGGGACATCCAGCTCCTCCGCCAGCTCTGGGCGAAGCTGGCCGACGACCGTGCCTGGCATGACGACCGGCGCGAACAGCTCGGGACGCAGGCCGAGCCGCGTCATCAGCTCGCGATCCCAGTCCATCCGCTGCGGATCATACAGTTGGGTCGTCGTCGCGTTGGAGAATTCGCTCGTCTGCTCCCCGGTCAGGTAATAGCGCAGCAGGTCCGGGATCATCAGCAGCCGCTCCGCCTGCTCCAGCGTCACCGAGCCGCGCTGCCGCATCGCGTGGAGCTGGAAGATCGTGTTGAACTGCAGGAACTGGATGCCGGTCCGTCCGAACAGCTCCTGCTCCGGCACCTGCGCGAACACCTCCGCCATCGCTCCGTCTGTCTGATGGTCGCGATAGTGGTACGGATTGCCGAGCAGCTCGCCATGTCGATCCAGCAGGCCAAAGTCGACGGCCCACGAATCGATGGCGATGCTGGAGAAGGCCAGACCTTGCTGTCTCGCCTTGATGATGCCCTGCTTGATCTCGTGGTACAGCCGCAGGATATCCCAATGCAGATGCTTGCCGGTCCGCACCGGATCATTGGCGAAGCGGTGCACCTCCTGGACCGTCAGCTTGCCGTCCGCCAAAGTGCCGATCAGCGCTCTGCCGCTGCTCGCGCCAAGGTCGAAGGCGATGACGCTGCTCACCAGCTGGCACCGCCCTTGCCGCGAGGCGCGATGCTCTCCTCGTAGCCGCTCTCCAGATACGCCTTCATTGGGTCAGCCGGCAAGCCCTGCTCCTCGCGCACCGCTTGCAGCAGAGGCGTCACATCGAACTCCGACGCCTTGCGCACCGCGTCCTCGGCCGCCAGTACGTCGCCCGCTTCCTGCGCCGCGCGCACCTCGTCATGATTGATCAGCAGCGCTTTGGCATACTGGGTTTGCACGTTGAGCACCGAGCGAATCATCGCCGGGATTTTGCGCTCGATATTATGCGACTGGTCGATCATATAGGCGATATTGCTCACAGTATCGCGGATCGCGCCCTGGTCGTCCTGCGACGCCTCGAGGATCTGATAGAAGATCAGGAACAGCTCATACGGATTGATCGTGCCGACGATCAGGTCGTCGTCTGCGTACTTGCGGCTGTTGAAGTGGAAGCCGCCGAGCTTTTGCTCGTCGATCAGGTAAGCGACGATATGCTCAACGTTGATCCCTTGGGCATGGTGCCCCGTGTCGACCAGCACCTGCGCTTGCGGGCCGAGCTTGTTCGCCATATTGAACGACATGCCCCAGTCTGCCAGGTCGGTATGGTAAAATGCCGGCTCGAACGTCTTGTACTCGATCAGCATCCGCATCTGCGGCGTCAAGGCCGCATACATCTCGGCGAGCGCTTCATGCATCCACGCCTTGCGCTTGCGGATGTTGCCTTGACCCGGATAGTTGGTGCCATCGGCGAACCACAGGCTGATGTCGCGCGAGCCGGTTGCCTTGGCGATGTCGACGCACTCCAGCAGATGCTCGGTCGCCTTGCGACGGATTGCTGCATCGGTATGGCAGACGCTGCCCAGCATGTATTCCTCGTCCTGGAACAGGTTCGGATTGACCGCGCCGATCGACAGATTCAGACTTTCGGCATGGCTGCGCAGCTTGTCGTAGTCGTCGACTTTGTCCCACGGGATATGGATGGCGACCGATTTGCAGGCGCCGGTATATTTGTGTACTTGAGCCGCATCATCGAACTTCTCGAACGGGTTGCGAGGCACGCCGTTTTTTGGGAACACCTTGAAGCGCGTGCCGGAGTCGCCATAGCCCCAGGAGGGCGTCTCGATCTGAAGCGATTTCAATTGTTGTCTGACAGCTCCGAGGTCGATGCCGCGTGCCTGCTGCTGCTCCTCGAAAAGCTGGTATGCGCGATCTGTCATCGTATATTCTCCTCTACCATTTTAATATAGATGCTCTATGCCGGACATGCTCCTACAGGAGCGGATGAGCCATCGTCGTCATCAAGGCGTTTTCCGACTGGGTCGAGTCCAGGCGGCTGTACTGGATAATAACCGGCACATCGCTGGTCACCTCCACCGCATACGGCACGCCGACCGGGATCGCTTCGCCGTCCTTCTTGAGCGAGCTGGTGCGGATATGCTTGGTGCGTCGGCCCGCCACATATACTTTGATGTCCTCGAGCGGATCACGGTCTTCATAGAAGACCGTGATGCTCAGCAGGGCATCCTCCGGGCACAGGTTGAGCACACAGATCGATTCGTGGCTCACCAGCGCGCCGGAGCTGACTGCAGGGATATAACAGTCGGGTATGATCCACTGCAGCGCCCCCTTCGTGCGCATAGCGCTCGCCTCCTAACTTAACTTGCTTATCTTGTAAAAGCTGCCGGTACGCCGCCGTCGATCGTCAGCATGCAGCCTGTCGTCTTGGCCGAGCGGGACGATGCGAAGAAGGCGATGCCTTCGGCGATGTCGCTCGGGTAGATGTTGACCAGCAGCGTCGTTCTTTTGCGGTAGTACTCCTCCAGTTGGTCCGGCTCGATGCCGTAAGCGGCCGCCCGCTCATTGCGCCAGTTGGAATTCCAGATCGCCGAGCCTTGCAGGATGGCGTCAGGCAGTACGGTGTTGACCCGGATGCCGAACTCGCCGCCCTCGCTGGCGATACAACGCGCCAGATGAGCCTCGAGCGCCTTCGCTGCGCTGTAGGCCGAGGCGTTTTTGCCAGCGTAGATCGAGTTTTTGGAGCCGATGAATACCATGTTGCCGCCGATCTGCTGCGCCTTCATCTGCTTGAACGCTTCGCGAGCGACCAGGAAATAGCCGGTACCGAGCACGTTGATGTTCAGATTCCACTCCTTGAGCGACGTCTCGTCGAACGGGCTGGAGGTTGCAAGTCCGGCATTGTTGACCAGGATGTCCACGCCGCCATAAGCGATCGCGGTGTCCGCGAAGGCCGCTTGCACCTCCTCCTCCTTGGTCACGTCCATCTTGAGCGCGATCGCCCGGCCTTCGCCGTAAGCGCCGTTGATCTCGTCCGCTACCTTCTGCGCGCCCTCGAGGTTCAGGTCGGCCAGCACGACATGCGCGCCTTCGGAGACGAGACGACGAGCCGTCTCGCTGCCGATGCCGCCGGCGCCGCCAGTGATAAAGGCGATTTTGCGGGAGAACTCCGCCTCGGCCGGAGCAAGCGACAGCTTGTAGAGCTCGAGCGGCCAGTATTCGACGTTGTACGACTCATTCTCGCTCAGCGAGACGAACTCGCCAAGGCTGGTCGCGCCGCGCATAACTGCGATTGCCCGATGGTAGAGCGCGCCGCTCACCTGCGACATCGCCCAGCTCTTGCCCGTATTGACCATGCCGATGCCAGGGATCAGGATAACGCGCGGCGCAGCTTCGAACATTTTGTCGCCGATATGCTTGTTGGCCTCGAAATACGCCACGTACTTGGTCTCGAAAGCGCGGATGCCTGCTTGAACAGCTTCCTTCAGGCTGGCGATGTCGCCGGATGCCGGGTCCCACTCGACATAGAGCGGCACCATCTTCGTATGGACCAGATGATCCGGGCAAGCTGCGCCGACTTGGGACAGTGTGCCTGCATTATGGCTATTGACGAATTGCAGCACGTCGTCGCCGTCATCGTAACTGAGGATCATCTTCTGGCCCTGGCTTACCGCACCCCGGATGACCGGCATGAGCTCGCCGAGCAGCTCGCGGCGCTTCGCCTCAGGCAGCGTCTCGTACTTGGCGCCGCCGAACAGCTTCGCTTCCTCGACGCGAGCTTCGATGAATGCCTCCGCTTCGCTGATGATCTTGATCGTCTGTGCGTAGCACTCCTCCGACGTCTCGCCCCAGGTGACCAGACCATGCTTCTCCATCAGCACGAGCTCGGCGTTAGGGTTGTTCCGCACGCCTTCGGCGATCATCTTGGACAGCGTGAAGCCAGGTCTTACGTAGGGTACCCACACATAGCGGTCGCCGAAGATCTCCTTGGCCAGCTCCTGGCCGTTGTCAGCGCAGCACAGGCTGATGATTGCATCTGGATGCGTATGGTCCACATGCTTGAAGGGAAGGAAGGCATGCAGCAGCGTCTCGATCGAGGCGCGCGGGTGCTTGCTGTCGATCATGCAGTTGACCAGGTAAGCGACCATCTCCTCGTCCGGCATCTCGTCCTTCTCGATGAGCGGCCGGATATCCTCCATTCGCAGACCGGTGAAGTTAGCCGCCTTCATCGTCGCGAGGTCGGAGCCGCTGCCCTTCACATACATTACTTCGACATCGCGGCCGCGGAAATCCTGGACGATCGTCTTTGTCGACGTATTGCCGCCGCCCCAGTTGCACACACGGCGATCCGTACCGATCAGATTGGAACGATAGACGAGCTGGTCCAGCCCTGTTTTCTGCTGCGAAGCCTTTTGGTCATCCCACAAGCTTTGTACCATAATAATTATGCCTCCATTTTTGTTTTATGTTTGTTTATTTCTGTTTGTGCCCATTATAGCATGCGAATTTTGCTTTGAATACCCTTATTTTTGTCCGAATTCCTTGAAGAGAGCGCTATCATTTTATTCTTGCACAGAATGACCCGGCTTTCGCTGACCTCAGACGCAATGCAAGACTCATTAAGTTGAAATAAACCAGTAACAAAAACGAGCGATGCGGGAACTTACTCCCGCACCGCCCTGTATCCACTTTAAAAGTACTTCTGCGCTTCTACACTTCTTCGCCGCTGCTCATCTGCAGCTAGGCTTCACTCCGAATAAAATCCGCCATCGAACGAACGCTCAGCGCTCCCGGCTGTCCGATCGCAAAAGGCTGCGCTTCGTCGTCGCGCTTCTCGAAAGTGACGGTGACCGGCTGTCCCGGCAACAAATCGAAGAAGTTGTCGGAGAACACGCCCTCCGCCTCGGCGGACAGCCACACCTGCTTGGCCAGCGTATCGGTCGTCAGCGTGAACTGCGTACCGCCGCTGCCCTCCACCTCGCGCGCTTCGACCTGAGCCGCAGACAGCGTCAGCTGCTTGCCCGGGACGAAGTAATGCTCCCGGCTGTCCAGCCGTTCCGCGCCACGCCACAGCTCGGCGACCAGCACCGTCCGCACGGGGTCCGCTCCAGCCAGCAGCTCGTCTGTGTCACGGGACACGATCAACGATGCGCTATTGCTAGCCACGGCGGCAGGCAGACTCTCCTCCTTTAGCCGCTTGCCGTCGAAGTCGAACAGTGCCAGCTTTAGCTCGCCTTCGACCGCCGCCAGCGTGTCGTTCAGCAGATGGATGCCGACCTGGCCGTCCTGGCTGCCGTCGATCGACAGCATCGTATCCTGGAAGCTGCGCTTCGCATAATACTGCAACGCCTTCCAGCGGCCATAATAGTCCATGCCCGCCCACGAGGCGACCGGCCAACAGTCGTTCATCTGCCAGTACAATGTCCCCATGCAATACGGCTTGCGGCGCCGGTGTGCCTCGATCGCCGTCTTCATCGCCTCCGCCTGCAGCACCTGACTCAGATAGAGGAAGGCAGGGAAGTCCTTGGGCTCCGGCAGATACTGGTCCATGTATTGCTTGATGATCCGGTTGCCTGCGCCGTTGCGCTGATGCGCCAGCATCACATCCGACTCCAGCGCAAGGTCGGACTCCTCGGCATAGGTGCGCACAGACTTGTACTCCGGGAAGGACTGGAATCCGTACTCGCTCATGAAGCGACCGATATTAACGTTATAATCGTCGAACGGATCTCCCGCATGCCAGACGCCCCAATAATGGATATCGCCCACAGAGGAGCGACTCGTCGCATGCTGTTCCTTATCGCGAGTCAGCGCCTGCATCGGCGAGGACGGCCAGTAGTCGATGCCGTCCGCAAAAGACGAGACAGCAGCAGGCAGGATGTCATGGAACACCGCTTCGTAGTCTGCCCACAGCTTGTCACGCTGCTCCGGCGTGAATGCCTTCTTCCAGCCCCAACCGCCATGCTCGTTGTACTGCGCCCAGGCCGAGTCGATCTCGTTGTTGCCGCACCAGAGGGCAATCGAAGGATGATTGCGCAGTCGCTTGACATTCTCCTCAGCCTCGGCCCGCACATTGTCGAGGAACGCCGGGTCGCCGGGGTACATGCTGCAGGCAAACATAAAGTCTTGCCAGACGAGGATGCCGTACTCGTCGCACAGCTCGTAAAATGCCGTCTGCTCGTAAATGCCGCCCCCCCAAACGCGCAGCATGTTCATATTGGAGGCTGCGGCAGAAGCAACCTCATGACGATAGCGCTCATACGTCATCTCCGTGACGAAGCTGTCGCCCGGGATATGGTTGGCACCCTTGGCGAATACCGGCACGCCGTTCAGCTCGATGTAGAACGTCGCGCCATCGCGATCCTGCTCCCGTACGAGCCGCACCTTCCGCAGTCCGGTGCGCGCCTCGCGCTCCGACGTCCGGCCCATGCGGTCGATGATAGCCCGGAATGTATAGAGATGCGCATCGCCGAGCCCCCGGCACCACCAGAGTCGAGGCTCGGCGAGATCGAGCTGCAGCTCCACCGTGTTGTCACCGGCCTTCAAGTCGACTGTACGCTGCCAAGTCTGTCCCGCAGCCGTCACGGTCAGCTCGGCCGCTCCCGACGCTTCGGCGCGTACGGTCGCGACTGCGGTCAGCTGCGCCCGCTCGGCGCTCACCTCGTCCTGCCGAATATAGAGATCCCCGAACTGGACGCCGCTCCATCCCTCCAGCCGCACCTCGCGCCAGATGCCGCTCGTCACGAGCCGCGGTCCCCAGTCCCAGCCATAGTGGTAGGGAGCCTTGCGGGCGAATATGCTTACCTTGTCATCTCCGAGCCCGCCCAGCTCGGACTGATCATTGCTCGCTGGCAGCGCGTAGCCAAGCGCCCGCAGCTTGGGCAGATCCTCCTGGATCGGCGAGCGGAAGCGGACATGCAGCGTATTGGCGCCTTCGATCAAGTACGGCTTGACATCGACTCGCCAGGACCGGAACATATTGTCGGCCGACAGGATCGCATGGCCGTTCAGCGAGACGTCCGCGTACGTGTCCAGTCCTTCGAACACGAGCTCGATGCGCGTATGGCCGAGCAGCTCCGCCGGCGCCTCGAAGCGAGACTGGTATTCCCAGTCCTGTTTATCGATCCATTGCAGTCGATGCTCATTGGTGCCGTAGAACGGATTTGCGATGCGCTCGTTGCGGTACAGGTCTGTATGTACGCAGCCCGGCACTTGCGCGGGCAGCCATTTCTCCTCCTCGCAGCTCTTGAACTCCCAATTGCCAATCGTCCATTTCATCTCGCCCATGGCCAGCCTCCAGTTATTTTTGTTAGTATATTGTGTTTTTATTAGTTCATAATTACACGAGAATACTAACACTTCTAACAGTTCTGGTCAATCGCTCGATAACCTAAAATAACACGATGCCTGCAATCGCCGAGCCGATCATCACTGGCAGCGGATGGAGGCGAAACTTGACCATCGCCACAAAGCAGCCGGCAGCAATCGCCAGCGTACCGATAAACGTCCAGCTGCCGACACCCTCGGAGG
>NZ_BFBX01000032.1:10207-55048 GCF_003851045.1 Paenibacillus sp. 598K | reverse complement strand
GCCGACACCCTCGGAGGCGCTCGGCAGGAGCATCCGCAAGCCTGCGTAAGCAATCAAGCCCGCTACCACCGGCCGCAGACCGTAGAGCACCTTGCGGACGAGCGGCAGCTCGGCGCCGCGAGCCAGCACGAGCGACAGCAGAGCCATAATGACCAACGATGGCAGCGCCATCCCCGTGGTAGCGACGAGCGCGCCGGCAATGCCGTCGATCTCATAGCCGATCAGCGTCGCGCTATTGACGGCGATCGGACCGGGAGCCATGGCCGCTAGCGAGACCAGCTCATGGAATTGAATGGCGCTCATCCAGCCGTGAGCCGCCGTCTCGTATTCGATGACTGGCATGATAGCGTAGCCTCCCCCGAACGACAAGCAGCCTATCTTAACAAATGTCCAGAAAAGCGTCCACATCCGGCATCCCCCTCCGATCGCTCGCTTGAATCATCTCGATACTAGATGAAGTATTCAGGACAAAGCTCCTCCTCCCGCTGCCGCTCGACGCGCGGGCGCTCCAGTCGCCGTCTCATCCCGAGCCGATCCTTGGCCGCAATCACGATCGAGCCGACGCATAATCCGCTCGCGATCAGCCATCCGGGGTGAATCTCGGTCAAGAGCAAGCTGGCCAGCGTACCGCCCAGGATGATCATCGTCGAGACGTCAAAGACAGCGGCTCGGCCCATCCGCCAGGCGGCCAGTCCGATCAGGCCGACAATCCCGCCCTTCAGCCCCTGCAGCGCAGCGACGGTCTTCGGCAGGTCGGCGATCAACCGATACGCGAAGGCCAGCAGCAGAATCAGCGTAAAGGTCGGCACCGTCATCCCGATGACTGCTGCCAACGCTCCGACGCTGCCCGCCATACGGTAGCCGACGGCAGCAGCCGCATTGATGCCGACCCCGCCCGGCGCAGCCGCAGCAATCGACAGCAAATCCTCCAGACTCTCCCTCTCCATCCATTGCCGACGCTCGACGCATTCCCGCTCGATCGCCGGCATCATCGCATAGCCGCCGCCGAATGCTGTCGGCGCGACCTTCAAAAAGCTCCAGAACAGGTGGAGCGACATCGCCAGCTTGCGTTTCATGATAGTTGCACCTTCTTCTTGGATGTCGATCATTCAACGCTAGTATATCATCTTTTTATCATTTTGACATAAAGTAAGAAGGTTTTTTAGAGAAATTGGGTACAATTCATTGTGAAGACTCTGAAAATCATCTCCCTTTCACTCAACTTGATAAATACTTTCTATCAGATTGGAATGGTATGCTTTCGCAACTTTCGGTATAATGGAAGGCAAACAATAGAGGAAGAAAACGGAGGCTGTATGATGCTGCAAGACCCACGTCCGCTGTCGGCGAAGCGGCGAATCTACAATTATATTGCGCAAAACGGACCGTTGCCCAAGGCCGGGCTGCGTCATGTCGCCAGCGGCTCGGACAGCACGCTGACCCGCTTGCTCGAGGAGATGACCAACCAGGGACTGTTAATCGCCAACGAACGCGGTCCGTCTAGCGGCGGGCGCAGGCCGACCCTGTATCGCATCGATCCGACGCATCGATATGTGTTCGGTCTGGAGATTTCGAGGCTGTATTCGGCGCTGGCGTTATTCGATCTGCACATGAACCCGATCTCCAGCATCCAATGGCGGATGGATGAGGCCATGGATCCGGAGGCTCTGGTTGCTTATGTCCAACGCAATGTGTCGGCTTTCTTAAGAGATCATCAGATTGACAAGCAGCGCGTGCTGGGGATCGGCATCGGGGCGGTCGGCCCGCTCGACCGGGATGCGGGGGTCATTCTCGAACCGCTGCACTTCGCGTCCAAGGGCTGGAGGCAGGTGCAGATCTGCCGCTTGCTGGAGGAGCGGACAGGCTTCGCCGCCCGACTGGACAACGGCGCCAATGCGGCGCTCGCTGGCGAGCACTGGGCGATGCGCGAGCCTCAGCTGCAGCATATGCTCTATGTGCATGCCGGCGTCGGCGTACGCTCGGCGATGATGTCCGGCGGCCAGATCATACGGGGCAGTGTCGATATGGAAGGCGCAGTCGGACAGATGATCATCCAGCAGGACGGGCCGCGTCTCGATTCACACGGCAACTATGGCGCGCTGGAGGCGTTCGTCTCCGTCCAGGCGTTGGAGCAGCAAGCCCGCAGCCTCGTCAAGAGCGGACGCGATCAACTGCTGCGGCAGTACCGGATCGGCGCCGAGCAAGTGAACTACGATATCCTGCTGCAAGCGCTTGGCAGCGGTGATGAGATGGTGCGAGAGCTGTTCGTCCGCTCTGCCGCCCATCTCGGGATTGGCCTGGCCAATCTGATCAACATCCTCCATCCGGAGCAGATCGTGCTCGGCGGCGCGCTGCCGAATGCCAGTCAGAGTTATTATGACACGGCTATCCAGATCGCGCTCAAGCATACATACTATTATCCCGACTACGCTCCTGTCTTCTCCAAAGGCGTGCTGCGGGAGCATGCCGTCGCGGCGGGAGCGGCGCTGCAGCTCTGGCACGAGCTGGAGATGTGAGGAGCGCGATCATTCCTTGGCCAGCGTTACCCATCGGCGATCCTCATGGCTGCACAGGATGGCTTCGATGAGCAGCATCAGCTGGTGGCCCTGAGAGAAGGTCGCATAGCTGCGATTATGCTTTGGCTCTCGCACATGCGCATAAAAGTCGCCGCACAGATTTTTAAGCCCGTCCGGCCACCCCTCCTGATGACCGCCCGGGTAGTGCGCCAGCCGCGCCGACCGCTTGGACAACGTCTCCGGGTCCTTCAGGATGACCTCGTTTGCCTGCCCGCGTCTGCCGACCCATAGCTCATTGGGCCGCTCCTGATCCCACGCCACCGCAGCCTGGCCGGCAGCAATCTCGAAGACGAGCCGATTTTTGCGTCCCGCTGCGACCTGAGACACCGTGAAGACGCCCTGCACCCCATCCTCGAACCGTACCAGCACACTGCCATAATCCTCCGAGCTGACCGCGACCTCCTCGCATTCTCCCTCCGCAGATTCGAAGGTTGCGCTCTGCACGAGCGGCCGTTGCCGATGCATGTGCGCCGTCTTCAGATCGGCGCATACCTCGACGATTCGCTTGCCGAGCACATGCTGCACCGTATCGCACCAGTGGGAGCCGATATCCGCCATCGCCCGCGACGGTCCGTTCAGCTCCGGGTCGAGCCGCCAGCTGTAGTCCGACTCGTAGAGCAGCCAATCCTGGAGATAACTGCCCTGGACGTGGAAGACATCGCCATTCTCTTGCTGCCGCAGGAACTCCCGCGCCTCCGACACCATCGGGTAGTGCCGATAATTGAAGCAGACGCCGCTTCTTACATTAACCTGCTCGGCCAGCTCGGCGAGCTCTTGCGATTCCTGCGAGGTGACGGCCAGCGGCTTTTCCGACAGGATATGCTTGCCGGCCAGCAAGGCTTGCTTGTTGATCTCATAATGCAGGGCGTTCGGCGTACAATTATGGATCACCTCGATCTCCGGGTCTTCGATCATCTCCATATAATCATCATAGACGCGAGGAATCCCCATGTCTGCGGCCACCTGCTCGCTCTTCGCCCGCTCCCGGCTGGCGATCCCCCATACGAGCGTGCCGGGCACCCGGCGCAGCGCCTCGATGTGAGCAATTGCCGAGAAGCCCGTGCCTACGATGCCTGCTTTGATTGGTTTCATGGTTCTCATCCTCCCTTTGAAATCTATTTACACCTCCGGTTCAGACTAAGAAACAAAAAGGACCAACCGCCAGGAGCATGTGAGTCTCTCCCGGCTGTCGATCCTGTCGCAAAGCGCGCAAATCAGAATTTCAAAAAGTTCAATCTCGGGTTAAGCGAACCGTCCATCGGCGTCGCACCGGCAGTGTCGTGCTCGGCCACTGTCTTCAGCTCGGCAGCCAGCTCGTGGAACCAGGCTTCATCCCGGCCCGCCAGCGCGGCGTCGATCATGGTGCGGATCGTCTGTGCCTCGCCCATCGCCAGCGGCTCGAGTTTTTTCAAGCCCTGCTCGCGCACGCCGACATATTTGTTCCTAATACTCTCATGATCAGAGTGGATGACATAGAGCTTGATGATGCCTTGAAACTCGCCGATCGACTCGATATACCCGTGCACCAGCTCCCCGTTCCCGGTATGGCCTTGCACCCAGTCGCCAATTTGAAATGTCATGGTCCAGCACCACCTGTTCTGCAAGAGTTGGAGTTACCTACACACATCAACTGTAACAACCACAGATACACTTTGGATAAACGCTACTGCATTTAGCATACTGTAATAATACTTGATACAGTTAAGATTGTCAAGTAACCTCACCTCAACTTGCAGTGCCCCGTCCCTAACACGCAGAGTATCAGGTCCGGGGCAATCCATGAGAAGGACTGGTTAACGCGAAGGGCTCGCCAGCTCCGCCAACGTGCGCGTCATCGCGCCGGTCGCTCCTTTGCCTTCCCAGCCGCGGCCCTTGGAGAGCCAGGCCGTGCCGCCGATGTCCAGATGGACCCATGGCAGCTCCTCGGCGAAGGTGCCGATGAACAGCCCTCCGGTTATCGTGCCTGCCAATCGACCGCCGACATTTTTCATATCGGCCGCGTCACTGTCGAGCTGTCTGCGATATACGGGATACGACGGCAGCTCCCAGATCGGCTCGCCGCTCCGCTCGCCTGCCTGCCGCACCGTCTCCATCAGCCCGGGGTGATTGCTCACTGCGCCCGTCGCCACATCGCCCAGAGCGACCATCACTGCGCCGGTCAGCGTAGCGACATCGACCAACTGCGTCGCTCCCCGCTGGATGGCTGTCGTCAGACCGTCGGCGAGCACGAGTCGCCCTTCCGCATCCGTATTGACAACCTCGACGGTCCGACCGCTCATCGTCGTGATCACGTCGCCTGGCTTAAGCGCCCGATCCGAGGGCATATTCTCGGCGGTCGGCACTACGGCGACGATGTTGATCGCCGGGCGCAGCTTGCCGACGATGCGCATCGCGCCGAGCACAGCGGCGGCGCCTCCCATATCGGAGATCATCTCCTCCATGCCTGCTGCCTTCTTGAGCGAGATGCCGCCCGTATCGAAGGTGATGCCTTTGCCGACCCAGCCCCACACCGTCTTGTCATCCGGTGCGCCCTGATAATGCAGGACGATCATACGCGGCGGGTGCGCGCTGCCCTGGCCGACGCCCAGCAAGCCCCCCATCCCTTGCTCCGCTGCGGACCATTCGTCGAGCACCTCGCATTCCAGCTCCAGCTCGGCAGCGAGTTGCTCTGCTTCCTCCGCCAGCTGCTCCGGCGTCAGCAGATTGCCCGGCCGGTTGGTCAGCTCGCGCGCATAGCAAACGCCGTCGGCGAAGATGGTGCCACGCCGCAGCCCTGCCTCCCATGCGGCGGCCAGGCCCAGCGCCTCCTGCCCGCTCTGCGGCACGAATGCCGCTGACTCGAGCGCGTCCGCCTCCTTCCCCTCCCGCCGGATCGCCTCGCGGCTGTGCAGGCCGAGGATCAGTCCTTCGCTCATTGCTTGCGCTGCCGCTTGAGGCTCGCAGCCCGCTCCGCCCGTCAGCAGCCATTCAGGCAGCAGCAGGCGGATATGGCGCGCCTTTAGCGATCGTACACCCCTTGCGACTGCCGCAGCCGCCGAGCGCAGACCGTCGGCGTCCGGCTCCGCTGCCAGTCCGACGCAGACGACGAACGGCGTCGGCAGCAGCCCGACCGTCGGCAAGGTATAGAGCTCCTCCGGTTTGCCATGATACAGTCCGCGCTCGCGGAGCTGACGCACTGCGGCATCGAGCTGAGGATGCAGCCCGCCTGCCGCTTGCGCATTTTCCTCCGACAGTCCGGCTTCGGTCACGAACACGACGAGCGCGTCCGCCTCCATTTCGTGTTTCGGATTTCCGTATGTAATTTGCAGGCTCATGTGATCCCGCCTCCTGTTCCTGGAATGTAAAAAAAGAATCGGTCTTTAACCGATTCTAAGGGTTTAGCGCACCATTGGCAAATAGATCGTAAATTCGGTCCCCTCGCCGACGTTGCTATCGACCTTGATGAAGCCGCCGTGGTTGCGGATGATCCGGTAGCTGACCGACAATCCGAGCCCGGTCCCTTCCGCCTTGGTCGTAAAAAATGGATCGAAGAGCCGATTCATCGTCTGCTTTTCCATCCCTTTGCCGTTGTCGCGGATCGTAATCTCCGCATATCTGCCTTCCTTGCGGCTGATGATGTCGATGCGGCCCTCTCGCTCGCCGCCGAGCTCGACGATCGCATCCAGAGCGTTTTTGAAGATGTTCAGGATGACTTGCTTGACCTGCTTCACATCAATTGAGATATGCAGCACCTCCGTGCTCCCCTCATAGTTGACGACGCTGCCCTTCATGAGCGCCTCGCTCTCGGTGAGCAAGATCACTTCCTTCAACAGGGAGTTGATGGGCACCAGTTGCATCATCGGAGCCGACGGCTTGGACGAATTGAGGAACTCATTGATAATCTCGTTGGCCCGGTCGATCTCCGAGAGGATGATCCTTGCGTACTCCTCCTTGCCGAGCGCCAGCAGATGCGGCCTCAGCAGCTGGATAAAACCGCGTATCGATGTGAGCGGATTGCGAATCTCGTGGGCGATCGCGGCCGCGATCTTCCCTAACATCGCCAGCTTGTCATTTTGGTAGGCCGTCTGCTCGATCTGCTTGTACTCCGAGACATCCTTGACGCTGATGAGATAATCGCCGTCAAGCTGGTCGCCGTAGGTGACCGTCACGAGCAGATGCCGTCCGCCGGCATCCTGAAGCTCGAAGTAGCGGCTGCGCTGATAGATCATCCGTCTGAACAAGCCGAGGATCATCCGTCTCGTAGCCTTCCGCAGCCCTGGATGACTCACTAGACTGCGCACGTCGCAGCCGATCAGCGTCATGCGAGGAATGTCTAGGAGACGCGCCATTTGCAGATTGACGAAGGTCAACAGCCCATCCTTGTCAAACAAAGCAATCCCGCTGTCCATATGTTGCAACACATTCTCGTATTTGTCCTTGACCAATTGCGTCGATCGGTTGGACTTGAAGAGCAGCTCTCTCATCTCGTTAAACGTTTCGTCTGTGGCCTGTTGGGGAAAAGAGTGACTTTTGTACTCGGTCAAAAGTTCTACAAGCAAAGTCGTACTCCGCTTGTACAACATCGGGGCGTCGCCCAGCATGTTATCTTCGGTCAGCTGCTGGAGCGCTTGATCGTGGAGTGTACTGATTTCATCGGGGCTCAAGGACTGCAGATAGCGACCAAGCTCCTGCTTGCGGTTACTTGACACTTCCCTGCCGCGCACATAGTCGGAGAGGATCAGATCATACTTCTTGCGGATAAAGGGCATTCCGGCTCCGTTGTGACTGCATACAGCATACCTGACTTGTTGATCATGCTTGGATCGTCTCATCAGCATTCTCTTATCACATCCGATAATATTTGTTTTTCCACAGGATACCATAATCATAGTAATATTCTGTAATCGGTGTCAATCAGAGATTGTGTCGAAAACATAGGGGCGTTTCGACAAGCATATGCAGGTCTTTTCACCTGTTGCGACCGTTGCGACCGCCCGCCGCCGCCCCATTAGTACAATAGAACGAAGGCAGCTAAACGTCCCCGCGTGCGGGATCTAGCTGCCTGACGGCGATCGGAAGTGCTTCATGTCAAGCCGCCGGCTGCCCGCTCCACTGATCCGGCTTGGCCGGTCGCCGGCGCTCCTCGTTTGGATCGCGTCGTCCGGGCTTGCTTGACTCCGCACCGCCCTCCCGCTGATCACGCGGATTCTGCGGAATAAGTCGATCCTCTCGCTGGGTTTGCGAGTCATCCTTCGGCTTGCGGCCAGACTCCGGACGGGCTTGTGCGCCGTTCCCCGGCTTGTGCTCATGGCCGGGCTGAGCATACGCGCCATCCCGCTCCTTGCGGTAAGACTCCGGACGGGCTTTTACGCCATTCTGCGGCTTGCGGTCCGACTCGGGCCGAGCTTGCGTGCCATTCCCCGGCTTGCGGTCCGACTCGGGTCGAGCTTGCGCTCCATCCCGCTCCTTGCGGTAAGACTCGCGTTGGTCAGCTCGTCCGTTTCGTTTCGACTCGCGCTCGGAGCTGCGTTGTTGCTCATCTCCACGTCCTTTTCCATTCGACTGCAGCCTCTTCTCAGGCGTCTGCTTGCTCGCACCCGCTGACACCGCAGACGTGTCGCCGGCAGGCGTGGATGACGTTGCAGCCGCATCCTCCGGAGATTCGTGCTTATCGTCCTCGAGCCCGGGGTCATCCTCCTCCTGCACTGGCGACTCCGCAGGCTGCTGCGCCGGATCGGTGTGCGGCTCGCCCTCTGCGGCCTCACGCTCTTGGAGCAGTAGTCGCCGCAGCAGCGCCTCGCCCTCCTCATCGTCCCAACGGCTCATGATCGTCTGGAGTCCGCCATGCGCTGCTGCTGCCTGTCGGATCGACTGCTCTCTGAGCTCCTCCAGCCGGATCGGATCGCCATTGTACCTGGAGAGCAGATGTACGGCCATCTGCCCCGGCGTGACCCCTTGCACCTCCGCTTCGTCCCTCAGTTGGACCGGCGCGCTCAGCACTGTGACCGTCAGATCCAGCGCCGACTCGAGCAGTTGACGGACCTCTCCCGCGATCCTCGCGCCGAGCTGATCGTCTGACTTGAGATCTGCGGCGATGCTGGTGACGATGGCCG
This sequence comes from Paenibacillus sp. 598K, assembly GCF_003851045.1. Classification (GTDB taxonomy): domain Bacteria; phylum Bacillota; class Bacilli; order Paenibacillales; family Paenibacillaceae; genus Paenibacillus_D. The sequence goes on along the minus strand of NZ_BFBX01000032.1, from coordinate 46,380 downwards.
CTTGCGAGTCCCCGGTCAGATACGGCCCTGTTCTGGCACGCTCGACGATCTGCTCCAACACCTCCTGCAGCGCGATATTCTCGTACGTCATGCCGCGGATGATCTCGGCGCCATCCGCATTCCAGGAGCGAAGCTCCACTACACGCTCATGCTTGTCCACCCCAAGCTCGAGGCTCGGGTTAAAATCGATCGCCAGATAGTAGGCGACCTCGGAGTACGAACGGATCAGGCCGGGTACAGTGACCAGCACGAGCGCGACAGCAATCGCCGCAGCGAGCGCGGCGATCCGTCGAGCCGCCGGATGCGACCGTTCAGGCACCGCTACTTGTTCGCCGAGTCCGGCGACATGCGTTTTGCGGATATGGCGGAATTGTCCATCCGGCGTCAGCACGATCCAATGTCTGGCTTTGATGTCGACGATGATCCCCCGCTTCATGCTTCGCTCCCTCCTTTCTCATCCTCCGCGCTCGCGCCCAGATAGTCTTGCAGATACGGATAGACGCCAGTGCGGATGAGCACCAGCGCGATCAGATACTTCCGGTTCCGTTCCAATGTCTTGCGGGTGACTCCGGCAAATGCCAAAATCTCCTTGATCGGCAATTGCTTCTTTTTGCGCATCAGGTTTATCAATTCGGCATCCTCTGCAATGCCTCTGGCGATCCGCTGCATATTCTCTCGCGAATCGGCATGCTTGGGCGCATGCTTCGCCAGCTCTGCATAGGAGATGTGGTAATCCAGCAGTTCGGCGCCCAGCTCCTCGATCTCCTGCCGCAAGCTCTGCGACTCCAGCTCCAATGCATAATGTCTCATCGACTGTCGATCCTCAAGCCGGCGCAGACGCCCCTCCTCCTCTTGTCCCTCCAGCGAACTGTAGGGCAGAAGGCGGGCATGACGCTGCTCCTTGCGGAGATGATCGATCAATCGGCGTCGGATGACCGTCTCCGCGAAGCCGATAAACGACTTTCCTGCCTTGTCGTCATACTGTCGGATCGCTTCGTGGAAACCCTGCAACGCGATGCTGTATTCGTCGTCGCGGGAGGGGTCAATATAACGTCTGCAGAAACGACTCGCAACCTTGATGACGAACGGCTCGTAAGCGGCGAGGAAAGGTCCGATCGCCTCCTCCTCCCCGCTTCGGATCCGCGCCACGATTGCCTCCGGCAGCTCGCGGCTTGCTAGTCCGTCGTCGCGACGCGACTTGCCGAACCAGCGTTTGAACAAAACAAGTAACAACCCGCTCCACCTCACATTGATAGCTTTCGACCTGGTGATTGACCTTGTGGGGGTGTGCTCAAAAAGAAACGCCTCCTGTGCGAGGAGGCGGTCGTAGTTAACAATAACCCTCGGATGGGCGTCGCTGCTGTAATTTGTTGCGACGCTTATTCAGCACGCTTAGCCGTCGTTTCAGTTGCTGCTCCCACTCTTGATCCTGCAGCTGCTTGGCAAAGCTGAGCAGATCCAGCGCCATATCGATCTGACTGTGGACAACCTCCATCGGATCCTCATGCTCGTGATTGACGCAGTTCTCGGCAAGCGCAACGCTTTCCTGCTCCACATAATCGTGGAAATCCACCTCGGAAGCGCCGTCTCCATGAGCGTACTCCGCAAGAATTTCATATTCGTTTTCGATTAGGTAATGAATCTCGACCCGATGACAGACAGGACAGAACATGATCGGCACATTATGAATGTGCGTCCGATAATGCTTCAAGGTCCCCTTCGTCCCCAACATGCTGGCGCCACAACAGAAGCTCATTTCGACCCCTCCTTTGGCTCGTCTGACGGAGCAAGTCCCCGCAACAGACGGCTTGCCGTATCATTTGGACTCCTTTTACCCGTTCCATTCTCGCCCTAATCACGAGAAACGGGGCCTTGCGTTTGGCATCGCCTATCTTTACTATATTCGCCTTTTGCCGCATAATCCCTGCAAGAGAACGTCTCCAATATCTAACTGATTGTCCAGCCACCGGAGCCAAAACGAAAACAAGCCCACAAGGGGCTTGTTCTTCAATCATCTATTGAGGTTGTCCATTAGATAAAGTTTTTCGAGGTTGTCACGCGACGAGCCGTTACAAAACGTTTGTCGTAGTAAGAGCTGGACATTTTGCTGATGGTGACGCCTTTGCTGCTCGAGGAGTGTGCAAACTCTCCGTCCCCCAAGTAGATGCCGGCATGGGAAATGCCTTTGCCGCTTGTGTTAAAAAAGACTAGATCGCCCGGCTGTAGATCGGAACGCTCGACTTTGGTCCCTTTTTTCGCTTGTGAGCTGGAGGTTCTCGGAAGCTTGATGTCGTATTGATTGAAGATATGAATGACAAATCCCGAACAATCGAAGCCTTTGGTCGTGGTACCGCCATATTTGTAAGGCGTGCCAACCACTTTGTCGACCTTTTCCCGAAGGTCCTTTTCGCTGGCGAATACGGAACCTGCAAATGTGAAGACCATTACTGCTGCGAGCATTGCTGCGACCAATCGTTTCAAAACTGTTTTCTCCCTTCGTGCCTACGAGGTTAGCTGAGGGTTCGGTTGAGAGTTTCCCTATAATTCCTTCTTGCGGAATTAATTCACCCGGGGATGGATCCCCCGTTTCCAAGCCTGGGCTCGGAATTCGGCATCGGTAGTATAATTTTCCTATGTTACAGGGATTCGCCCTTAAGAGCCAAAATCCTACCTGTTTAAACATTAGAAAAACTTCAGAAACCGAAGAACGTCGAAAAAGCCTGATCGCACAAGGCTTCAGGCTGTCGTGTTATTTTAAATATGAGAGAACCTTAAGGAATATATTGCTGCACGATTTTGATGATTTTTCCATCCTTTACAGTGATGTGGTAAGGAAAGTCTCGCATATCCCATTCCTCATGATCCTGGATCAGACCGATGAAGCGATCCACGTCAATCTGCTCATCCCAGACAATATCCGCTTCCTCGATATTCCCCGTCCGGTTATAAATCTGCATCCGCACCTCTGCATCCGGAGCAATCTCCAGCTCGACGAGCGCATCGTCTTCATTGACGATATAGTAGCCATCCGGCGCCTCGGTCATGTCGGGATCTTGCTCATGCAGCCGGAATTGCTCGTTGGCCTCTTCGCCTTCGAACCACTGGATGTAATCGACAACAGCGGTAATTTTGCCATCCTTTTGCTCGATAGACTCGATGTAGGAGGTTTGCGTCTCGGGAGAAGCGGCTACCGGCTGGTAGGCGTCGTCTTTTGCGCTGGCCGCGCCAAATTGAATCAATACGATCAAGACGACAAGTGCGCTCAACAATGTTTTTTTCATTGTTCCCTCTCCCTTGAGTAGCATAATCCTGTCTCCATCCTACAGCTATTTACCCTGTTCAGCGGATGTTGAACCAGCCTGCTGTTAATTGTATGTATTCTTTGTGTCTTCCTTGCTTGTATACTATTAAGACGGATGAGGAAGGGAAATGGTTGCATCAAAAATCACTTTTTTGAAAAAAAAATTAAAAAAATGAGAAAAATCGATTGACTCCTCACAACGCAAAAGCCCCGCACAGGGCGGGGCGTAATACCAAGAACTAACCATACAGTCCTTCTTGACTTAAGCTTGCAGCGCAGCGACGATCAAATCGCCCATTGCCGTCGTGCCGACAGCCTTGCTCTTGTCGACCGCGATGTCGCCAGTGCGGTGACCGTCGTTGAGCACCTTGGCTACCGCATCCTCGATTGCTTGAGCTGCCTCTTCGTAGCCAAAGGTCAGACGGTACATGAGCGCTACGGAGAGGATCGTCGCGATCGGGTTGGAGATGCCTTGGCCGGCGATGTCCGGCGCCGAGCCGTGCACCGGCTCGTACAGACCGAAGCTGCCTTCGCCCAGCGAAGCGGACGAGAGCATGCCGATCGAGCCGGTCAGCATCGCTGCTTCGTCGCTCAGGATGTCGCCGAACATGTTCTCAGTGACGATGACATCAAAGCTGGACGGACGACGCAGCAGTTGCATCGCACAGTTGTCGACGAGCACATGCTCGAGTTCGACATCCGGATACTCTGGCGCAAGCCGATTGACGACCTCACGCCACAGACGCGACGTCTCGAGGACGTTGGCTTTGTCTACGGAGGTCAGATGCTTGCGGCGCTTCTGAGCGATCTCGAACGCCTGGCGGACGATCCGCTCAACCTCGGCGACATTGTAGACGCAAGTGTCGACCGCTTCCTGGCCATGCTCGCCATCGCGGCGGAACTTCTCGCCAAAGTAGATGCCGCCGGTCAGCTCGCGCACGACGATCAGGTCGGTGCCCTCGAGTACCTCTGGCTTCAGCGTGGACGCTTCGCGCAGGCAATCGAAGACGTTTGCCGGACGGATGTTGGAGAACAGGCCCAGCGCCTTACGGATGCCCAGCAGACCGGTTTCCGGACGCAGCTCCTTGCTGTTGTTGTCCCACTTTGGTCCGCCTACCGCTCCGAGCAGCACAGCGTCAGCGTTCTTACAGATATCGAGTGTTTCTTGCGGCAGCGGCGTGCCCTTTTCGTCGATAGCGATGCCGCCGAACAGCCCATGCTCGAATTCAAAGCTAAGGCCAAACAGCTCCTCGGTTTTTTTCATTACCTTGATCGCTTCTGCGACCACCTCAGGGCCGATGCCGTCGCCGGCGATGACCGCGATTTTTTTCGTTTCTGCCATGTTGCACACTCCTCTGTTTACATTTAAATAAGACTCATTTTGTCGCGGCGTCCGCCGGACTTGCGCTTGTCGATCAAGCGGTTGAGCGCGTCCACATAGGCGCGAGCGCTCGCCTCCAGGATATCCGTGCTAAGGCCGCGACCTTGCGCCGACACCTCGTCCTGCTGCAGCACGACATGAACCTCGCCGAGCGCGTCCTTGCCCTGGGTGACGGACTTGATGGAGTAGTCCTCCAGCTCGACTGCCTCGCTGGTCGCTTTGTCGATCGCGTTGTAGATCGCGTCGACCGAGCCGTTGCCCTCTGCCGTCACCGTCTGCTCCCCGGTCGCTGCGGAGCGGATACGCACAGTCGCGCTTGGCGTCGATTCGTTGCTGTAGCTCACCTGCACCGCTTCGAGGACGAATACCTCCGGCGTGTCGATCAGCTTCGCCTCGAGCATCGCCCGGATGTCCTCGTCGCTGACGTTTTTCTTCTTGTCCGCCAGCTCCTTGAACTTCGCGAAGGCGCCGTTGACCGCCTCGTCGGACAGCTCATAGCCCATGTCCAGCAGCTTCTCGCGGAACGCATGGCGTCCGGAGTGCTTGCCGAGCACCAGCTTCGACTCCTTCAGACCGATCGTCTCCGGCGAGATGATCTCATACGTCGTCTTCTCCTTCAGCATGCCGTCCTGATGGATGCCCGACTCGTGGGCAAAGGCGTTGGCGCCGACGATCGCCTTGTTGCCCGGCACGACCATACCGGTCAGCTTGCTGACCAGACGGCTCGTCTTGGCAATCTCGGTCAATTGAATCGTCGTATGCGCCTCATAGTAATCCGAACGGGTAGCCAGCGTCATGATGACCTCTTCCAACGCCGTATTGCCTGCGCGCTCGCCGATACCGTTAATCGTGCCTTCGATCTGATCGGCGCCGTTTTTGATCGCGGCCAGCGCGTTGGCTGTCGCCATACCGAGATCGTCGTGGCAGTGCGCGCTGAGCTGGATCGTCTCGATATTCGGCACCTGCTCCTTGAGCGTCTTGAAGATGTTGCCGAACTCCGACGGCGACATGTACCCGACCGTATCGGGGATATTGACGACCGTCGCTCCGGCGCGGATCGCCATATCCGTCACCTGGCAGAGGAAATCAAGCTCCGTGCGTCCGGCGTCCTCCGGTGAGAACTCCACTTTGCTAAAATATTGCTTGGCATAACGAATCGCCCGCTCCGCCGCCTCCAGCACCTGCTCCTTCTCCATGCGCAGCTTATGCTGACGATGGATCGGCGAGGTCGCCAGGAACAAGTGGATGCACGGATCCTGAGCATCCTTGAGCGCTTCCCGTACCGCGTCGATGTCTTGCTCCCGCGAGCGCGCCAGCCCGATGATCGAAGCGTTTTTGACCGCTTTGGCTACCGCAGCCACGCCAGCCAGGTCGCCCGGCGACGCCGCCGGAAAGCCGGCTTCGATGCGGTCGATGCCGAGCTTCTCCAGTTGCAGAGCAATCTCGACTTTTTCTTGCGTATTCAGATTGACGCCCGGCGATTGCTCGCCATCGCGCAGCGTCGTATCGAAGATATAGATTTTGCGCATGTTCGTGTGCCCCCTGTCCCCGTAGTGTGAAGACTAACCGCTATACAAACCAACATCCCGGTTACCTGCGCAGGCGGACAGACCTCCCACACGCGGAAAGGTCTGTCCCTCTGCCCTGGATAGCCCGGGATCGATGGTACGGCTTGTATATGGCTTAAAACGCTAGCTTACTTCTTGATCCAGTGCATCAGTTCGCGCAGTTGGCTGCCCACTTGCTCGATCGGATGCTCGGCTTCGCGGCGACGAGTCGCAGTCAGCGTAGCGCCATTGGATTGGTTCTCGAGGATGAAGTCGCGAGCGAAGCGTCCAGCCTGGATATCCTCCAGCACGCGTTTCATTTCTTTTTTGGTCTCTTCGGTCACGACGCGAGGGCCAGTGACATAGTCGCCGTACTCTGCCGTGTTGCTGATGGAGTCGCGCATCGAGGACAGGCCGCCTTCGTACATCAGGTCGACGATCAGCTTCAGCTCATGCAAGCACTCGAAGTACGCCATCTCAGGCGCATAACCTGCTTCTACCAACGTTTCGAAGCCGGCTTTGACCAGTGCGCTTGTACCGCCGCACAGTACCGCTTGCTCACCGAACAGATCCGTCTCGGTCTCTTCGCGGAACGAAGTCTCGATAACGCCTGCGCGAGTACAGCCGATACCTTTGGCATACGCCAGACCGATCGCTTGCGCGTTGCCTGTAGCGTCCTGCTCGATTGCGATCAGGCCAGGAACGCCGAAGCCTTCAACGTAAGTGCGGCGCACCATGTGACCAGGCGATTTTGGAGCTACGAGGAGCACGTCTGTGTCCTTGTCCGGCACGATTTGGCCGAAGTGAACGTTAAAGCCGTGGGAGAACATCAGCGCCGCGCCTTTTTTCAGGTTCGGCTTGATCTCTTCGTTATAGACGCGTGCTTGCGTCTCGTCCGGCATCAGGATTTGTACCACGTCGGCTACCTTGACAGCCTCAGCTACAGACAGTACTTCAAAGCCGTCGTTTTTAGCTTTTTCGGCGGATTTGCCAGCGCGCAGGCCGATGACGACTTTCAGTCCGCTGTCGCGCAGGTTTTGCGCTTGCGCATGACCTTGGCTGCCGTAGCCGATAACCGCGATTGTTTTACCTTGCAGGACGCCTTGGTCCGCATCTTTTTCGTAGAACATGTTAACTGCCATGAGAATAAATGCCTCCTTTAATTTGAACCCAATTGAACGGGTGCTCGAAAGGGCGAATCGCAGGTAAAGCTTCGCCCGCTCAAGCTCCCGTTCAATTAACGGGTATGTTGCTAATCTGACTATCCGTCTGGAGCAACGCGCGCTTAGCGCGCGTTGCCTCGCATCATCGCCGTCACGCCGGTCCGGGACAACTCCCGGATGCCGTACGGCTTGAGCAGCTCGACCATCGCATCGATCTTGTCCGAGTCGCCGACGACCTGCACCATCAGCGTGTGCGAGCCGATATCGACGACGGCCGCGCGGAACGTATCGACAACGCCGAGAATCTCCGGTCTGGCCGATGGCTCGGCGCTTACCTTGATCAGCGCCAGCTCCCGTCCGACCATCGGATGCGCGCTCAGGTCGACAACCTTGATGACGTCGATCAGCTTGTACAACTGCTTGGACACTTGCTCGAGCGTCCGGTCATCGCCGCTCGTGACGATGACCATCCGCGAGAGCCCGGGCTCCTCCGACGTGCCTACAGTGATGCTCTCGATGTTGAACCCCCGGCGTCCGAACAAGCCGGACACCCGCTGCAGCACGCCGGGCTGATTGTTAACCAATACGGCTATTGTAAATTTTTTCATTCCGAATCCCCCATTATCATCGCATCAATCGTGTTGCCCTGGGTGACCATCGGGTACACGTTCTCGTCCTTGCGTACGACGAACTCGACGACGGCAGGACCTGGATGACGTAGCGCCTCTTCCCAGACCGCCCGAGCATCCTCCTTGCCCGTTGCCCGGAAGCCCTTGACGCCGTAGGCTTCAGCCAGCTTGACGAAGTCGGGGCTGCCGGCCAGATCGATGTGGCTGTAACGGTTGTCGTAGATGATCTCCTGCCACTGACGCACCATGCCGAGCACCTGGTTATTGATGATCGCGACCTTGACCGGGATGTTGTTGATCGCGCAGATCGCCAGCTCCTGGGCGCACATCTGCATGCCGCCATCGCCGTTGATCGACACGACGACCCGATCCGGACACGCCATCTGGGCGCCGATCGCCGACGGGAAGCCAAAGCCCATCGTGCCCAGACCGCCGGAAGTGATCCAGGAGCGAGGCTGGTTGAACCGATAGTACTGCGCGGCCCACATCTGATGCTGGCCGACGTCGGTCGTGACGATCGCTTCGCCGCCCGTCGTCTCGTGGATCATCTCGATGACCCATTGCGGCTTCAGCACCGTATCGGAGTCGATGTACTTGAGCGGCTTCGCCTGCTTCCACTCCTGTACCTGACGGCGCCAGGCATCGGCCTTGGCCGCCGGCTGCGCTTCGCGATTGGCCAGCTGGAGCACGGTCTTGATATCGCCGACGATCGGGATTTCGGTCGGCACGTTTTTGCCGATCTCCGCCGGGTCGATATCGATGTGGACGATCCGGGCGTGCGGCGCGAAGCCTTGCAGCTTCATCGTCACGCGGTCGTCGAAGCGGGCGCCGATATTGATCAGCAAGTCGGCGGACTGGATCGCCATGTTGGCCGTGTACGTGCCGTGCATGCCCGGCATGCCCATCCACAGCTCCTCGCCACTCGGATACGCGCCCAGACCGAGCAGCGTCGTCGTCACCGGGATCTGGGTCTTCGTGATGAATTCCAACAGTTCTTCATGCCCGCCGGAGTAGACGACCCCGCCACCTGCCAGGATGACCGGACGTTCGGCTTCGACGATCGCCTTCAGCATCTTGTCGACCTGCAGCTTGTTCGGATGAACGGTCGGGTTGTAGCCGCGGATGTTCACTTCCGTGACTGGCTGGAAGAGCGCCGTCTGCGCCGAGACATCCTTCGGAATGTCGATCAGCACGGGGCCTTTGCGGCCAGTATTGGCGATATAGAACGCCTCATGGATCACGCGCGGCAAGTCTTCGACATTGCGCACGAGGTAGCTGTGCTTGGTGATCGGCATCGTGATGCCGGTAATGTCCGCTTCCTGGAAGGCGTCGGTACCGATCGCAGTCGTCGCCACGTTGCCCGTAATGATGACCAGCGGCACCGAGTCCATATAGGCTGTCGCGATGCCCGTTACCAGATTGGTTGCTCCCGGACCCGAGGTGGCGATACATACACCGACTTTCCCGCTGGCCCGCGCATAGCCATCCGCCGCATGAATAGCGCCTTGCTCGTGACGTGTCAGCAAGTGGTTGAAGTCAGAGTAGCCGTGCATGGCGTCATAGATGTACAACACCGCGCCGCCGGGATAGCCGAAGACGCATTCCGCACCCTCGAGAACCAAGCTGCGGAGCAATATTTCCGAGCCGCTGATGACCTCTTGCTTCACCAGCTTATCCATTATTTCTTCCTTTGACTTTAGCGCTGCACTTTGTGCGTTCATAGTCATCCTCCTTCTCCGGGTTTTGTGTCTGGGCGGGCACCTTGCAGAACATCAAAAAAACCTCCCGCCCCTCAGCACATCATTATGCGTTGAGGGACGAAAGGTTTAGCTTCCGTGGTACCACCCGTATTTGTCATACGTCTCGCGACATACAACCTCATAAAGTAAGACAGAGCTAGCCTGTTCCTACCTTCGGCACTGTAACGCGTGCCTTGCGATTCTCCCTAATAGTCCGTGGATTTTCAGGAAAACAGCTCCGAGGTGAGCTCGTAGAAAAGGGATTCTGGCGACGGTCTCAGCTAATCCGTCCGCTCTCTGAGCAAAAGAGCCCTTAACACTTCGTCCTCATCATTGCCGATTGCGTATGATATGTTAGGTTTAATTATATGCATTGCAACTCGATTCGTCAAGACCAGGTTGGCGAGGTCACCCAAAAACTTGCGACAACCGTACATTTCGCCGCTTCTCGTCATATGCTGGGATAAGCAAGTCAGCCATGCGAAGGAGTGCGGCAGCCTTATGACGATTATCCGCAGACGCCGCCCGCGTCTGGACACCAAAGAGATTCTCCGCCTCATCCGAACCGAGCTCGTCCCAAGATCCCACACGGTCCGCGAAGGCGATCCCTATGTGCTGCGCGAGCTGCCTAAACGACTGCGGCGCGGGCACACCCTCGTCGCTGCGCGCAGCAAGCTGAGCTCACCGCTCGGCTTTATTCACTATCATCTGCTGGGCGAGCAGTTGTTCCTCGATATGCTGGCCGTGCAGCCCCGGCATCAGGGGCGCAGCCTCGGCAAGCGGCTGATGCTGCAGGCCGAGCAGGAGGGGATGTCGCACGGCTGCGTCTATGCCAGACTGTTTGTCGACGATGACAACGACAAGGCGCACAGCTTCTACGGCCGTCTCGGCTATCAGACCGTGCAGCATCATTCGGATTTTCGATGCTACGAGCTGTACAAGCAGCTTGTCCCGTGACAGCCGATTCGCTTTTGCAGTCTGGCTGGCAGGAGCCCACACCAAAAAACCTTCAGCGCCGCTGTCATGCGACCTGAAGGTTTTTGACTGCGCCTCGCGGGGCTGCTGCGAAGCGATCTGGAACTAATAGAAGTAAGGACCTTGGTTGCAGCAGCCTGGGCCATAGCCGCCGCTGTACGGACCAGGGCCGAAGCCGCCGCCGTATGGTCCCGGGCCAAAGCCGCCACCGAAGCCGCCTCCAAAGCCGCCTGCGAACGGAAGCGTCCCGATGGCCAGCAGATCAAACAACACCAGCGGCAAAATCGCTTTTGTCCGCACCTGCTTGCCCTTGCTAAGCGGCTGCAGGATCAGGCGCTGCCCGCTCACCTTGAGCAGTCGTCCCGTCACCCTCGTACCGTCTTTTCGCACCGCATAGATCGCTTTGCCGACCAGCTTGCGGGCGTCTTCGCGGGATACCTTGCGCATGTTATCCCTCCTTCTGCTTGATGACACAGTGTATTCCGAGGGTGTCCATCCAGCCTGTACCCTAGTCTACTTGCGATCAAAATTGGGTGCGACGACGATAGTTTTGTTCCACGAAAGCCGCAAAAAGCCCCGCCCTCCACAACAGGAGAACGGGGCTAAGCTATCGAAGCTTCAAATACTAGGAAGCGTTCAGCTTGTCTTTGGCTACGCCAGCCAGGGAGTTGAACGCGCCGATGTCGTTCACTGCCAGGTCAGCCAGCATTTTGCGGTTTACTTCTACGCCAGCCAGCTTCAAGCCGTACATGAACTTGCTGTAGGACAGGCCGTTTTGGCGTGCTGCCGCATTGATCCGAGTGATCCACAGCTTGCGGAAGTCGCGTTTTTTCTGGCGACGATCGCGGTAAGCGTAGAGCAGGGAGTTCATCACTTGCTCTTTTGCCGATTTAAACAGTCTGTGTTTCGAACCAAAATATCCTTTTGCCAGCTTCAGAATTCTTTTCCGACGACGGGTGCGGACAAAGCCGCCTTTCACTCTTGCCATGAATTAGCCCTCCTGTAGTATGCTTATTCGCTCTATTCGTTATGAACCAAAGGCTTGCTGTCTTATTTGAGGTTGTCGAGACCGCGTTGCAGACGTTTTACGTCGCCGGCAGCCATGAGCGGTTGTCCCGCCAGGACGCGCTTTTGACGACCCGATTTATGGGAGAGCAAGTGGTTTTTGTAAGCTTTGTACCGTTTCACTTTACCAGTGCCGGTAATTTTGAAGCGGTCTTTCAAACTGCTGTGTGTTTTCATCTTAGGCATGTTGTGGTCCTCCTCAGGTTTTTCGTTAGGTATTGTTTTTTGGCGCAAGAATCATAATCATGCTGCGTCCTTCAAGCTTTGGCATGCGTTCCACAACACACAGCTCCGCAACTTCCTTCGCCAGGTTGTCCAGGATCCGTTGTCCGATCGAAGCATGGGTGATCTCCCGGCCGCGGAAACGGACCGAGCATTTTACCTTGTCGCCTTCCTTCAGGAACTTGACAACATTGCGCATCTTTGTCTGGTAGTCGTTGTCCTCGATGTTGACGCGGAACCAGACTTCCTTAAGCTCGACGATTTTTTGGTTTTTGCGCGCTTCTTTTTCTTTCTTCTGCTGCTCGTAACGGAACTTGCCGTAGTCCATGATCCGACATACGGGGGGTTTCGCTGTAGGAGCGACATTAACCAGATCCAAGTTAAGATCTATTGCCATCTGGAGCGCTTCACGGAAAGGCTTGATGCCGATTTGTTCGCCTTCCGCACCTACCAGGCGCACTTCTCTTGCCCGGATTTCGTCATTGATCTGATGTTCTCTGCTAATAACGTTCCACCTCCATAGTCATCTGCATGCTTGCCCGACGAGAGTCCAACAAAAAATGCGAGCCCTCGCGGGCCCGCATTCCATAACCATTCCTGAGCAGGCGAACATTGCTTCGCAGCAACGTGCCGGCGCGGTTGATTCATTCGCATAACCAGCCAACCAGCGTTGGTCAGGTGAGAAGCGGGCGCTTCTTCTTGAAGGATGTGGCAATAACCACTCGAATAATATATCATGCTGTCTACATCTTGTCAACCCGCGTTTCTTCAGCCCGCCTGCTTGCTCTGCACATCCTCAAGCCGGATCACCCGGGTATGCTGCGTATGACTCCAGGTCTTGTTGTTCTGCGTGAAAAACGCATAGCAAGTAATCGGCAGCCAGGACAGCAGGAACACCGGCAGCGTGAGCAGATGAGCATACATCTTCCACGATTTGACCCGCTCGAGCACGAGCGCACTCGGGAACTGGACAACCGCCATCGCCATCGCGACGACGACAACCCAGGCCGGGAGATACGTGTACATCGATGCGAACACATTGTCAGCCGGCAGGATGTAATCCCCCCACAGCAGCGCAGTCAGCAGGAAACCCAGCAGGACGTTGTACACGCTGGCCGAGTAGATCGCCGCATCGAACTTGACGAAGTTGCGCTCGCGGATGCTCTGCCACAGCAAAGGGAAGAAAAAGCGGCGCGCCACATTGAAGTGACCTTGCATCCAACGCAGACGCTGTCTCGCCGACGCCTTGAAACTGATCGGCTTTTCATCGAATACTTTGGCTTCGTAGTTCAGTACTGGATGAATGCCCCGCTGGATGCAGCGCATCGTGAATTCCAGATCCTCGACCAGACTCGTCGCGCCCCAGCCCATCTCCTTGAGCAGCTTCGATTCGAAGCACATGCCGGTGCCGCCCAGGAAGTTCGCCATCCCCAGATTGCGGCGGGAGAGCTGCCAGAGCCGGTTGCAATACCAATACGTGATGCCGTAAGCGGCGGTCACCCAGGAGTCGCCGGGGTTTTTGGTGTCCAGATAACCCTGGATCACTTGCTTGCCCTCGCACAGATCGGCATTCATATGCCGCAGGAAATCCGTGCCCACGAGGTTGTCGGCATCGAACATGACTACCGCATCATAAGCGCGAGGCATCGCCCACAGCTCCTCAAGCATCCATTCGATTGCGTAGCCCTTGCCGCGCAGGTTGGGATTGGTGCGCACGCAGGCACGCACGCCATGGCTTCTCGCCACCTCGGCTGTCTTGTCCGTGCAGTTGTCGCAGATAACAAAAATGTCGTACAGCTCTTTTGGATAATCGAGACGTTTCAGATTGTCGATCAACGCGCCAACCACTTGCTCTTCGTTGTGCGCGGCCACCAGGATGGCGAACGATTTCTTAGGATCAACCTTGCGTTCCTTCGTTTTGCGAGCCAGTCCGAACAACGAGATGCCGAACTGATACACGCCTACGCATGCCAATACGATCTGCATGCCAATAATAAATCCGTTTACCATGTTAGTTGTGCCCCCTTAAGACCCCTTTTTTCATTTTCTCTCTGTACTTTTTTTGCAGACCATCTCTCTCTGTGTGGGTACTGCTTGTCTTACAGTCAGGGCAGGCTGCGCTCTTTTTGTATAAGCAGCCATATTGATTTTGCTCGCTTTCATCTCAAATGTCAAAACCGGATTTCATCCTAAAATCATCGAAAAGACATGAAATTCCAGCCTTCAATGATCTGGCGCGAGCTTTGCTTGGTTTCCTGACCCCTTCATCGAAATCCCTAAGATTTTCTTCATTTTTAATTCCTTTGTCCTTAATAACGTGTTTGCCGATCAAAAGGTTACAAAATGTGCAGCGCGTGTCATTATTTTTGCCGAACGTTCCCGTTCCTATGTAATCCACCTTTCTACATCTATAGCCATCCCGATCGTTTCTTAAAACCCCGGCAGCGCGGTTTTTAGGCAAACAAAAAAATGACCATGCCTCCTGCAGGAAGCAATGGTCAATCGCCGGCAGCGCGAATGAAAAGCAAAAAAAACTTTAATCTGGCATTAATATACGTTATTATACCGTTGACATGACGAGAACAATCGACCGCTATGCTGGAGGTGACCATGAAGAAAAAAACTGGAGGTACCCCTATGCAGCGGGTAACAAATTGGCTGATCTCGGCGGAACGCCGGATGCTTTTGCTTGCCAATCGAAGACCGATCAATCTGCTGCTCAACCGTCTCCTGAGCGGCTGGCTTGGGACCATCACCCATCTGGGCGGCGCAACCTTCACCCTGACCGCTGCGCTGCTCGTCGGACTGCTGGGCAGTCCGGAATGGAGCGCTGCCGGCTGGCAAGCCTTGACCGCCGTGGCGCTCAGCCACCTGCCCGTAGCGCTGGTGAAGCGCAAGTTCAAGCGATTGCGCCCCTATCAGGCGCTCAAGAACGTCAATACCGGAAAACGGACGCTGCGCGACCCGTCCTTTCCGTCCGGACATACAACCGCCGTCTGCGCCTGGCTGCTGCCATGGCTTTTCGTGCACCCGGAGACGTCGCTCCTGATCGTCGTGCCCGCGCTCATCATCGGGATCTCGGTCGCATGGTCACGGATGTACCTTGGCCTTCATTATCCTTCCGATGTCGCCGCGGGGGCAGCGCTCGGCTCAACGACGGCAGCGCTCGTCGTATCGTTTTGGCCGGCTTTCGTCTGAGCCGTATCGCGCGCTTGCCTGTAGTCTTGCAGCGCCGATACGCCGATGACCGCTTCGAGCCGAAAGATCGGCTGGCCTTTATCGATGAACTTACTCTCATATTCTGTCAGCACCAGATCCTCGCGGATCCCGTCCTTGTGCAGATCCAGGGAGATATTGCGCATCAGCAGCTCCGACTCGGCAAAGCTGTTGAGCGAGAACTCAAACAGCGATCTCGAATCGGTTTTGAAATGAATTTCGCCATGCTCGTTCAGCAGTTCGACATATTTCGCCAAAAAACGCGGATGTGTCAGCCTGCGGCGGGCATGTTTGCTTTTGGGCCATGGATCGCTGAAGTTCAGATAGATCCGCTGCAGCTCGCCTGGCTCGAACATCGTCTCGATCTCCTCAATATTCGCCCGCAAGAGCGCCAGATTAGGCGGACTCTGCTCGCCTTTCGCTTCCCAGACGGCTCTTGCTTTCTCGCTGGCGCGCCGCAGCAATTCGTCGTACATATCGACGCCGATAAAATTATATTGCGGATACAAACCGCTCATCTGGCTAATAAACCGGCCTTTGCCCATGCCAAGCTCGATGTAGATGGGATGGTCATTTCCAAAAAATTCATGCCAGCGCCCTTTGTAGCTCCCGGCCTCCAGAACGACCAGCTCCGGCTGCGACTCCAGACTTTCGCGGATTCCTTTTCTTCCTCGTAGACGCATCGACAGTTCCTCCATAACAGATGATTTCTCGTCCTATTGTGCCAGATGCGACGGAGGGAAGTAAAGAACCGCGTAAAAATAAAAAGCAGCCTCGGACGGACGGTCCGGAAGGCTGCTGTCAAGTTGGGGCTTAGTTAAGCAGTTGATAGTCGATGGAATCTTTTTTGGAGCTATCGATATTGTAAGTGTCCGCGAGCGCGTCCTTCAGCTTCTTGCGGGCTCCAATCTCCAGCGTATGGTTTCCATGGAATCGAGCGCCTGCAAGCGCCATCAATTCTTTGACCGTCAGTTCAACTGTAACCTTCTCATCGCCTTGGGGAATTTTGACCGATGTGTTCATTCCTCATCACCTCACGTTTTGATAATAACAGTATAGCCCTAAATCGTATCTGCTATGACGAGTGGCGCGGCATATTGGAAGTTGTGAAAAACCTTGATTTAGCACACTTTTAATATAACACATCGTGTAAGGTGTTGCAAGCCCAAAATCAAAATTTCTTGCCTTCTCGGCAAGTGGCTTGCGGCGCTTTTTTCATGTACAATAGGATGATGTTATGCTCTTGCAGAAAGGGTATGTTCCATCATGTCCATCCACATATCGGAGGAGCCTCGGCTCTGGCAAGACAAGCGATTCCATACCTGGAATTACGAGATGAAGCGGCAGTTCGGCGAGAAGGTGTTCAAGGTGACGCTCGACGCAGGCTTCACCTGTCCCAATCGGGACGGCGCCATCGCGATAGGCGGATGCACCTTCTGCAGCGCCAGAGGCTCGGGAGACTTCGCCGGGAGCCGTCGCGACGATCTGGTCACGCAATTCAACGTCATCCGCGACCGCCAGCATCTCAAATGGCCGCGCGCCAGCTATATCGGGTATTTCCAGGCTTATACCAACACCTACGCCCCTGTCGAGACGCTCCGCGCTTACTACGAAGCGATCCTGGAGCAGCCGGGCGTCGTCGGGCTGTCGATCGCCACGCGCCCGGACTGTCTGCCGGATGAGGTCATCGACTATCTGGCCGAGCTGCACGAACGGACGTATCTCTGGGTCGAGCTTGGCTTGCAGACGGTGCATGAGTCGACGTCCGCGCTTATCAACCGCGCCCACGACACCGCCTGCTTCCGCGATGCGGTCGAGCGGCTGCGCGCGCGCGGCATCCGCGTATGCGCCCACGTCATCTACGGACTGCCTCAGGAGACGCGGACGATGATGCTGGAGACGGGACGCGCCGTAGCAGCGATGGACGTACAGGGGATCAAGATCCATCTGCTGCACCTGATGCGCAAGACGCCGATGGTAAAGCAGTACGAGGCGGGGCTGCTGCGCTTCCTGGAGCAGGACGAATATATCGGGCTGGTCGTCGATACGTTGGAGTTGCTCCCGCCCTCGATGATCGTCCACCGCCTGACTGGAGATGCGCCGCGCGAGCTGCTGATCGGGCCGATGTGGAGTTTAAACAAATGGTCCGTGCTGAACGGCATCGACGCCGAGCTGAAACGGCGCGACACGTGGCAGGGCAAGTATTGGAGTGCGCGCTGATGCGCCTTGCTTCGTTACGGGCGATGGTCGGGAAGGCGAGACTGCATTTTGCCCTGACGATGGCTCCAAGCGGGAGCCCGCCAAGGCGCGGCAATTCGCAAGACAGACGTAGGAGGATATGCTGATGGGATTCCATTCTGTACTGACGATGGCGCGCAGTTGGGTGCTGCAGCGGCTCTCGCCAGGAGCCATCGCTATCGATGCGACGGCAGGCACCGGTGTCGATACACAGTTCCTCGCCGAGACGGTAGGCGCACGAGGCGCGGTCTACGCCTTCGACATCCAACCGCTGGCGCTGGCCCGCACCGCTGCCCGGCTGGAGACGCGCTTCGCTGGCGAGGCTGCGGCAGACAAGCCCGAGATCGTATTGCTCGCCCAGAGCCACGCGCAGATGCTGAAGGCCATCCCGACGTCCAGCCATGGCCATATTTCGGCCGTGATGTTCAATCTCGGCTACTTGCCAGACCCCGCAGCCGACCAGCGGATCATCACGGCTCATGCCTCGACACTGCCCGCGCTCGAGGCGAGCCTGGAGCTGCTGCGGCCGGGCGGCATCGTTACGATCGTTGTCTACCCCGGCCACCCGGGCGGCGAGGAGGAGGCGGACGCCGTCACGAATTGGGCGGCGCAGCTGCCGGCCGACCGCTGCCAATCCGTGCTGTATCGGATGCCGCAGAAGACGGCGGCGCCTTTTCTGATTGCTTTGGAGAAGCGCCGGCCGGCCACTTTAGGGCCGACTGGCTAATGCAGGACCAGCGCTCCCTAAGCGCCTCACCAAACTTACATATATAGAGGAGAGATTACCATGACTGTCAAGCCATACCCTATCCAATTTCAACCTGAGATGAAAGAACGCATCTGGGGCGGACAAGCGCTGAGTCGCTTTGGTCTGGAGCTGCCCGAGGGCAACATCGGCGAAGGCTGGATGATCGGCGACCATCCGAACGGTACGACTCGCGCGGCCAACGGCGAGCTGGCCGGACTTGGCCTCGATGAGATTCGCGAGCGTTATGGAGCCGCATGGTTCGGTACCAAAGGTTATGTAGATGGCGCGCGTTTCCCGCTGCTCATCAAGCTGCTCGACTGCAATGACGACCTCTCGATCCAGGTGCACCCTACCGACGATTACAGCAAGCTGCCTGCAGGCGAGCTGGGCAAGACGGAGATGTGGTACATCCTCGACGCCAAACCGGACGCCAAGATTATCTACGGGCTGAAGGACGGCGTCGACCGGGCTCAGCTGACGCAAGCCATCGCCGATAATCGCGTCATGGACTGCCTGCAGGAGGTTCCCGTCAAAGCTGGCGACGCCTTCTACATCCCGGCTGGCACGGTCCATGCGCTGTGCTCCGGCATCGTCGTCGCCGAGATCCAGCAGAACTCGGACACCACTTATCGCGTCTACGATTACGATCGCCCTGGCCTTGATGGCAAGCTGCGGGAGCTGCATGTCGAGGACTCGCTCAACGTCATCGCTTATGAAGGCGCAGGCGCGACCCGCACCGAGACGGGCAACGTCCAGGCCGGCGAGTGGCTGGAGATCGCACGCTCGCCCTACTTCATCGTCGAGAAAGGCGTGATCAACGGCCAAGCGAGCCTGTCCACCTCGCCCGAGAGCTTCGTCATCCTCGTCATCGCTGAGGGCGACGGCGAGCTGCGCTGGGCGGATGGCGCCCAGAACGTTAAGGCCGGCGAGTGCTTCCTGGTGCCAGCTACGTTGGGCGATTACACGCTCGAAGGCCAACTGACGGTCATCCGCAGCCAGCTGCCTTAGTTCTTGCTTGTCTGCCCCTTCCCCTTTCACTCGGCTTACGATCATAGCGATGCAAGTTTCGGGACTGTCGCCCGGAACTTGCATTTTTCTTTCGTCTTTATTTTGGGAGCGGATTCAAAAAAAATATTGACGAAAAGCAAGAGGTCATTTATTCTGTTGAGGTAAGCGGTTACTTTTTAATTAAGTGCGCTTTACAACAACTTAAAGTTATGAAAACAATCTTCTGACGAACCGGTGACATAATGAATTTACCTTCGCAATTAAACCGGTTTAATGATAAGGAGGAATGAAACCATCAATGGCGACCATTGCAGATGTAGCAAGGGAGGCTGGCGTTTCCAAAGCGACTGTATCAAGTGTATTCAGTAAAAAACGGCCGATCAGCGCCGAGGTCACTGAACGTGTGTATGCTGTTGCCAAAAGATTGGGTTATTACCCCAATCATATCGCCGTCAGCCTATCGTTGAAGAAAACGATGATCATCGGCCTGCAAATGTCTGTCACCAATGCCGGAGAGTGGCCCGCCTTCAATGCCGAGATGGTCAGCGGTGTCATCCAAGTATGCGCGGAGTCCGGCTATCGCGTCCTGCTGGATACGCTGCCAGAAAACAGTGATCGGACTACAATGACCATGGACCCCGTAGACGGCGTCATACTGTTGAACCCCGCACAGGAAGACAAGCGGCTTGACCGGTTTCGCCAAATGAACATTCCTGCTGTGGTGATCGGAAGACCAAACCCGAGCAGCACCCCGGCTTGCTATGTGGACAACAACAACGAAGAGATGATGTTTCGTCTCGGTTTATCGTTATTGGCGCAGGGACATCGACAGGTGTTGTTCCTCAATGCTGCAGCAAATATGACCGTTGCACAGGATCGCTATGAAGGTTTGCGCGCCGCCTATCGCTCGCAAGGCTTGGATTTTCCAATAACGCACCATTTTCACTACGATTGGCACAAGCATCCGACAGCCGACGAATACGGGTATCAGACGATTGCGGACACCGCTGGCCTGCTGCCTTACACTGTCGTTATTACGGATCAGATGCATATAGCTATCGGAGTCATGCGCGCGGCGCGCGAGCTAGGCATCTCAATCCCGGAGCAATTGTCTCTGGTTGCGCTGGGCGACGACGCTATCCTTGCTCAGGAGGTCTCCCCCTCTTTGACTGCAGTGGATCTGCAGCCCAGACAACTTGGAGCGGAGGCGGCCCGCATGCTGCTTGATCTTATTCAGCGAGCCGGGGAGCCGCGCCATCGCTTGGTGGACACTGCGTTTGTAGTTAGAGAATCTTGTTCTCTGCCCAACCCCAATTCAGGAGGGAAAAAAGGATGAAAAGAATAAGCGCGCTTTATAAGACCGTACTAGCCGGATCGGCGGCGGCGATTTTGCTGGCAGGGTGCTCTTCGGACCCGGCTGGAATGTCCGGAAATGCCCAAACGTCCGGTGAAAACAAGGAGAATCGGACGTTGAAGATGATGACCGGCGTGGTCGGCGGCAAGACTCCTGAAGAAATGGCATTGTTTGAGAACGAAATTGAACGTCTCACGGGTATTAAGGCAAGCATCAACAAGCCTGCTTCCGATTACGATCAGAAGTTGATGGCCGCCATCGGTTCAGGAGAAAAGTTCGACCTGCTACAGATCAGCAAGGCGAGCATGAATACCTTTATCGATCAAGGTATCCTGACGCCATTGACCGAACAGATCAATGAATCTCCTGTGCTGTCGGACCCATCGATCATTCCGGAGAACGAATGGCAGCAAGTGGCTACGCCCGACGGACAGATTTATGGCGTATTCTCCAAGTTTCAGGGAGGGACGATGCCGATTGTGCGGCAGGATTGGCTGGATAAGTTAGGCTTGGAAGCTCCGGTTACACTGGATGACTATTATAAGGTATTGAAGGCATTCAAGGAGCTCGATCCCGACGGCAATCAGGTCGACGATACGTACGGACTGACGACGGCGGGAATGTATGAACTGCAAGGAATCTTTAGCGCAGCGGGGCTGAAGCAGCGTTATGTCGAGCAGGACGGCAAGCTGACGGTCCCTTATGCCTCGGATGCAGCGATCGGAGTTTATGAATTCCTGAACAAGCTGTATGAAGAGGGGATTCTGGACCCCAATTTCGCAACCAATGACACCGCGCAAATGCGCAATTTATTTTTGAGCGATCGCGTCGGTATGATTACCTATTGGGATGCCTGGGTCGGCATGCTTAACAATACACGGTTGCAGGAAGATCCCGATACTGATTTCGAAGCTAAAGCTTTGCCTGGTATTGCAGACGCCAATGGCAAGCATATGCTGCGCCGAGGAGATCCTGATGTATGGGTCATACCTGTTAATGCCGAACATCCGCAGACTGCATTCGAATTTTTGGAATGGTGGCACTCCGAGGAAGGCATTGTCCTGAGCAGCCTGGGCATTCTGAATCACGACTATATTGTGAAAGACGGCGAGTATGAGCTCACCGATATCGGCAAGGAACACGGTTCCGACCATGGCGCCCCCTTCTGGTACAACACGAATGTACAAGCGCCTTTCGGCAAGCTGCCCGGCGTTCAGGAGGCTCAAGACTTGGTCATGCAATACGCCGATCTGGAGCTGACTCCGGCCAACTGGGCAGATGCGGAAAAAGTCATTCAGCACTATTCCTTTAAAGCGATTATGGGTGAGCTGCCGGCTGATCAGGCCGTACAAACGATGCGAGATGAATTAATCCGTCAAAAATTGATGGACGACTTGCGATAAGCAGTCGCTCATTGAAAGAAGGTGATGACTGTGAAAACACTGCGAAAATACAAGACCGTTTATCTGATGATGCTGCCGATCGCACTTTTTTTCTTTATTTTTTCCTATTATCCCTTGCTCAATGGGCTAGTCATCAGCCTTCAGGACTACCGTTTGATCGGGCCTCGTCCGTTTGTAGGGCTGAATAATTATATTGCTGTGCTGCAGGATCCGAATTTCCTGCAAGTCTCCCTCAACACCTTCCGTATCGGCGGAGGGATGCTGGCGGCAGGCTTTATTATGCCGCTTTTGCTGGCCTTGTCCTTGAATGAGGTTATGCAGCGGTGGTTTAAAAAAACGGCTCAGCTGATTGTGTACATCCCCCATTTGTTTTCATGGGTCGTTGTCGGTGGAATGTGGATTTTACTGCTGTCTCCGGATACCGGGCTCGTCAATCAAATCATTCTGACCTTCGGTGGAGACAAGCCGATTCATTTTTTGGCGACGGAGAGCTATGCGCCTTGGGTCATCGTATTCGTCAACACATGGAAAGAAATGGGCTATACCTGCATCATGTATCTGGCTGCCATCGCCGGGATCAATCCCTCCCTGTACGAAGCCGCAAGAATGGACGGCGCCACCCGTCGGGAACTGATATGGCATGTGACGGTTCCGCAGCTTGTACCGACCATGAAGGTCGTGCTCATGCTTAATGCGCTCAGCGTCCTGCGCATGTTCGATCCGGTTTTGATGATGAGTAACGGCGCCAATGCACGGGCTGTGGATGTTATTATGATGTACACGTATCAAAAAGGAATTTTGGAGTATAAAGTGAGTATCGCCACGGCAGCCGGCTTTATCGTCATTGCAGCCACATTCGTGCTGACGTATATCACAAGGAAGCTTATTAAATACGACGAGGGGTGAGCCGCAGCCGTGAAAACATTTCGATCGACAGCCTGGGGAAACCGCTTGTTTGACATGGCCAATACGCTGTTTCTTCTGCTCTTGGCCTCCAGCATGATCGTGCCGCTCTTGAACACGTTTGCGTTGGCTTTTTCCAGCAATTTGGCATCCATGCAGCCTGGAATTGTCTTGTGGCCTACCCAATGGAGTCTCGAAGGCTTTCAGACCGTATGGACGAGAATGGAACTCTACCGTCCCTTTATCAATAATGTGATTGTGACCGTGACCGGTACATTCGGTCATGTGCTGCTGAGCGCAATGGCCGGCTATGTTCTGATTCAAAAGGGGTTGCCAGGCAAGCGACTGATGCTCTCAGGCATTCTACTTACGATGATGGTGCCGAGTGAGGCGATTATGATACCGTTGTACATCATCAATCGCGATCTCCATTTGATCAATACGCTGTACGCCCTCATCTTGTCTGGATTTGTGTCGGGCTTCAGCGTGTTGTTAATGCGCAACTTTTTCCTCAGTGTGCCGCATGATATGGCAGAATCGGCACAGATGGACGGCGCGGGGGACATGCGAATCTTCTTTTCGCTGTACTTGCCGCTAGCCAAGGCTGGTTTAGCCACCGTTACGTTGTTTGAATTCGTTAGCCGCTGGAACCAGTTTGTTCCTGCCGTATTGTATATTCATGATCAGCTTAAATATACGTTGCAAATTGCGCTCAAATCGTTGATTATCGACTCCGACGCGACCTCCAGCAGTTTTATGATTACGACCAATGTCCGGATGGCAGGAATCGTGATTGCCCTGATTCCGCTGCTGTTGATTTACCCTTATGTGCAAAAATATTTTGTGACCGGCATTTTTGTCGGTGCAAGCAAGGAATAGGAGGCTATCCATGGAAGCCTGGACATTAGAGCAAAGCATAACCATCACAAGCGACCAACAGGGACAATATCTGGAGCAGGCCTTTGACATGCCCGCCGGGATGGAAACCATCGAGGTGTGTATGGAGGTAAGTCAAGACAGGCAGGCAGTTATCGACCTTGGCATCGCCGATCCCTATCGGCTCAGAGGCTGGAGCGGGGGAGCGCGCACTAGCTTTTCTATCGGACCGGCATTTGCCACTCCAGGGTACTTGGCCGGCGAGCTGCATGAGGGCCGTTGGACGATTGTGCATAACGCATATGCCGTTCCAAACCAAGGGTGCACGGTAACGGTATGGATAACTTTTTACCCCAGGAAAGGTCGTTGGTTGAAGGGCGATCTCCATACGCATAGCGTGCATAGCGACGGAACGTATACGATAACAGAAAAGATCTCGATTATGGAGGAGCTGGGGTGCGATTTCCTGGCTCTAACCGATCACAATACCGTTAGCCAAAACAAGGTCTTATCTGACGATACCAGCCTGGTGTTAATCCCCGGCATGGAGTTCACCACCAATGACGGCCACAGCAACTTTTTGGGTGTCAACGATCCGATCCAGGACTTTAGAGTTGCCAATGAAGCTGAGGTACATGAACGATTCGCGCAAGCCCGCAGCCAAGGCGCCAAGATCGTGCTTAACCACCCGCATTGCGATTATTGCCCTTGGGAATGGTCATTTGATGTGGCATATGACTGGATTGAAGTATGGAACGGTCCCTGGTCGAATCGCAATGCGCGTGCTATAGCCTGGTGGCAGCAACAACTGTCGGACGGCAAACGAATCGTCGCTGTCGGCGGCAGCGACGTCCATCATCCGAATCCATGGGTCAAGCATGCGGAACCGTGTGTCTGGGTATGGAGCGAGATCAAATCCTTGGCGGGCATCATGGCAGGTATCGAGCAAGGTCATGTCTTCATAAGCAGCGATGCCGACGGCCCCCGTCTGGAGCTCAGCTGTGGCCTGTACCGTATGGGCGACATTGCGCCAGCCGAGCATCCTGCGGAGGTGTTGTGCAGGGTACAGTCCGCCCAGGCCAGCGATCGTATCCGCTGGTATACCGAACAGGGCTTGGAAGACGACGTGGAGATCGAAGCCGGAGAGCAACATTATACGTACACCGCAACCGGACACAAGTTTGTAAGAGTCGAGGTGTGGCGGCCAGCAGTAGGGAATGAAGCGGAGAGACTCCTGGGACTATCCAATCCGATCTACTTTGCTCCGGAAGAGCCGTCATTGCCCACGCATCAACCGATCGCGACTCGCTGATCCAGCCGCATGTAATACGGGGACGCTTGCTGGCGGCCTTCTGCGTCGGGCAGATAGAGCACGATCAGCAGCGTCTCGCAATCCCGCCGGAGCGTGCCACCCTCGACATAGGCTTGCAGGTCAAACGGGATGCGCTCGATGACCGCGTGCTTGAGCAGCTCCTTCTCGCCCATCGCCAATCCCCGGAACGCAGCCGAGACCTCCTCCGGCCGTGCGCCCAGACGATTCATCCAAGCTTGCCACTCGGCCTTGTCCATCGTGTGCGGCCACCACACCTTGCGCGGCTTGTACTTGTGATTGAGGAAGTAATCCAGCTTCATCAGCCCGAGCACGACCTCCCGGTCTAGCTTCGGCGCGCGCCCCTCGTCGCTCGCCTGCGCCAGGAACGACCAGAGCCGCGAGAACAGATCCTCGAGCTGATGGCCGATCTTCTGCCACCCTTGCCCTTCCCAGTAGTCGCCGAACGCCTGGAAAAAGTCAAACGGCGAATCAAACACCCGCTCGATGAGATAAAGCAGCGTATAGTCGAGACGATGGGCGTTCCAATACTTCTCCAGCACATCCTCGACGCGTTTGATGCGGACGATATCGCTGAAAGGCAGCAGGTCGTTGCCCAATATCTCGTAAGGCGCGCGATCCATATACACATAGCCGTGCTTCTCGGCAGTAAGCCGCATGCCGGTGCCGCGCAGCATCTTGAGGAATCCGAGCTGCAGCTCCTCCGGGCGCAGGGCGAATACGTCGTTGAACGTCTTGCGAAAGCTGTTGTAGTCCTCATGCGGCAGTCCGGCGATCAAGTCGAGATGCTGGTCGATCTTGCCGCTGTCCTTGACCTTGGTGACGGTGCGGGTCAGCTTGGCGAAGTTCTGGCGGCGCTGCACCTCCTGATTGGTCAAGTCGTTGGTCGACTGGACGCCGATCTCGAAGCGGAAGATGCCCGGCGGCGCATGCTCGGCCAGATAGTCGAGTACCTCGGGGCGCATGATGTCGGCCGTAATCTCGAATTGGAACACCGTGCCCTGATGGTTCTCAATGAGAAACTTGAACATCTCCAGTGCGTAGTCGCGCTTGATGTTGAACGTCCGGTCGACGAACTTGATCAGCTTGGCCCCCGACTCGATCAGATAGAGCAGATCCGCCTTGGTCCGCTCGATATCGAAGTAACGGACCCCGACCTCGATGCTGGAGAGGCAGAACTGGCAGCTGAACGGACAGCCACGGCTCGTCTCGAAATAGACGACGCGATTAGCCAGGTGCGGGATATCCTCGACGAACCGGTGCGGGCTTGGCAGCTGGGCAAGGTCGAGCTTGGGCCGCGGCGGGTTGACGATCGTCTCGCATGTGCCATCGGGCTTGTGCTTGCGGTAGGTTACGCCGAAGACCATATGAAACTTGCGGTCCCCGGCAATCTCTGTCAGCAGATGATGGAACGTCTCCTCGCCTTCGCCGACGACGATAAAGTCGACCTCCGGCAGACGCTCCATCCAGTACGGCATATCGTAGCTGACCTCGGGACCGCCGAGGACGATCTGTAGCGACGGCTTGATCTTGCGCAGCATGTTGATGACGGTGATCGTCTCCTCGATGTTCCAGATATAGACCGAGAAGCCGATCACATCCGGATTGCGGGCATAGAGGTCGGAGACGATGTTCATCGCCGGGTCCTTGATCGTAAATTCTGCAATATCGATATCGAAATCCCGTTCGCTGTACGCCTTCAGGCAGCGCAGCGCCAGCGAAGTGTGGATATACTTGGCGTTTAGCGTAGACAATACTACTTTCATCTCGTACTCCTCAGATTATGGCGTTCCTACTCCCTCATTGTACCCAATCCCGCCGCAAAAAAGAAGAGCCCTGTCGTCCTGCGACAAGGCTCTTCAGCGATTAATAATAGAAATTAGTGCCCGATTTTGATATGACCGCGATCTTGCGATTGCAATTGAATAACGGGGTAGCTGACTTTCCACTTGTTATTGCCTAGCGCGGTCACTTCGTTAGCGGCGAAGCCGCGTGGCTCGAAGCTGAATTCGCGCTCGTAATGGACAAGCACCTCGACCGGCTGGTTAGGCAGCATCCGTTGCAGCTCGCTGCCGATATTAAGCGCCCAGTACCGCATATCCTGCGCGATCTTATCCGCGTAGACCATGTAGAAGCTCGGATCGATATAAGCTTCGATGACCAACCAGCCCTTGGCGTCGCGGTTGACGCGCCAGCCAGTGAGCTTGGTCGGGCCCGCTTCGGTCCACAACGAGGAGAATTCATCCTCCATCAGCTTGGCAATCTCCGCCGTCGTAGCGCCGCTCAGTGAATCCGGCAGCGATGAGGGCAAGAAGGCTGCTTTTTTGGTTGTCCGCTGAGCCTGCTCGATCAGCGGCCACACATGCTCGCTGGATACCGCCAGGTTCAGGTTAGCCGTCGTATCGGGAATCATCGAGGTAGTGATGCCGATTACTTCGCCGTATTCGTCGAACAACGCGCCGCCGGAGCTGCCCTGATCGATCGCAGCCGTCGTCTGGATGTAGTTGATGCCTCCATCGTAATGGATGTTACTGACGACACCCTCAGACGCCGTGTTGCGGAAGCCCTTCGGACTGCCAATGGCGATGACCGGATCGCCTTTGAAAAAGATATGCGACTGATCGATCACGACCGGCAATTCGCCGATCGACGAAGCCGTCTCGATAATCGCCAGGTCGGCATCCTCGTCATAGGCAACAATGCCGTTGATCCTCAGCGACTTGCCTGTCGTCAACTCCACGGTGCCCTCGGAGGCATCGGAGACGACGTGGAAGTTGGTGAGAATCCAGCGATCGTCGACCACCATGCCGCTGCCTTGGCCGCGGTCAGTCTCGATCGTCACGATGCTGTCGTCATAACGGTAGACAATCTCGCTGAACGACATCGTCTCATAGCCGTATGTATCCGTATCGGTGTCCGTCTGCTGCTCCGCGTCGTCTAGCAATAGCTGCTCGAGCGAGCGGATTCCGATCGTCCGGGTCGCGCCATCCCAGCTGACCTGAGCGCCCAGCGCTTCGCTTACGAAGCGCAGCGGCACCATCGTCGAGCCTTGCAGCAGCTGCGCCGGCGCATCCAGCTGTTGCGACTTGCCGTTGACGGTCGCTTGCCTGGAGCCGAGCTTGAGCGAGATGACCGTGCCGCCCTTGGTGGCGAAAATCGTCTTGGACTGCGGCTCCCAGCTTACTTCGGCCTGCAAGGCTTCGAAGATCGGCCGCATCGGCACGAGCGTATAGCCGTCCAGTTGGACGGGAGACGGGCTGAAGGCAATCGCCTTATCGTCGAGCAGTACTTTGATCTCGGATTGGGCGGCTGCAGCATAGGCTGGCTCCAGCGTCCAGCCGGAGACCGGATGGATGGCGATACTTAGAGCGATCGCCGAGGTTGCGATAAGACGGGATAATTTTTTCATAGGCTGCGTACATCCTCCAGTAGGTTCCTTTATCTTCCATACTTTCGTATCGTACCACCGCCCTTAAGCTTTTGTCCATACAAATCTTGCGCGCTACTCCCACTTGAACGTAAGCGAGGCCGCGATAAATGCGACGACCAGCCAACCGCCGAGCAGCGCAGCCTCGTACCACACTTCCGTCAGCCCCGCGCCGACATTCATAATTTGGCGCAGCGCGGTCGACAGATGGGCGATCGGCAACAGCTCGACCACAGGCTGCAGGAATTTCGGCATGTTCTGGATCGGGAAGAAAACGCCGCCGAGGAACAACAGCGGGAACGAGACGAAGCCGGATATTGGCCCGGCGCTCTCTGGCGACTTGGCGACGCCCGCGATGATGAAGCCGATCGACATAAAGGCCAGCGTCCCCGCAACGACGAAGGCAAGCAGGAGCAGCCAGGAGCCGTTGACCTGAGTGCCGAAGATAAGCTGAGCGATCAGCAGCACAATCACCGCCTGGAGGCCGTTGAGCAGCAGACGCGCCGTAATCTGGGCGGCGATAAATGAGGACGCGTGCAGCGGCGTGCTCTGCATGCGGCGCAAAATGCCGCGCTCGCGCCAGGAGGAGATCTGACCCGCCACGCCGTTGAGATTGGTCGTCATAATCATCATGGCTACGATACCCGGCACCAGGAAGTCGATATAGCCAAGATCGAGCGCCTGCACCCCTTCGCTCTCGACGGTGAGCAGCGGCATATAACCCGTCCGCGCCTTGGATACCTCGTCGATCACATACGTGACGGTCGTGCGCGCCAGCTCGGAGACGGTCAGCTGCGTCTCGTCGGTGTACAGACGGACCGAGGCCGCTTGTCCCGGAATCGCCGCATCGATCGCTTCGCCGAGTCCTGCCGGCAGCAAGATGACAAACGACGTATCTCCGGCCCGCAGCCGCTCCATCGCGGCAGTCGATGTGTCCGCCTCGGTGAGCGTGAGCACTCCACTCTGGAGCAGCCGCGACTGCACCTCGGCCGATGCAGCGCTGCCGTCCTCGTCGACGATCATCCCTTGCAGCGATAGGCTGTTGCCCTGACCAAGGAAGGAGCCCATCATCACCATCAGGAAGATCGGGAAGGCAACGCTCCAGAACAGCATCTGCCGATTGCGGGCGAACAGCTTGAGCTGCGCCAGCGTCAATTGCTTGTAGGCATTCATCCTTCTCTCAGGCTCCTTCCCGTCATCTGAATAAAGACGTCCTCGAGCGACGCCGTGCGCGTCTGCAGTCCGGCAAGCGGCAGCAATTCCCGGTCCGCCATGCCGATCAGCGCCGTCAACGCCTGCTGCAGGTTATCTACATAGAGGATGACCCGATCCTTGCGGACCTCGGCCTGCTCCACCGAAGCGAGCGCCTGCATGCGCGAGAGCAAGCGCTCGCGCTCCTCCTCGGAGGCATGCGGCTCGGCGGCCAGGTCGAACTCGATGGCGCTGGCCGAGGCCAGTCGCTCGATCAGCCGGCGTGGCGTGTCGAGCGCGACGACGCGCCCGCTGTCCATGAGACAGATGCGATCGGCGAGGATCTCGGCCTCATCCATATAATGCGTGCTCAGCACGATCGTCTTGCCCTCCTCACGCAGCCCGAGGATGATATCCCAGAGCATGCGCCGCGCCTGCGGGTCGAGGCCCGTTGTCGGCTCGTCGAGGAATACGACCTGAGGATCATTGACGAGCGCCAGCGCGATCGCCAGCCGCTGCTTTTGTCCGCCCGATAGATGCTTGACGCGGTCATTGAGCTTCTCCCGCAGCAAGACTCGCTCCAGCAGCGGCTCCACTGGCAGCGTCGGCACCCGGTAAAAGCTCGCGTACATCGCCGTAATCTCGCGTACGGTGAGCAGATCAAACAGCGACGTCGATTGCAGTTGTACGCCGATGACCTCCTTGACGCGAGAGAGCTCCGTACGCGTATCATAACCGGCGATCCGAGCGCTGCCCTCATCCGGCAACCGCAGTCCCTCCAGCATCTCCATCGTCGTCGTTTTGCCCGCGCCGTTGGGCCCGAGCAGCCCGAACACCTCGCCGCGCCTCACCTCCAGTGAGACGCCGCCCACCGCGGTGAAGTCGCCGTATCGCTTGATTAATCCTGTCGCCTCGATGACCGGACGTTCCGGTTCGTGAGCCATATCGTCATCTCTCCTCCTCCCGACATGCGGCCGGGATAGCTAATCGATCGAACTTCATGCTATAGTAGGGAAAATAACACCACAGAACGGAGTCCGTACCATGAAGCAATCCAAGCATAACACGCCCTCCCGCAAGGCTGCAAAGCAGCCGTCGCCAGCCAAGAAGAGAACCGGAGCCCCCGGCAGTCACGGACCTAAATCCTACGATGTACGGGAAGCCGCAGAGCTGCTGCCCTTCCTGATCGAGCGCTACGCCCGTCTGAGCCGCAATGCCGTCAAATCGCTGCTCACCCGCAAGCAGGTCGCCGTCGACGGCCGAATCGTCTCCGCTCACAACTACCCGCTGCAGCCGGGGCAGACGGTCACCGTCGGCGAGCGCCAGGTCGAGACCACACCGCTCGTCGGCCTCTCGATCCTGCATGAGGATGAGCATCTCATCGTCATCCACAAGGATGCCGGACTGCTCTCGATCGCCACAGACAAGGAAGAGCAGGTAACCGCCTATCGGCAGCTCACTGCCTATGTACGACGACAGGACCCGAAGCAGCGGATCTTCGTCGTCCATCGGCTGGACCGGGATACCTCAGGCGTCATGATGTTCGCCCGCAGCGAGCGCGTGCAGCAGCTCCTACAGAACGACTGGCAGGAAATCGTCACCGAGCGCAGCTATGTCGCCCTGGTCGAGGGGCGGGTGCGCCAGCAAAGCGGACGCATCGAGTCGTGGCTCAAGGAGAGCAAGACGCTGCGAATGTACGCCAGCCTGCGGCCCAATGACGGGCAGCATGCCATAACACATTACAAGGCGCTCCAATCGAGCCGTACCCACAGCTTGCTCGAGGTGACGCTGGAGACCGGCCGCAAAAATCAGATCCGCGTCCATATGGAGCAGATCGGCCATCCCGTCGTCGGAGACAAAAAGTATGGCGCAACCGGCAATATCCTCGGACGCCTCGGCCTGCACGCGCGCGTGCTCGCCTTCCGGCATCCGGTGAGCGGCGAAGCGCTCCGGTTCGAGACCGCTATTCCGAAGCCGTTTTTGAAGCCGTTCCGCGAGACGCCCTAGAGCGTGTCTGCTAATCCCAAGGTGGCAGATTGTGCGGGTTTGCAAACACGCCCTAGCATCAATTCTGTTCCCCCTCTGCCGGGCATGCGAGGATACGGAGCTGCGCCCCCACAACAAAGAAAGGCCTATCCCAAGTCATCGTATATGACGGAAGGACAGGCCTTTTTGGTCTATCGTTATGATCATCGCGAGCGTCACATCGCTTCGAAGCGACTCAGCTCGCCGCGGAACATGAGCTGGAGCGAGGGCGAGCGTTCGAGATCCGCCGGCGTCGTGAGGGAGGCGCATTGCGGCACGAGCCGCCGACCGCTCGCCTCGAAGGCAGAAGCGACGAATTGGGAGCAGAAGTAGGCATGCTGGCGTCTGACCCGCACCCTCATCATAACCCCGAACAGTCCGAGCAGATTGTAGCGATAACGATCCGGATCCGCCTCGAAGCGGCGCACATAGGCACGAATCCGCTCATAATCCCGCTCGCTGACATCGCAGCTGTACACGGCGCAGGCGCCCTGGCTGAGCAGCCCGTCGCCCAGACTTTCCTTGACGAAGCCGCCGATGAACGGGTTGCCCGGCCGCTTGCGTCCGAAGCTGTACACCTCGTTCAGTTGCGCATCAAACGCGAGCGAGGCATGATTGAGCTCGGCGCGCGTATACAGCCGGATCATACGCGAGAGCAGCGTTCCCGTATCCGACAATATGATATAGACCGTTTTCTCGTTCATCTTCCATTCTCCACCCGAACGCAAATTGGATGACCGTGCGGCATCTCCTATAGCTATAATAATAGGAGACGAATGGAAAAAAAACCGTCCGGTGTCGGACATGAAAACTGGACTGGGGTCCAGTGTCAGAAAGGACAAAAACCGCTTCACCCTCCCCTACTCCGACTATTGTACAGCGAGGATGGCTGTCAGCAGCTCGATCGCCTTCTGATGCTGGGGATCCTCGCGGATCACCTTGTCGCGCACCCGCTCCATCAGCCGATAGGAGGCCCGACCGCTCAGCACGCCGTCCGCCGGCAAGCCTTCGTCGCGCTGGAAGCGCTGAACCGCCGCCTTCGTCTCTTCGTCGAAGATGCCCTCCGGCTCGCCGGGCTCATAGCCGAGCGTCGCCAGCAGTTGCTCGGCGGTCTTGACATGCTGGCCGAAGCTGCCGACCGCGACCTCGATGTCAGAGGGCAGCGAAGGCAGCGAGGCATAGTCCGGCATCCGCACCTCGATGGTCGGCTCGATGCCCTCCTTGTGGATCCAACTGCCATCGGCGCGGCGCCACTGCGCCTCGGTCAGCTTCAGCACCGAGTGATCCGCGAACTGCTGGAACGTCTGGACGATGCCCTTGCCGAACGTTTTGACGCCGACCACCTCGATGCCTGCCGAATCCTTGAGCGCAGCCGCCAGCACCTCGGCCGAGCTGGCGCTGTTCTGGTCGACGAGTACGACGACCGGCAGACGCCATGGCTCCTCTTGCTGGGATCGATGCGTCACATGATGCTGCTCGTCCTTGTAGACGACCTGCACGATCACCTCGTCCTTCGGGACGATCCGGCTGGCGATCTCGATCGCGGGACGGAGCAGTCCGCCCGGATTCATCCGCAGATCGAGGATGAGCGCTCGCATCCCTTTTGCCTGTAGCGCCTGCACCGCCGTATCGAACTCGGTCGCTGTATCCTCGGAGAATCGGATGATCTGGATCGTGCCGATCCCGCCCTCGTGCATCTCATGCTCGACCGTAACGACCGGCACCGGAGCGCGCACCAGCACTTGCTCGAACGGCGCCTGCATCCCATCGCGCTCGATCGTCAGCGTCACCTTGGTCCCCTCCTCGCCGCGCGTCATCTCGACGATCTCGTCGAGCGAGCGGCCGCCGAGCGGCGTATTGTTAATCTCGGTGATGATATCGTTCTTGAGCAGCCCGGCCTGCTCGGCCGGCGCGCCTTCGACGACCGACTCGATCAGGAAGCGGCCAGCCTCCTTGCGCAGCTCCACACCGATGCCGACAAAGGACTTTTCATATCGTTCCAGGTAGCTGCTGCCTCTCTCTTTGGTGTAGTAGGTAGAGTAAGGGTCGTCAAGCGAGGCGACCATCCCCTCGGCAGCCCCGTGCAGCAGACTGCTCGCCTCTGCTCCGTCCAGATAATCGCTCATGATTTCCTTATATGTCGTATCCAGATTGCGGAAGACCGGCTCCTTCAGCATCGGATATTGCAGCAGCATCGACCAACGGCCGGCGACGAAGCCGACGGCCACGACGACCAGACAGAGGAGTACCAGCAGCGCAGCGCGCCGCTGACGCCGTTTGGGTGAGTCATAGGGGTACATCCGCTTTCCTCCGTTCCAGGTATGCTGTTATCACTGTAACGCATTCTTCGTCCGGCTTCAAGCAGGGCGCGCATGCCTTGTGCGCATAGGGCAATTCCGCTACAATCAAGCTAGTTGATCATTAGATAGAGGAGAGAAATCAATGACTTACAAGCTGATTGCCATCGATGTAGACGATACCTTGCTGAACGACGATATCCAGGTGAGCGAGGGTACGCGCGCTGCGCTCGTCGAAGCGATCGCCCAAGGCGTCACCGTGACGCTCGCGACCGGGCGCATGTACGCTTCCGCGGCAAAAATCGCTCGCCAGATCGAGCTGAATGTACCGATCATCACCTACCAGGGCTCGCTCGTCAAGACGCTGATCGACGGGGAGGTGCTCTATGAGCGCAGTGTCCCGGACGATGCGGCGCGCGAGCTGTTCGCCTACTGCGCCCGCAAGGGGCTGCATCTGCAGCTCTACGTCGACGACCAGCTCTATGTGCGCGAGGACAATGAACGGGCGCAAGGCTATTCGCGCCTCTCCAACATCCCCTTCATCGTCGAGCCGGACTTCGAGCGCCTGATCGGCCAGCCGATGAACAAGATGCTGATCATCGACGAGCCGCAGCTGCTCGACGAGGTGGCGCGCGAGCTGGCGCCGCTCATCGGCGACCGCGTCCACATCACCAAGTCCAAGCCGCATTACCTGGAGTTCATGCACAAGGAAGGCACCAAGGGCGACGCCCTGCGCTTCATGGCCGGCCACATCGGATGTACGATGGATGAGGTCATCGCGATCGGCGACTCTTGGAATGACCGCGAGATGCTGGAGGCGGCCGGGCTCGGCGTAGCGATGGCCAATGCAGTGGAGCCGCTCAAGGCGATCGCCGACTATGTTACGTCCTCCAATAATGAAGAAGGCGTGCGCCACGTCATCGAGAAATTCGTGCTCGGCCGGCCGGTGCTGACCTAGGGCGTGTCTGCAAACCCGCTTAGGGGCATCTTAGACCCCGGATGGGCCGATAAGCGATATCGCTAGCCCGCCTGCGAGCAGATCGCCGCAAACAGCAAACACCCCCTCTTGGCATCCCTATGCCGGAGGGGGTGTTTGCTGTGCAATGGGACGAACAACGCCTGCGCCGATCGCTTGGGCTCACAGTCCGGCGAGCACCTGCGTCGATCGCTAGGGCTTACAGTCCGGCGAGCACCTGGTACCAGACGCCCTTGCGCGAGTAGAGCAGCTCCCGCACCTCGGGCCATCCGCCCAGATAGTCGATATCGAACAAGCCCTGCGGCACCGTAAACTTCGCCTCGGCTGCCGACGCCAACGCCTCGTTGGCCGGACGGAAGCCGTAGTCCATCAGCACCGTCTGCGCTTCCTCGCTGTACAGATAGTCGACGAAGGCCTCCGCGACCTCGCGGGTGCCGTGCTTGTCGACGTTCGTATCGATGACCGCCGCCGGGTTCTCGATCAGGATCGTATCCTGCGGGATGACGATATCGTAGGGGACGCCTTTGGCGATCCGGGCGAGCAGTTCGTTCTCGTAGGTGACGATGACGTCGCCTACGCCGTATTCAAAGGCAGCCATCGAGGCGCGGCCGCTTTTGTCCAGCGATTCGATATTGGTATGCACCTGCTCCAGGAACTGCTTGGCATAGGCGGGGTCCGCCTGGCCTTGCTCGCGCTCCGAGCGCTTCAAGCCTGCGCCATAGATCGCGTTGATGTCCCATTGGGCGCCGCCGGACGTCTTCGGATTGGGGTAGAGCACCTTGACGCCGGGACGGGTCAGATCCTGCCAGTCGCGGATGCCCTGCGGATTGCCCTCGCGGGTCCCGAGGACGACGATCGACCGCGTGATCATGCCGTCTGCGCCCTTCTCGCGCCAGTCATGGGTGATAAAGCCAGCCTGCTCGATCTTCTCGACGTCGCCCTCCATCGCGAGCAAGGTCACGTCCGCCTCGAAGCCGCCGACGATCGCGCGCGCCTGCGTCCCCGAAGCCTCGTAGGACTCCTGGAAGGCAACCGTCTGACCGGACTCCTCCAGCCAGTAGGCCTGGAACCTCGGCAGCAGCTCGGCCATCGCGTCCTTGACGACCGAATAGGCGCCGATGACGAGCGTGACATCGCCTTGCGGGGTCGCCTCGCCCTC
>NZ_BFBX01000032.1:362-10098 GCF_003851045.1 Paenibacillus sp. 598K | reverse complement strand
CCTGAGCGGGTTTTCAGACACACCTTTAGATATGGATCGGCATCGGGTCTTCCTTGAGCCGGTTCTCCATGATCCAGCTCTCCTCGTCCTTGAACAAGTAGGCGCGATGGACGAGCACATTGACCTCGTCGCCCGGATGCAGGATATCCTTCTCGAGCGAACGGTAGGTGATCAGCGTCGTATCGCCGACGACGACCTCGACCATCCACTCGCTGCCGCGAAAATGCAGCTGCTTGATGCGACCAGGCTCCGTTGCCGACACGATGCGGAACTCATGCGGCTTGCCGATCTCGATATACTCGGGACGGATCAGCGCCTTTACGCCTTCGCGGTCCGCCGCCGACTCGAAGCCCTTGAGCTTTGACACATCGCTGACGATCGTCGATTCGCCGATGAAGCTGGCCACGAACTGGGTTTGCGGGCTTTTGTAGATATCCCACGGCGAGCCCTTCTGCTCCAGACGGCCTTTGTTGATGATCATGATCTCGTCGGCGACCTCGATCGCTTCGTCCTGGTCATGCGTGACGAAGATCGACGTAATGCCGAGCCGCTCGATCATCTCCTTGAGCCAAGTCCGCAGCTCCTGACGGATCTTCGCATCGATCGCCGCGAACGGCTCGTCGAGCAGCAGCAGCTGCGGCTCCGGCGCCAGCGCCCGGGCAAATGCGACCCGCTGTCGCTGACCGCCGGAGAGCTGATGCGGCAGCCGGTGCTCGAAGCCCTTCAGCCCGGTCAGCTCGACAAGCGTCATGACCCGGTCGCGGATCTGCTCCTTCGACTGCTTCTTTACCTTCAGTCCGAAGGCGATATTGTCATACACGGTCATATGCTTGAACAGCGCGTAGTTCTGGAAGACGAACCCGATCCCCCGCTCCTGCGGTGGCAGATCGTTGACCCGCTTGCCGTGGAAGACGATATCGCCGGAGGACGGCGTCTCCAGTCCGGCTAGCATGCGCAGGATGGACGTTTTGCCGCCGCCGCTCGGGCCGAGCAGACCGATCAGCCGTCCTTTCTCGATCGTAAAGCTGACGTCCCGGACGGCGTGAAAATCACCGAAATGCTTGTTAAGCTGCGTGACCTCAATATGCATGGCTTAGTGCTCCTTTCGTTTCTTGGCCCACTCCATCAACAGCAATAATCCGATCGATACGGCGGCCAACACCAGCGCTACGCTGTTGGCGGCCAGGACGTTGAAGTTCTCTACATCCTGGTATACCAGCGTCGTCGCCGTCTGCGTCTTGTTCATAATATTGCCGGAGACGACCAGCACCGCGCCAAACTCGCCCATCGAGCGCGCCACCGTCAGCACGACGCCGTAGATAACGCCCCAGCGAATCGACGGCCAGGTCACTTTCCAGAATGTATAGAACGGATAAGCCCCGAGCGTCGAGGCGGCCTCCTCCTGCTGCGTGCCGATCTCCTGCAGCACCGGCATCACCTCGCGGATCATGAGCGGGAAGGTGACGAACAGCGTCGCCAGGATCATCCCCGGCAAGGCGTAGACGACCTTGAAGCCCAGATCCCCGAAGAAGCTGCCGATGATCGTATTCGGTCCGAGCAGCAGCACGATCATCAGACCGCCGATGACCGGCGACACCGCGAACGGCAGATCGACGATGCTGTTGAGCAACTGCCGCAGTCTCTTGCCCAGCCACGTCGCACGGACGAGGTACAGCGCGAGCATAACGCCGAACAACGTATTAATGAAGGTAACGGTAACGACGATCAGGCCGGTCATGTACAGCGCATGCAGCGACTGCGGACGACGCAGCGCATCTATGAAACCGCCGAAGCCTTCCTCCCACGAGCCGATGAAGATGCGCACTAGCGGGATGATGATCAGAATCGTAAAGACGGCATAGGTCAGTGTAATCCATAGTCTCTTCATGCGCCCGCCCTCCTCGACTGGATCACATTAACGATCCACAAGATCAGGAAGGACAAGGTCAGCAGCACGATCGAGACGGCTGCGGCTCCCTGCGGGTTGTCGCTCTCGACCTCGCCGAAGATATAGACCGAAGCGACCAGCGTCCGGCCCGGGATATTGCCCGCGATCAGGACAACGGCGCCGAACTCGGCGAGCGCTCGCGAGAAAGCGAGCATGCCGCCGCTCAGGATGCCCGGCGTCATCGTCGGCAAGATAATCTGAAAGAAAGTCTTGGCCTTCGATGCGCCCAGCGTGTACGCTGCCTCTTCCTCGGAGCGATCCATCTCCTCGAGCAGCGGCTGCACCGCCCGGATGACGAACGGGAAGGTGACGAACACCATCGCGATCACGATCGCCGGCTCATGGAAGACGATCTCGATGCCGAACCACCCGGCCACATCGCCCGCCAGACTGTTTGGTCCGAGCAGCAGCAGGATCATCAGACCGCCGACGGCGGTCGGCAGCGCGAACGGCAGATCGACGAGACTGTTCAGCAGGCGGCGTCCCCAGAAGGAGTAGCGAATCAGCACCCAGCCGATCATTGTGCCGACCGCGATATTGATCAACGCCGCGATGAGCGCCAGACGGATCGTCAGCAGGACGGCTTTCCAGGCCAGGGGATCGCTGACGCTCTCCCAGAAGGGCTGCCAGCCAAGCGAGAAGGACTGACCGTAGACGCCGATGATGGGTAGGACGATTAGGATAATAAAATAAAGCATGACGGTGCTGCGGAACCCAAAGCTCCACCAGCGGCTGCGCAACCTCAAATTCAACGTAGATAACCCTCCCAGACCTTCGGTATGTCCGATCAACCTGATATAGGCAATGCCTTAATTCCTATTAATTCGGTAGGTATTAATACTTTAGCAGAATGTGGGCCGTCCAGTCAATGACAATTTGCGGGGGATGGGCCTTGTTGGGAGGGGCTTGAATCTTGAAACCTTTATCCTATATACGACATCACATTTTTACTTTAAAATGGAAACATAAGGAGGTATAGTTCAAAAACTCCATTCGAATGGTGGGCTATTTATGCGGAGAATTAAAAGTTTGATTTGGATCATCTCTTTCATTCTATTTGTGAGCTTCATTATCTTCGTTTTTTTTGGGAATCCCTTAAAATACTACACGTTGAAAGGAGAATTCGAACAATTCTTAGAAGAAAGATACAACGAAAAATTTAACGTTGAAAAAATTACATTTGATATCATGCACAGAACTTATCATTCCAAAGCAACTCCTGAAAACGAGCCTAAGCTCCGTTTTTATGTGGGGCAAAACAACATTACGAAAGAAATTAATGATGCCTATGAGCTCGAAAAAAAGATTTTTTACAATAATGATTGACATGTTCCTACCGTTTAATTTCTTTATACATTTGTTAGGAGAGTGAAGTGTGTTGTTAAAACGAGTCGTTACATTCATCGTAATTGTTGCGTTTCTTATCCCTTCCTTTGCATTTGCAGAAAACGAAGCGCTTACAGAAAACAGAGGAGACAAAGATATTATATCCATCGAGCAAGCAAAACAAGTTGTTGAAAATGACATCTCAACCTTGACTCCAGAGCATGAATTTTTTGATCTATGGAAAGAAGTTGATGTCGTTTTTTCCTCTGAATTGTACGATATTACCGAGTCGGTAATCGGATACTACTTTAAATTAATGAACTCAAAAGGGACTAATGTGGGGTATTACATTACTGGTGCGAGATCTGATATAACTCCTATTTTACAATACAGCGCTTCGCCACATGAAGATTTTGAGAAACGGGATAAAACCTTAAAAATATATTACTTCAGCGGCAAGAATTTTACCTTTGCCCAAAATGCCGATATCTTAATCAATCAATTAAATGACATGCTTTCAGACCTTGAAAAAAATCAACGCAATCAAACAACAATAGATAAGAAAACCTTGATGGATCAATTAACCTTTAATCGCAATGAAAATGCGCCTTCCCTATGGAATCAGTTGTCTGATAACAAGGTAATGAGCGTTTCTTCTTATCCATCAGCTGGTTGGTTGGATGTTACTCGCATTTACCAACGTCTAGAGGGGGTAGATCATCCAAAAAGCGCTTGCGGTCCTACTTCTTTAGCAATGGCAATTCAATATCTCTCAAGTCTTGGCTACAATGTCCATGACGTATCGCATTTTAATTATTCTTTTCCTCAAATGATTAACGGCTATTATAACTTTTTGAGTTCTAACTTTATGGGCACATCCTCTGGTAATATGAGCTTCTTGGTTCCAACACTGTTGAATATGTATATGACCGGGTGGACTTCAACATCAGTAGACGCTGACTCTTCCGGTGCTATGGATAAATTCAAAGATAGAATTGTAAGCTCTAGACCACCACTGGTAATGTGGGATCAATTATCGTGGTTCCCTTGGATTGATGCCGATGTATATTGGCATTGGCAGACAGGTAATGCGTATAGAACCTCGGGAGGGGCTTTTCAATTTGGAGTTAAAGATCCGGACAATGGTATTAATAACACCTCTACAATTTATTATTCCTGGATAGACAACCAAAATGGTTTCATGTTTGTTTCTTATAAGCAGTCGTAAACGAGACAATTATTAAGTCAAAAATGGAAGATAGGCATTTTACATAGAGGCTGATTCGAGTGGACATCTTAACGCCACAGTCGATCAGCCTCTTTTTAATAAATTCAATTATTTAGCCCCTCGGAACGGACTCCGTCTTGGCGGCAACGCCGAGCACCGCTACCCCTGGACGGGAGACAGAGATCGCCTCATCGGTGAGCATCGTCATGCCGTCACTGCCTGTCTCCGTCGCGAAGGTCAGCACCGTAGGATCGTAGACAACGACGGCATTGATTGTGCTATACGCCGTCGTACCCGCTGCCGCGCTCACCTCAATCGTTGCTGCTTGCCCCGCATAAGCTGCCTCAGAGCCATTGACGGCAGGCGCGGGCAGCGCTGTCGGCTGCGGCTCAGGCTACGAGCCGTTGCCGCCAGGCTCGCCGCCATACACCTCCAGCTCGAATAGTCGGACGCGACCATCGGCGCTTGCATTGCCCTTCGTGACATGCAACCGCAGCCGCTCGGTCGTCACGGGCTGCCACGCCAGCTCCGTGAACTGTCCATAATAGTTGTCGGCCTCGTTGCCGCTAACCGTAGCCACAGTGCTCCAGGCTGTACCGTCCCACGCCTGGAGCTCGAAGTCGGCAAGCTGCATCCCCTTGGCATCGCTCTGACCGCTCCACAGACGAGCCCCAGTAACCTCATAGGCTTCATCCCAAGCCAGCTCCAGCCAGTGCGGGCCGTCTGCGCCGCTCACCCAGCGGTCGGCTGCTGTATGTCGGTTGCCATTAATCGCATAGGTTGGCGGGAAGCTGCCGCTCTCATGACTGGAGCTCGCCGTCACCGTCGCTAGCGGGGCGATGTTGGGCAACGCTGGCGGTGTCGTGATCTCCATTTCCGCTCGCCCCGTGACGCCCGAGCCATCCTGCGCCTCGGCGATGATCGTGACGTGACCTGGATCCAGCGCTGTCAATACGCCATTGGCATCGATCGAGGCCAGCGCAGACGGCTGACCGTCCGCCGCCTCCACCCGCCAATCGACCGCTGTATTGTCGGCGTTGAGCGGCAGC
Organism: Paenibacillus sp. 598K; assembly: GCF_003851045.1. Classification (GTDB taxonomy): domain Bacteria; phylum Bacillota; class Bacilli; order Paenibacillales; family Paenibacillaceae; genus Paenibacillus_D. Next base: position 4,547 of record NZ_BFBX01000032.1, on the reverse strand, counting down.
ACTTGGGCTGTGATCGTCAGCGACTGCCCCGCGTCGAGCTGCGAGATTCGATGCTCCGGCATGAGCTGGATCGCATGGACATAGACTGGCGTGATCTCCGGCTCTTGCGGATCGGGATCATGCTCCCATACCTCCAGCTCGAATACGCGGGCGTGGTTATCATTGGTCTGCGGACTGACGGTGCCGTTCGTAACGTACAGACGCAGCTTGTCGGTATGGATGACCGGGAAGGTCAGGTCGTTGAACTGGTTGATGCGAGCATCCATCGGATTGTTGGTGACCGCCGCCGCTTCCTTCCAGACGCCATCCTCCCAGTACTGGATCTGAAAATCGCGGATCTGCCAGTTCGTCGTGCCCGCCCCGGCGCCGCTCCACAGCCGCACCCGATCGATATCGTAGCTCTGCGGCCACGTCAGCTCCAGCCAGTGCGGCGCCTGCGTGCCGGTAGCGGTGATCCAGCGGCTGTTGGTATCCTTGGAGCCGTCAACCGCCAGCGTAGCCGGGTAGAGCGGATTGGCGGAGCTGGCCGCCACGTCAGCGAGCAACGACAGATTCTGCTTGCCTGGCAGCGGCTCCGGCTCCAGCTCCGGAGGCGTCGCTGGCGGCTCGATCTGACCATATTCGTACAGCAATAGATCGTCGATCGTCACCGCCCCGGCCGCATCCTGCTTGTAGAGGTAGATGACAGCCCCTGACGCAGCCGGTCCGGTCGTGAAGACGACCTCGCGCCCGGCATACGTCGATCCCGTGCCGAATGCCACATCCTTGGCGGCTTGGCCATGGTTTTTGACGCCGAGCAGCACCCGCCCGCTGTTCGTGCTGGCGGCGTAGCCGGACAGCTTGTAGATCGTATTAGGCTTGAGCGCGATCGTCTGCTCGATGCCCGAGACGGCATTCGTCAGCCTGGCTGCGCGCTCGCCTGTGCGGACGTCGGTCTCGACGACTGCTGCGCCGCCATACGTATTGCCCCATCCGGCGAAGCCGTCCTCGAAGCCTGGATTGACGAGCAGATTGACGATCTCCGCGCCGGGCGGCACGGTGCCTGCCGGGACACCCGGCCCCTCGTAGGCGCCGATATTCGGCTGCCCTGCAGCGGGCACCGGATTCCCGAAGAAGTCCAGACCGCCGTTGTTCGCGATCTGCTTGCCCGTGCCGATCGCAGGCGAGCCCTCGAGGAGTTGATAACCGGCCAGCGTATCGCGACCGATCCGTCCAGTGCCTGGCGCAACCAGCATCGGGTCGGCGACGATTTTGTTCGCATCCATGCTGAGCACATTTTGCGGATGATTGCCGTAGAACAGATTGTTGTCGAAAACATTGCCCGTACTGGAGCCGAGGTTGTAGCCGCCGCTGCCGTGATTGATGATAATATTGTTCGTATACGTCTGATTTTTGGCCCAGCCGCCCCAGTTCAGCGTGTCCACGACCTTCGTCGTTGAGTTCGGCGGGATGTAGACGGTGTTGTTGTAGATGTGCGTATTTTCCGGCGTGCCGCTAAAGTTAAACACTGCGCCGAGATCGCTCTGGCTGATGTTGTAGCGGATGATCGTATCGCGATTGTAGTTGGCCGCCTGCGTGCCGTCATTAACTGCCAGCGACATCCCGCCCGCATTGTTGTGGCTGTAGTTGTACTGGATGATCGTGCCTTCGCTCTTGTAGTCGGAGTCGTAGGCCATCGCATCGCCGCCGGGGTGCGTGTTGAACACCTCGTTGTACTGGATGATCGAATCCTTGGACTCAAAAAACCAGAGCGGCACATGGTAGCTGGTCGACCGCTTGTGCGTATCATAGACGACGTTGCGCTCGATCAGGCCGTTCGTCGTATTGAGCACGAAGGCACCGTCGCCGCCGATGTCGTAGATAACGTTGTCCGAGACCTTGTTATTGAAGGAATAGGGTCGGCTGCCGCCGTTCAGGTAGATCCCGACGCTGTCCAGCGAATAGATCTTGTTGTGCTGGATCGTCACATCGGTGACGACATAGTTCCAGCTCGGGTCCCAGATGATAATGCCGCCGTTGTGGGCATAGTCCATCGCCAGACTGCCCTTGACGCTATGGATGTCGAGGTACTCGAAGACGAAGTGGCGGTATACCTTCGGGTTGTTCCAGCCGCCGCTATTGCCTGCGACATGGATGCCGCGCCGCTCGCCGCCCGTCGCAGCGTAGTTCGTAATCTCGAGGTTGCGAACCTCCCAGTACTCCTGACTGTAAAAGTACACCGCCGTCGATGCGCCGTCGCCAGCAATCAGCGGCTTCGGACCGTCGCCGTAGCGGTCGATCCGGATCGGACTGCCCTCGATGCCAGAGCCCTTGGGATGCAGCGTCCCTTTCCAAACGCCGCCCGCCTTGAAGCGGATCGTGTCGCCCGGGGCAAAGGTCGTCGCGTTGACCTTGTTCAGACTGCGCCAGGCCGTCGCCTCGCTGGTGCCGCTGCTCGCGTCGTCGCCAGCCAGCGCATCGACATAATAGACGACGCCTGCCTCCTCTAGCACCTCTGCCGCCTCTGCCTGCTCTGGCTGCCAGAAGGGCAAGCCCGCTCCTGCCAGCAGCACGAACGCCAGCACTATACGGATCAATCGGTTTGCGTTCGACATCCTCGATCTGTTCATATATGTACCTCCTTGGATACTTGAATGTTGGATGGGCTTGGTCATAATACGCCCAGTTTCAGTTGCTCCAGCGCTGGCAGTCGCTCGACTCGAGCGTTGTTCGCGTGGTCATCGATGTACCGCTCATAAGCTGCTTCGAGATGCAGCTTGCGCACCTGATCCCGCACCTCCTCGAAATCCGGTCGATTGCCTGCCTCTCGTGACTGGATGTGCACGACGACATAACGCCCCTCCGAGGCATCGTCGACAACCTGCGGCGCGCCGCCTCGGACAGCGCTTTCACGAAGTGCAGTATAGAGCGCATGCGCGGACCGGAACATCCGCGAGGCCGACCGCTCGTCGAGCACGAGCCCCGGCTCGTAGACGACGCTTGGCGCTGGCGAGCTGTCTGGCAGTGCCACGGGGTCTGGGGTGCCGATTAAGTCTGCTTCGGCCTGGGTGCGCTCCAATTCAGCTGCTCCATCAGATGTCGCTTTGTGCGCGCCCTCCTGTCCGATCCCCTCCTCAAGCTGTGTGCGGATCGCCTCGGCCGTACGAAGGGCGGCATCGCGCCGCTCTTGCTCGCTGCCGTCCTCGGACTTCCCGGGTTCCCCAGATTCTCGATACGACACGGTATAAAGATCATAAACGATGCGATCCTCCACCGGCATCAGATCCGGCACTTCCTGCTCATAGTAGGCACGCAGCTCCGCTTCCGTCGGCGCCAGTTCTTCTCGTGCGAGCTCTTCGCGCAGCGTAGTGCGGATCTTGCTCCGGTAGAAGTCGATGAAGCCGTCCGCTTCGAAGCGCACTGGACCGTAGATCGGCTCGCCCTTGGCGACGGCCGCTTCCCGTCGTTTGTTCTCCTGCGCCATCAGAGCGAGTAGGTCTGTATATAGAGCGCTTTCAATAATGTCATGTTGATAAGCCTGCCGAAGCTCTACCTTCATCCGCACTGCATCCTTCAGCGCCTGCTCCCGCAAGGTCTGGAGCGGGGTCTGCCCCGCGTACGAGCGGTTCCAAAAGAACTCGTCGTACTCCGCACCGTACGCCGAGGCGTACGCATCGATCAGCGCTGCGCGTCGCATCCCCGCGAAGTGCGCCAGCTCCGCCGCTATGACGGGATCGCCGTCTACCGTGGCAACCACCGTCTCGTCTGGAGAGCCTGGAGAGGCTCCAGTGCTTGTCGTCGCGGTATTGTTAGCCGGGATTGCATCACCTGCCAGTGCGCCGCAGCCGCTCATTACCACGCTTATACCGACGAGTAGAGCAGCTGTCAGCATTAACAGCGGCGTGCCGCGTCTCGAGAGAGTTGCTGAGGTGGTGCGCATGTTGTTTCCCTCCTTTGTTCAGGATGCCCTCAGGATGATACGGCTGCTTGGTATCTATAGACCAGGAAGCCGCCGAGCGCCCAAAGTGGGCGATTTTCGTACATATCATGGCCAGGACGCTGCCAATGCGGTCATTGCTTTTGTGCGATCTTTCGCACAAGTCCTGACCAATCGGGGCCGTGATGTCACTTTTGTGCGATCTTTCGCACAAGTCTGGACCAATCGGGGACCCGGGGCCACTTTCGGTGCGATTTTTCGCACAAGTC
>NZ_BFBX01000032.1:0-137 GCF_003851045.1 Paenibacillus sp. 598K | reverse complement strand
CGATTTTTCGCACAAGTCCGAACCAATCGGAGCCCTGGAGCCACTTTTGTGCGTTTTTTCGCACAAGTCCATCCTCCCTCGGTTCCTCCCGCTGTTCCCTTCACGGTCTACCCTTTGCTACCTCCCCGGAAGATCCC
>NZ_BFBX01000031.1:137657-170247 GCF_003851045.1 Paenibacillus sp. 598K | reverse complement strand
GGAATTCGGTGCGTACTACCTTAAGAAATTTCAAGAAGTTCCGAAACACCAACATAAACGTGCCCTCGTCTTAACGGCAAGAAAGCTTGTGCGTCTGGTCGATGTGCTGCTACGCAACGGCCAACTCTATACGCCACGGAAGATGGTGACGCCTGCGAAGGATTAACGCCTCCTTTGCTAAAGTCCCTCTGACTAATTCCTAGTTAAAATCTGGCATTCACCTTGATTTTCGGCTGGGTTTGGTTTGGTGTGCCTATTTTTCGGCGCTAACGGCTCTTACAGCCATGAGAATTTCCAATTCGACCGAATTAGGGGCTTGACATCATACCGCTGGACTATATTACATGTGTTATACTTGCCAAGGCCAAGGGCTTTGTGCCCATTGCCAAGGGAATTTGCTGTAGCTGTGACCGAATTGCAGCAATGGACCATAGCGAAGCTCGAACGCCTGCGCGCTCTGCTGACGTTGCTGGGCGAGCTGGTTGAACTGCTGCAGCGCCTGCATATCGGTAGGGTGCGTATCGAGGTAAAGCGTCAGCTCGACCAGCGCAAAATCGAACTGCTGCAGCTCCAGCAAGCTGCTGTAGTACTGATCATCCAACGTTGCGCTCACCGGGAGGCCTCCTTTCGCCATTTGGACTCGTAAGGGCTGAACAATGCCGGCCACAATGTGCCTGCGCGCAGCGCCTCAGGCAACGGAAATTGCGGCAGGTTCATCGGCTGGAACGTGATAAACTGGTTGGGCGGGACAACATACGTTTTGACGCCGATCGGCGGACAAGGGTCATGCGGCCCCCGGAATGGCACATATTCACGTACCTGATTGGACATTCGGTTTGCTCCCTCCTTTGTGCAAGCGGACGGATCACTTCATTGCGACCCGCGGACATGGTACAATAGTCTGGCTTGCTTCTGAATGACGATGGACAAGGCGGTGGGCTTTTTGAAAAAATGGACGGCAATTTTGCTCGTTTTGATCGGTGCGCTGATCGTCATCCGGCTGCTGCCGTTCACCTCGTTCCTGCGCATGCTGGATACGATGGTGCACGAGTTCGGGCATGCCGCGATGACGCTGCTGCTCTCAGGTCAGGTCGAGCGCATCGAGCTGAACAGCGATCACAGCGGCGTTACCTATTCTGCGTTATCCTCGCACTGGCGGTTGATTGCCGCCTCGCTGGCAGGTTATCCTGTGGCCTCGCTTTTTGCCGTTGCGATGTGTTACTTGTATCGCATCCGCAAGCAAGCGGCCGGACTTGTGTTGCTCAGCGCCATTGCGGCGATTATGCTGTTGTTTTTTGTCCATTCGGGATATGGCGTATGGTGGCTTGCCGGATTTATCGTGTTGAATAGTGTTAGTTTATTAATGGGTCCTAAGGTGCAGAACCTCTATTATCCGCTGCTTGCCCTGCTGGCGCTCACCGAACAGTTCGTCTCCGCGCTGTTCCTGCTGCTCGCTGCGCTTACCGCACCTTCCGGTGCGGGCGATGCGACGAATCTGCAGCGTCTGACCGGCGTGCCTGCCGCATTCTGGTCGTTGTTGTTCGTAGCGATTGCCTTGTGGTGCGTGCGTGCCGGACTTTATCAGTTTGTCAAGGAGCGCCCGCCCGTGAAGGCCGGAGCGATGGCGCGCGCATGATGGATACGCTTCTCGTGGCGGTCCGGTTGCTGGGCAGAGGCTCGCGGCTTGACCCGCGCAACGCAGTATAGACAGGCTTTTTGGAGGCTGATGACAAAATGAACACCCGAAATATCGCTACATTATCGTTGCTCGTGATGGGGATCGGTTTTGCGGTCATGCTGTTTTTGCCCGATCATCTGCTCGTGCGGCTGCTCAAGGGAGGATTCGAGGCCGGACTAGTCGGCGGGATTGCCGACTGGTTTGCCGTGACCGCGTTGTTCCATCATCCGCTGCAAATTCCGATCCCGCACACCGCGCTGCTCATCAAAAACCGGGTGCGCATCATTCAGTCGCTCATCTCGGCGATGGAAAACGAGTTGCTCAACAAGCAGAGCATCCAGCAGAAGCTGCGCAGCTTCCGACTTGTGGAGACGATCTCCCGCGCGGCGCTGCGTCAGCTCAAAAAGCCTGCGACTCGTCAGGCGCTGCTCCGCGGCGCGCAAGATCTGCTCGAAGAGACACCGCTCGACAAGGCGGTGCCGCCGCTGCAGCAGGCGATCAGCGGCTTTATCGGCCGGATGGATCTGGGCGGCACCGCGCAGGATCTGTTGAACCGGATGATGGAGAATGGCTACGACGAAAAAGCGCTCGATTATGGCCTGCAGGAGGCGATCGAATGGGCCCGCAAGCCGGAGACGCGGGCGATGCTCGGCAAGTTGGCGAGCGAGAAGCTCGCCGAGGTGCAGATGGGCGGCTTGATGGGATTCGCGATCCAGGCCTTCTCCGGCTTCATGAACGAGGAGAAGCTTGGGCCGCTGCTGCAAAATATGGTGCTCGAGGAGCTGCGCAAGCTGCGCGAGGAGGGGAATGAGTCGCGTGCGGCGCTGCTGCGGGAGATCCGCGTAAGGCTGCTGCTGCTGGCCGATAACGAAGCGCTGCTGACCCAGCTCCGGACAGGCGCTGTTCAGCTGGCGGAGAGCGAGCGCGCCCATGCGTTCATCCTGGCCCGGCTGGAGGAGCTGCGCGCCTGGCTGCTCGGCAAGCTGGCCTTGGAGGAGGCGGCCGGAGGGACCGTCGTGCTTCGCGGTTACATCGGTCTGGCTCGCTACTTCGGCCGGAGACCGCAGCTGACATCGTTGTGGGAGGAACGCATCATCGGCTATATTATCGAGCTGGTGGAACAGCATCACTACCGGATCGGCTTGCTGGTGCGGGAGAATCTGGAGAAGCTGGACAACAAAACGCTGGTGGCGATGATCGAGCAGAAGGTAGGCAAGGATCTGCAGTGGATTCGCGTCAATGGCGCGTTGTGCGGCTTTGTCGTGGGCGTGCTGCTCACCGTCCTTCAACTGGCCATCGGTCGTTAGCCGACAGCTGCAGACGCGCAACATCATGGGCGCGCAGCCTTGTCCGACCGGGCGAGCTGCGCGCTTTTTGATGCGATGAAGCGAGGCGGACGCAACCAAAGGTTTTGCAGTTTCTCAAGGCTTTTTTGAAATTGTACTAAATTTGTCACAATTGAACCGAAAATGACGATTGATTATTTGTTTTCCCAGATTCATGTTTTTCTTCTGACGCCAAAAAGGGTATTATTATAGTTAGTGCTTATCTATAGATGCTTGACCATGAATATAACAGAGGATGGAGAGATTTACGTATGACAACACGTGATACGAAGGAAGGCCCCTGGGCGTCCTACTTCGGTCCGAACCTGGGTTATGTGTATGAGCAGTATGAGCTGTACGCGAATGATCCCGAATCCGTCGATCCCGCAACACGCGCATTGTTTGACGAGTGGGGTGCTCCGCCGGAAGGCTTGGAAGCGTCTCCCGCGGCACCGGCGGCTACCGCCTCCGTGCAGCGCGACCAGATGGCCTTGCTCAAGGATATCGTGGCCGCAGACAAGCTGATGTGGAATATCCGGACACATGGACATCTTGCGGCAGATACAGATCCGCTCAATCTCCGAATTCCTTCCGATACCCGTTTGCTGGAGCCAGAGACGTATAATCTGACCCCGGCGTCGCTGAAGGCGATCCCTGCTTCCTTGATCTGGGAGAACGCCCAGGAGGACGTGGTTACGGCATGGGACGCCATTCAGAAGGTAACGAAGATTTATACCAGCGCCGTCGCATACGAGTTCAGCCATGTGTATGTCGAGGAAGAGCGCAAGTGGCTCAACGAGCAAGTTGAGACGAATAAGGAATTGTTCACCCTGTCTTCTCAGCAGCGCATCGAACTGTTGAAAAGACTCGTTCAGGTTGAACAGTTCGAACAATTCTTGCATCGTACCTTCGTAGGCCAGAAGCGATTCTCCATCGAAGGACTGGACGCGCTCGTACCGATGCTAGATGGCATCGTCAACCGATTCGCCGATGAAGGCGCCGAGCATATCCTCATGGGCATGGCCCATCGAGGCCGTCTTAATGTGCTCGCACATGTACTGGGCAAGCCGTACAGCAAGATTTTCTCCGAGTTCCATCATGCGCCGAACAAGGATCTTATCCCGTCCGAAGGCTCGACCGGCATCAACTACGGCTGGACCGGCGACGTCAAGTACCACTTTGGCGCCGACCATTCCGTCCAGGAGAGCGGCAAGACGAAGATCCGGTTGGCTAACAACCCAAGCCACCTGGAGTATGTCGATCCTGTTGTCGAAGGTTTTACGCGGGCGGCTCAGGAGGATCGCAGCAAGCGCGGCTTCCCGGACATCGAGTTCGCCAAGGCGGTCGCGATCCTTATCCATGGCGATGCGGCATTCCCGGGCGAGGGTGTCGTCGCCGAGACGTTAAACTTCAATAAGCTGACCGGCTATCGCAACGGCGGTACGATCCATTTTATCGCCAACAACCGCCTCGGCTTTACGACAGACAACAAGGATTCTCGTTCGACGCATTACTCGAGCGACCTGGCCAAGGGCTACGAGATCCCGATCATACACGTCAACGCCGACAATCCGGAAGCGTGCATCGCGGCGGTGCGTTTGGCTTCGGAGTACCGGATTCGCTTCAAAAAGGATTTCCTGATCGATCTGGTCGGCTATCGCAGATTCGGCCACAACGAGTCGGACGATCCGGAAGTAACGCAGCCGCTCATGTACGAGAAGGTGCGCAATCATCTGACTGTCAGCTCGCTCTACGAGAATCAGCTCAAGGAAGCGGGCATTGTGACGGAAGAACAGGCGGCGGCGATTCGCGCCGAGAGCTGGCAGACGCTGCAGGATGCCTATGATCAGATCAAGAGCGAGCAGGCCTCGGGCAACGATCGTCCGGTCAAAGAGCCGGTACGCGCCATCCAGCAGGACACGGTTGAGACGGCGGTTTCGCTGAAGCTGCTTAAGGCGATCAATAAGGAGTTGCTTGATTTTCCGAAGGACTTTAATGTCTATCCGAAGCTCAAGCGGATCCTGGAGCGTCGGGCGGACGCTCTCGAGGATGGCGGCAAGGTGGACTGGGCACTGGCGGAGACGCTCGCATTTGCGACGATCCTCTCCGATGGCAAGCCGATCCGTCTGAGCGGCCAGGATGTGCAGCGCGGTACGTTTGCGCATCGCCATCTCGTCCTCGCAGACGCCAAGACGGGCGCGCCGTATTCGCCGCTGCACCGCTTGCCGCAGGCCAATGCTTCCTTTGCCATCCATAACAGCCCGCTCTCCGAAGTATCGGTGCTTGGCTTCGAGTACGGCTACAATGTGTTTTCGCCGGAGACATTTGTCCTGTGGGAAGCGCAGTACGGCGACTTCGTCAACTGTGCGCAGGTAATTATTGACCAGTTTATCGCTGCGGGCCGCGTCAAATGGGGCCAGAAGTCGAGCTTGGTCATGCTGCTGCCGCATGGCTACGAGGGCCAGGGGCCGGAGCATTCGAGCGCCCGACTGGAGCGTTTCCTGCAAAACTCTGCCGAGAACAACTGGACGGTAGCGAATTTGACGAGCGCGGCCCAATATTTCCATTTGCTGCGCCTCCAGGCCGGACTGTCGGAGACGATCCATGCGAAGCCGCTCATCTTGATGGCGCCGAAGAGCCTCATCCGCAACCCGCGCGTCGCTTCGCCAGGCCAGGAATTGGCCGAAGGCACGTTCAAGCCGGTGCTCGAGCCGGCGCCGGCGGCGCCAAAGCAAGTGGAGCGTCTGATCCTCTGCACTGGTAAAGCGGCGATCGACCTCGACGAGGCGCTGGCTGCGGAGAAGGACACGTCGTGGGTGCATGTGGCCCGCGTCGAGCGACTGTATCCGTTCCCGGAAGAAGAGGTGCGCGCAATCGTAGGCGGCCTGCCGAAGCTGAAGGAGATCGTCTGGCTCCAGGAAGAACCGAAAAACATGGGCAGCTGGACGTATATGGAGCCGAAGCTGCGGGCACTCGCCCCGGAAGGTATTCCGGTTCGTTACATCGGTCGTCCTGAGCGCTCTAGTACGGCGAGCGGCTACCAAACCGTTCACGCCTTCGAGCAGAGCCGTCTGATCTCGCAAGCCGTTACGCCATCCGAGCAGTTGAGCAAAGTTAAATCTTAATCATAGATACACAGGAGGCAGCTAACTCATGGAAATCAAAGTACCGGAAATGGGCGAATCGATCACAGAAGGAACGATTGCCAGCTGGAGCAAAAAAGAAGGCGACGCGGTCAAATTCGGCGAGCTGCTGCTGGAGCTGGAGACCGATAAGGTTAACCTGGAGATCAATGCCGAGGCAGACGGCATCCTGGAAAAAATCTATAAAAACGAAAACGATACGGTACAGGTTGGCGAAGCCGTCGGCCTGATCCGCGCAGGGGAGGCAAGCTCAGCGCCAGCTGCCGCCAAGAGCGAAGCGCCGCCGGCCGCAGCCAAGGAGGCGGTCTCGGCGCCAGCCCAGCAGCAGCCAGTATCGGCGCCTGCGGCAGACGCGGCAGCGATGCATGCTCCGCCATCGGTAAGGAAGCTCGCTCGCGAACGGGGTATCAGCCTGCAGGAAGCGTCCGAGCTGACCGGCAAGGTGTCCAAGGAGCAGATCGGCAACGCAGGCAAGCCGCAAGCGGCGCCATCTCAAGCCGCGCCTGCCAAGACTAGCGCATCCGCCGAGTCGAATCCTGCGAAGCCGGTCGACCGTCAGAAGATGTCCCGCAGAAGACAGACGATCGCCAATCGCCTGGTCGAAGCTCAGCGTACAGCAGCGATGCTGACGACGTTCAACGAAGTCGACATGACCGCGATCATGGAGGTGCGCAAACGGCGCAAGCAGTCGTTCCAAGACAAGCATAATGTCAATCTCGGCTTCATGTCCTTCTTCACCAAAGCGGTCGTGGGCGCGCTCAAGGCGTTCCCGCTGCTCAATGCGGAGATCGACGGCGAGGATATCCTCGTCAAGAAGTTCTATGACATCGGTATTGCCGTCGCATCGAAGGAAGGTCTGGTCGTACCGGTCGTCCGCGACGCCGACCGTCTCAGCTTTGCCCAGATCGAGCGCAGCATCGGCGACCTCGCCGGCAAAGCGCGCGAGAACAAGCTGGCGTTGTCCGATCTGCAAGGCGGAACATTCACCATCACCAATGGCGGCGTGTTCGGCTCGTTGCTGTCGACCCCGATCCTCAATACGCCTCAAGTGGGCATCCTGGGCATGCATACGATCCAGCGCCGTCCGGTAGCGACTAGCGAAGACGGCATGGAGAACCGCCCGATGATGTACATCGCACTCTCGTACGACCACAGAATCGTCGACGGCAGCGAAGCGGTCCGCTTCCTCGTCACCGTCAAGAATCTGTTGGAAGATCCGGAGTCGCTGTTGCTGGAAGGCTAATCGCCATGATGCAAAAACTAACGCCCCAGCCGGAGGCGATACTCTTCGATATGGATGGCACGCTGCTCCAGACGGAGACGCTGCTCGTCCATGTCCACGAGCGGCTGTTCCGCCAATTGTACGCGGAGGGGCTGTATACGAAGGAAATGCCGTCCGTCGATGTGATGCTGGGCTGCCTGGGCATGCTGCTCGAGGACATATGGCGCAAGGTGATGCCGGATGGCTCGCCCGAGGCGCATAGCCGCGCCGACGAGCTGATGCTGCAATATGAGCTGGAGGGACTCGAGGCTGGCCAAGGCGATCTCTATCCTGGCGTCGAAGCGACGCTCCGATCGCTGCGCGAGCGCGGCATTAAGTTGTTCGTGGCCAGCAATGGCCTGGAAGCTTACGTCCGGGGTATCGTCAGCGTAAAGGGGATCGACGCATTGTTCGACGGCTTGTACAGCGCCGGCCAGTACGGCACAGCCTCCAAGGTCGAACTGGTCGCTCGTCTGATGCAGGATCACGGCATCCGCACCGCGTGGATGGTCGGCGACCGTTCCTCCGATGTCGAGGCAGGCAAGCAGAACGGCTTGCCTGTGATCGGATGCGGTTATGCGGGCTTTGGCCGCGAGGAGGAGCTGGCGGGAGCGGATGTAATTATCGGCAGCTTTCCGGAGCTGCTGGAGCTGCTGCCCGACTAAGCGCGGACCACAAGCGTTAGAGAAGCCCCTGCTGCTGCTGCAGGAGAAGGACCCGAGAATGCCTCAGGCATTCTCGGGTCCTATTTGCAATGCTCCGGTCGACCGGCCGGCAGCCGTGCCGGTGGTGCGACCTGTTGTGCGACCGGTGGTGCGTCCTGTCGTGCGACCAGTCGTGCGGCCGTTGGGCCGCCGTGATTTTTGGGCGTACAGCCAGAGCGCATACTCTAGCGGCTTGGTGATCGCGAGCTGATAGGTGCGCTTGTCGCCTGCCTGCGAGAATACCTCGCGGGCTGGCTTCGGGTTCACCTCGAGCAGCCAGATGCGGCCGTTGCGGTCGATCGCCAGGTCCAGCGCCAGCTCGCATAGTCGTCCGTAGCTTTGCTCGAGATAGGCAGCGACATCAACGCTGAACGTCTCAGCCTGTTCGATGATTTGCTGCTCCTTCTCTTCATCACCAATCCAGCGGTGCAGCAGGGAGGTCATCGTCGTCGCATGACCGCCGCCGTGCAGGTTGGAGGTGATGCTGCCAGGCGGCCCGACGCGTCCCGCACAGCCCGTCGCCTCCCATTCGCCGTGCCCGTTTTTCTGCACTAGCATCCGATAGTCGTGGACGCGACCGCCCGGGAGCTTGAGCGCGATGCCTTGCTGGATCAGATACTTGCGCGATTTCATATCCCAGGCAGCGAGCTTGGCATGCAGCGCTGTGACGGATAGCGTGCTAGGCTTAATGATTTTGCGGCTATGGTCGCGGCCTTGCACGCGCCAGGTGCTGCGCTGCAGCCGTTCGATCCGGAGGATGCCGCGCCCGCCTGTGCCATTTATCGGCTTCAGGTAGAGCAAGGGATAGCCGCTCAGCATCTCGTCGATGTCGCGCTTGCCCTCGACCATCCGCGTGTAGGGGAGGAAGGGGCGGAATCGGCTTTCGGTATGCAGCCGCTTGTAGACGGTCCATTTGTTGCGCAACGGCCGGTTCAGGAAGTTGAGGTGGCCATACACCGAGCGGAACCGCTTGAGCTGCTCGAACCGGTGGCTGCGCTGGATGCGGCAGCGATCGAAGATCATGTTAGGGAAGGTGGTCCATCGGCGCGTCCATTGCTTCGTCTCCGGCTGGTAGAACAACGCATGGATGCGATGCTGCTTATAGTTGACGTCGGCAGGCGTGAAGACGAACACGCGCAAGCCGAGCTTGGCGCCTGCAACGGTCATCTTCTGATAGATGCTTCGCTCTTCCAGCAATTGATGATCATTCAGATACAAGGTCAATATGCCTAGAACAGGCTGAGGCATGCCTTACCCTCCTATACTTTACTTAACTCTTTACGGCTGCCCGCCCCGGTTTTGGTTGTTGCTTGATCAGGTAATTGCTGTAATGGTAGATGCGCTCCAACGATTTTTTGCGGATATGCTGCTCATCGAATTTCATCGGCTTGGAGTTCGCTTCGAAAAACCACATCTGGCCGTTGATGTCCACCCCCAGATCCATCGACATCTCGCCGAGCCGGGTACCGCTGCCGCGCTCGATCTGTTTGGCGATCAGGAGGGCGTTGTTGCGGACCTGGATGTAGATCTTGCGTGCTTGCTCGGGGCCAAAAAATTGGACCAACAGCTTCTCGGGATCTTCGATCGAGCCGCCTCGGGGGACGTGGGTCGTAATGCTCGCCGTTCCTGCCAGACGGGCTCCGATGCCGGTAATATCCCACTGGCCGCGCTGGTTTTTTTGCAGCAGCGCCCGCAGATCGAACGGGCGCGTCTGGTAGGAAGCCAGCTCGATGCCTTGCTGGGCGATATAAGCTTCGCCAGTGCTTTGCTTTTTGATGCGCAGCCATAGCTTTGACAGATTGGAGCACCGATAAGTGACGCTTTTTTTCTTTTCTTGGTACTTCAGACGATAAGGCATCGTCTTTTCTGGCTGCAGCTTGATCGTCATGATGCCTACGCCGGCTTTGCCGCTAACCGGCTTGAGGTAGAGGAACGAATGCTTGCGCAGCATCCGTCCCAATGCAACCGGCGTTACCAAGCGTCGCGTAGCAGGTATAAACGGTTTCGTCGTACGCGAGAGGTTCAACCATTCGAACAAATTCCATTTATTGAAAAATGACGGGTTAAACAGATGGATCTGGGGGTGCTTCATTAACGCATTAATTTTCTTTTTGACGGCGGGTTGCAGTTCGTCCTCGCGCAGCGGAATACGATTGTAGACAACGTTGGGCAGCGGGAACAGCTTTTGCTCCCACGTCTGCGTTTCTTCGGAATAGGTGAAGCCCTTGAGCCGCTGGCGCGAAAGCTTGACGTTTTTGGCGGGCAGCACATACGCGATAAATCCGGCCTCGCGCCCGACCTTGAGCAGGTCGACAAAATTATGGCGGTTGCCGCGAAACTCATGCGACTCGTCATCGATGGTCAGGATGGCCATAATCGGCTTGGCATGCGTCAGGTAACCCATCGAACCCGTCTCGGACAGTTCGAGCTCCATCAGTTATCCCTCCTGCGGAAGCGGCTCAGGTAGAGACAATGCTCCAGGATATAGCTGAGCGATGCGCGTCCTTGATCGCGCAGCGCCGGATGCTTGAAGATCGAACGTCCCGGCTTGGCATTCGCTTCGAACATATAGACCTCGCCGTCCTTGTCGATGCCCAGATCAAGCCCGAGCTCGCCGAGCGTATGCGGGAAGTTGCGTTCGATCGCTTCCGAGAGCTTGACGGCGATCCGTTTGGCATAGTCCAGCACCTCTCCCGAGCGTTCGCCGAAGGTGCGGCTGAGCGCTTGCTCCGGCGTCATCAGCGAGCCGCCGTTTTTGATGTGGGTGGTGACGCTGCCGCGTCCGGCTTTTTTGGCGCCGATGCCTGCCGGTACCCATTCGTTTTGGCCGTTTTTGTGCATGTGGAAGCGGAAGTCGAGCGGGCAGCCATCGATCTCAACCAGACGGATGCCTTGCTGGATGACATAACGGCTGATACTGCTGCCATGCCGTCCGTTCAGCATCCGCATCAGGCTGTTGAAGTTGTTGAAGCGCAGCAGCACATTGCTGCCGCCTCTACGGTAGCGAGCGAAGTAGCCTCGCTTGGGATGATAGGTCAAGCGGTAGATGCCGTTGCCGAGGCTGCCGGCCGACGGTTTGTAATAGGCGAACTGATGACGCTCCAGCAGGTCCTTGATGCGGTCGGGGGACGGGTTGGAGTAGGACTCAGGCAGATGCTTGGCGGCTTCGAGATCGCCGTCGAGCAATTTGTACACGTCTGATTTGTTGAAGAAGCTCCAGTTGAAGAATGGAATTTTTTTGCGGATAAACCGCTCGCGCAGCGATGTGATCGAGGTGGTCGTCTCCGCTTTGCGACTGGGCAGACGATTGTAGACGACATCCGGCAGCGGAACCACTTTGCGGTACCAGCCGCCTTGGGCGTTCAGGAAATAGCCGTTGATTGTGTCGTCTTGCCAGTTGATGTCGCGCGGCGTGAAGGCGAACAGATAGGCCTTTCTCTCGCCGGCCTTCAGCAGCTGGCGTATAAAGCCCGACCTTGAGCCGAAGGGCAGACTGGAGGAACGATAGCCCGAATCGGTCAGGACGCCGATCAGGGGACCCAGTTGGACTTCATTCTCCGAGAGGTTGACGACCTGTACGTTGCCGACCTTGGGCACCCGTATCGAACGCCTGACGCCTGCCGACAGATACAGGTGATGACCTTGCCGCTTGACGGGACGAATCGCCGCCGTTACGACTTCTTTGCCCAGCTTCAGATGCATCGACTTTTTGCCCGAGAGCTTCAATTGCTTGATCAGCGGACCGGACAGGTAGACCACTTTGTCGGGTTGCTGGGAGAAATGCACATTGCAATAAGTCAGACTCATGAATGGACCTCCTGATAGTTGTTCCCGCGGCTTGCATGACGGTCAACCAGAATACGGGCATATTGCAATGGACGACGAACCGAACGTTCATCGGCCTCTAGGTTGTCGGTCAAAGCGAAAATTTTCCGTCCGGGCTTGCTATTGGCTTCGAGCAGCCATAAACGGCCGCTCCGGTCGAGTCCGAAATCCAGCCCAAGCTCCAGCAGTCGTCCGGCGCGCTGCTCGAGCAGCTCTGCCGCCTGGAGACTGACTTGGCGCAGCTGGCGCATCCGCTGCTCGGCTGCGGCTGTCCCAGTCAGCTCGCAGAGGGTCTGGCGAGTCGGCAGCGCTTCGCCGCCGCCGTGCAGATTGGAGGTAATCGAGCCGCAGTCACCGCGCCGCAGCGCTGAGCCAGTCGTCATCCAACGTCCGCGGCCATCCTTCTGGACCAGGACGCGGATATCGAACGGCCGGTCTGCGGCATCGCTCAGCGTCAAGTAGGGCTGGAGTAGATAACGACTGCCGGCTGCGAGCCGCCACACCCGCTCTAATCCTTCCGAGAGCGGGCGGACGAGGGCAAAAGGGCGATTGGTCCTCGAGCGTCCCTCGATACGCAGCTGCCCGCCCTCGCAAGGCGTCAGCTTGATTGCGCCTTTGCCCTGCATGCCGCCGTCCGGCTTCAGGAACAGCCCTTCCGGATGGCGGGCTAAACCTTCGGTCAGCTGTTCGGATTGATAGAGCGGCGCGCAAGGCGGTACATGGGGGCGGAGCGCCGGCGCTTGACGCAGCCAGCGGCTGACCGTCAGCTTGCCGGGGAGCGCGCCGCCCAGACGGATCCAGCTGTGCGCCCGCGAGAGCGCAGACAGCCCTTGTCGGCTTACGGCCCGCTCGTCTGCGGAGTTGCAAAAGCAGCGGTCGTAGACGAGATCCGGCAGCGGCACTTCGCCATAATGCCAGCGCTGCCCCTGCAGCTGCCAGCCCGAGAGTCTCCCGGCGTCGAGGTCGACGTCGGCGCCGCTGAATACGATGACGCGCAAGCCGTAGTCGGGCGCGTAAGTGCTCAGCGCGCGGCACAACCGTTCCTCGGGGATCTGTGCGCCTCCGTCCCTCTCTACGGCAGACCGCAGTCGGGGCGCTACCAGCACCCCTAGCGTCGCATTGGCTTGCTTCATGGCATCTCCACCCTTGAACACAATTAGAAGCCGGACAAGTAACGTGCGTAATGAATCATTTGTTTGACGGAGGGACGAATTTTTTGCTCGTTCAGCGGCGTATTGTCGTTTTTGGATGGCTTGGAATTGACCTCGAGCAGCCATACCCGGCCTGACGTATCGATCGCAAGATCGATGCCAAGCTCGCCAAAGTGCGCCGGGATATGCTGTTCGATCGCCTTGGCGATCTCCAGTGCTGCGCGCTGCAGTCGCGCGGCCGCATCCTGCTTGGCGGAGGAGCTCATGTTGGAGCGCATTACCGCTTCTTTGACCGGACTCAAGGTGCCGCCGCGCGCCAGATTCGAGACGAAGTGCTGGCTGCTGGCGATGCGGGCGACGATAGAGGTCGGCGCCCAGTCGCCAACCAGGTTTTTTTGTACAAGCGCGCGAAAATCCACCGGCCGCTTCTGAATCTCGATCAGGTGCAGGCCTTGCTGAATTTGGTATCGGACGGTTTTCATCTTGCCGCTCAGCGAGTCGAATAATGCCTTCAGCGTAGAGAACTGCTGGCGCTTGGTGCCTGCGGCCGTCGCATAAAGCGCCTGAGCGCCGCCTGCAGCGAGCCGGGATACCCGGATGATGCCTTTGCCGAGGCTGCCGCGGACCGGTTTCAAGAAGACGGTCTCGTAGCGGCCGCACATCGCCTTGAGCGTCGCAAGCTGGCGCAGCACATGGGACTCCGGCAAGTAGCGCTGTACCGTGGCATCGTGACGCAAAGCGTCGAATACCTCGGATTTGTCGAGGAACTTTTCGTTGAAGACTTGTACCCGCCATCTGGATTTTACTTCTTTCAGAAAATGTTGTACGCTTGGTTTATTCTCCAGTTTGCGGGAGGTCAGCCGGTTATTGACGACATCGGCGACCGGCACCGTGATCTGGCGCCACGAACCGGCATAGACCCAGCCCTGCACGCTTGACGTGCTGCTCCCGATCATATCGGGGGTGAAGAAATAGACGAACGCACCCTGCGCCTGGCAAGCGTCGACCAGCTCCCGGCAAAACATCGTAATGGAGCCGAACGGCTTGTCGGGCTGCCCCGGGTAATCGCGGCTGATTAATACGCCGATCAGCGGGCCCAGGGCCAAAGTGTAGGATGCGGAGTGGTAGCGGAGCCGCAGGTTGACGCCCATATGGATGCCCATCCGACGGGCGAGGCCTTGGCTCATGCGCATGCCGTCATACCGCTGCACAGGGATCGCTTTAATCTGTTGGCGGAATGATCCGAACTGCAGCGTAAGCGGCTGGCCTTGCGGAATTTTCCACTGTTTCAGCACTTTTTCTCCGACCATGAGTACGTCATCCGGCAAGATTCCGGAACCTACAGTTTGTATGGCGACTTTCGATTTGAGCATCCTAGATCTCCTTCCAACCGGCATGAAAAGTAATGTTGTGAAGGTTGCTGACCGCATGAATTACTCCATCATATGAGGACATCTATCCCTTGGTGATTGGCCACATCGGCCGCATCCGATAAAAAATCGGCTTCGTCAGCGAAGCGGGTACAGACGGCTTGGCGCGGGCAGGCTGTGAGTGGTATGATTCTAGAGAGCGGAGCAGTCGCGCGTCAGTCCGTGCGCTGCGTATGGGAGGGAAACGGATGAATGTATATGACAGAGCTTATGAGCTGGCCAAAGCGATGAAAGGTTGTCCCGAGGCGCTGGACCTGCGGGGAGCCCGACAGGCCGTGGAGGTGGACGAGGAGGCCAAGCGGCGAATGGATGAATTCCGCCAACGACAGGACGGCTTCCAGCAGCAGATGATGGCTGGCGAGGAGCCTAGCGCGGAAGCGATGGCCGACATGAACCGTCTGTACGAGGAGCTGAGCCTGAATCCGCTGCTGCATCGGCTGTTCGAGGCGGAGCGGCGCTTTGGCATCGTCTTCGACGATGTCAACAAGATCATCTCCGAGTCGCTGAAGAGCGTATACGAATAACGATCTCGCTGCTGGATGGACAGGTTACCTTCATATCCGGAGACAAGCGAGCATATATATCCCTTATACGGCTTGGCTGCATGGAGGCGGCCTGGCGAAGGGAGTGAAGGTGTGTGCAACAGAACAAATGGCGACATGTCGTCTATCTGGCACTGGCGCTCGTCATGCTAGCGATCGGCTTGCCTGAGATGAGGTTTGCTGCCGAGTGGTCCGCGCATGTCGTATTCAGCTTCAGTTGGGCGGCATTCGTGCTGCTGATCGTCGCCGCCAACCTGTATGCGCTGCTAGGCATTGACGAGGATACAGCCAAGCAGCTGCAGCGCGTCAAGCTGGCCAAGCGTCTCGCCTGGCAGCGCCAGCTGCAGCGGCATGCCGATCGACTGGTCCGTGTCCGCGAGCGTCGATAAGCGCACAACGCAGCCACCCTTCGGGAGCTTCTTCCGAAGGGTGGCTGCGTTGGCATTCTATGGGCGGCTAGCGTGCCGATAAGGGCAATCTGGCCTTTGCCTCTATCGGCAGGAGGATCTCGAAGACGATGAGCTCTTGCTCGTTGGGCAGGAGGCTTACAGCGCCGCCGTAGTGCTGGGCCAGGTCGCTTACGATGGCCAGTCCGAGACCAGAGTGGTCCGGCGTCTTGGTGGTAAAGCCGGGCTTGAATATATTGCGGCGCTCATGCTCGGTAAGCGCGCCGTGATTGGCGACGCGAATCGTCAGCACGCCTTGCTCCATGCGGATCTCCAGCTTCACTGCGCGGAGCGGCTCCGGCAGCTCGGCTACCGCATCGAAGGCGTTGTCGATCAGATTGCCAATGATGCGTACCAGATCGACGCTTTTGACGAGCGGTAGCTCCTCAGGCAGATCGCTGCAATGACAGGAAAACGTGATCCGCTTGTCGATAGCGATCGCCGACTTGGCCTGGACCAGCGCGGAGAGCGCCGGCGTCGGGATCTGCCTGGCCAGGGCGCTGACGACCTGGACCTGCTCCACCACTTCCTCCATATAGGAACGGAGCTGCTCCTGCTTGTTCATCTTCAGCAGCGAGTACATCACCTGGACGTGATTGATAAAGTCGTGACGTTGCCCGCGGATGGTCGTCACCATCTGCAGCAGGTCGCCGACATACGCTTGCTGCGTCGAGCGAATCGCTTCGTCTCGGGTCCGCACGAGCAGCCAGACCGAGATGGCGCTGACGGCGGCGATCGTCACGATGCCCAGGTAGAACAGCACGATCAAGAGCTCGTCATAATCGCTTAAGAAGCGAGTGGACAGGTACAGGATGAACATCGTCAGCTGCAGGGAGAGCAGCAGCACGAATGCAAATATATATGGTCGTCGCTGACGCTGCATAAACTGGCGCAAACGCTGGGCTGGCGATATCTTGCGTCTGTGCATGAGGAGACAGAGCAGGCCGACCGCTAGCAGGATGGGCCAGACCCATACGGCCTTGTACCAGAGAGGGCCGGTCTTGAGCTGATGCATCAGTCCTGCGTAAGCATACTTGTCCATGAGCAGCAGGATCGAGTCCGACAGCATGATGGTGACGGACATCGTCACCTGGACGAGCATCCGGCTGATCGTCTTCAGCTCGCGGAACATGAGGAACATCGTCAGGAAATAAATAATGTTGGCGTTGATCATGTGCAGGTGCGTCGGCAGCGCCAGGAAAGCAATGTCGAACAGGGCGGCGACCGTAGCGCTGAAGAGTAGCAGCCGTCGAAACAGCGATTGCGGACGGATGCCCCATACGAGGCACGCGAGCCACGTATGGATGAACGTCTGCGGGATAGATACAAAAAGCCATATATTAAGCGTCGTCCAAAAATAATCCATAGCCAAACCCCTTCATCGGTATAAACAGGTGCTGCAACGGCAGTGTCGAACCAATAACCAAATGATGTTGCATTGTCCAACTTTTACTTTACTTGCTTTTGGAGGAAATGGGAACGGTTTTTTTGAGAAGGATCATGAAACGAAGGGAAGCCATGCTATGAAACGAGGCGAAACGCAACAGGAAGCACTGACGAAACACGAGCGTATCCTTCAGCATATCCAAAATATAGAAGTCGGCAACAGCATCTCGGTGCGTTCGCTGGCTCGGGAGCTGGGTGTCAGCGAGGGGACGGCTTATCGAGCCGTCAAGGAAGCCGAGAAGCTCGGTATTGTCAGCACGAAGGAAAGAATCGGCACGGTCCGCATTGAGAAAAAGCACCGCAGCCATC
The DNA here is from genome assembly GCF_003851045.1 of Paenibacillus sp. 598K. GTDB lineage: Bacteria > Bacillota > Bacilli > Paenibacillales > Paenibacillaceae > Paenibacillus_D. Next base: position 152,987 of record NZ_BFBX01000031.1, on the reverse strand, counting down.
CAGATCGACTCACCTTCGCCGAGGTGGCCGACATCCTCGACGGTCGTGTGCTCGGCGGCGCCCAAGGCTTGCATAAGACGCTGCACAAGTTCGTCATCGGCGCGATGCAGATCGGCGATATGCTCGCTTATATCGACGCTGACAGCCTGCTCATCGTCGGCAACCGCGAGAATGTGCATCGAATGGCGCTGCTGGCCGGCGCCGGTGTGCTGATCACGGGCGGCTTTGATACGAGCGAGGAGATCAAGCAGTTGGCAGACGAGCGCCAGCTGCCGATCATCTCCTCGGGCCACGATACGTTTACGGTGGCTTCGCTGATCAACCGGGCGATGTACGATCGCGTCATCAAGCGCAAGATTATGCTCATCGAGGAGATTGTCACGCTCGGCCGGCCCTCCGAGCTGCTGCGGGCCAGAGATACGGTCGAAGTATTCGATGCGCTGCAGCAGGATACCGGGCATGCCAGATTCCCTGTCGTCGACGACTGGCATCGGGTGATCGGCATGGTGACCGCCCGCGATGTCGCGGGATCGCCCCGGGATCAGACGATCGAGAAGCTGATGACGCGTCACCCGATCACCATCCAGCCGGGCACTACGGTCGCGGCGGCAGCCCATACGATGGCCTCGGAGGGCATCGACCTGCTGCCGATCGTGGACAAGCAGCGCAAGCTGTTGGCGGTCGTCAGCCGTCAGGAGGTGCTGGCGGCGCTGCAGTTCGCCAACAAGCAGACGCAGTCCGGCGAGACGTTCGACGATCTGATCTGGAATCGGTTTGCAGTGGAGGAGGGAGAGTTGCGCGAGGGCGGGCGAGTTTATCGCGGCCGGATCACGCCGCAGATGTCGGGTCAGCTCGGCACCTTGTCGGAGGGCGTTCTGACGACGCTAATGATGCAGGGGGCGCGTCGGCTGATCCAGGAGGTCGGCAAGCGGGATCACGTACTGGAGAGCGTGACGACCTATTTTGTCCGGCCGATCCCGATCGACAGCGAGATCATCATCGTCCCAAAGCTGCTGGAGATGAGCCGCAAGTCGTCGAAGCTGGAGATCGAGATAGAGGATGAGCGGGGACTGGCCGCCAAAGCGATGATGACGGCGCAGATGATCGACGCCTACTGACGACTCATGAGACTGACCGGGCATCTGCGCGAATCAGCGTTTCGTCGTCGAATAGTGCCGGTGGTTGCGCAAGCCGGCGAACAGGTTGAACAGGCCGAGCAGCAGGAAGATCGAGCCGACGATGACCCGCACCGTGTCCCCTGCGAACATGACCATCTGGATGCCTGCCATCAAGAGCAGCATGAGGCCCATGCTGATGTTCATCCGGGCCGTGTACAGGCCGCGTTGCACGGGCTCTGCGGACCGGCGGGCGCGCAGGCTGAAGAAGACGGAGGACAGCAGGCTGGCGATAATGCCAGCGATGAACAACCATTGAACAATTTCCATAGGTGAGTCGTACACTCCTTTGTTGGTGATAGCTCGTCCCATTGTACCATGCTGGCTTCGCGGAGTGAAGCTTGGCCGCCCTCAGGAGGGGGCGACCTGCTTCACCTGTATTTCCAGGACGTTTCGGAGCTTCGCCCTCGAAACGAGCCTGGAAATCGGCGGAATGAAACGTTGTGGCGCCCGCTAGGACGGGGAGCGTTTCACCTGGATTTCCAGGACTTTTCCTGGCTTCGCCCTCGGAAATTAGCCTGGAAATCGGCGGTATGAAGCTTGGTCGCCCTCAGGACGGGGCGACCCGCTTCACCTGGACCCACGCCTTTAACTGATTATCGACGACGAGCATCGTCTTGATCTGGATGGTGTAGTCCTTGTCGAAGACATCGAGATACAGCTTGCGGTCGAGCAGCACCCGCGCCATCTTGGCCTCGGAGTCGATCTCGTAGATGCTGCGGCCGATGAAGATGCCGAGGTCTGTCGTAATCCGCTTCTTCAGCTCCGTTTGAGTCCGGGCATCGAGCTCCAGTCCGCCCGGCAGCTTCTCCTCCTCGATATAGGCCTGGATCGTCTGGATGACCGTATGGTTGTCCTTGAACCGGTTGAGCTGACGGATCTCCTGCTGCTTTTCGTCGATCGAGCTGCCGAGTTCGCCGATCTGTTGATAGAGCGCGTCGAGCTGATAATGATAGATGCCGTTGAAGACGGCCGCGCCGACGACGATGCCAAGCACGAACACGCCCATCGTGTACATGCTCCTCGTGAATCGCTCGAAATGAGGCACTCGCATCGCGCTACCAGCCTTCCCGGCAGATCAGCCGGACCAGCTCGGTCCCCATATGCGCCCCCAGAAAGGCGCATACGATATAGAAGATCTGCTGCACGACCGGAGACAGATGGCCCTCCAGCATATTCGACTCGATCACGCGCATCGGGTCGATCGTACCCCCGACAGCGGCTACGATCGCCCAGATTTTCAGCTTGTCCGCTGCCAGCAGCATTTCGCTCGCAGGCGGCAGGAACACCAGTACGGCGCCGACTCCGGCGAGCATCGCGCCGCCGATGACGACACCAAATGCGATGAAAAAATCGAGTGCTGCCTTGCTCAAAAAGTATTGCATGTCGCTGCACCGCCTCTCCGCTGCCGGAGCTGCTTGTCCGGCTCGCGGCGCGGGCGCTGCGTCTCCATGGAGAGAGAGCGCCCCCGCCTATACTTCATCATATGGGCGGTGTCTGGAACATTATGATAAAATGAAAGAAATATAAGTCCGGGCGGGAGAGGTTACAGCTATGGGACAACAAGACGGTTTTGTGCATCTGCATGTGCACAGCGAATACAGTCTGCTCGATGGAGCGGCCCGGATCCGGGATCTGACGGCACGTGCCGCCGAGCTCGGCATGCGGGCGCTGGCGCTGACCGATCATGGCGTCATGTACGGCGCGATCGGGTTCTATCAGGCGTGCAAGGCGCGCGGCATCAAGCCGATCCTCGGCTGCGAGGTGTACTTGACGACCGGCTCGCGGCTGGAGAAGGGCTCCCGCAAAGATCAGCCGATCTATCATCTGGTGCTGCTGGCCAAGGACGACAAGGGATACCGCAACCTGATGAAGCTGGTGTCGATCGGCCATCTGGAGGGGTTTCATTATAAGCCGCGCATCGATCTGGAGTCGCTCGAGCAGTATGCCGAGGGGCTGGTCTGCCTGAGTTCCTGCTTGCGCGGCGAGGTATCGCAGCTGCTGCTCCAGGATCAGTACGAGCAGGCTATGGCGTCGGCGCTCCGCTACCAGCGCATCTTTGGCGAGGACTTCTACCTGGAGCTCCAGGATCATGGGCTGCTCGATCAGAAGAAGGTCGTGCAAGGGATGCTGCGACTGGCGGAGGAGACCGGCATCCCGCTGGCGGCGACCAACGATGTGCATTATGTGCATGCGGAGGACGCGGAGATTCAGGATGTGCTCATCTGCATCGGCACCGGCAAGTCGGTCGACGACGAGGACCGGATGCGGATGACGGTCGATCAAAACTATCTTAAGAGCGCCGAAGAAATGGAGCAGCTGTTCCGTTACGCGCCAGAGGCGCTGCGCAACACGGAGCGAATCGCGGACAAATGCGAGCTGGAGCTCGAGCTTGGCCGCGCGCTGCTGCCCGCCTTCGGACCGTTGCCGGCAGGAGAGGACTCGGACAGCTATTTGCGCCTGCTCTGCGAGCGAGGGCTGGAGGCGCGCTACGGCGACGATCCGCGTTGGCACGGCGAGCCCGGCTTCGCCGAGGCCGCCCGCTCGCGGCTCGACTATGAGCTGTCGGTCATCCGCAATATGGGGTACAGCGATTATTTCCTGATCGTCTGGGATTTTATCCGCTATGCGCATGAGCAGGACATCCGCACCGGTCCCGGCCGCGGCTCCTCGGCAGGCAGTCTAGTCGCTTACGCGCTGCGGATTACCGATGTCGATCCGCTCCGCTACAAGCTGCTCTTCGAGCGCTTCCTCAACCCCGAGCGCGTGTCGATGCCGGATATCGATATCGACTTCGACGACGAACGTCGCGACGAGGTGATCGCCTATGTCTCGGCCAAGTACGGCGAAGAGCATGTTGCGCAGATTATCACCTTCGGCACGATGGCGGCGCGGGCGGCGGTGCGCGATGTCGGGCGGGCGCTCAATATCCCGTACGCCGACGTGGACCGTGCGGCCAAGCTGATCCCTCAGCAGCCCGGCATGACGCTGGCGGCGGCGCTGGCGGGCAGTGCCGAGCTGCAGGAGGCGCGCTCGCGCGAGACGATCGCCAGGCTGCTCGATATGGCTGCCAAGGTGGAAGGAATGCCGCGACATGCGTCGACACATGCGGCAGGGGTCGTCATCTCGGGCGAGCCGCTCACCCATTATGTGCCGCTCCAGAAAGGCTCCGAGACGACGCCGCTGACGCAATACGCGATGGAGCAGCTCGAGACGGTGGGGCTGCTGAAGATGGACTTCCTCGGCCTCCGTACCTTATCGGTGATCGGTCGGACGCTGACCTGGATTCGCGAGCTGTATGGCGAAGAGATCGACCTCAGCCTGATCGGCGACGACGATCCGCTCACCTACGATATGTTGAGCCAGGGCGATACGACCGGCGTCTTCCAGCTCGAGTCGGCGGGGATGCGGCGGGTACTGCGGGAGCTGAAGCCGTCGACCTTTGAGGACATCGTCTCGGTCAATGCGCTCTACCGGCCGGGTCCGATGCAATTTATCCCCAACTATATCGCCGGCAAGCACGGTCGCATCGAGGTCGCCTATCCGCATCCGAGTCTGGAGCCGATCCTCGCCGATACCTACGGCATCATCGTCTACCAGGAGCAGATCATGCAGATCGCCTCGCTGATGGCCGGGTTCTCGCTTGGCGAAGCGGACCTGCTGCGGCGCGCCGTCTCCAAAAAGAAGCGCGAGGTGCTGGACGAGCAGCGGGCGCACTTCGTCGAGGGGAGCGCAAGTCAGGGCTACAGCGCCGAGGAGGCCAACCGCGTCTACGATATGATCGTGCGCTTCGCCGATTATGGCTTCCCGCGCGCGCACGCGGCGGCATACGGCATCCTGGCGTACCAGACGGCCTGGCTGAAGGCGCATTATCCGGTGCCGTTTATGGCCGCCATGCTCGCTTCGTTTACAGGCAATCACCGCAAGACGGCGGAATATGTCGACGAGTGCCGGCGCATGGGCATCGAGGTGCTGCCACCCGATGTGCAGGAGAGCGGCGTCTCGTTCACCCCGACCGCCAGCGCGATCCGCTTCGGCCTGGCCTCGATCAAAAATGTCGGCTCCCAGGCGATCCAGGCGCTGATGAAGGAGCGGGAGAACGGCCCCTTCGAAAGTCTGCTCGATCTGTGCCAGCGCGTCGATCTGCGCGTCGTCAACAAGCGAGTGCTGGAATGTATGATCCAGGCTGGCGCTGCCGATTCGCTGCCCGGGCATCGGGCGCAGCTGCTGGCCGCGCTCGACGAGACAGTCGAGGCTGCGGTCAAGTGGCGCAAGGAGCGGGAGGAGCTGCAGATCGAGCTGTTCGGATTCGCCGAGGTGCAAAACTGGCGCGTCGAGCTGCCAGAGGTGCAGCCGTACACAGCGTCGCAAATATTGGAGTTCGAGCGGGAGCTGCTCGGACTGTACATCTCCGGTCACCCGCTCGACGGGTATGAGCCAGTATTGGCGCCGCTTGGCCTGGATCGCATGCTCGATCTAACCGAGCGAGCCGACGGATCGCCGGCTGTCGTCGCTGCGATGCTCGTCTCGCTCAAGCCGTTCACCACCAAAAAAGGCCAGCCGATGGCCTTCCTGGAGCTGGAGGATCGGATGCTGCGGACCGAGACAGTCGTCTTCCCAACGGCCTGGAAGCGGATCGGCAAGCAGCTGCAGCGAGGCGGGCTCCTGGTGGCGCAGGTCACGGTGCAGCGGGAGGACGAGGATATCAAGCTGATCCTCGAGGATGCGGCGCCGCTGGGCGAAGCCGACGCGCCGCAGCAGGCGCGCAGACTGCTGCGTCAGGCGCAGTCGAGACAGGAGCGCCCGCGTAGCCGCGGGCCGTCGGGCAGCACGGGCAGTGGAGGGCTGTCGGGCAGCGCGGGCGCGCCGGTGGTCGGTGGGCCGTCGGGCAACGCGGGCAGTGGAGGGCCGTCGGACAGCGCGAGCGCGCCGGGGAGCGGCACGACGACGCAGCCCCGGGCGGTTGACCCCAAGCCTGACGCAGGCGAGAGCGTCTTGCCGCAGCGGTCCCTTCCGTCCTCCGCCGAGCGGTCGACGGCAGCCGCCCGCACGCCGCGGACGCAGCGTCTCTATGTCAAGGTTTCGGCAGGGCGAGGCGAGCCGGAGCGTCTGGAGCAGCTCCAGGCGCTGCTGAGCCGTCATGGCGGACCGCTGTCGACTGTCCTGTTCTACGAGGAGGGCCAGCGTACGGTTGCGCTCAGCGAGCGTTACCGGATCAAGCCCTCGCCTGAGTTGGTCGCCGCCATTGACCGGCTGCTTGGCGAAGGCTCGGCGGTTATCCGATAGCTGCTGCCAGGCCGAATTTAAGTGGAACATCTCCGCTTGTCCCTGCATACATTTAGGAGACATGCAAGCCTATGCCGGCGCTCGAAGGGAGCGACCCGGCTGGCTCGCGACCCCTCAGGAGGGATGCAGATGTCGACAAGACTGGAGCAATGGCTGGGCAGACGCGGTGTGAATGTGCAAGAGGTGGCCGATATCGTCTATTCGTTGCAGCGACCGTACAATGCCCAGCTGACGTTGGAGGAATGCTTGCAGAGTGTCCGGACGGTGCTCAGCAAGCGCGAGGTGCAATATGTTATGTATACGGGGATCGCTCTGGATGAACTGGCAGAGCAAGGGCTGCTGCCGGAGCCGCTGCAATCGATCATGGTCGCGGATGAGTCGCTTTACGGCGTCGACGAGACGCTGGCGTTAGGCATTACGAATGTTTACGGCATGATCGGGTTGACAAGCTTCGGTTATTTGGATAAAGTCAAGCCCGGAGTCATTCAGCGTCTGAACACCAAAGGACAGGGTATTCACGTGTTTTTGGATGATCTGGTCGCCGGACTTGCAGCTGCCGCTTCTGCGAGGATTGCCCATAAGGACCCGGCCGCCAACACGTACGACATCTCCGACGGGCCTGCTCTTTTGGAGGAGTGAGGATCGATTTCTTGCGGTAAAAACCGTAACTATGGTATCATTATTGCATTATGCGGCCTGAACCAGAGATTTAGGGGGTACCTTCATGTGGACGGTTATCTATATCGCGCCTACGGCAAGGATCGCGGAGAACATCACGAAGCGGCTGACCGAAGAAGGATTTATGGTCCAGGCGCGTCCTGTGAGTTTGTCCAAGCAGCAGTTCGAGATTCTGGTGCCCTCAGGCGAACTGGAAGAAGTGCAGGAAGCGCTCAATTCCATTCTCCACTCGTAGATGATAGAACCCCCGGTTGTGAGGAGAATCGGCCACGCCCGGAAGCTTGCTCCGAACCTGGCATGACAGGAGCAGCCGGCCGTTTTCTCGTCACAATACTTTTGCGCCTTGAGAGGTGTCGTCTTCATGTTTAAGGACTTATTCCATAAAAAAAAATACGCCACCATCCCTTCAAAGAATACGAAACGCGAAATTCCCGAGGGGCTGATGAACAAATGCCCCAAGTGTGGGACGATCCAGTATAGCAAGGAGCTGGAGAAAAACCTGAAGGTATGTGCCTCGTGCGGCCATCACTTCCGTCTGAGCGCATGGGAGCGAATCCAGCTCATCCTTGATGAAGGCAAGCTGGAGGAGTTCGACGCCCGGATGGTGTCCGAGGACCCGCTTGAATTTCCCGGATACGCAGCGAAGCTGGAGCAGCAGAAGAAAAATTCCGGTCTGCTCGACGGCGTCGTCACCGGCCAAGGCGCGATCGGCGGTTTTCCGGTTGTGATCGCGGTTATGAGCTTTGATTTTTTCTCCGGCAGCATGGGCTCGGTTGTGGGCGAGAAGATTACGCGGGCGATCGAGACGGCGATGGCGCGGGAGCTGCCTTTGCTCATTTTCTCCACCTCGGGCGGCGCACGCATGCAGGAGAGCATCCTCTCGCTCATGCAGATGGCCAAGACGAGCGCCGCGCTGGCAAGGTTCCAGTCGGCGGGCGGACTGTACATCTCGGTGCTGACCGATCCTACGATGGGAGGCGTCTCGGCGAGCTTCGCGATGCTTGGCGACTACAATTTGGCCGAGCCTGCCGCGCTTGTCGGCTTTGCCGGCCGGATCGTCATCGAGCAGACGATCCGCCAGAAGCTGCCGGACAACTTCCAGACTGCGGAGTTTAACATGCAGCACGGCCAGATCGACAAGGTCGTCCATCGCAAGGAGCTGAAGCAGATGTTGACCAAGCTGCTTGATATGCATACGGTAAGGGAGGATGCTGTCCATGGCGGGTGAACTTCAATTCGAGAAGCCGCTGAACGAGCTCAGACAAAAAATAGACGAGCTCAAGCGGTTCGGCCAGGAGCGCGGCATTGATTTCTCCGATGAGATCGCGCGGCTGGAGCAACGGTACAAGTCGCTAGCGGACGAGGTGTACGATGAGCTGACGCCGGCTCAGAAGATGCATCTGGCCCGTCATCAGCAGCGCCCGACCTCGCTGGATCTGATCCAGCATATGTTCACCGATTTTATCGAGCTGCATGGCGATCGTCTGTTCGCTGACGATCTGGCGATCGTCGGCGGACTGGCCAAGCTGAACGGCGTTCCGGTGACGGTGATCGGCCATCAGCGCGGCAAGGATACGAAGGACAATATCGCGCGTTTCTTCGGCAGTCCCCATCCCGAGGGCTTCCGCAAGGCGCTGCGTCTGATGCAGCAGGCTAACAAGTTCAACCGGCCGATCATCACGCTGATCGACACGAAGGGCGCTTATCCCGGCAATACAGCCGAGGAGCGGGGCCAGTCCGAAGCGATCGCCCGCAACTTGCGGGAGATGGCCATCTTCGGCGTGCCGATCATCTGTGCGGTGATTGGCGAGGGCGGCAGCGGCGGCGCGCTGGCGCTTGGCGTCGGCAATCGCGTACTGATGCTGGAGAATGCGATCTATTCCGTCATCTCGCCGAACGGCGCCGCTTCGATCCTATGGAAGGATGCGTCGAAGGCGGATCAAGCTGCGGAAGCGATGAAAATCACAGCCAAGGACCTACTGGAGTTTGGTATAATCGAAGAGATCGTACCAGAGCCGCAGGGCGGCGCGCATCGCGATGTCGCCCAGCAGGCGGAATCGCTCAAGGATGCGATCTGGCGGCACCTCCAGGAGCTGCAGGCGATGTCTCCGGAGGAGCTCGCTCTGGATCGCTATGAGAAGTTTCGCAAGATCGGCGCGTTCTCGACGTTGGAAGAGCCGCAGGAAGAGACGCTCGGGGAAGCTGCGCTTGAGACGCCCCAGTCGATCAATGGTTAATTTTTTGTGAATGATACTGTACAAGCCGTCGCGAATCGTGTAATTTTAGGAAGAATATGAGCTTGTCCCATCAAGCGTTGCGAGGCTTGGCCGAGCTGGCCGAGCCGTCTACGCGTGAGAGCAAAAACGGAGGAAACCAACCCATGCGCAAAACAAAAATCGTTTGTACTATCGGACCTGCCAGCGAATCGCTGGAAAACACCAAAAAACTGATCCTCGCGGGAATGAACGTCGCTCGTCTCAACTTCTCCCATGGCGACTTCGAGGAGCACGGCAACCGGATCAAAAACATCCGCGCCGCTTGCGAAGAGCTGGGAACTACAGTAGCGATCCTGCTCGACACGAAAGGTCCAGAGATTCGTCTGGGCAAGCTGAAAGAAGAGCCGATCGATCTGAATCAAGGCGATGCGATCGTCCTGACGACAGAAGAGATCCTTGGCGACCGCAACCGGATCCCGGTCACCTACGCCAATCTTCCGCAGGATGTGCAGATCGGTTCGACGATCCTCATCGATGACGGCCTGATCGGCCTCACAGTAGAAGAAGTCGAAGGTACCGAGATCAAGTGCCGCATCGTCAATAGCGGTCAGATCAAAAGCAAAAAAGGCGTCAATGCTCCTGGCGTCAACATCTCGCTGCCCGGCATTACCGAAAAGGACGCTGGCGATATCGTCTTCGGCATCGAGCAAGGCATTGATTTCATCGCCGCTTCCTTTGTCCGCAGAGCGAGCGATGTGCTGGAGATCCGCGAGCTGCTCGAGAAGCATGACGCATCCCATATCCAGATTATCTCGAAGATCGAAAATCAACAGGGCGTTGACAATCTCGATGCAATCCTCGAGGTGTCCGACGGCTTGATGGTGGCGCGCGGCGACCTCGGCGTAGAGATTCCTGCCGAAGAGGTGCCCCTCGTCCAGAAGATGATGATCCGCAAGGCGAATCTGGCGGGCAAGCCGGTCATCACGGCCACTCAGATGCTGGATTCGATGCAGCGCAACCCGCGGCCGACCCGCGCGGAAGCAAGCGACGTCGCCAACGCCATCTTCGACGGCACGGACGCAATCATGCTCTCCGGCGAGACGGCAGCAGGCAAATATCCGGTCGAGTCCGTGCTGACGATGGCGCGGATCGCTGTCCGCACCGAGTCGGCGCTGAACTATCGCGAAATCTTCAACAAGCAAGCGACCGCTCAACGCTCGACCGTTACCGAGGCGATCAGCCAATCGGTCACCAACTCCTCGCTGGATCTCGATGTGAAGGCAATCGTCACCTCGACGGAGAGTGGTTATACGGCGCGTATGATCTCCAAATACCGTCCTAAAGCGCCGATCATCGCAGTTACGCCGGTCGATCAGGTGATGCGTCGCCTGGCGCTTACATGGGGCGTTATCCCGGCCAAGGGCGTGCCGGCGGAGACGACGGACCAGATGTTCGATATCGCTGTCGAAGGCGCGATGAAGACCGGTCTGATCCAGCTGGGCGATTCCGTCATCATCACGGCAGGCGTGCCAGTCGGCCGCTCCGGGACGACGAATCTGATCAAGGTGCATCATGTCGGCGATCTGATCGCCAAAGGTCAAGGCATCGGCAGTCAGAGCGCGACCGGCAAGATCGTCGTCGCACGCAATGCGGAAGAGGCCAATGCCAAAACCGTACGCGGCTCGATCCTCGTAACGACGCAAACCGACAAGGACTACATGCCTGCGCTGGAGAAAGCGGCCGCTATTATTACGACGCAAGGCGGGATTACGAGCCACGCCGCAGTCGTCGGCCTCAACATCGGCATCCCGGTCGTACTGGGCGTTGCCGACGCGTTCGAGCTGATGCATGACGGCATGGAAGTGACGATTTATGGTGAGGTTGGCGTGATCTACACCGGACAAGCCAACGTCCTGTAAGGAAGTTCAAAAATCCGCTTTTGATCACGAAGTAACTCAGGGATGAGGATTCGGCGTCGAATCTTGAATGCAGTCGGATGAGAGTTTCCAAAGGAAACTAGCTTCGTAAGCCTCAGCTCAGTTTGCTCACGTAGCTCCACTAAGCATATGCTTCCGAGGTCGTTTTCTGCGAAAACGTGTACCGCTCCTCATTTCCTCCTGCCTCCAAGCTTCTCGGTGCTGAAAACCGAATTTTTTGAACGTGATTGTAGTTAAGAGCAAGAATAATGCAAGAACATAGCAAGAACAGAGTAGAACAAGAGCAAGAAATAAGCACAAAAGCAAGAGCGGTGGCCGGGGGCCATCGCTCTTGCTTTTGTGTGGCTGAACATGTCACACTAGTAGTGTGAGCTTTAACTAAAGAAAACATGATTTCAGCCGCAATTCGCTAGAACACCCTAATGACTAGATTACAGGGCCTTTGTTAAGGCCTTATAACGGCGGATATCCGGGAGCCGCTAGTTGAATGCGGCCTCACAAGCACAGACGATCGGCCTGCCGCGACTCTAACGCTTACCCTCGACCTTATTGGGTCGAATAGGCAGGACTCACAAGGCTAACGCTCGCCAGAGAGCTTATTTTGGCAAAACCGTGTCGAAAAGGCCATTTGTTCACAAATAAGCGCCGTGGCGAGCGTAAGGATGCCAGAAAGCGCAAAATAACGGAAATAAGCGTTTTGGTGAGCGTTAGATCAGGGAGAAAGGTACGGGGCTGTCGCTGCTCCGCTTCCGTTGCAACACCTTTCCCGGGCGGATAACTCTCCCGGAACACACTAGTAGAACCAAACCATTACAGGAGGTTGGCATCAATGGCATCGCCTTGGCATATCCATCCGCTGCGCGTACGTTATCAGGAGACGGATCAGATGGCCGTCGTCTATCATATCAATTATTTGAACTGGTTCGAGATCGGCCGCACCGAGTGGATACGCCACGCGGGCTATCGCTACGCCGACATCGAGCAAGCGGGGCTGCTGCTGCCGCTCATCGACCTGCAGAGCCGCTTCCTGCTGCCTGCGCGTTATGATGAGGAGCTGGCGATCTGCACCCAGGTGTCGAGCTACTCGCCATTGCGGATGACCTTCGCCTCGGAGGTGCGTCGCGTCGATTCGGGTCAGGAGCTGCCTCGCGCGGTCGACGCTGACGCGGCTCGCCCAGGCGAGCTGCTGGTCGAGGGGACGACGAGCCATGTGTGGGTTAATCGCGAGTGGCGTCCGACGCGTCTGGACCGGCGGTTGCCGGGTGTCTATGAGGCGCTGCGTATTCTCTGCCAAGGAGGCGAATAAAATGAAGAAATGGCTGCTCGCTCTGCTCCTGATCATACCGGCGCTGGAGCTCTTCCTCATGCTGAAGGTAGCCTCGTGGATCGGCGGCGGCACGACCTTCCTGTTGATCGCCGCCACCGCGATCGTGGGCATTCTGCTGATCCAGTTCGAGGGGCGCAAGGTATGGCAGGAGGCCCAGGTCCGCATGCAGGAAGGACAGATTCCCGGCTTGTCGCTGCTCGATGGCTTGTGCGTGCTCGGGGGCGGCATTCTGCTTATTATTCCCGGCTTCCTTAGCGACCTGGTCGGTCTGCTGCTTGTTATTCCGTTCACCCGACCGTTTTTCCGGGGACGCTTGCTGAGCTGGCTGGAGCGCCGGATGCGGGGCGGCGGCGGGGGCGGATTTATGATCGGGCGCTAGGGCGTGTATGCATACTCGGAGCCGTCTTAGATGCCCCTGAGCGGGTTTGCAAACGCGCCCTAGTAGCCGGTCTGGTTTACCTTGCCTTTACATTGCATTAACATGACCCGAACAATCGCGGAGGATAATAGAGGTTAGATTTGCCGCGTTTGCTTACTACCAGGGAGGCATGGCCTATATGACGAAGCAATTACCCCACTACGTGAATCGCGATCTGAGCTGGATCGAATTCAACCGGCGCGTGCTTGAAGAAGCGCAGGATCCGGCTACGCCCTTGCTGGAGCGGGCCAAGTTTTTGGCCATTGTGACGAGCAACCTGGACGAGTTCATGAGCGTCCGCGTTGCAGGCATTCAAGATCAATTGAAGGCTGGCTATAATAAAATCGATTTTACAGGCTATACGCCATCAGGATTATGGAAGAGGCTATTCAAGCGCACGACGCAGATGCTGACCGATCAGTATCGCACCTATCGCGAAGTGATGCGCGGACTGGCCCGCGAAGGGATCGCCTTCAAGGAGCTGGACGAACTAAACGCGACACAGCAGGCGGCGATGGAGCTCTACTTCCGCGAGATCGTCTTCCCGGTCTTGACACCGATGGCTGTCGATCAGAGCCGGCCATTCCCCCTCGTACATACGAAGGAGATGTATCTGGCCGTTTTGCTGCGCAATGTGGAGCAGGAGGAGGACGAGGAGCCTTTGTTTGCGATCGTCCAGGTGCCTTCGATCCTGACGCGCTACGTCCAGGTGCCCGGTCGGGGCAACAGCAAGAAGATGGAATATGTGCTGCTGGAGAAGCTGATCGAAAAAAATATGGATATGTTGTTCAACGGCTATATCACGATTGCGGTGCATCCGTTCCGACTGACGCGCAATGCGGACCTGACGCTTGATGAGGAAGGGGCAGAGGATCTGCTCGAGGAGATCGAAAAGGAGCTGCGACGTCGTCGCTGGGGGATGCCGGTCCGCCTGGAGATCGATAAGGGCATGCATCCGTACGCCCTGCAGCTGCTCCACGAGGAGCTGGAGACGGGTGAAAACGTAGTCGAGATCGACGGCCCGCTCGACCTCAGCTTCCTGATGAAGTTCAGCGGCTCGCTGCCGGGGCGCGACAGCCTGCGTTATCCGAAGATCGAGCCGGTCTATCCGGAGGAGCTGGAGGATGCGGAGGACATGTTCGAGGTGCTGCGCCAGCGCGATGTGCTCATGTACCACCCTTATGAATCCTTCGAGCCGGTCAATGACTTCGTCCGCCAGGCAGCGGAGGATGAGGATGTGCTGGCGATCAAGATGACGCTCTACCGGGTGAGCGGCCAGTCGGCGCTCGTCCAGGCGCTCGCATCAGCTGCCGAAGCGGGCAAGCAGGTGACGGTGATCGTCGAGCTGAAGGCGCGCTTCGATGAAGAACGCAACATCGCCTGGGCGCGGCAGCTGGAGAAAGCGGGCTGTCATGTCGTCTATGGCCTGGTCGGGCTGAAGACGCATGCCAAAATCCTGCTCGTCGTCCGTCGCGAGCAGGGGGCATTGCGTCGGTATGTGCATGTAGGCACTGGCAATTATAATGACAGCACAGCGAAATTATATACCGATGTCGGACTCTTCACCTCGCATCCGATCATCGGCGTCGACGCTTCCGCGCTGTTCAACGAAGTGACGGGCTACTCCGCGCCGCATGACTGGAAAGCCTTCGCCGTCGCGCCGACCGATCTGAAGGACCGGCTCTTCGAGCTGATCGACCGCGAGATCGAGCATGCCCGGGCCGGCCGACCGGCAGGCATTATCGCCAAGATGAACTCCTTGTCCAATCAGGATATGATCGACAAGCTGTATGAGGCTTCACAGGCTGGCGTGCGCATCGAGCTGATCATCCGCGGCGTCTGCTGTTTGCGGCCGGGCGTAACTGGCATCAGCGAGCAGATCCGGGTCATCAGCATCGTCGATCGCTTCCTCGAGCATTCGCGTATCGCCTACTTCAAGAATGGCGGCGAGGAAGAGGTGTACCTCTCCAGCGCCGACTGGATGACGCGCAATCTGACGCGCCGCATCGAGCTGATGTGTCCAGTGTTCGATCCGCAGCTGCGGCAGGATCTGATCCGCATCCTGCGGTTCAATCTCGAGGACAATGTGAAGGCGCGCGAGCTGCAGCCGAGCGGCGCCTATGAGCAGGTGGCCAATCAACTGCCGCCGCTGCGCAGCCAATTCGAGTCGGAGCGGATCGCCAGCTGGAAGCAACGCCGCTGATCCGCCGGCTGCCTAGGGCGTGTCTGCACACCCGATCAGGGGCATCTTAGACCGCCTTTCCGCCCCCTGCGGCGTTCCTTTTGCTTGCCG
>NZ_BFBX01000031.1:136104-137586 GCF_003851045.1 Paenibacillus sp. 598K | reverse complement strand
GAACGAAAATTCAGCCCAATTTGCTACCTTCCGAGTATGCATACACACCCTAGCGCTGGAGCACCGGCGTCAGATGCCAGACCTTCTTGAAGTCGCCGGCGAGCGCGTCGATCTCCCGCCGCTCGACCTCTAGCTCCCCTGCAGCCTCGAGCGGCCGCAGCGTCAGGAGGGGCGGCGTCACATCGATCTGCAAGCCGGAGATTGTCTGGGTCTCGCTGCGATCGAGTGCCACGGCCAGCTGCAGCAGCATGCCGAGCCGACAGATATGCTCCAGGTCGTCCGGCTCGAGGATAGTCGCATACGGCTGGATCGCCAGACGAGCTTTGTTGCGATTTTTGAAGGACGCGATCGCCGCCGTGAGGATGATCTCGCGGTGGCTCATGCCGTTGAGGCGGGTGTTCATAATCAGATAGAACGAATGTTGGGCATACTTGTAATAGTCGATGCTGGCGCCGATCCGGAACAGCCGCGATGCCGCCTCCATCCAGCGCCTCGCTCTCGGCGGATAGCGATAGTGGCGGGTGCTGCTGTCGAATAGCTGCATCGACGACCGGTGCACATGCCGCATATGGGCAGCAGGCGCCTCCGGGTGAAGCGCGCTCAGGTTATCGATGCTGTAGGAGAGCACATCCTCGAGCATGTCGCTGCGACCGAGCCCGGTATGCAGGAACAGGCCGTCGCGCAGCCCTGCGCCGCAGATTAGATAGCCCGAGCCGCCGCTGAGCCGCAGGATCGCTCGCAGCGCCGCCAGACCGGGCACGATCAGATCGGCCCTGTCTTTGGAGAGGCCGGGGAATTTTTTGCGCTTGTCGAGCGGCATCCGGCGCAACGTCTCGAGCAGTCGGTCGCCCTCCCTAGCGGCGATCGGGTAGTTGTGCGTCTGGGCAAACGGGTACTCGGTGCTCGCCTGGTGGATCTTGCCGAAGGCGCGGGCCGTGCCGCCGATGCCGATGACGGGCAGCCCGGCGGCCTCGCCGATCCAGCTCTCGGAGCGGACGAGCGCCTCGATATGCCGATCCAGCTCGCCCAGCCCGCGGTCGCTCAGCATGCCGCCCTCCATATAGCTGCGGTTCAGATTAACGCAGCCGAACGGGAAGGAGATGCTGCGCTGCCTCTTGCGATCTCGGAACAATGTCACCTCCGTGCTGCCGCCGCCGATATCGACAAGCAGGCCGTCTGTTACGTCGAGAGTGCTGAGCATACCGAGGAAGCCGTACTCCGCCTCCTGCTCGCCAGAGAGCAGCTCGATCGGCAGCGACGTCTCGCGCGTCAGCGTCGCCAGCACATCCTCGCGGTTGGCGCTATTGCGTATCGCGGCGGTAGCAACAGCGCGGATCGACTCGACGCCCTGATGGTCGCAGATGAGCTTAAAGTGGTTAATCGTGCCGACGAGTTGGCGCACGGTTGCTTCGGGAAGCTTGCCGGCAGCGTCGATTTTTTCGCTCAGGCGGGCGGGCCGCTTGCTGCCGTCGATGACGCGGG
>NZ_BFBX01000031.1:60848-136017 GCF_003851045.1 Paenibacillus sp. 598K | reverse complement strand
CGGGTAGCGCCGGCGGCCGTCTGTTCGTAGATGGCCAATCGGATCGAGTTGGAGCCGATGTCGATGATGCCGTTTCTTGTCTGAGTCATGCGTTGCCTCCACAGATTCGTAGCGTTCGGGTGCGAACGCCCTAGTTCTACGTCATTTTACCACTGACGCGAGCGAGATGAAAGCGGCGCTGCCGCCAGGCCCTATAACATAAAAGCTGAATTTTCGTCAATGAAATAATTTATGGCGCTGATAAATCTTTTTTATTCGGGTTATAGTTCACATCCCTGTCGAAATCCTTTATGATGAAAAGGACGAAGAAATCGAACTTGAATAATCGGATTTCTATAGCGAAATTATGAGGTTAAAGGAGAGAGAACAATGACAGCAACCAAAGGTCTGGAAGGGATTGTGGCTACAACCTCCTCCATAAGCTCCATAATTGACGGCGTGCTGACGTATCGCGGCATAAATATCGACGATCTTGCCGAGCAAGCGTCCTTTGAAGAGGTTGCCTATCTGCTCTGGTACGGCAAGTTGCCGACCGAAGCCGAGCTGGAAGGGCTGCAACGGGAGCTGGACGCCTATGCAAGCGTTCCCGCTGAAGTAATCGAAGCGATCCGTCTCTATCCTAAGGATACGAACACGATGGCGGCGCTCCGGACGGCTGTATCGAGCCTGGCGCTCTATGACGCCTCGGCCAACGATATGTCCGCAGAAGCCAATCTCAAAAAAGCGATCAAGCTGCAGGCGCAATTGCCGACCGTGATCGCTGCTTTCTCGCGCATCCGCGAAGGCAAGGAGCCGATCGCGCCGAAGTCCGGCGTATCGATCGCGCATAATTTCCTCTATATGCTGAGCGGCGAAGAGCCGGACGAGATCGCTGTCAAGGCGCTCGACCAGGCGCTTGTGCTCCATGCCGACCATGAGCTGAACGCTTCGACGTTCGCGGCTCGCGTGACCGTCGCCACGTTGTCGGATATTTACTCCGGCGTGACCTCGGCGATCGGGGCGCTCAAGGGTCCGCTGCACGGCGGCGCCAACGAGGCGGTCATGGTGATGCTCGAGGAGATCGGCTCGATGTCCCGCGTCGAATCGATCATCCAGGAGAAGCTGGCCAACAAAGAGAAAATTATGGGCTTTGGCCACCGCGTCTACAAAAACGGCGACCCGCGCGCCAAGCATCTCCAGAAGATGTCCCAGGAGCTGGGCAAGCTGATCGGCAATATGGAGCTGTACGACATGTCGGTGAAGATCGAAGAGATCGTCACCGGTCAAAAAGGCTTGAAGCCAAACGTCGATTTTTATTCGGCTTCTGTCTACACCTCGCTGAAGATTCCGCGCGATCTGTTCACGCCAATCTTCGCGATCAGCCGCTTGTCGGGTTGGACGGCGCATATCCTCGAGCAATATGAGAACAATCGTCTCATTCGCCCGCGCGCCGAGTATACCGGCCCATCGAGCGCCCGCTACATTCCGATCGACGAACGCTAAACCGGACCTACCCAAATCATTCAAAGAATATGGAGGAATTTGACTCATGGCTCAATTCGAAAAATACGCATTACCTACTGAAGGCGAACAAATCACGATTAAGGACGGCGCGCTCCAGGTGCCTAACCAGCCGATCATCCCATTCATCGAGGGCGACGGCACAGGCCGCGACATCTGGGCCGCATCCAAGCGCGTGCTTGACGCTGCAGTAGAGAAAGCATATAACGGCGACAAAAAAATCGCCTGGTACGAAGTGTTCGCCGGCGAAAAAGCGTTTAATGAATACGGCGAATGGCTGCCTGCCGATACGCTGACTGCGATCCGCGAATATATCGTAGCGATCAAAGGTCCGCTGACAACGCCAATCGGCGGCGGCATCCGTTCCCTGAACGTTGCGCTGCGCCAAGAATTGGATCTGTACACTTGCTTGCGTCCTGTCCGCTACTTCGACGGCGTACCTTCGCCAGTCAAGCGTCCAGAGCTGGTCGACATGGTTATTTTCCGCGAGAATACAGAAGATATCTATGCGGGCATCGAGTATCAAGAAGGCTCGGACGAAGTGAAGAAGGTTATCGCGTTCCTGCAGGAGCAGATGGGCGTTAACAAAATCCGCTTCCCGGAAACATCCGGCATCGGAATCAAGCCGGTATCCGCAGAGGGCTCCAAGCGTCTGGCGCGCGCCGCGATCGAGTATGCGCTCAAGCATGGCCGCAAGTCGGTGACGCTCGTACACAAAGGCAACATCATGAAATTCACTGAGGGCGCGTTCAAAAACTGGGGCTACGAAGTGGCCGAGCAGGAGTTCGCTGAGCAAACCTTCACTTGGGGTCAATACGACCGCATCAAGGAAGAGCAAGGCGTCGACGCTGCGAACAAGGCGCAAGCCGAAGCCGAAGCAGCCGGCAAGCTGATCGTTAAAGACGCGATTGCTGACATCGCACTGCAGCAGGTGCTGACGCGTCCGACCGACTTTGACGTGATCGCTACGCTGAACCTGAACGGCGACTACCTGTCCGATGCGCTGGCTGCGCAAGTCGGCGGCATCGGCATCGCGCCAGGCGCCAACATCAACTATCTGACCGGACATGCTATCTTCGAAGCGACGCATGGCACAGCGCCAAAGTATGCGGACAAAGATGTCGTCAACCCGGGCTCTGTAATCCTCTCCGGCGTCATGCTGCTTGAGCATCTGGGCTGGCAGGAAGCGGCTGACCTGATCTACAAAGGCATGGCTACGGCGATCAACAACAAAACCGTTACGTATGACTTTGCTCGTCTGATGGAAGGCGCAACCGAAGTAAAATGCTCCGAGTTCGCCAACCAAGTGATCGCCAACATGTAAATCCCAGGTATGTGAGAAGAACGGCATCGGCCTCCGGGCGATGCCGTCTTCTACATCCGGGGACCGCTTAATCCGTCCAAAGGAGGCTGGTCTAAAGTCATGGCTATTCAACGGAACAAAATTACGGTGGTCGGCGCCGGCTTCACCGGCGCGACGACAGCGCTCATGCTCGCTCAAAAGGAGCTCGGCGATGTCGTGCTGGTCGATATCCCGCAGCTCGAAAACCCGACCAAGGGCAAGGCGCTGGATATGATGGAGTCGACGCCGGTGCAAGGCATCGACGCGCGAATCGTCGGCACGGCAAGCTATGAGGACACGAAGGATTCGGATATCGTCATCATCACGGCAGGCATCGCTCGCAAGCCGGGGATGAGCCGCGATGATCTCGTCAACACCAATGCGGGCATCGTCCGGTCGGTGTGCGAGCAGGTGAAGGCGACAAGCCCCGAGGCGATCGTGCTCATCCTGAGCAACCCGGTCGATGCGATGACTTACGTTGCCTATGAAACGCTTGGCTTCCCGAAGCATCGGGTCATCGGCCAATCCGGCGTACTGGATACTGCGCGCTACTGCACATTCATCGCACAGGAGCTGAATGTATCCGTCGAGGATGTGCGCGGCTTCGTGCTGGGCGGACACGGCGACGATATGGTGCCGCTCGTGCGCTACTCCAATGTCGGCGGCATCCCGATCGACAAGCTGATCCCGGCGGAGCGGATCGAGGCGATCGTCCAGCGGACACGCGTCGGCGGCGGCGAGATCGTAGGACTGCTCGGCAACGGCAGCGCCTACTATGCGCCGGCGGCCTCGCTTGTCCAGATGACCGAAGCGATCCTGAAGGACAAGAAACGCGTGCTCCCGGTCATCGCGCTGCTGGAGGGCGAGTACGGCTACGACAAGCTGTTCATGGGCGTGCCGGTCATCCTCGGCGCCGGCGGCATCGAGCGCGTGATCGAGCTTGAGCTGACGGCGGAGGAGAAGGCTGCGCTCGACACCTCGGCGGAGTCGGTCCGCAAGGTGACCTCGATCATTACCGGCTAGGCGGTGGCTGTTGCTTTGGATAGCGCGATCTACCGGAGACCCTGACTTCGCGCCAGGGTCTTTCCGATTGTTAAGAGGAGGGAGGCAACTTGATGTTGGAACAAGCGCGCGCGCTGCTGAAGCGCGTCTACGGCTATGATGCGTTCCGTCCGGGACAGGCCGACATTATCTCCGGTCTGCTAGAGGGGCGGGATACGCTGGCGATCCTGCCGACCGGCGGCGGCAAGTCGGTCTGCTACCAGATTCCGGCGCTCATACTGGAGGGGACGACGATCGTCGTCTCGCCGCTCATCTCGCTGATGAAGGATCAGGTCGATGCGCTCAACCGGCTCGGCATCCCGGCGGCATTCTTGAACAGCTCGCTCGGCGCAGCCGAGTATCGCACCGTGCTGCGGAGCGCAGCGCAGGGCGAGTACAAGCTTCTCTATATCGCACCGGAGCGTCTGGATGCGCCGATGTTCAGCTCGCTGATGGAGCAGATGTCGATCCCGCTGATCGCGATCGACGAGGCGCACTGCGTCTCGCAGTGGGGCCATGACTTCAGACCGAGCTATCGCCAGCTCGCGGGCTGGATCTCGCGACTGACGGACCGGCCACTCGTCGCAGGCTTCACGGCGACGGCGACCCGCGAGGTCGCGCGCGATATCTCGGAGATGCTGGCCTTGCGTTCGCCCAATGTATTCGTCACCGGCTTTGCCCGCAGCAATCTGGCGTTGTCCGTCGTCACCGGCGTCGACAAGCGCCGGTTCCTGCGCGACTTCCTGGCGGAGCGTCCCGATCAGTCGGGCATTATCTACGCAGCGACCCGCAAGGAAGTGGAGCAGGTGTGCGACGAGTTGCACAGACAAGGAATTGCCGCTGCGAAGTACCATGGCGGACTGGCCGATGACGAGCGGATGAGCGCCCAGGAGCGTTTCCGCTTCGATGAGGTGCGGGTGATGGTGGCGACCAATGCCTTCGGTATGGGCATCGACAAGCCCAATGTGCGCTTCGTCATCCATTGGCAGATGCCCGGCGATATCGAGTCGTACTACCAGGAAGCGGGGAGAGCGGGCCGCGACGGCGACGACAGCGAATGTGTCCTGCTGTTCAGCCCGCAGGACGTCCAGGTCCAGCGCTTCCTGATCGAGCAAGGACAAGCGGATGAGGATCGCCGGGCAGTCCAGATGAGCAAGCTGTACACGATGATGAACTACAGCCGCACCGAACGCTGCTTGCAGCAATATATCGTCGAGTACTTCGGTGAAGCCGACGTGCCGGCCTGCGGACGCTGCAGCAGTTGTCTGGACGATACGGAAGCTACCGATATGACCGCCGATGCCCAAAAGGCGCTCTCCTGCGCCGGTCGGATGAAGGGTCGCTTCGGCTTGACGATGGTGGCCAAGGTGCTGAAGGGATCGAAGGATAAGCGAATCCTCGAGATGGGACTTGATCGTCTGACGACCTACGGGCTGTTCCGCGACTGGGCGGAGAAGGAAATCACCGAATGGCTGTACTGGCTCGTAGCCGAGGGCTATATGCGAGTCAGCGACGGGGCATATCCGACCGTGTCGATCACGGCCCGGGCGTTGCCGGTGCTCGAGGGCAAGGAGCAGGTCTACCAGAAGCGCAAGCAGCTCAAGCGCAGAGCCTCGTCCGCTTCGTCTGCGGGCTCGCCGCTGTTCGAAGCGCTGCGCAGCTGGCGCAAGGAGGCAGCAGCCCGCGAGGGCGTGCCGCCGTTCATCCTGTTCTTCGACGCGACGCTGCGCGAGATGGCGGACCGGCAGCCGCAGTCGGAGGACGAACTGCTCGGTATCAAGGGCGTAGGCTCCGCCAAGGCGCAAAAGTATGGCGACCAGATCATCGAGGTGATTCGCAGCTTTGCGGCAACCGAGGGGGAGCGTCCGCAGGCGGCCTCCGCGCCTCTTAGGAGCGAGGCCTCGTTGGGCGAGGGGACGGACGACCAGCCGAGTCATCTTGTCTCGCTGCAGCTGTTCCAGGCCGGTCATACGGTCAAGGAAATCTCGCAGATGCGAGGTATGGGCAAGGTGACGATCGAGGGCCATATTATCCGGGCGGCTGGAGAAGGCGAGCCGGTTGATTGGAGCATGATTATCCCGGACGGCCAGGAGCGGCTAATCCTTGATGCGATCGACGCCCAAGGCGCGGACAAGCTCAAGCCGATCAAGGATGCGCTGCCGGATGACGTGACGTATTTTGCCATTCACGGCGTGCTGTGCAAGCATGGGATACGTTGAGGCTACCTGCGGCTTGCCCAGGCAAGGTTCCTTTTGTGTTTAAAACGGCATTTTAGTATACTAAAGGATAGTCCTATTGAAATGGAGGTTGAATATGGTTAACTTCGTTATTTTTCTGCATGTGCTCGGCGCAGCGGGCCTGGGCTTCTATCTCGTGCTGCCTTTCCTGGTGGGACGGGCCTCCAAGCTGGCCGGCGAAGGCCAGAGCGGGCTGTCCGAGGGCCTGGTCAGCGGCAACCGGGTCGCGCAATATTTCCTGATCCTCTCGTTCCTGACCGGCGGCTACCTGATCTCGCAATCCGAGTACAAAGTCGTCTGGATCATCCTGGTCATCGTGCTGTTCCTCGCGGTTGCCGCCCTGGCGGGCATCATGACCGGACCGCTCAAGCGGATCGCAATCTCGATTCAGAACGGCCAGAGCGCTAGCGGCCACATCCGCAAGGCGCAGACGATGAGCTTCCTCGTGCTGATCCTGTATGTGGTTGTTCTGTATCTGATGAAGTATCCGATGTATCGTTAATTTGGAATTGGAGGAGGAATCGCCTATGGGAGGCTCTTCACCGGACTTGATCACCTTCGGCGAGTCGATGGCGCTGTTCATGCCTGCCGAGGACCATCGGACGCTCGAGCGCAGCCCGGCGCTGCAGCAGGGCTTCGGGGGCGCCGAGAGCAATGTGGCGATCGGCGCCGCGCGGCTCGGTTGCTCGGTTGGCTGGTTCGGCCGGCTCGGCGACGACCCGTTCGGCGCGATCATTACCAAGACGCTGCGCGGCGAGGGCGTCGATGTGTCCCGCTCGCAGCGCGTAGCGGGCGAGCGGACGGGGCTGATGTTCCGCGAGCAGGTGGCCGGCCGCGTCGCCGTCCATTATTACCGCCAGCATTCGGCTGCCAGCCGGATGCAGCCGGATGATCTCGATGCGGCATACATACAAGGGAGCAAGCTGCTGCATGTGACCGGCATTACGACGGCGCTTAGCGCATCGTGCCGCGAGAGCGTGCTGGCTGCTGTACAGATCGCTCGCGATGCGGGCGTCAAGGTATGCTTTGACCCTAATCTGCGGCTGAAGCTGTGGAGTCTGGAGGAGGCGCGGAGCGTCTTGTTGCCGCTGAGCGAGCAGGCGGACTACTTCCTGCCCGGCTGGGACGAGCTGAAGCAGCTGTACGACACCGAGGACGAGGAGCGCATCCTCGCTCAGGTCAAGTCGTTGCGCGCGACGACGATCATCAAGGGCTACGGCGAGCAGACATTGATCGCCGAGCAGGGCGAGGTGACGGCTGTGCCGTTCTATCCTGCTGAGACGGTCGTCGATACGGTAGGGGCCGGCGACGGCTTCTGCGCTGGCCTCCTCGCTGGCGTGCTGCGAGGCATGAGCACCGAGGAGGCCGTCCGGCTGGCGAGCATCAACGGCTCGCTGGCCGTTCAGAGCCGCGGCGATTGGGAAGCGCTCCCGGAATGGCGGGCGGTCGAGCAGCGGCTGCTCGGTCACGCCTGGGTGGAGCGGTAGCATGCCGAACCCTCAACCGTCCAAGGGAGAGCGGCGGCGCGCCGAGATCATGCTGCTGCTCAAGCAGCAGGGCCGCATCACGATCCAGGAGCTGGTGGAGCGGCTCGGCATCTCGGAGGCGACGGCGCGCCGCGACCTGGAGATGATGGAGAAGACGGAGCCGCTCATCCGGACGATCGGCGGCGCGATGTACGATGGCTTGAACAGCGTGCGCGACCTGCCGTTCGAGGAGAAGAAAGGCTTGTCCTATCTGGAAAAGGAGCGGATCGCGCAGCAGGCGGCCAAGCTTATCGATGAAGGCGACGTCATCGGCCTGTCGGGCGGCACGACCAATTATCTGCTCGCCAAGCTGCTGAAGCCGCGCAAGGGTATCACCGTCGTCACCAACGCCGTCAATATCGCGATGGAGCTGGCCGGCAGCGAGATCCAGGTCGTCGTCACTGGCGGCATCATGCGCCACAACAGCTTTGAGCTGTGCGGACCGCTCGGCGAGGCGATGGTCGCCCATCTGCATATCGGCAAGATGTTCATCGGCGTCGACGGCATCTCTGTCGAGGGCGGCATCACTACGTACTCGGAGCAAGAGGCGCAGATCGCCAAAGCGCTCATGACGCGGGCGCAGGCGACCTATGCGATTTTCGATCATACGAAGGTCGGCAAGACGTCGTTGTTTTCCATTGCCGCACTGACTGACGTCTATGCCTTTATTACAGACGCCGCGCTTGATGGAGCTCTCGCTGACTATGCGGCGGAGCAAGGCACGCGCGTCTATCTGGCGGCGCCATGAAGGTTTTTGCAGCATGCTCTCCTCGGAGGGCATGCTTTTTTGGGTTTCCAGACGCACAAAAAAACGCCCTTGGCGCAAGGGCGTTCGCGAGCGGAATGAAATTTTACTCGGCTACATAAACTGTATTGCCGTTAACCCAAGTCTGTCGGACGCGCAAGTCGCGGTCGCACCAGAGCAGATCTGCCTGCTTGCCATCGGCCAGACTGCCGAGCGTCCCATCGAGTCCGAGTCGGCGCGCAGGGTTGAGACTGGCCAGACGCACCACCTCAGGCAGCTCAAGCTCGGTATGCTCTAGCACGAAGCGGACGGCATCGATCATCGTCAAGGTGCTGCCGGCCAGACTGCCGCCCTCCTGAAGGCGAGCCACGCCGTCTTGGACGTCCACGGCGAGTCCGCCCAGCTCATAGCTGCCGTTGCCGAGTCCCGCAGCGGACATCGCATCGGTGATCAGGACGAGCTGGTCCGCCGGCTTGGCCCGGACGAGCAGCCGGATCGCTGCCGGATGGACGTGATGGCCGTCGGCAATCAACTCGGCGCAGATGGCATCTTCGGTGAGCACGGCGCCCGCCGTGCCGGGCTTGCGGTGATGCAGCGGCGTCATCGCATTGAAGGTATGCACTGCCTGCGTAAGACCGAGGCGGGCCGCGGCGGCGATCTGCTCATAGGAGGCGTCGGTGTGACCGGCGGCGGCGATGATGCCGTGCTCATGCAGCCAGGCGATCATGTCGTCCGCTCCGTCAGATTCCGGAGCGAGCGTAAGCTGCTTGATCAAGCCTGCATATTGAGCGGTCCATTGTTTCAGCCAATCGATTTGCGGGGATACAATATAATGCGGATTTTGCGCCCCAGGCCACTTGGGCGAGATAAACGGTCCTTCGAGATGAACGCCTAGCAGGCGCGCGTAGGCCATCGATCCTGACTGATAGGCGGCTACGGCGGCGAGCACCGCCTCGATGTCCGTCTTGGCAGCCGTCATCGTCGTCGCCAGCATGCCGGTTGTGCCGCAGCTGGCATGATAGCGTGTGATGGCGTCGTAGGCAACGCCGTCGGCATCCATGAAGTCGCTGCCGTAGCCGCCATGCACGTGCATATCGATCAGACCGGGGAGCAGATAGCCGTCCTCGCCGTCGATGACCGTCGCCCCTTGCGGCAGCTCGGCCTCCTCCGTCGTTAGCATTATGCGCCCGTCGGCGCAATGCAGCGCTCCGCGTACGACGCGATCCTCCAGGACGAGATTAATATTACGAATAAACCAGGTGGAGCGCTGAGTCATCTGACATCAATTCCTTTCCGGCTTCCTTATCCAGCATGACGGTCACATGGGCATGCGTCTGCAGCAGGGAGGCAGGGCAAGCGGTGCTGATCGGTCCGGTGAGCGCCTGCTTGACGATCTGGGCCTTGTCGGCGCCGCGCGCCACGAGCAGGATCTGTCGCGCCTTCAGGATCGAGGCTACTCCCATCGTAATCGCTTGACGCGGCACCAGCTCCTCGCGCTCAAAGAAACGGGCATTGGCGGCAATCGTAGCCGGCTCAAGATCGGTCACATGCGTGCCTCCGACCAGCGCCTCGGCCGGCTCGTTGAATCCGATATGACCGTTGTGCCCGACGCCGAGCAGTTGCAGATCAATCGGCTGAGACGCCAGCATGCGGTCATATCGGACGCATTCGGCTGCCAGATCGGTGGCCATGCCGTTCGGCAGATGCGTCTGCTCAAGCGGGATGTCGATGTGGTCGAACAACTGCTGTTTCATGTAATACGCATAGCTTTGGTCATGCTCGGGGGGCAAGCCTACATATTCATCTAGATTATAAGTTGTCACGCCAGCGAAGGAAAGCTTCGTCTGGGACGCTTGCCGGATAAGCGCCTTGTAGATGCCGACAGGCGTCGAGCCGGTAGCCAGTCCGAGCACTGCAGCAGGACGCTCGACTACGGTGCTGGCGATGAGGGCGGCGGCGCGGGCGTCCAACTCCTCATTTGAATCAAAGATCGTAATTCTCATCTGAAGTCACTTCCTTTTCTTTTCCTTACTTCTATTATAAGTTCCCCATGATTGAGATTCAAATTAAAATGATCGAAATCATCATTAAAATGAAAAAAAATATCAAATGACCCGTGGGCCATTTTTGTTTTACACTGCGCAATTGTATGTGTATAATGATTGTACAACCTTTTACATATCACATTTTTGCGATCGGAGAGGACTTCGTATGGGAATGAATCCACGGGTGATCGTCATCGGAGCCGGACCGGGAGGGCTGGCCGCCGCGATGTTGCTGTCCTCTCAAGGCTATCAGGTGCATATACTGGAGAAACAAGCTTACATAGGCGGACGAACATCTCGTCTGCAGGTGGGAGACTACCGGTTTGACCGGGGGCCGACCTTTATGATGATGCCGCAAATTATCGAAGGACTGTTCCGATCTGTCGGCCGTTCCTTGCACGATTATCTCGAGATGGTCGAGGTCGATCCGCTGTACCGTCTGCAGTTCGGCGATGTCAGGTTCGAGCCGACGCGCGACAAGCGCAGGATGCAGGAGCAGATGGACCGGTTGTTCCCCGGAGAATGGGCAGGCTACGAGCGTTACATGAAACAGGAGGGATTGAAGTTCGAACGCGTCATGCCGCTGCTGCAACGGCCGTTCACCAGGCTGACGGATTATATCCGCGCCGATCTGGCCAAGGCGCTGCCTCGCCTGCATCTGACCGATACCGTCTACAGCCGGCTTGCCAAGTACTTCAAGGACGAACGACTGCGTTATGCGTTTGCCTTTCAGTCCAAGTATCTCGGCATGAGTCCATGGGAGTGTCCAGGCACCTTCACTATGCTCTCCTACATCGAGCACGCATATGGCTTGTGGCACCCGATCGGCGGCGTCAACCGGATGTGCGAGGCGATGGCCGAGGTCGTCCGCGAGCAGGGGGGCGAGCTGTCGCTGGGGACAGGCGTTGCGCAGGTGATCACCTCCGGAGGCAAGGCGGTCGGCGTCGAGCTGGACAATGGCGAGCGACTGATGGCCGAGCATGTCATCGTCAATGCCGACTTCGGAACCGCCGTCACCAAGCTGTTCCGCCCGGAGCAGCTGCGCAAATATCGTCCGGAGAAGCTCCAAAAGCTGAAGTTGTCTTGCTCGACCTATATGCTCTATCTGGGCGTCAATCGGAAGATCGATATGCCGCATCATACCGTAATGTTCGCCGACGAGTATGCCGCCAATGTCCGGGATATGATGGCGGGCCGACTGTCCGAGGATGCTTCGATCTATGTGCACAATCCTGGCGTCGTCGACCCGACGCTGGCACCAGAGGGCAAGACGGCGCTCTACGTCCTGATGCCGGTCGCCAATCTGAACGGCGAGACGGACTGGAGCGATCCGCAGCAGCTGGCTATCGTGCGGGAGCGCATCCTCCGACGGCTCGAACGAGAGCCTGAGCTGCGCGGGCTGTCCCGGCACATCGAGGTCGAGCATGTGATTACGCCTCTGGACTGGGAGCAGTCGATGTACGTGTACAAGGGGGCGGCGTTTAATCTGGCGCATTCGATCGACCAGATGATGACCTTCCGTCCGCACAATCGATTCGAGGATGCGGGCAATTGCTGGCTCGTCGGAGGAGGCACGCACCCGGGAAGTGGCCTGCCGACGATCCTGGAGTCGGCGCGTATCAGCGTCGAGCTGTTGATGCAACAGGACGGACGACGGTTTGTATCGGCGGACGGAGCATTGCAAGCGGCGAGCGGGCAAGGTAGCCCATCTTGGCCAACAAAGGAGGTTGTGCAATGAAAGCAGCTGTAATTGGCGGCGGTCTGGGCGGCATGATGAGTGCGCTGCAGCTCGCGCGAGCCGGCTGGAAGATCGATCTGTACGAGCGCAGCGAGCAGTTGGGCGGTAGACTGGCCTTTGAGGGCGACGGCGGCAAGTACCGTATCGATCGCGGGCCGACCATCGTATTGCTGCCGGACATGCTGAAGTCGCTCCTGGCGGAGGCGGGGATCGCCTCATCGGAGTTTGAGCTGATGGCCTGCGATCCGATGTATCGCATCCATTATCCGGACGGCATGACCTTGACCAAGTACCGCGACACCGAACGAATGGCGGAGGAG
Organism: Paenibacillus sp. 598K; assembly: GCF_003851045.1. Taxonomy (GTDB): domain Bacteria; phylum Bacillota; class Bacilli; order Paenibacillales; family Paenibacillaceae; genus Paenibacillus_D. The sequence goes on along the minus strand of NZ_BFBX01000031.1, from coordinate 123,523 downwards.
CTGGATCGGCTGTTTCCCGGCGAAGGACAGGGGATGAGACGTTACATGGCCGATATGGAGCCGGCATTCCGGGAAGGCAAAAGTCGTTTTCTGGATCGTTCCTTTTTGCGCAAGCGAGACTTTTTTTCGATGGATAATCTGAAGCTGCTCGGCAGATTACGCGTCCATCAGAGCGCGCGTCAGCTGGCCAGCCGCTACTTCAAGGCCGAACGCGCGATCGACGCCTTCTCCTTGCAGACGCTCTATATCGGCGGGCTGCCAGGCGCTTCGCCATCGCTGTACAGCTTTATCCCCTATGCGGAGCATGCCTACGGCATCTGGTACTGGAAGGGCGGATACGCCTCGCTGGTGCCGCTGCTGGAGCGTCATCTGGCGGACAATGGCGTACGTATCCATAAGGGGGCGGCAGGCGAGGTGACCGGCATCGCAGTCGAACAGGCAGCCGCCAAAGGCATCCACAGCGCCGCAGGCTTGCGTCCTTACGAGCATGTCATCTATAACGGCGACTTCCCGAATCTCGCTTCGCTGCTGCCGACGGGGCAGACCAAATCGCGATCATACAAGCCATCATCCGGCTGTATACTGTTATATATAGGGACAGACAGGCGTTGGTCGGAGGATGAGGATTCAATTGGCGGATCGCCGACCGACCGGTCGGTCATTACGCATCAGTACTTTATGCCGGAGCATCTGAACGCCAGTCTGCAACAGCTCGCGGCCCGTGGGAGGACCCCAGGCTTAGCGGACGAGCTGCCGCCGTACTATATCTTCAATCCTGTCGCCGTCGATCCCGATGCAGCGCCGCCGGGTCACTCGGTGCTCTATGTGCTCATCCCGTTGCCTGTACCCTACGACAGCGACGAAGCGGGCGCCCGTGAGCGGCTGCAGCAAGAAGCCGCCGAGCTGGCCGAGCTGGTCGTCTCAGATGCCGAGCAGCGCGCCTTCCCCGGTCTGCGGTCTGCGATCCGCTGGATGCATGTCCGCACCCCGGCCGATGGCGCTGACGAGGGCTGGTACCAGGGCGGGAGCTTCGGCATAGCGCCGACCTTGTCGCAATCCGGGCCGTTCCGACCGCAGATCGTGCCGTATCCGATCCGAGGCCTTTACAGCGTCGGCGCCTCGATCCACCCTGGCGGCGGCGTGCCGATCGTATTGCAGGGGGCCAAGCTGTTAACCGATTATTTGACAAAGGAGAGAGCGTCATGGACAGGAGCCTGAGGAATGTACTGAAAGCGTGCGAGATGAAGATCAAGGATGGTTCCACGACGTTTTACAAAGCCTTCGGACTGCTGCCCAGCCCGCGCAGGGAAGCGGTGTTCGTGCTCTACGCTTTTTGCCGTATGATCGATGACGCGATGGACGAGCCGGAGGCGTCGCCCTACACGCTCGATGAGCTGGCCTACCGGCTGGAGCATCTGGAGCAGGCCGAGGGCCATTATATCTGGCCGGCGCTTCGTTGGCTATTCGATACGTTCCCGGTGACCAAGGAGCCGTTCTGGCGGCAGATCGAGGGGCAGCGGCTCGATGCCCACCTGACCCAATACGAGACGATGGAACAATTCGAACGCTACTGCTATCTGGTGGCTGGCACGGTCGGCGAGATGCTGCTGCCAGTGCTGCATGATCAGCCTGACCGCAGCGTGATCGAGGCGGGCATCTGTATCGGCAAGGCGATGCAGATCGTTAATATCGTCCGCGACGTTGGCGAGGACCAGCGGCGGGGGCGGCGTTATATTCCGCTAGAGCTGATGCGGGCCCATGGCTACAGCGAGGAGCAGTTCGCTAGCGGGACGATTAACGATGCGTGGCGGGCGATCGTCCGCGAGCTCAGTCTGGCAGCCAAACGGCGCTTCGACGAAGGGCTCAGCCAGATGCAGGGCTACTCCCGGATGAGCGCATTTTGCGTCGAGCTGTCCTCCCGGACCTATGAGGCGATCCTCGACGATGTGGCGACGCATCAGTACGACGTCTTTCACCGTCGCGCCTATGTGTCCGCGCTGGGCAAGATGGGGATCCTGCAGCGGCTGGTCAAAAAATACGGCGTCGCTCTGACCGAGCAGCAGCCGGAAGAGAACCCGGCGGTATAGGATATGAGGGAAACGATAGTCGTCCGTCCGGAGCCGCCGTCCTCTGTACCCGGCAAGACGATCCGCATCGTGTTCTGGTGCTGGATGCTGATCGGCCTGCTCTTCATGTTGTTCTACCGGGTGCCGGACGCGCTGGCGTTCAGCAACGGGTTGTTCCTGGTGTTTTTCGGGCTGTATGCGCTCAGTCTCCAGCTGCAATCGGAGCAGCGTCGGCAAACGCCGGCGCTTGGCCGTCTCGTCCTGCTCGCTGCGGTCGTCTGCGTCGTCACGATGTTCGCCGAGTGGCTTGGCACCAAGACGGGCTTCCCCTTCGGTAATTATTACTACACCGACATACTCCGTCTCGGTCCTGGAGAGGTGCCGGTGCCGATCGGCTTCGCCTGGATCGGCGTCGTCGGCAGCGCGCTGCTCGTCAGCCGCTCCACCCGTCGCTGGGTACGCGCGCTGGAGGTTGGCGGCTATGCGCTCTGGTTCGACCTGATCCTCGACCCTGTCGCTTACAGCCGGGAGTTCTGGATCTGGCTTGATCCCGGATCGTGGGGGTCATTCTACGAGATTCCGCTGCAGAACTTCGTTAGCTGGTTCGCGCTTGCGGCGCTCCTGTCGCTGTTGTTCCCGGTACATCGGGCCAACGGGCGACTGTATCGTGAAGCCTGCCGGCTCTACGGCGGCATGTGTCTGATGTTCGGTCTGCTCGGCTGGAAGGCAGGGCTATGGATCCCGGTGGCGCTGGCGGTATTGGCCGCAGCCGTGATGGAATGGAGGGCGCGACGTGATTGAAGCAGCCAAATCAGCCGGTTTCGACCGGCTTTTTTTTCACTATAACCAGCGTTATTTATTGCGCCGCCATTTTCATTTCATCGGACTCCGGGGCGACCTGGATGCCGGCGAGCGGAACGGCGGCCGTCTCTATGTGATGAACCACAGCTCCTGGTGGGATGGGATGATCGCGTACCATGCCTTTCGAACTTGCTCCAGCGGCGATCATTACGTTATGATGGACGAAAAGCAATTGCGCCATTATTTGTTTTTCCGCAAGCTTGGCGTCTTCTCCATCGACAAGAGCAACCCGAAGGGCATCGTCGCCTCGCTTCGCTATGCGCAAGCTCTGCTCGCAGCCGGGAAATGCGTGTGGATGTTCCCCCAAGGCGATATCCGGCATCAGGAGCATCGGCCGATCCGATTCCAGTCCGGCGTAGGCTATCTGCTGGAGCGGTCCTCGCAGACAACAGTGATGCCGGTGACGGCCTATTATTCCCTGTACCATCATCAGAAGGCGGAGGCTACGCTGCATGCCGGTTTGCCGCTGACGCTTGATTGGCAGTCGCTCGGCAAGCAGGCGGCGACAGCGGCGGTAGAGGAGGCGTTTTGCGCGCAGCTTGAGCGTCACCGTAGTCGCTGCATCGACGGCGATCCGCAGCTTGCGGACGACTTTACGCCTTTGCTCGCGGGCGGCGGCTCGACGAGCGAAGCGTTTTTGACCATGAAGAAGAGGGTGCGGGCATGGAAATCGTTCTTTGGGGCGTAGTCGTGGCGCTGCTGCTGCAGCTTGGCTTCGCGATGTGGAACGTCAGGCAACTGCCGCCGCTTGCTGTCGTCGCCCGCCCGCAGGAGGGCGAGGAGCAGACAGGGACCAGCGACTCGCCGCCGCCGCGCCTGTCGATCCTCATACCCGCCCGTAACGAGGCGCGCAATATAGCCGATTGCCTGCGGGCAGTGCTGGCTGCCGGACCTGCCGACGGCAGTTGGGAGGCGATCGTCCTCGACGATCGGTCGGAGGACGAGACGTATCGTCTCGCTGTTGCAGCCGCTGGCGGCGATCCTCGCGTCCGCATCCTCTCCGGCGAACCGCCGCCTGTCGGCTGGATGGGCAAGGCGTATGCCTGCGATCAGCTCGCGCGAGCCGCCACAGGCGACTGGTGGCTGTTCCTCGATGCCGACGCGGTCCTTGAGCCGGGTGCGGTGGAGCTGGCGCTGCAGGCAGCGCGCAGGCAGGGGCGCGGCCTGATTACCGGCTTTCCGCGCCAGGTGACGGGCAGCTGGCTGGAGCGGCTCGTCGTGCCGATGATGGGCTTCACGATCGCTTGCCACCTGCCGATCCGCGCGGTCCAGAGCTCTAGAGATCCTCGCTTCGTCGCTGCGCACGGCGCCTGGATCCTGATCTCGCGCGTCACCTACGAGGCGATCGGCGGCCATGCCGCCAATCCCGCCGATCTGGTAGACGATATGGCGCTCGCCCGGGAGGCGAAGCGGGGCGGCGAGCCGGTCGTCCTGGCCGATGTGCGCCGTGCCGTCCGGATGCGGATGTATCACGACGCGAGCGAGGTCTGGCACGGCTATCGCAAAAATATATACGCTGGCACTGGCCGCAATCCGTACCTGCTCGGTGCGATACTGATGCTATACGTGCTGCTGTATGTCCTGCCGGCAGCCGCGCTGCCGCTCGCGATCTGGCAGCCGGCCTGGCTTGCTCCGGCGGCGATCGGTTACGGCCTCGGTGTCTGCATCAAGCGGACCGCCGACCGGATGCAATCTCAGCCGAGCTGGCTCGCATGGTGTCTGCCGGCAAGCATGGTCTGCCTGATCGCCATCGGCATCGCATCGTGGCGTTCGGCGGGACGAGGCGGCGGCTATGTGTGGAAAGGGAGAATCTACCATTGAAGAAGCGCGTAATCATTATCGGCGCCGGTCTGGGCGGGCTCTCTGCTGCGATCCGGCTAGCGGCGCACGGCTTCGCTGTGACGGTGCTGGAGCAGCAGCCGCAGGCTGGCGGCAAGCTGCAGCGTATCGTAGAGCAGGGCTACCGCTTCGACAGGGGGCCGAGCACGATTACGCTGCCTCATATGTTCGCAGAGGTGTTCACAAGCGCAGGTCGCCGGATGGAGGACTATGTGACGCTCAGCCCGCTGGATCCTTCGGTGCGCAATGTGTTCCACGACGGCTCGATCGTCGACCTCCATCGTTCCGTCGAAGCGGTAGCCTTGCAGATCGCCGCCTACAGTCCGGAGGACGCTGCCGCCTATCCTCGCTTTTGCGAGGAAGCGGAGCGGTTGTACCGGATCTCCGAGGAGCAGTTCCTCGGCAAGCTGATGCTGGGCTGGCGGGATATGGCGCGTCCCCGGATGGCTGCGGCCTTTGCTCGCATACGGCCCTTTACGACACTGCAACAGCTGCTCCGCCATTACTTCCGCCATCCCAATACGCTTGCAATGCTGGGCCGATACGCGACGTACGTCGGCTCCTCGCCTTATGAGGCGCCAGCGATATTCGCGATGCTGGCCCATGTCGAGCGAGAGCTCGGCGTCTATAGCGTGAAGGGCGGCACGAGCTCGATCGTGGACGCCTTCGAGCGGCTCGCCGGCGAACTTGGCGTCGAGCTGCATTACCGTACGACCGTCGAGCGCATCAGGGTCAGCGGCGGCCGCGTAGCCGGAGTGGAGACGACTGCGGGCAGTATGGACGCCGACATCGTGATCGCCGGCGGCGACGTGCTGACGATCTGTGAGCGCTTGCTTCGTCCCGAGGACCGGCGCTCCATGCCGGACGCACGTATCCGAGGATACGAGCCGTCGCTGTCGGGCTTCGTCATGCTGCTCGGCATCCCTGCTTCGCAGCCGCAGCTGCTGCATCACACCGTCTTCTTCCCGGCGCGCTATGAGGACGAGTTCCAGTCGATCTTCCGCGAGCTGCAGCCGCCGCAGGCGTCGACCGTCTATATCTGCCATCCGGCAGCGACCGAGCCGGAGGCGGCGCCGCCGGGCGGCAGCAGCCTGTTCGTGCTCGTCAATGCGCCTTACCTCTCGGAGCGATGGTCGTGGGAGGAGGAGAGCGAGCGTTATGCGGCGCGGATCGCAGCCGATCTGACGCGGCTTGGCGTCGCAGGCGTCCCGCAGGCCGAGGTGCGACGCATCTACACGCCGCAGCAACTGCACGCCGATACCGCAGCCTACCGGGGAGCGATCTACGGCATCTCCTCCAACGGCGCCCGCCAGACCTTCTTCCGCCCGGCCAATCGCTCGCGAGACATCGAGGGCCTCTGGTTTGTCGGCGGCACGACGCATCCCGGCGGCGGCACGCCGATCGTCACGCGTTCGGGCCAATTGGTAGCGGAACGCCTCATATCCATATACAGCTAATAAGCAAAGGAGGAGTAGGATGACAGAAGAGAGAAACAGCCATCACGAGGAAGCTGCTACAGCCAAACGCAAGGGCGAGCATATCCGCATCTGTCTCGAGGAGGATGTCGCCTCTGTCGGCATCGCCAGCGGCTTCGAGCATCTGCGCTTCCGTCATAATGCATTGCCCGAGCTGTCGCTTGGCCGCATCGACCTCTCGAGCGCCTTCCTCGGCAAGCCGCTCAAGGCGCCGCTGCTCGTCAGCTCGATGACCGGCGGCACCGATCAGGCGGAGCGGATCAATCGCAAGCTGGCCGAAGCGGCGGAGGCGCACGGCTGGGCGATGGGACTGGGCTCGATGCGCGCCGCGATCGAGGACGAGGCGCTGGCCGCGACGTTCCGGGTGCGCGCAGAGGCGCCGACGATACCGATCCTCGCCAATCTTGGAGCGGTGCAGCTTAATTACGGCTATGGCGTCGATACGTGCAGGCGGGCCGTCGAGCTCGCCGAAGCGGACGGGCTGGTGCTGCATCTCAACAGCATGCAGGAGGTGTTCCAGCCGGAGGGCGACACCAACTTCGGCGGGCTGCTCGAACGCATCGCCGAGCTGTGCCGGGAACTGCAGGTGCCGGTCGGCGTCAAGGAAGTCGGCTGGGGAATCGATGGCGATACGGCCCGGCGACTGCTGGACGCCGGGGTATCCTTCATCGACGTCGCGGGCGCGGGCGGCACGTCCTGGAGCCAGGTGGAGAAGTTCCGCACCTCCGATCCGATCCGGCGTGCAGCAACAGCGGCGTTTGCCGACTGGGGCATCTCGACGGTCCAGAGCATCCGCGAGGTGCGGGAGCAGTCATCGTCCGTCTCCGTTATCGCCAGCGGCGGTCTGCACTCGGGCGTCGACGCGGCCAAGGCGATCGCGCTTGGCGCCGATCTGGCGGGCTTTGGCCGGGCGTTGCTGCCCTCGGCCGCTGGCCGGTCGGCAGGTGCGACAGCAGACGGATTGCTGAGCCAGTTCGAGCGCATCGAGTTCGAGCTGCGCGCCGCCATGTTCGGGATCGGCGCCGCTACGATCGCCGATCTGAAGCGGACGACGCGGCTTGTATCGAGCGGACGCGGGGATCAGCAATAGCAGCAATACGGAGAGGGGGAGAGACTCGCGATGAGTTGGTTTGAGCATAGCTTCGGCGAGGATTACAAGGTTGTCTACAGACATAGAGATTGGGAGCAGGCCGCGCAGGAGGTCAACCGGATGGCCGGCTGGCTCGCGCTGGCCGGCGGCGCCCGCGTGCTCGATGTCGGCTGCGGCATGGGCCGGCACGCGCTGGCAATCCAGAGGCTGGGATACAAGGTGACGGGCATTGATCTGTCTGAGGCGCTGCTGCGCGAGGCGCGCGCCCACGACGGCGAGCAAGCTGTGACCTGGGTACAAGGCGACATGCGTCGATTGCCGTTTGCCGACGAGAGCTTCGATGCCGCGGTCAATCTGTTTACTTCATTTGGTTATTTCGACACGGAGGCGGACAACGAAGCGGTGCTGCGACAGCTGCGCAGAGTCGTCAAGCCGGGCGGCAAGCTGCTGATCGACTATCTTAATCCCGCTCAGGTCCGGGAGAGTCTGGTCCCGCACTCGGAGCGGCTGGATGAGCCGACGGGCTGGCGGATCATCGAGGACCGTCTTGTCGATGAGCAATGGGTGCGCAAGCAAATCCGCGTCGTCACCCAGGAAGGACTCGAACGACGGTATGAGGAGCGGGTGCGGCTGCTCGGCCCGGCGTGGTTCGAGCAACGGCTGGCGGAGGTGGGCTTCCGCATCGTCGGGCTGTTCGGAGACTATGAGGGAGCCGTCTACGACGAGCGGTCCTCGCGTCGCCAGATTCTGCTGGCGGAGGCGCGCTGATGGATCCGTCCAGGAGGCGCAGCGTGACTGAATGGCCGGAAGGGTGGCTGCAGGTCAAGGTGCCGCTGCCCTTCTCGCTGCGCTGGGTGAACAGCTATCTGATCCCCGACCGTCGGGGTTATACGCTGATCGACCCCGGCTTGCACACCCCGGAGGCTGCGGCGTTCTGGGGGACGACCATGGCAGAGCATCAGGTAGCTTGGCAGGCGATCCATACGATCGTGCTCACCCATCAGCATCCCGACCATTACGGGCTCGCCGGGTGGTTCCAGGCGCGCACGGGAGCCGAAGTCCGGATGTCGTCTGCCGCCTTGGCGTATGCGTCTGAGCTGTGGGGGGCGGAGAGCGACTTTGACGCGCGGCTGGCTGAGCTGTATGCGCGGCATGGCATGCCGGAGCGCGAGCTGGACGGCATCCTAACCAATCTCGGGCTATTCGTCGGGCGCGTATCGCCGCAGCCGACACAGATTAGCCTACTTGAGGCGGGAGAGTCTATCCTGTTGGGCGACCGCGCCTGGGAGATGATCGACGCGCCGGGTCATGCCTATGGACAGTTGCTCTTCTACCAGCGCGAGCGCCGTCTTATTCTGTGCGGCGACCAGGTGCTGCCGGGCATCACGCCCAACATCAGCCTCGTCCCCGGAGGGGAAGTCGATCCGCTCGCATCCTTCCTGAATAGTCTCGACGAGCTCTCGCGTCTGCCGGTCGAGCGGGCCTTCCCCGGTCACCGCGATCCGTTCGCCGACTTTGGCGGCAGGATTGCGGAGATCCGGGCGCATCACGAGTATCGACTCGCCGAGATCGCGGAGTGGCTAACCGAGCCGCTGCACGGGTATGAGATCTGCCTGCGAATGTTTGGCGAGCGAGTCGGCCGCGACAGCCACAATCTGCGGTTCGCGATGGCGGAGACGCTAGCGCATCTGCAGCATCTGGCCCACTCTGGCGCGATCGTCGAGCTTGGGGCATCCCCAGACGGCGTCATGCGCTATCTGTCAACCGATAAGGAATAAGTTCCGAATAGAGAATGATATCCAAGAGAGAATGATATTCAAAAAAAGCGCTGTGCGTAAGGCGGATAACTTGCCTTATGCACAGCGCTTTTTGGTGTGATCTCTGCGCGCGATAGCACTCGTCGCCGGTCTGAAGACGCATACTCGTGCGGGCGTTCCCGCGCGGGCTTCGAGGAGCGAGTCAGCTATCGGCATCCGTTCGTGAGAAGCCCGGTCTGGCAAGCGTTCAGTCGAGCGGCGGCGTCGTCTCGCCCTCGCGCTCCGCCTGCTTGCGGTGGGCGATCCGGCTGCTGGCCGAGGCCGCGATGGCGCCGACGATATCGTCGAGGAACGTATGCGTATGCTCGCCGTTTTTTTCGTTGAGCTTGACGAGCACGCCAGGCTTTAGCTTGTCGATATAGCCAAAGTTGGTCAAGCCGATGCTGCCGTATACATTGACGATGGACAATGCCAGGATCTCGTCGCAGCCGTACAAGCCTTCGTCATTGACGATCATTTCCTGGAGCGGGGTCAGCAGCTTGCCTTCCTCAGCGAGGATGTCGAGCTGGATGCCGGTCAGCACCGCGTTTTGCACCTCGCGCTTGGAGAGTACAGCCTCGACGTTATGGACGCATTCCTCCATCGTCAGCTCGGGAAAGTAACTTTTTTGCAGCAGCATGACGAGCTCCGCGATCTGAAGCTTGGTGACGCCGCGTTTTTCCAGCCACGCTTGCGTCGCTTCGGCGACTTGGCGGCTGTTCAGGCTGTATTTTGCAGGATTGGACATGTTGGACACCCCTTTGGGACGAATTCTGAATATGGGACAAAACTTGGTCTAAAAGTGGAGAGGGCTCGTATACATAGTACTACAAAACAGAAGTTGTACCAAATGAAACCTACGTTACAGGGAGGCGCGGAGATGATGAGACGAACACAATGGATGCGGCGTAGTCTGCTGGCAGGGGGAATGGTAGCGGTGCTGGCGACAGCGTCCGGCTGCGGTCTGTTCTCCGAACAGACAAGCCGGCAGATTGATCCGCCGCAGACGATCGAGGACCCGCTGTCCGGCGATCAGGCAACGGCGGCTCCAGTGGAGGGCGGCACCGAGCTGACGGTGTTCCTGAAGGATGCGAATGGCTATATCGCGCCGGTGACGCTGCAGGCTGCCCTGAAGCCGGACGAGCGCATCGAGCAGCGTGCGCTCGAGATGATGGTGGAGAACGGCGCTTACGCGGACCAACTGCCTGCGGGATTCTCGCCGGTGCTGCCGCAGGGCACAGAGGTGCTGACGTTTAACGTCATTCAGGAGCAACGCAAGGCAATCGTCGATTTTACGAGTCCGTTCCTCGATTACAATGTCCCGGATGAGCGCAAAATCGTCGAAGCGCTCACTTGGACGCTGACCGGCTTCCCTGGCATCGAACAGGTGGAGATCTGGAACGAAGGCGAACGTCTCGACGAGATGCCGGTCGACGGTATGCCGCTGGCAGGTCCGCTGTCGCGCAAGATGGGCATTAACCTGGAGATAGCGGAGGGCGTCAATTATGCCCGCTCCACACCGGTGACGCTCTACTTCTCGGCGATTACCGAAGAGGACGAGCAATACTATGTGCCAGTCACCCGTCTCATCGAGCGGTCTTCCGAACCGGCCAAAGCGGCCATCGAGCAATTGATCGCAGGTCCGGGGCCGTTCAGCAAGCTGCATGCGGTCATGACTGAGGATATCGAGGTAAGCGGGCTTGATATCGCGGATGGGGTCGTCACCGTCGATCTGAAGGACGAGATGTTCAGCGCCGAGCAGAAGCTGCCCTCGGAGATGCTGCAAGCCGTCGTGCTCTCGCTGACGGAGAATACCGGCGCCAAGCAGGTGCAGATTCAGCTCAACGGCAGCTCCGACCTCAAGGACACCGACAATCGCTCCTACAGCGAGCCTGTCGATCGCCCGACCCATGTCAACGGTTTGAAGTTTTAAATCCGCCTGCCGCGGAAGGAGAGAGAGGGGCAACCCTCTCTTTTGCGCGTCGCTTGCTCGCTGCACGGGCATCGCTCCAAGGGTGCTTTTGCGGCGGGGATTTGGTAGAATGGGGGAGGACTGTTGGAAATCAAGGGTCGGAATCAATCTATCAGGAGGCTATTACATGCGAGTAGAAGGACGCTCAGACGCGCAGCTGCGGCCGGTAACGATCACGCTGCATCCGAATAAATACGCCGAGGGCTCGGTCTGGATCGAGATGGGCGAGACCAAGGTACTCTGCACCGCTTCGATCGAGGAGCGGGTGCCGCCGTTCATGAAGGGGCAGGGCAAGGGCTGGATTAATGCCGAGTATGCGATGCTGCCGCGCTCGACGCATACGCGCAATCAACGGGAAGCGGTGCGAGGCAAGCTGACCGGACGGACGATGGAAATTCAGCGGCTGATCGGACGCGCGCTGCGGTCGGTCGTCGATCTGCAAGCGCTCGGAGAGCGGACGATCACACTCGACTGCGATGTCATCCAGGCTGATGGCGGGACCCGCACGACGTCGATCACCGGGGCGTTCATCGCGCTGGCGCTGGCGGTGCATAAGCTCGACCGTTCGTCCCGCTTCGCTCGCTACCCGCTGACGGACTTCCTGGCTTCGGTGAGCGTCGGCGTCATCGGCGATGCGGTCCGGGTCGATCTCAATTATGAGGAAGACTCCAAGGCCAAGGTCGATATGAATGTCGTCATGACGGGCAAGGGCAACTTCGTCGAGGTGCAGGGCACGGGGGAAGATGCGCCATTCTCGCGGCAGGAGCTGAACGCGCTGCTTGAGCAGGCGGAGGCCGGCATCCGCCTGCTCATCGACCATCAGCGCGAGGCGCTCGGCGAGGCCGGAGCGCGGATCGGCGGGGAGCAGGCATGACGCAGCTTAGCGAACGGATCGTCGTCGCCACCCAGAACCAGGGCAAGACTGCGGAGTTCCGCCATGCCTTCGCCAAGCTCGGCATCGCCGTCGAGAGCATGGCCGACTACGAAGGGCTGCCGGACATCGTCGAGGACGGCAGCACCTTCGCCGACAATGCCCGCATCAAGGCCCGTATCGTCGGCGATGCGCTGGGGCTCGCGGTGCTCGCTGACGACTCCGGACTGTGCGTGGACGCCTTGGGCGGCGCTCCCGGCGTCTACTCGGCGCGTTATGCCGGCGCAGGCGCTACCGACGCGGATAACAACGCGAAGCTGCTGGCCGAGCTGGCACGGATCGGCGCGCGGGTACCGGCGGACGAGCTGCCAGGAGGCGTCGAAGGACTGAGCGCAGGACGCTTCGTCTGCGCGCTGGCGCTGTACGACCCGGCCTCCGGAACATTCGTAGAGACGGAGGGGACGATGGACGGCATGATCGTCGCATCGCCATCAGGCGAGGGCGGTTTTGGCTACGATCCATTGCTGTACATCCCCGAGTCCGGGCAGACGGTCGCCCAGATGTCCAAGGACGAAAAGCAGCGGCTTGGCCATCGCGGCCGCGCGCTGGCCAAACTACTGGAGCTGTTGGCTTCGCGGGCTTAGATCTTGTAGTGGATAGTGAAAAGGCGGCTTCCGGCGCATTGCGCAACGGGAGCCGCTTGTTTTGTGCTGTGAAATGAAACCGAGTCGTGTCAGCGAATCGAAATATTGTACGTCTTCAGCCACGTATTCGTCTGCGACAAATAGGCAAATAGCTGCGGCGTCGACATCAACTGACCGAACCAGGGCAGGTGGGAGGAGGGATCGGCGGCTTCGGCGAGCGCACGTATTTTTTTGACATTGATCAGCGGCAGCAGCGGAGCGGACGGATCGTCGAGGATCGTCAGCACCTGCTGCTTCATCGCTTCCAAATAGGCCGGATTATGCGTCTTCGGATACGGGCTTTTTTTGCGCTTCAGCACATCCTCAGGCAGTACACCCCGCAGCGCCCGTCGCAGGATGCCCTTCTCGCGGTCTCCCGACGTCTTGATCTCCCAAGGGATGTTCCACACATATTCCACCAGCCGATGATCGCAAAAAGGCACCCGGACCTCCAGACTGGCCGCCATGCTCATCCGGTCCTTGCGGTCCAGCAGCGTCGGCATGAAGCGGGTAATGTTCAGGTACGACATTGTCCGCATCCGCCGCTGCGCTTCGGTCTCGCCCGCCAGATGCGGCACCTCGGCGACGGCATCGCTATAACGCGAGGCGATATACTCTTCCGGCCGGATCCAGGCCGCGATCTCGGGCGAGAGCAGCTCGGCGCGCATCCCGGAGGCCAGTGCCCACGGGAAGGTAGCAGCCTGCAGCGACTCCTCGCGGTGGAACCACGGGTAGCCGCCGAAGATCTCGTCAGCCGCCTCCCCTGACAGCGCAACCGTTGCCTCTTGCTTGATCGCCCGGCAGAACAGCAGCAGCGAGCTGTCGACATCGGCCATCCCCGGCAGGTCGCGAGCCCGCAGGGCGTCGTCCAGCGCCGTCGCCAGTTCCGGCGTATCGAATGCGACCGCATGATGCTTCGTGCCGAGATGCTCCGTCATGCGCTTGATCCAGGGCGCATCGCTGCCTGGCTGGAAGACGTGGGCCTTGAAGTGCTTGTCGTTGTCGACGAAGTCAACGGAGAAGGTATCGACGCCGCCCAGGCCGAGACTGTCGTAATGCCGAGCGGCGAAGCTGGTCAAGGCGCTCGAGTCGAGACCGCCGGAGAGCAGCGTACAGATCGGCACATCCGAGACGAGCTGGCGGCTGACCGTATCCTCGAGCAGCTCGCGCACCCGCGCCGCCGTCGCTTCGACATCGTCGGCATGCGGCGCGCTCTCGAGTCGCCAGTAGGTGCCGATCTGATGGCCGGAGCGGTCGACCCGCATATACTGGCCGGGCCGCAGCTCGCGGATATGCCGATAGACGCCATGTCCCGGCGTGCGAGCCGGCCCGATCATGAAGATCTCCGCCAGTCCTTCGCTCCCGACCTCTGGCGGACAGGCAGGATGCGCCAGCAGCGCCTTCTGCTCGGAGCCAAACACGAATAAGCCGTCGACCGCGCTGTAGAACAACGGCTTGACGCCGAGACGATCGCGTGCGAGGAACAACGTCTGCTCCTTGTCATCCCATACCGCAAAGGCAAAAATGCCGTTCAATCGCTCCAGGCAAGCACCGCCCCATACGATGTACGCGGCCAGCAGCACCTCCGTGTCGCATTGGGTCTGGAATCGAATCCCCTCGCTTTGCAGTTGGACGCGCAGCTCCGGCGCATTGTACAGCTCACCATTATATACGATGACATACGTATCGTCGCCTCGCAGCTTCACCATCGGCTGGGCGCCGTTCTCGGGGTCGATGACGCTTAATCTGCGATGCCCGAGCGCGCAATGGGCGTTGATCCATGAGCCTGACGCATCCGGCCCGCGCAGTGCCAGCGTCTCCGTCATCTGCTCCAGGGTTGCGCTCTGCTGAGTCAGGTCGTTTGTCCAATCGATCCACCCGGTAATACCGCACATAGCGTTCATTCCTCTCCTGTCGTTTTTGCAGGGCTTATGACATAAGGTCTAAGAGGTATATGCGTGCGCCAAGCATAAAATGTCTGTCCGGCTGGGAAGCTATAGGCAGCGGCAGGCACTCTTAACCCCTATAAGTCAAAAGGAGGCGCAAGCGCAAATGACGACAGAACACGAGAAGGAGCCGCATCGCGAAGAAGCTCAGGCAGGCGCTCAGGACGCATCGTTCGACGCCCGCAAAACCTACTATGTTGCCGTAGGAGGGGCACAGATTCTAGAGGACCCCGAGGCGGCAGCCTATGAGCTGGTGATCCGGGCCAATGAGGAAGAGTTGAACCGGCTGCAGGAGCTGTTCGAGGAACTGGTCAGCTGGGACGAGGCGCAGACCTTTCATTTTGCCAAGACGCCATACACGAGCTTCTCGACCGACCGGATCAACCTCGGATATGACTTGCTCTTGAAGCGTGTCTATACGATGCTGTACGAGCTGGGGACGGAATCGACACGCGCGCATATCAAATCTATAGCATTCGTCGAAATTCCAGGAGAAAAGGAGACATCCGATTCATGAATGTACTGAGGGCAAGCGTGCGTAGAATTGTCGATCGGGGCGGCGTGCGATGCGGCGAGGTAGAGGTCAAAACCGACGACCCGGAGCACCCGGTGCTGCTCGCCTATATGACGCCGACTTATGGCGACGAGTATGACATGGTATCCTTGCTGGGCAACGATGCCGATATGGAGATCGACTGGTACGACAATAATCTGCATCATGCGTTTACCGACGAGACGATGGCGTTGTCCTCTGGCATGGATGGCAACGTCGAGCTGGCCTCCTTGAAGCAGCAAATATTGGCCAGCGGGGTCGTCCGCGAGGACCTTGCCCGCGAATTGTCCAGATAAACAAAGCTGTCGCCCCGCGCAGCATCAGGAGATCGTCCGGCCTCTCATGTGTTGAGAGGACCGGATTTTTTGTTGGCCCAAGGCAGTTTCACGCCGATCGTCTTGGCTCCGATTTTCTCCCGCCCCTCGCGCTTGAAGGCAAGCGCGGCGTTAATCTCGCCGCCGGTGATGATGATGATCGAGCTGATATAGAGCCAGATGAGCAGGACGATGACACCGCCGATGCTCCCATACGTGTTGGTGTAATTGCCAAAGTTGTTGACGTAGAAGGAAAAGCCAAGCGACGTGACGATCCAGCCTAGCGTCGTAAAGATGGCGCCGGGGACGACCTCCTTGATGCGAATTTTGCGGTTGGGCGCGATCCAGAACAATACCGTGAACACTGCAATCATGCCAAGCAGAGGCACGACAATCTTGACCACGTTCCAGGTCGATTCGAAGCCAGCAGGATACTCCAGTATCTCGAACAGATAGGCGCCGATGCCACGGCCGAATACGAGCAGCACCATCGCCAGGATGATAACGATCGAGAGGACGAGCGTCAACAGGATGGAGATACCCCGTACCTTCCAGAACGGGCGGCTCTCCTCCTCGTCATACGCCTTGTTCAGTCCCTTGATCATCGCATTGACTCCGTTGGAGGCAGCCCAGATCGTACCGAGGATGCCAAACGAGAGGACTGCGCCGCTGCGATTCAACGCGACCTCGTTGAGGATCGAGGTGACGGTGCTGGCCGTCTCGGTCGGCAGCAGCTGCACCGTTTCCTGGATGAACTGCTCGCCAGACATCTGGGCAAAGCCGAGCAGCGTCACGGTGAAGATGAGGAACGGAAAAAACGACAGGACAAGATAATAACTGAGCTGAGCGCCAAGCGCAGGCACCTCGTCGGCCTGGAAGCGGGCGATCATGCGTTTGACAAAATCCATGACATGTTCTTTTTTAGACATCGAGATTCCCCCTTGGCGATTGCAATAGCAACCGAATAAGCTGATATGTTGTTCATTACCCTGATGATCTGACCTGAAACGAAAGGGCTGCCTACATGAAATGACTGGGAATGGGCATGCTAAAGCGCAGCTTCGCATTCAGTCAGGGGCAGGGGGATGCATATGGCCGATCTTTTGACCTTAATCTATCGTTTAAATGAAGCGCCGGGGGCTCGTTCCCTGTATGAACAACTAAACGAGGCGTTCTCCGACTCGGCCGATTACATAACCGAGCGGCTGGGGACGGATACGGAGGGCGAGCTTATTTTATGCTATTTGCGCTCCTTATGCTCTTCAGTCAAGCTCAATTATTTGCTTCGATCCAATAATGAAGGCGAGATATCGATCCATCTTGACCATTACAGAGGCAACGATCTTGATGAGGGCGACTTCAATCGATGCAAGCAGGCGATTTGTCAAGGTTTTGCAGTGCTGTGCAAGCGGGGCTCAACGGAAGGCATTATTTTGAATCTGGAGCAATACCATGGGCGAACGGTTCAGTCTCCGATCACTGAAAATGTGCTGCAAGGGCCAATGAGCGCATTTACGGAAAATCTTGATATCAACACCGCTTTAATTCGCCAGCAGCTCCGTTCGTCCAAGCTGAAGCTATGGGAGTATCGAATCGGCGAAGAAAGTCATACGCGGATCGCCATCTATTCCTATTCGGATAAGACGGACGAGACGATGCTGACGCAGTTGAAGGAAAAGATTAAAGGCATTCGAACCGAAAGCTTGCAAGACAGCGGGCAATTGCTGCGGCTATTATTGTCCTCTAAACGAATGAAGCTGTTTCCGCTTGCTGTTTCGACAGAGCGACCCGACAGAGCATCGACAGAATTGATGGCCGGGAAGGCCGTTATAATCGTGGACGGTTCGCCATTTGCATTAAGTGTGCCTTCAGTGTATACGGACTTCTGGCATTCTCCCGAAGACAAGTATGTCAATGGATATGTTGCTTATTTTCTGTTAACCCTTAGATTCCTGGCCATGCTGGCCAACCTGTTCCTGCCGGCCCTGTACGTTGCGCTGACCTCTGTAAATGTCGACGTCAATCGGCTGGAGATTAGCCTGGCGGCCTCCGCAAGCCGCGAGGGCGTCCCGTATCCTGTCTTTGTCGAAACCCTTTTGATGCTAATTATTATTGATTTCATCACCGAAGCAGGTCTCCGGCTGCCGAAGACGATCAGCTCGACTGTCACCATGGTTGGCGGCGTCGTCCTCGGACAGGCTATCATTCAGGCCAATATCGTCAGCCATCTGTTAGTCATTATTACAGCTGCTACCGCCATTACGAACTTTATCGTTGTCGATTATCAGATGGGGCTTGTTCAGCGCATACTCAAATATTTCATTATGATCGGAGCGACCATCGCCGGACTTTTGGGCGTCGTATTTTGCTTCGCTTGCCTCATTTTCTATCTGAGTTGCCTGGAATCCTTCGGCTCCCCTTACTTGACCTCGTTGCGACCGAAGAAAGGAGCATCCTGATGGACAAGTCTTCCAAGCTAGGCGGATATGAGCATTTCGTTATTCACTTGCTTTACTTTGGTTCGACAGCCGGTTTCATTTACCCCAGCTTCCTGACACGCAGCACGGCGGGCAGCTATTGGGTTCCGCTTGTAGTCTGGTGCGCGGCAGCTGTCGTCTGCTCCTGGCTTTACGCCCTTCTTCTTTCCCGCCTCCAGGGCAGGCGATTGCTGACAGAGCTAAAACGATCCGTCGGCTGGGCGCCCGCAATTCTGCTTTGCTTGCCGTTATTTGTCTCTCTGCTCGGAGCACTCGTCGTGATGCTGCGATCCTACGCCGAGGTCATCACGATGACGATGCTGCCGACAACGCCCATTGCCTTTTTGAATGGCATGATCCTGGCGCCGGCTTTACTCGCCAGCGCAGGGGTGATGCCGATCGTTCGGTCAGCCAAAGTACTCGTTCTCTTCGCTGTGCCGGCAAGCGTCACGCTGCTCATCCTGGGTTGGAGCAATCTGGATTGGTCGATGGGGATTCCTTGGGCCCGCTTCAATGGCGACTTCATCCGCAACAATCAGTTTTACGCCGGCTCCTGCCTTTGGATGGGCTTTGTTATTACGGCTCTGATCCAGCCTTACTCTCATCGCTCCGTCGCTGTCGCTTGGCGCGCGTATGGACTGGCGTTATTATGCGCGCTGCCGATGATTGCGGGCTACATCTACTTGCCGGTGCTTACCTTTGGCCGAGAGTTGACGAGTCAGCTTACGGTGCCTTTTGTCTCCAAGATGGATTCGATCTATCATTATTGGGTCATCGTTGAGAATTTGGGCGCCATTTTTGTAACGGTCTCGTTGTTGTATGTGCTTGTCATCCTGGCGCTGAAGCTGCATGTCTTAAATGAAACCGTGCGTACGTTCCTGCCTCCGCGCAGCAGCAAGATGACTGGCGCCGTACTGGTGCTGGCGGTGTTCTTAACAGCCACATTTATCCCTTCGTGGCGGGACGTTGAGCTGGTCATGGTACTGACGGCGGGGCTGCGGCTCTATGTCATGTTTGTGTTCCCGTTGCTGGGGATAGCATTGCTGCATCTGGCAGGACGTCGCATGCAGGAGCGTGCGGTATGAGCAGGGGGAGTCGAATTCTCGCCGCATGCTGCGCTGCAACCCTGCTCCTCCTGTGTGGTTGTTGGGATTCCCGCGATGTTGACAATCGCCTGATCGTTGGCGCGCTTGGGCTTGAGCATGCCGATGGCGACACCGTCCGTATCTGGGTGCGCTTCCCTCTTCCCAAGGCGACACTGGAGCAATCCAAAAAAGATTTTTTCGTGATCAGTCAGGAAGGCCATACCGTACCCGACGCCTTGTATAAAGTAGGCTATAAACTCCCCAAAGCAGTCGACGCCTCTTCGACGCGCGCGCTTCTCATCGACGAAAAGCTCGCAAAGGTAGGGCTCGCCCCCTATCTAGAGTTTGCCATGCGCGAGCGCTCGGTGCCGCTTGATACCGTAGTGGCTGTTGTCCGAGGCAATATGGAGCATATATTCAGCAGCCCGAACCCGACCGGAGAGCTTTCGGGTATTTATACCAAGTTGTTTTTCGAGCCTTATGCCGGAGGGATGCCGCGCAAAAATAAAACAAGGTTATGGGAGATTTACTCCAAATTTCACAATCCGTTTCATGCCAACTTGATTCCATTATTGAAGGAAGGCGAGCAGAACTCGTTTGAATTCGCAGGCAATGTCATTTTCAGGGGGGACAAAATCATCGGCGAGCTCAACAAGGATGAATCGCTGTTGTATCAGTTGTTCACTCACCGCTTCCATGACGCGGAAGTCGAGCTTATGGATCGGGCGGATGTCCGTATCGTGCATAACATCAGCCACATCGACACGTCGATGAAGGCAGGCATTCCGACCATTCGAATCCATTGCGAGTTATCGTTGACGCTGATCGACAGCTCGCATTGGGGGGATGCGAGCAAGACGGACGTCGTATCCGAGCTCGAAACGGAACTAAAGGGCTTGGCCAAGTCGATGTTTGAAAAAACCCAGCGAGCAGGCGCCGACGTTTTCGGCTTTGGCAACCGTTATCGCGGACAGTTAACGTCATCCCAATATGCAGATTGGTCGGAGCTATACAAAAGGGCTCGAATCGACTACACGTTCGGGATCGAATTAAGAAACACCGGGTTGCAGTTTCTCGAACCTCCAACTCAGCGATAGGGAAAAGGCATGGACAGAGTACGAACGAACGTCGATCCTTCGGATTGTCCGGCGTTTCATGCCATGCTACACTTATGTAAGCAACCGTCCTGACGGGCTTGACTACGTATACCTATGTAGGTGAAGGTGAGCTCATGAATCAAAGCGTACATATCCTCGTAGCCGAGGATGACAACGATATTAATCGATTGCTGTGCAATATTATTCGGAAAAGCGGCTACATCGCCCAGCCTGCGTACTCCGGGACAGAGGCGTTGTTGTATTTGGGGCAGAGGGCCTGGAGCCTGCTGCTGCTTGATTTGATGTTGCCAGGCTTATCCGGGGAGGAATTGTTGATTCAAATCAAGGATCGCGACGCGATGCCGATTATTATTATTTCAGCGAAGCAAGAGAGCCAGACCAAGGTAACGGTGCTGCGCAACGGAGCCAATGATTTTATTACCAAGCCTTTTGATACGGAAGAGGTATCGGCTCGGATTGACACTCAGTTAAGATTGTATGCCCGCATGGGCAGACCGTCTCTCCCCGAGGTCAGGGAGTATCGAGGCCTGGTCCTCGACCCGGAGCCTCGGACCGTTGCCTATCAAGGAGTGGAGTTGCATCTTACGTCGAGGGAGTTTGATATTTTGTTCCTGTTGATGCATCACCCCAAAAAGGTGTTCGCCAAATCGAATCTGTATGAGCGGGTGTGGGGCGAAAATTACTACGGCGATGACAATGCCATCAACGTGCATATTAGCAATCTGCGAGGCAAATTGTCCAAAGCCGCTCCAGATCACGAATTTATCGAAACAGTCTGGGGATTGGGCTATCGTCTGAAGCCTTAATACATTCTTAAGATTTGCCTTTAGAATTGCTAATGAACCTCCTAGTAAGCTTGGTCTATTGCCAAAGGAGGCGAGTAAAAGCATGCAAGAGTATGTATTAAAAACAAATGAGTTGTCCAAAAGCTTCAAAGATCAGCGTGCGCTCGACAAGGTAACGATGGCTGTGCGCAAGGGAGCGATCTATGGTTTTATCGGACAAAACGGCGCCGGGAAATCTACCTTGATCAGAATCGCAACTGGTCTTGCCTTCCCAAGCACAGGCTCGCTGGAGCTGTTCGGTGAAACCGGAGAGAAGGCCTTGATCAAGGCGAGACGGCGAATGGGATCGATTATCGAGAGTCCGGCATTATTCCCGACCATGACAGCGAGGGAAAACCTCGAGGCTAATCGTATGTTGCGCGGGATTCCCGGGAAAGATACCGTCACTCGCATGCTGCGCCAGGTAGGTCTGCATGAAACGGGCAGCAAGAAGGCCAAAAACTTCTCGCTCGGCATGAAGCAGCGACTGGGACTGGCCATAGCCTTGCTAGGAGATCCTGAGTTTATTATTCTCGATGAGCCGACGAATGGCCTGGATCCGATGGGCGTAGTTGAAATGCGGGAGTTGCTAAAAGCCTTAAACAGGGAGCTAGGCATCACAATTATGATCTCAAGCCATATCCTAAGCGAATTGCATCTAATGGCGACCGATTATGGGATTATCCATCAGGGGAGATTGGTTGAACAGCTGACCGCCGAGGAGCTTGATCAAAAATGCCGGCAATATATTTATATTCAGGTCGATGACGCCAGAAAAGCAGTAACGGTGCTGCAAAACGAATGGGGGCACTTGAATTACGAAGTGATGCCGGATGGAGCGATCAAGTGGTACGGTCACTATGAGGAACCAAACCGACTATCGTCGAGCTTGTTTGCGGCGGGACTGAAGATCGACAAATTCATGCCGATGGGCGAAGACCTCGAGAGCTATTTCATGAAGATTGTCGGAGGTGGCTCTCATGCATAACCTGTTGAAGGCGGAATGGTTCAAGCTTCGCAAAAACCGCGCGTTTTGGACCCTACTAGTGTTGCTTTCCGTGCTGTCGCTCATTTACCCGCTTCTCTACTATTTTGATCGTCAGACGAACGGTGAGCCGCAGTTTACAGGCGCCGAGTTTCTTCTGTCGTTTATCGGCAGCAACAGCTACCTGATCAAGCTGGGGACTGCGATGCTCGCAGGTTTCTTCATTGCCCAGGAATACGCCACAGGAGTTATGAAAACGATCGTTTCATCGGGAATTCGCAGGGAACGGCTATATTTGGCCAAAACGGCGATTTTTGCGTTTGGAGCCGGCATGCTGTCGATAGCGTTTCCAGTGGTAAGCACGCTTACGGCCACATTGCTTTCAGGGTTCGGTGAATGGCCGGCCGAGGCGGGGGCGCTATATGGGGTCCGTGTCCTGCTGCTTACGATGTTGTATACTGCGGCTTACGCTGCTATAGCGGCATTGGTTGCTACCCTTTTCACGGATAGCGGCAAAACGATCGCTTTTTCGCTTGTTTTTTTCATCGGGATCGAATTCGTCCTATCGAGCTTGGGCTCAAAAGTTGCGATGGTGCAATCCTTTTATGAATGGTCTGTATTTAAATTCGTGGGAGAGATCGGACAAGTGGCTATTGCTAGCGAGGATTGGCTCGCGATTTGGCTTGTCCCCTCGGTCAGCGCTGTGTTGTCGGTTGTACTCGGCATGATTGTTTTTCGTAAGAAAGATATTAAGTAGCCGTATTCATCAAGCGGAGGGAGGAAGACCGTGTTGCTGGCCATGCTCTTCATTATCTTTGCGACGGCTACAGGTCTTCTGCTCATTCACTTGCTCCGGTTGCGACGTGAAATAGTACGGATGACCAAGCAGCTGCTGCTCAGCAATGAAAAGGCTCAAGGCGTTAAAATTAGACTCAGTCTGTTTGATCGCACGCTTGAAGGATTGGCAGAGCAGATCAATGGCCAGTCTCGCTTGATAGATGAGAAAGAAGCGCTGAGGGATAGAAAGCAGAGGGAATTCCGCCAAGCTATCGCTCATATCTCCCATGACATTCGAACGCCGCTTACCTCTATACAGGGTTATGTTCAAATGATGGAGACAGCCAACATTACGGCGGAAGAAAAGCGCGAGTATATAAGCATCATCAAAAATCGCACGCTTCGCCTTCAGACGCTATTACATGATTTTTACGAGCTGACTATCATTGAATCGCCCGATTATGAATTGAGCAGGGAGCCGCTCGATTTGACCTCGTTGCTGTATGAAACCTTGTTCCATTACTTTGATTTGTTTCAAAGCCGGGGAATCACGCCGGTATTGGGGCTGACAGAGGAAAAACTGATGGTACGCGGTGATGAGCATGCGATCAAAAGGGTCATCGAAAACTTGCTGGCCAACACAGCCAAGCATGGCGAAGCGCCGGTCGAGATCTATTTGCAACGCGATCAGGAGAACGCCGCGCTGACCATTGTCAACGAGGCAAGAGGACTGAACGAAAGCGAGGTGCGGCTGCTTTTTGACCGTTTTTACACGGTTGATCGCGCCCGCGCCTCGCAAACCTCCGGCTTGGGACTGGCGATCGCACAGCAATCGATGATCAAAATGGGAGGCATGCTCACTGCCGAGCTAAAAGAGGGCCGACTGACAATGAACTGTCGTTGGCCATTGGAGTAAATGCACAAGCAACTTATCCATTCAAAAAATCCGCAAATCCCTTAATGTGCAAGGGGGTTGCGGATTATAAAATAGTTGTAAAAGCGTCCCAGGAGGGATTCGAACCCCCGACAACTCGCTTAGAAGGCGAGTGCTCTATCCGACTGAGCTACTGGGACAAGATGACATATCGAATATACGATATCGAATAAACACAGCCAGATTAATATACCATATCCTCGACATCTTGGCAACGAAATTAAGGAAAAAACAAAAAAAATACTGCGAAAGGTTGATGCTTCGTATTTTTAGGTGGCGCGTGGTATAATCAAACCGATTTGTGGTAATAACTTCGTAAGATTGTCGTCAGAGACGAAGGCGGTGATAGCATTACTACTTCCAATACGCCGGAAGGCGATACACCGAAGGACAATGTATACCTCTTCCCCAACATGCTCGATCACTATCAGTTCCAACTGACGCGCATGCTGGAGGCGGAGCAATACGGGGAGGCTCGCGAGCTGCTGCAGTTTTTGATGCAATGCCAGGGCGAGGATCAACGCCACTACGAGGAGTGGAGCAATCTGCTCAAATGGGTGGAGATGGCCTTTCCCGAAAGCTTGACGACTCAAACGCCGAGCGAGTCCTCGCAGAGCGAAGAAGACTTGCGCCGGCAAGCGCTCGACCCCGGCGAGCAAGACGAAGAGTACATAAATCAAGTGTTGTATATTATGAAACATCATCCGATGATCGACCAGCAGATGCTGGCGCTCGAACGGGCAGCGCTGCTCGAATCCCCTATCGTCAGTCGGGAGATCGAGGATTGGATCGTCTCATCCGCTCTGCATCCGGCCGTCCAGTTCAAGGCGTTGCAATGCCTGCGCAAGCGGGGGGAGACGGGGGCGCTGACGATGGATCGTCTTGGCGAGTCGGTACGTCTGGAGATCGAGCGAACGCCGCTTTCATTGGAGGAATTTCCACAGCCGGTGCTCGATGTGCTGGAGCGGGTCGAACGGGTGACCGAAGTACTTGACGCCAGCTTGCCGCATTTTGCCCGCGAGCTGTGGCGGGAGTGCTTGCAATTTTTGTATGGCACGTCGACGTACAACTGGATGCTCAGCGACCAGGAGGATACGGTCGATTGCTTCGCGGCGGCGCTTCATCTGGCGCTGGCTACCGCCGCCTACGGCCAGGCAGATGAGGAGGAGATCCGGGCGTCATATGGCATTACGGAGGCGCTTCGTTTTCGTTATGAACAGGCATGTCGGATGATGCGATATGTCGCTCAGGGGGCTCAGGGATCGGACGATGATAGTTAGTCTTGATATTCGTTCCGATGTTGTTTATAATGGAGTGGTTTATGAAACGGAACAAGTAGGTGCGATCGCGCATTTTTTGGAGGGGAAAGCATAATATGAAAGCAACTTGGGAAAAGATAGAGAAGAACCTTGGGGTTCTTGATGTGGAAGTGGACGCGGAGCAAGTCGCCGCCGCCTTGGACAAGGCATTCAAAAAAGTCGTTGTTAAAGTTAACGTTCCCGGATTCCGCAAAGGCAAAGTGCCGCGCGCGATGTTCGAGAAGCGTTTTGGCGTGGAGAGCCTCTATCAGGATGCGGTAGATATCCTGTTGCCTGAAGCTTATGCCAATGCTGTGACCGAAGCGGGCATTACGCCTGTCGACCGTCCGGAGATCGAAGTCGAGCAATTCGCCAAAGGCGAATCGTTTAAATTCAAAGCTAAAGTAACCGTCAAGCCGGAAGTCGTGCTGGGCGATTACAAAGGGCTGGAAGTGCCTGCCGCTGAAGCGCAGGTTGCGGACGAGGACGTCACAGCCGAGCTGGAGCGTCTCCAGCAGCGTCATGCCGAGCTGGTCGTCATCGATGAAGGCGAAGTTCAACAAGGTGATACGACAGTCATCGATTTCGACGGCTATGTTGACGGCGAGGCATTCGAAGGCGGCAAGAGCGAGCGTTATTCGCTAGAGATCGGCTCCGGCTCGTTTATCCCCGGCTTCGAGGACCAGATCGTAGGCATGAACATCGGCGACTTCAAGGACGTCGAGGTTACCTTCCCTGAGTCGTACCATGCCGAGCAACTGGCTGGCAAGGCTGCTGTCTTCAAAGTCAAGCTGCACGAGATCAAGCGCAAGAATCTGCCGGCTTTGGATGATGAGTTCGCCAAGGACGTCAGCGAGTTCGATACGCTGGAGGAGTACAAAGCCGATCTGAAGCAGCGTCTGCTGGAGAAAAAACAGCAGGAAGCCGAGCAAACGCGCGAAGTTGCTGTCGTAGACAAAGCAACCGAGCTGGCAGAGGTCGAGATTCCTGAAGTGATGATCGAGAGCGAGACGGATCAACTGCTTCGCGATTTCGAGAACCGTCTGCGCAGCCAAGGCATGAACCTGGATCTGTACTACCAGTTCTCCGGCCAGACCGAAGCTGATCTGCGCGGCCAGATGAAGGGCGACGCCGAGAAACGCGTCCTCAACAATCTGGTGCTCGAAGCGATCGCCAAAGCCGAGGGCATCGAAGTGAGCGAAGACGAAGTCACTGAAGAACTCGAGAAGTTGGCACAAGCTTACA
Source organism: Paenibacillus sp. 598K (assembly GCF_003851045.1). GTDB lineage: Bacteria > Bacillota > Bacilli > Paenibacillales > Paenibacillaceae > Paenibacillus_D. The sequence goes on along the minus strand of NZ_BFBX01000031.1, from coordinate 97,314 downwards.
ACCGTCCGGCTGAAGAGATTCGCGAGATCTTCACTGCCAATGGCAACCTGGAAAGCATGAAGGAAGACCTGACATTGCGCAAGACGATTCAATTTTTGGTGGAAAACAGCAAGTCTGCAACAACTGTCGCATAACATATTGAGAACATAGAAGATAAGGCACGTGAACTTCAACGCGTGCCTTATTTTAAAATCCGGGCATGCGCTCTCCGCCCCACTACATATCGCAAGGTTGATCCATCCGCTCCCCCCTTCGCAGGGGGTTGGAACCGCGGCGTCGAACATGGTAAAATGGAAGTATGCCAATCAGGGCCGTCACGCCCCTTGGCACCTCGGCAAGTTTTATTCCGCAAAAGAAAAGAGGTTGGTCGTATGAATCTAGTGCCTATCGTGGTCGAGCAGAGCAATCGTGGAGAGCGGTCGTATGATATCTACTCCCGGCTGTTGAGAGACCGGATTATTTTTCTGGGGAGTGCCATCGATGATGACGTCGCCAATCTCATCATTGCCCAGCTGTTGTTCCTCGCAGCGGATGATCCGGAGAAAGACATCCATCTCTACATCAATTCCCCTGGCGGTTCGGTAACGGCGGGAATGGGTATATTCGATACAATGCAATATATTAAGCCGGATGTGTCGACGATTTGCGTCGGTATGGCGGCGAGCATGGGATCGCTGCTGCTCACGGCAGGAGCCAAGGGCAAGCGATTCGCTTTGCCGAACAGCGAAGTTATGATCCATCAGCCGCTGGGCGGTGTGCGGGGCCAGGCAACGGATATTAAGATTCATGCCGACTGGATCCTCAAGACCAAGCAGAAGCTGAACCAGATTTTGGTGGAACGTACTGGTCAACCCTATGACAAGATCGACCGCGATACAGACCGCGATTATTTCATGAGCGCCGAGGAAGCGCTGGCTTACGGTCTGATCGATAAGGTCGTCGCTGCGCCTGAGCTTTGACAACTTTACTCTAGAGGGGTGAACCGATGTTTAAATTCAATGACGAAAAGGGCCAGCTCAAATGCTCCTTCTGCGGCAAATCGCAGGATCAGGTGCGCAAGCTCGTCGCCGGTCCTGGCGTATATATATGCGATGAGTGCATCGAGCTGTGCACGGAGATTGTCGAGGAGGAGCTCGGCCATGAGGAAGAGCTGGACCTCAAGGACATTCCGAAGCCGCAAGAGATCCGCGCCATCCTGGATCAATACGTAATCGGCCAGGAGCAAGCGAAAAAATCGCTCTCCGTAGCTGTGTATAATCATTACAAACGCGTCAACTCGCAGAGCAAGATCGAGGATGTCGAGCTGCAGAAGAGTAACATCCTGCTCGTCGGTCCTACCGGATCGGGCAAAACGTTGCTTGCACAGACGATGGCCAAAATTCTCAACGTGCCGTTCGCGATCGCGGATGCGACATCGCTCACCGAGGCTGGCTATGTCGGCGAGGATGTTGAGAATATCCTGCTGAAGCTTATTCAAGCTGCGGATTACGATGTCGAGAAGGCCGAGCGCGGCATCATCTATATCGATGAGATCGATAAAGTCGCTCGCAAATCGGAGAATCCGTCGATTACCCGCGACGTTTCCGGTGAGGGCGTGCAACAAGCGCTCCTCAAAATTTTGGAGGGCACGGTTGCTTCTGTACCGCCGCAAGGCGGCCGCAAGCATCCGCATCAAGAATTCATCCAGATCGACACGACGAATATTCTGTTCATCTGCGGCGGCGCCTTTGACGGCCTGGAGCAGATGATCAAGCGCAGAATCGGCAAGAAGGTGATCGGCTTCAGCACAGCCGGCGAAGGTCAAAAGGACCTGAAGCCGGGCGAATACCTGTCGCTGGTACTGCCTGAGGACCTGCTCAAGTTTGGTCTGATCCCCGAGTTCGTCGGCCGTCTGCCGGTCATCTCGACTCTGGAGCCGCTCGATGAGCAAGCGCTGGTACGGATCTTGTCCGAGCCGAAGAACGCGCTGGTCAAGCAATACCAAAAGCTGCTCGAGATGGATAACGTCACGCTTGACTTCGAACAGCCTGCGCTCGAAGCGATCGCCAAGGAAGCCATCAAGCGCAATACCGGCGCTCGGGGACTGCGCGCGATTATCGAGGGCATCATGCTGGATGTCATGTATGAGGTTCCTTCCCGCGACGATGTCAACACTTGTCTCATCACGGAGAAGGTCGTACAGGATCGCATCATGCCGGAGCTCTCGAGCAAGAAACCGAAGAAGAAGGAAGAAAGCGCCTGACGTAACGACTTGCAGTCCACCCGTGTCCGGCCCCGGGTTACGGGGCCTTAGGGCATGGGTGGATTTGCTTGGTTTATAAGCAGAATGAACGATAGGCAGTCCGCGTGTTGCTGGCGCGGCGTCTGCCGGATGGGAGAGATTAGCGATGTTCATGCGTACGGATACCGTGCCGGTGCGGGTCGGCGATCTGACAATCGGCGGCAGCAATGAAGTCATCATACAGAGCATGTGTACGACCAAAACCGCCGATGTTGAGGCGACGGTCGCCGAGATCCTGAGGCTGGAGGAGGCGGGCTGTCAGGTTGTGCGCGTCACCGTGAACAACAAGGAAGCGGCAGCGGCCATCAAAGAGATCAAAAAACGGATTCATATTCCTCTTGTAGCGGATATTCATTTCGATTACCGTCTGGCGCTGGAAGCGATCGAAAATGGCATCGACAAGGTGCGAATCAATCCCGGCAATATCGGGCGTCGCGAGAAAGTGGAAGCGGTCGTCAAAGCATGTAAAGCGAAGGGTATCCCGATTCGGATCGGCGTCAACGCGGGCTCGCTGGAAAATCATTTATTGGAGAAGTATGGCTACCCGACGGCCGAAGCGATGGTCGAGAGCGCGTTGTTCCACATCGGCATCCTGGAGGAGCTCGACTTCCATGATATTATCGTCTCGCTGAAGGCGTCCGATGTGCCGATGGCGATCGAAGCCTATCGGATGGCGGCCGAGCGTATCCGCTACCCGTTGCATCTGGGCATTACGGAGGCGGGCACGCTCTATTCCGGCACGATCAAGAGCTCGGCAGGCATCGGGGCGTTGCTGGCGATGGGGATCGGCAATACGGTACGGATCAGCCTGAGCGCCGACCCGGTCGAAGAGGTCAAAGTTGCGCGCGAGCTGTTGAAAATCTACGGCTTGATCTCCAATGCGGCGACGCTCGTCTCGTGTCCGACCTGCGGCCGACTGGACATCGACCTCTTCGCTATCGCCAATGAAGTCGAGGACTACATCGCCAACATTCGCGTGCCGATTAAAGTGTCGGTGCTCGGCTGCGCGGTCAACGGCCCTGGCGAGGCGCGCGAGGCCGACATCGGTATCGCGGGCGCTCGCGGCGAAGGCATGCTGTTCCGCTATGGCGAGATGATCCGCAAGGTGCCGGAGGCGGACCTGCTCTCGGAGCTGAAGAAGGAGATCGACGAGATCGTCCGCGTCTACGAGGCGACCGGCGAGATCCCGGGGCGCAAGCACGCTCAACTGCAATAAAGCGACTGCCTTCAAAAGGAGCCTACGGTCACGGGATCGATCTTCCGATCGCTGTTGTCCCCAGATTTCTTTGTTTTAACCGCTTAGCGGTTGAAATCCCGGGACAAAGGCGAGCGCTTCGCTTCTACAGATTCGATCCCGTGCCTCTTCGGCCGTTTGAAGTCAGTCTAAAGATTGCTTTATCTCATGCTTCGCTTTTTCATTCAACCAACGATTATTCCGATCGGCAGGGGGCAATACTACCAAGTATTAGTCCATTCTGCCGATTTTTTGCGTGCTTGAAAGCAAAGGCGGCGAATACCGGAGGTGCGTGAGAAGCGATGAGCTTGAATATGGTATTGATGCTGGTGCAGGTGTTTTTTGCGATTGTGATCGGTTTGTATTTTTGGAATTTGCTGCGCAATCAGAAGACGAATCGCAGTGCGGTGGATCGCGAATCGCGCAAGGAGATGGATAAGCTGCGCAAGCTGCGTTCGATCTCGCTGACGAAGCCGCTGGCGGAGAAAACCCGTCCGCAAGCGATGCAGGATATTATCGGTCAAATGGATGGTCTGCGCGCCCTCAAGGCGGCGCTGTGCAGCGCCAATCCGCAGCATGTCATTATCTATGGTCCGCCGGGCGTGGGCAAGACGGCGGCGGCGCGCGTCGTCCTGGAGGAAGCGAAGAAAAACAAAACGTCGCCTTTTTTGAGCGAGGCCAAATTTACGGAGATCGATGCGACGACGGCCCGCTTCGACGAACGCGGCATTGCCGATCCGCTGATCGGCTCGGTGCATGACCCGATCTACCAGGGAGCCGGGGCGATGGGCGTGGCAGGCATTCCTCAGCCGAAGCCGGGCGCGGTGACGAAGGCGCATGGCGGCATCCTGTTCATCGATGAGATCGGCGAGCTCCACCCGGTGCAGATGAACAAGCTGTTGAAGGTGCTCGAGGACCGGAAGGTGTATTTGGAGAGCGCGTATTATAACTCTGAAGACAATAATATCCCTAACTATATTCATGATATTTTTCAGAACGGTCTGCCCGCCGATTTTCGTCTGGTTGGCGCGACGACCCGCTCGCCGCAGGAGATCCCGCCGGCGATTCGTTCGCGGTGCATGGAGATTTATTTCCGTCCGTTGCTGGCCGACGAGATCGGCTTGATCGCTACCAATGCGGTGCGCAAGATCGGCTTCCGCCCTTGCCCCGAGGCGATCGAGGTCGTCAAAAAATACGCCACCAATGGCCGTGAGGCAGTTAATGTCGTCCAACTCGCCGCCGGCCTGGCGCTCTCGGAGAAGCGTGACGATATCGAGGCTGCGGATATGGAGTGGGTCGTTAACAGCAGCCAGATCCCGCCCCGCCCGGACCGCAAGGTGCCTGCGGCGCCGCAGGTCGGATTTGTCAACGGCTTGGCTGTGTACGGGCCGAATATGGGCACGCTGCTGGAGATCGAGGTGAGCGCCATCCCGGTCCAGGAGGGCAAGGGCACCTATACGATTACTGGCGTGGTCGACGAGGAAGAGATCGGCGGCGGCGGCTCGCGCACGCTGCGGCGCAAGAGCATGGCCAAGGGCTCGGTGGAGAACGTCCTGACCGTCCTCAGACGGGTGGGCTGGCAGCCGCATGACTACGATCTGCACATCAACTTCCCTGGCGGCACGCCGATCGACGGGCCCTCGGCGGGTATCGCGATGGCGGTGGCGATCGCCTCGGCGATGACCGGCGAGCCGGTGGACAACAAGCTGGCGATGACCGGCGAGATCGGTATCCACGGGAACGTCAAGCCGGTTGGCGGTGTGCTGGCTAAGGTGGAGGCAGCGTTTCAAGCGGGAGCGGATACGGTTATTATACCAAGAGATAATTGGCAGGCGATCTTCGCGGATCTCAAAGGATTGCGCGTAATCGCGGTGGAGACGATAGAAGAGGTGCTCAGCGAGGCGTTGCCGCTCGGCCGTCCCGAGGCGGAACAGGCCGATGCCGCAGCGGTCGTACACGAAGGATTCCTCGGCGCAGGCGTTTCCTATTTGCAGGCGGAATCCTCGGAGTGATAAAATAGCGGGAGACATAAATACAGGAGGTGCTGGCATGGGACCTGGCAAATGGAAAGGTCGGAGGCTGCCTCTGCTTCCGCTAAGAGGACTGCTCGTATATCCCAGCATGGTGCTTCATCTCGATGTAGGCCGTGAGAAGTCGGTGCGCGCCCTCGAGCGCGCCATGATTGACGACCATATGATCTTGTTGTGTTCCCAGTCGGAAGTCAATATCGAGGAGCCTACGACGGATGACATCTACCGCGTAGGCACGATCGCCCGAGTGCGGCAAATGCTGAAGCTGCCTAACGGGACGATCCGCGTATTGGTCGAAGGGGTCGTACGCGCTGAGATCGTCGACTATGCCGACAATACAGAGTTCTACGAAGTGAACGTCAATGAGCTGCCGGAGGAGGAGCCGGACGATCCAGAGATCGACGCCTTGATGCGTTCGGTGCTTACGCAGTTCGAGCATTATATCAATCTCTCCAAGAAGGTCACGCCAGAGACGCTCGCTGCGGTGTCGGACATCGAGGAGCCGGGGCGGCTGGCCGACGTCATCACCAGCCATCTGTCGCTCAAGATCAAAGACAAGCAGGACATCCTCGAAACCGTCGATGTCATCGCGAGGCTGGAGCGGCTGCTCGACATCCTCAACAACGAGCGCGAGGTGCTCGAGCTCGAGCGCAAGATTAGTCAGCGCGTCAAGAAGCAGATGGAAAAGACGCAGAAGGAATACTATCTCCGCGAGCAGATGAAGGCGATCCAAAAGGAGCTTGGTGATAAGGAAGGCCGGGCCAGCGAGGTGGAGGAGCTGCGCAATCAGCTGCAAGCCGCTGGCGTCCCGGAGAAGGTGCAGGAGAAGGTCGAGAAGGAAATCGACCGGCTCGAAAAAATGCCGTCCACCTCAGCCGAGGGCGGCGTCATACGCAACTATATCGATTGGCTGTTAGCCTTGCCATGGAATCATCTGACCGAAGATCATCTCGATATTAATCGGGCCGAGGAGATCCTCAATGAGGATCACTATGGGCTGGAAAAACCGAAGGAACGGGTGCTGGAGTATCTCGCCGTGCAGCAGCTCGTACGCAAGCTGAAGGGACCGATCCTCTGTCTCGTCGGTCCGCCGGGCGTCGGCAAGACGTCGATGGCCCGCTCGATCGCCAAGTCGCTCGGCCGCAAGTTCGTGCGCATCTCGCTCGGCGGCGTGCGCGACGAGGCCGAGATTCGCGGTCATCGCCGCACCTATGTCGGCGCGATGCCAGGCCGCATCATCCAGGGGATGAAGACAGCGGGCACGACCAATCCGGTGTTCCTGCTCGACGAGATCGACAAGATGGCGATGGACTTCCGCGGCGATCCGGCTTCGGCGTTGCTCGAGGTGCTCGATCCCGAACAGAACAATACCTTTAGCGACCATTTCGTTGAGGTGCCGTTCGACCTCTCCAACGTTATGTTCGTGACGACAGCCAACGCGATGCATAATATCCCGCGGCCGCTGCTCGATCGGATGGAGGTGCTCTACATCCCGGGCTACACGGAGCTGGAGAAGCAGCAGATCGCGCAGCGCTATCTGCTGCCCAAGCAGAAGCGGGAGCACGGGCTGGAGGAGGAGCAGCTGGTGATCGACGAGAGCACGACGCTCCGTCTGATCCGCGAGTATACGCGCGAAGCAGGCGTCCGCAATCTCGAGCAGCAGGCGGCGGCGCTCTGCCGCAAGGCTGCCAAGCAACTCGTCACCCATCCGGACGTTGCGCCGATCGTCGTGGACGAAGCGCAGCTCAAGGAATGGCTGGGGCCTCCGAAGTTCCGCTACGGGATGGCCGAGGCCGAGGATCAGATCGGCGCTGTGACAGGCCTGGCCTGGACTGAGGTGGGCGGCGATACATTGGTCATCGAGGTGACCGTCATGCCGGGCAGCGGCAAGCTGACGCTGACAGGCAAGCTGGGCGACGTCATGAAGGAATCGGCGCAGGCTGCCTTCAGCTACACACGCTCCAAGGCCAAGGAGCTGCAGATCGAGCCGGACTTTCATGAGAAAAACGATATTCACATCCATATCCCGGAAGGGGCCATCCCAAAAGACGGGCCGTCTGCCGGCATTACGATTGCTACGGCGCTCATCTCGGCGCTCACCAATCGTCATGTCGACCGGGAGGTGGCGATGACCGGAGAGATCACGCTGCGCGGCCGGGTGCTGCCGATCGGCGGGCTGAAGGAAAAGTCGCTGGCCGCGCATCGCGCGGGCATCCGCAAGGTGCTGCTGCCCAAGGATAACGAGCGGGATCTGCGGGATATTCCGGACAGCATCCGAGCCGATCTCGAATTCGTGCCGGTCGCTCATATGGACGAAGTGTTGGCGCATGCGCTCGCGCAGGCGCCGCTGGATGTGCACTAGGAAAGCAGGGGAAACGACAATGAAAATTACGCAAGCCGAATTTGTAATCAGTGCGGTCAAGCCGCATCAATATCCCGAGGACGCCTTGCCAGAGATCGCTCTGGCAGGGCGTTCCAACGTGGGCAAGTCTTCGCTGATCAACAAGCTGATCCTGCGGAAAAACCTCGCCCGGACGAGCTCGCAGCCGGGCAAGACGCAGCAGCTGAACTACTATCGGGTCAACGATATGCTCTACTTCGTCGACTTTCCGGGGTACGGGTATGCCAAGGTGTCAAAGACCGAGCGCCAGGCGTGGGGCGTCATGATCGAGACGTTCCTGCAGGAGCGCGAACCGCTGAAGCTGGTGCTGCAGATGGTCGATCTTCGTCATCCGCCGAGCAAGGAGGATCAGCAGATGTATGCCTGGCTCAAGCACTTTGGCATCCCGCTCTGCGTCGTCACCACCAAGGCCGACAAAATCCCGCGCAGTCGCTGGGACAAGCATCTCAAGATCGTGCGCGAGACGCTGCAGATGGAGGCCGGCGAGCCGCTTGTTTTATTCTCGTCGGAGACGGGTAAGGGGAGAGAGGAACTGTGGGAGGTTATCCTCCAGGCAATCGAAGCGTAGCTACGTAAGCCCTACCATCTGGGGCCGAAAAGCGAGGATATACTCAAAAATGCCGGACTTATCGTGAATTCTACCCGATTATTCTGAAATATGCGGGAATTTAGCGGCTCCAGCTGAGGCATAATGCTTGAGGATCACGTATAATATAGTTAGGTAGGTTGTAATAAACTGTGCAAGTCTAAAGAATTGAGGAGATTTTTATGGCTCAGCGGTTAGCCACAGAATACGTTAAAGGCCGTCTGCAACTGACAAGTGATGAGATGAATAAATTCATTCGCTTTTTTGGCGATCAACATGTGAGATTAGGTGTGCGAGTGCTTGAAGGCGGCAACCAGGAGCTCGTGCTCGAGGATGTTGCCGGAGGCGAAGAGGTCCACCTGACTTTCGAGCGCCAGAAGGATCTTTACGTCGGTGTGCTTACCTGCCGCTTACTCAAACCAAAGCTAACCAATGCCATGCGCAAAGCCGTATCGATGTTCAAGGGCGACGCGATTGTGCATCGCATCTATCCTACGTACACGATGGTCTATCATTATGTCGGCGGAACCGTCAAGAAGATTATCGAACAGTCGTCCGGACGCTCGCGACTCATCTTCGAGTGGAAGGATACGCTGGGTCAGTTAGAGCGACAGTTCAACAGCCGATTGGTCGAGCAAGAGATTCGGATGGCGCAAAACGCCATCAACGAGCTTTTGGATCTGCGCAACCAGTGCGCATCGGCAGCAGAGATCGAATCGATCGATGCCCGGCTCTCCGAATTGACGCACAAATTGTTTGTCCTCGAAGCCTAGATTTGTTTCTGATCAGCTCCCGACTGTTGCCTATATGGCTCAGTCGGGAGCTTTTTTGTTAAATTTCAAAAAATGTATTGCTTTTATTCGTGATAGATGTTATTTTTATTCTCGTTGAAATGAATATTAGGAACCAGGATTCACTCAGGACATGGTATGTTGCGAGAGATAACTCCCTCGGGTAGTGAATGACGTAGGTCCTAGCGGATGAAATTTTTCAAACATTTTATTCCTAGGAAGGGGGAACCGAAAGATGGAATACTCTACTTTCGGAAGACACGTAGCTGTTGATACTTGGGGTGTAGATTTTGATCTCCTGAACAGCTCGGAACTGTTGGAAGCCCACATGGTGGAGGCTGCTGAAGCATGCGGCGCTACCGTACTCTCTGTGCAAGCCAAGCAATTTGAGCCCCAAGGGGCAACGGTATTGGTCATGCTGTCGGAAAGCCATCTGTCCATCCATACGTATCCCGAAAGAGGATTTGCCGCACTTGATTGCTATACCTGTGGCGAAACGGTTGATCCCCAGCTGGCGATTGATTACATGCTGGCAGTCTTGAAGCCTACCAAAGCACATGCCAAGAAGCTGATTCGCGGCCTCGGCGAGTTGCAGGTGGAAGAACCGCAATTGAAGCAAGTAGAGCTGGTCTAATCCGGCTATTACCCACAAGCCATGGAGCGAGCTCCATGGCTGTTTTGTTACAAAGACGGCTTGTCCTGTGACACAGCCTTGAATTTGCGCGAAGTCGGGTATAAGTTTCTTAGGTTGGTTTACACTAGAATTAGCTGTAAAAGAAGCATAGCAAGGCGTTTTTCATGCGCCAGAGTTTTCATATTTTCTTCATAAATACGAACGTACGGCATGTCGAACTATGCTATACTTTACATTAGAATGATTATAAGGCAGGTGATAGCGCAGTGCACATCGTAGTGGTTGGTCTGAATTATAAGACTTCTCCTGTGGAAGTCAGAGAGAAGTTTACGTTTGCGGAGCGCGAATTGCCTCAGGCGCTGCGCCAGCTGAAGCAGACGAACAGTATTATGGAATGTGTCATTGTGGCGACCTGCAATCGGACAGAGATCTATGCGGTCGTCGACCGTCATCAGCTGTGCGGGCATCATATCCGTACGTTTATGGAGCAGTGGTTCGGACTTCCGCGCGAGCAATTCACCAGCCATCTGTACATGTATGAGGATGACCGGGCGATCGAGCATCTGATGCGGGTGACCTGCGGGCTGGATTCGATGATTATCGGCGAGACTCAGATCCTCGGTCAGATCCGCGACGCCTTCCTGCTGGCGCAGCAGGAGAAGGCAACAGGCACGCTGTTCAACATGCTGTTCAAGCAGGCGGTGACGCTCGCCAAGCGCGCTCACTCGGAGACGTCGATCGGCGAAGCGGCCGTGTCGGTCAGCTATGCGGCAGTTGAGCTGGGCAAACGCATCTTTGGCCAGTTCCATCAGAAGACCGTCATGATCATCGGCGCCGGCAAGATGAGCGAGCTGACCGCCAAGCATCTGTACGCGAACGGCGCTGAGCAGGTGCTCGTCGTTAATCGTACCTACGACCGCGCAGTTCAACTGGCGGACAAGTTCAACGGCATTCCGTTGTCGATGGAGGATGCGATACGTCGCCTGCACGAAGCGGATATTATTATCAGCTCGACTGGCTCGGATGGCTACGTGCTGCGCCGCGCACAAGTGCAGGAGGCGATGCAGCGTCGCTCCAGCCGTCCGCTGTTCATGATCGATATCGCGGTGCCTCGCGATCTTGATCCGAATATCTCCGATGTGGAGGGCGTATTCCTCTACGATATCGACGATCTGGAAGGGATCGTCGAGAGTAATCTCGAGCTGCGCCGCGCCGAAGCGGCCAAGATCGAGACGATGATCTTGATCGAGATGGATGCATTCCGTCAGTGGTACAAGACGCTGGGCGTCATCCCGCTGATCCGCTCCTTGCAGACCAAGGCTGCGGCGATCCACGAGGATACGATGGAGAGCCTGACCAACAAGCTCCCGGATCTCGATGAGCGAGAGCTTAAGGTGATCCGCAAGCTGACCAAGAGCATCGTCAATCAACTGCTCCAGGACCCGATCCTGCGCGTCAAGGAGATGGCCGGCGACAAGCATGCCGCTCAGTCGATGGATATGTTTGTGAAGCTGTTTGCCCTCGAAGAACCGCTGGCCCAGGCTGCAGCCGCCGAGCGTGCGGCCGAGCTCGAGGCTGCCGCCGAGCTGAAGAGGCTCAAGGCGCAGGCGCAAGGTCACGCGGGTGCTGCGGGACTGGCTACCGTTACGCCATAGGGCTGTTGCCGACCGGGAGGCGCTGCATGGTATTTAACCATTATTTATATGTGATGCTGATTTATTTGTATGCCCTGAGCCTACTGTTTTACTTCTCCGACCTCGCTGAGCCGAGTCGGAGAGCGAAGCGGATGGGCACAGGGCTGCTTACTTTCGTCTGGGTTCTGCAGACGGGCTTCCTCGTCTATCGCTTGACCACACATAGAGAGATGTCGACGATTTCGCTGTTTGAATATTTGTTTTTATTTTCGTGGCTGCTCATTACGATCTCGCTGATGATGAATCGTTTTTTTCGTATCGAGTTTCTAGTTTTTTTCGTTAATATCATCGGCTTTGTCCTGCTGGCCGTCAACCTGTTCAGCCGACCTTCGGCCGAGATCGGCCTGAAGTCCTGGGGACAGGCGATTGGTCTGCTCTATATCCATATTACGCTGATTACCTGCGCGTATGCGATCCTGACGATCGGCGCCATCTTCTCCGGGATGTACCTGTTCCTGCATGGCAAGCTCAAAGGACGCAAATGGTCGGCCTCGATGCGCCGGATGCCTTCGCTCGAATCGATCGAACGCTATGTTTATCGTACGGCCTTAATCGGGGCGCCGCTGTTGATTTTGTCGCTTGCGGTTGCCGTCGCATCGATTATTGTCGAGGGGAAGTCGGCATTGCTGCTCGATTGGAAGGTGTTTTCGTCGTTTGTCGGACTTGGCTTTTATCTCGTCTACCTCGTGCGGCGCAATGTGCTGCGCCATGGCGGGGCAAGCACGGCGAAGTGGAACCTCACCTCGTTTGCCGTGTTGCTGTTCAACCTGTTTTTGAACTCGGCCTCCCAGTTCCATAATTGGACTTGAGGCTATGGGAGGATCGCGTATGACGCGTTATTATCCACTGATGCTCAAGCTGGAGGGGGCGGCCTGCGTCGTCGTCGGCGGCGGAGCTGTCGCGCAGCGCAAAGTGTCCGGGCTCCTGGAGTCTGGCTCGGCGGTGACCGTAATCAGCCCGGCTGTGACGGAGCGGCTGGAGCTAATGGCGACGAGGGGGGAGCTCGTGCTCCATCGCAGAGCATACCGTGCTGGCGATCTGCAAGGGGCGCGTTTAGTCTTCGCCGCGACTGACGATCCTGGGATTAACCGGCAGGTTGCGAGCGAGGCGGATCGGCTGAGCATCCCGGTCAATGTCGCTGACGATCCCGAGTCTGGCTCCTTCGTCACGCCGGCCACAGTTAGACGAGGCGATCTCGTGCTCAGCGTCACGGCCTCGGGAGCGAGCCCGATGCTGGCATCCCGGATCAGACAGGAGCTGGAGGCGCGCTACGGCCCGGAGTATGAGCGGCTGACAGCCTGGCTGCGCGAGCTTCGGCGGCGCGTGCAGCAGCAGGGCCAGCCGGCGGACGTCCGTCGCCGCATGCTGGAGCGGGCGCTTGAGCTGCCGGAGGCGTGGTGGCAGCCGGAGCAGAGCGAGGAGAGCTGGGCGCAGCTGCTCGATCAGCTGCGCTTAACATAGAAAGGAAGGTACATAACGTGGAGCACCATACTAGGAAAATTATCGTAGGCACGCGCCAGAGCTCGCTGGCCTTGACCCAGACCGGACAGGTCATCGAAGCGCTGCAGCAGCTGAGCGACGCGCACGGATTGGGGTATACGTTCGAGTTGCGCAAGATCGTCACCAAGGGCGATCAGATCATCGACGTGACGTTGTCCAAGGTCGGCGGCAAAGGCCTGTTCGTCAAGGAGATCGAGCAGGCGCTCATGGACGGCGTTATCGATATGGCTGTGCACAGCATGAAGGATATGCCGTATGAGCTGCCTGATGGGCTGATCAACGGGGCAACGCCTGCGCGGGTGGATGCGCGGGATTGTCTGATCACCAGGGACGGGGGATCGCTTGCGGATCTGCCCGCCGGCGCCGTCATCGGCACCAGCAGCCTGCGGCGCTCCTGCCAGCTGCTCCATGCTCGGCCGGATCTGAACGTGCAGTGGATTCGCGGCAACATCGACTCGCGGATCCGCAAGCTGCATACCGAAGACTTCGATGCGATCGTACTCGCCGCTGCCGGACTGCAACGGATGGGCTGGACAGATCGGATCTCGTCGGTGCTGCCCGCCGACGTCTGCATCCCGGCGGTCGGACAAGGGGCGCTCGGCATCGAATGCCGAGCCGACGACCGTCAGGTGAGAGAGCTGCTGGCGCTCTACAACGATCCGACGACAGACCTCGCGGTCTCGGCCGAGCGCAGCTTCCTCGGTACGCTGAACGGCGGTTGTCAGGTGCCGATCGGGGCGCATGCGACGGTCTCGCAGGATGGCGTCATCACGCTGACAGGCATGGTCGGCTCGCCCGATGGCCAGCAGCTGCTACGCCATACAGCGACTGGAAGCGATGCGGCGCAGCTCGGGGTGGACGTCGCTGCCGCGCTGCGGACCGAGGGAGCCGAGCGCATCCTGGCGGAAGCGAGGAGCTGAGCATGGGGATGGGGAAGGGAATCGTCTATCTGGTCGGCGCTGGTCCGGGAGATCCGAAGCTGATCACGGTGAGAGGGCTGGAGTGCATCCGGCTCTGCGACGTCGTCGTCTATGATCGTCTGGCCAGCCCGCGGCTGCTCAAGCATCTGAAGCCGGGCGCGGAGAAGGTCTATGTCGGCAAGCTGCCGGATCGCCATACGATGAAGCAAGAGGAGATCAATCAGCTGCTGGTCGATCTGGCGCTGCAGGGCAAGATCGTGACGCGGCTGAAGGGCGGCGACCCGACGATCTTCGGCCGTGTCGGCGAAGAGGCCGGGTTGCTGCGCGAGCATGATATCCCGTTCGAGATCGTCCCCGGCATCACCTCGGCGATCGCGGTGCCGGCGTATGCGGGCATCCCGGTGACCCATCGCGACCTCGCTTCGTCGATGTCGATCATCACCGGACATGAGAGTCCGGACAAGCTCGACCGCTCGATCCAGTGGGACAAGGTGACGCTGGCTACTGGCACACTCGTCTTCCTGATGGGCGTCGCCAAGATCGGCTATATTAGCGAGCAGCTGATCCGCCACGGCAAGCCAGCTTCCACTCCGGTCGCCCTGGTGCGCTGGGGGACGCGGGTGGAGCAGCAAACGATCGTCGGCACGTTGGAGACGATCGAGGAGCAGGTGCGGGAGGCGAACTTCCAGCCGCCGGCGGTCATCGTCGTTGGCGAGGTGGTCCGGCAGCGCGAGCAGCTGATGTGGTACGAGCGCAAGCCGCTGTTCGGCACCCGCATCCTGGTGACGCGGGCACGCGCGCAGGCGAGCGCGCTCGCCGATCGCATCGAGGAGCTGGGCGGCGAGCCGGTCGAGTATCCGGTGATCGAGATCCGCGAGAGCGAGGACCCGGCGATCGCGGAGCAGCTGCAAGCTGCGGTACAGGCAGCCGACAGCTTCGACTGGCTGATCTTCACGAGCGCCAATGGCGTCGATTCGTTCTTCCGCTGGCTGCGACGGCTGCGTGTCGATATCCGGCGCTTCCACCGGGCCGAGCTGGCGGTAGTCGGTCCCGGTACGGCGCGGGCGCTTGAGCGCTACGGCTTGCTCGCCGAGGAGCTGCCCGAGACCTTCCAGGCGGAAGGTCTGGCCGAGCAGTTGGAGGCACGGCTCCGGCCCGGTCAGCGAGCTTTGCTGCCGCGAGGCGATCTGGCGCGCGATGTGCTGCCGGAGTCGCTGCGAGAGGCTGGCGTCGACGTGTGGGCCGTGCCGATCTACGAGACGGTGCTGGCGCACAGCGACGACGATGACGAGGTACTGGATCAGCTCCGATCGGGAGCGATCGATGTGATCACCTTCACCAGCTCCTCGACGGTGACTAATCTGCTGGAGCGTCTGCGACAGCAGGGCATCGCCGCGCCGGAGACGCTGCTGCAAGGCATCGCCGCTGCTTGCATAGGCCCCGTGACGGCGGCCACCGCCCGCGCAGCCGGGCTCGATGTCGCGATCGAGCCGGCAGAGGCGACGATCGAAGCGCTCCTCGACGCTATTGCGGCCCATCGGCATGATCGGCGGGAGCCTTAGCGGTCCCGACCCTATGCATGCTGCAGATGGCTTTGACCTTATTCATCCATCCGAATCCATACCCATCCATACCCATCGAAAGGGGATGTCCGTTATGAGTTTTCCGACTGTTCGACATCGTCGTCTGCGCAACAGCGGCGCCATGCGCGCGCTCGTACGGGAGCATGCGCTCTCTGCCGACGACCTGATCTATCCTATCTTTGTTACGACTGGCGAGGGCGTCAAGGAAGAAATTCCGTCGATGCCGGGGGTGTACCACTATTCGCTGGATACGCTCGATGCAGAGATTGACGAGGTGACGGAGCTTGGTATCCGTTCAGTGCTGCTGTTCGGCGTGCCGGATCACAAGGATGCCGAAGGCACCTCCGCCTACGACCCGAACGGTATCGTGCAGCAGGCGACTCGCCGCATCAAGGCGCGGGCCCCGCAGCTGGTCATCATTGCCGATACGTGCCTGTGCCAATTTACCGATCACGGACATTGCGGGGTCGTGCGCCAAGGCGACAACGGCGAAGCCTGCGTAGACAACGACGCCTCGCTTGAGCTGCTCGTGCGCACAGCCATCTCGCAGGCTGAGGCCGGAGCCGATGTGATCGCGCCGTCCAACATGATGGACGGATTCGTACAGGCGATCCGCGCCGGGCTGGACGAAGCCGGTTACGAATCGTTGCCGATTCTGTCTTACTCGGTCAAGTATGCGTCGGCGTTTTATGGGCCATTCCGCGATGCTGCGCACTCGACGCCGCAATTCGGCGACCGTAAGACGTATCAGATGGACCCGGCCAATAGCCGGGAAGCGCTGCGCGAAGCCGAATCGGATGTGCTCGAGGGAGCAGATATGCTCATGGTCAAGCCGGCGCTCGCTTATCTGGATATTATCCGGGCGCTCAAGGAGAATTTCGATCTGCCCGTCGTCGCTTATAACGTCAGCGCCGAGTATTCGATGATCAAAGCGGCAGCCGCCAACGGCTGGCTCGACGAGCAGGCGATCGTCCACGAGACGCTGCTCGGCATGAAGCGGGCTGGCGCGGATCTGATCATCACCTACTTTGCCAAGGATGCGGCGCGTCAGTTCAGATAACCTTTAACAGACAGGTGGGATAGCGATGAACAACAATCAATCGGCGCTGACGGATAGCCGTTCGCGCGAAGCTTTTGCACGGGCCAAGCAATCGATCCCTGGCGGAGTCAACTCGCCGGTCCGCGCCTTCAAGTCGGTCGGCCTGACGCCGCGCTTCATCGAGAGCGGCAAGGGCAGCCGGATCACGGATATCGACGGCAACAGCTACATCGATTATGTCCTCTCCTGGGGACCGCTGATCATGGGGCATGCGCACCCCGAGGTCGTCGAAGCGATCAAGCGCACGGCGGAGAAGGGGACGAGCTTCGGCGCGCCGACCGAGCTGGAGACGGCGATGGCCGAGCTCGTCATCGAGCGGATGCCGTCCGTCGAGGTCGTCCGGATGGTCAACTCGGGCACCGAGGCGACGATGAGCGCGCTGCGACTGGCGCGCGGCTATACGAAACGGAGCAAGATTCTCAAGTTTGAGGGCTCGTACCACGGCCATGCCGACAGCCTGCTCATCAAGGCCGGCTCCGGCGTAGCGACGCTGGGGCTGCCCGACAGCCCGGGCGTGCCCGAGAGCGTGGCGACGCATACGCTGACCGTGCCGTTCAATGATCTGGACTCGGTGCGTCTGGCTTTCGAGCGGTTCGGAGAAGAGATCGCCTGCGTCATCGTCGAGCCGGTCGCCGGCAATATGGGCGTCGTGCCGCCGCTGCCGGGCTTCTTGCAAGGTCTGCGCGACATTACCGAGGAGTATGGCAGCCTGCTCGTCTTCGACGAAGTGATGACCGGCTTCCGCGTGCATTATCATAGCGCGCAGGGGCTCTATGGCATCACGCCTGATCTGACGTGCATGGGCAAGGTGATCGGCGGCGGTCTGCCGGTAGGCGCATATGGCGGCAAACGCGAAATTATGGAGCAGATGGCGCCGGCCGGGCCGATCTATCAGGCGGGCACGCTCTCGGGCAATCCGCTGGCGATGGCAGCGGGCTATGCGACGCTGCAGCTGATGACCCGGGAACGCTACGAGGCGATCGAACGGCTGTCGGTGCGACTGCAGCTCGGGCTGGAGCGCAACGCCGAGAAGCATGGCGTCCCTTCGACGATCAATCGGGTCGGCTCGATGGTCTGCCCGTTTTTCACCGACACGCATGTCATCAATTACGATACCGCCAAAAAGTCGGATCTGGAGCGCTTCAAGGCGTACTTTGCGGGGATGCTGCAGGCGGGCGTCAGCGTCGCGCCGTCGCAGTTCGAAGGGATGTTCCTCTCCGGGGTCCATACCGAGGCCGATATCGACTGCACGATCGAAGCGCATGATCGCGTGCTGGGGAGTCTGTAACGATGACGAACGATTGGTTGACGGCGCGTCGCCGCGCCAAGCGCATGGGGGAGTGGCTGGAGTTGCCGCTCCCCTTTGCGTTGTCGGAGCAGTCGCCCCGCTCGGCTCATAACGCCAGACTGCTGCTGCTGGAGGCGAGCGGCTTGCCGGCCAAGTGGATCAACCGGCTGTTCTCGACGGGGGGCATCCAGCCCGGCGATGGCGCGATCCGGCTGCATGTCTTCCCTGCGGCCGAGCTGTCGTCGGAGCCGTTGTACCGTCTGGCGCGGCAGTCCGTTGCCGGGAGCCCGGAGGTGCTGTTCGAGGACGATTATTGCCTCGTCCTGAACAAGCCTGCGGGGATGAACGTTCATCCCGCTCGTCCGGGCGAAGCGGGGACGCTCGACGAGGCCGCGCTTCGCCATATGCTGGCGACGAATCAGCAGGCCGCGGTCCGACATGTGCATCGGCTCGATCAGGAGACATCCGGCCCCGTCCTCTACGCCAAAAACGACCTCGCCCAATGGCTGCTCGACGAAGCGCTCCGCAACAAGTCGATGGGCCGGGAGTATGTGGCGGTCGCGCAAGGAAGAATCCGGGCGGACCAGGGCACGCTGACCTGGCCGATCGGCCGCGACCGTCATCAGGCCGGGCGTCGGCGCGTCGCGCCCGGCGGCGACCCCGCTGTGACGCATTACGAGGTGATCGGCCGCGCCCGCGACGCGACGCTGGTGCGCGTCCGTCTGGAGACGGGACGCACCCATCAGATCCGTGTCCATCTGAGCCATCTCGGCCATCCTCTGGTCGGTGATCGTCTGTACGGCGGCGCTTCGGCGCTGCTGTCGCATCAGGCGCTGCACGGCGAGCGGCTCGTCTTCGAGCACCCGTGGACGCAGGAGCGCGTCTGTGTCGACGCTGTCCGTCCGCCTTGGCTGAGCGAGCTGTGGACAGCGCTCGACGGGCGCTGAAATTCATAGGCATGCGCGTCCTCTCGTTCCCATATAGATAGATAGTGAATGATGCAATAGAGCATCCACACTGAAGGGAGGATGTAGCGTGCTGGATCATAACCAAGGATTGCGGTTTGACGTCTATGAGCGCATACACTTGTCCGATGAGGTCGCAGCCATCGACGAGCTGGAAGAGATCGAACTGACCCCCCATATCGAGATTGTCGATCAGGAGGAGCAAGTGCTGCTGCGGGGCAATCTGCTGCTGAGCGGGCTATACGATTCGCAACAGGCGGGCGGGACGCAACTGCTCGAGTATTGGATTCCGGTGGAGATTACATTGCCGATGAACCGGGTGCATCGTCTGGAGGATCTGGCGGTCGACATCGACAACTTCGACGTCGATCTCCTGTCGGCGCGGACGCTCAGCATCACCGGCGTGCTGTCGCTGCGCGGACTGATCGCCGAGGAGCGACCGGTCTACGAGCAATGGGAGGAGACGGAGGAGCCATTCACCGTCGTCCACCGGGTGGATCCGGAGGAGGAGCGGCAGGCTATCCCCGCCAGCGAGTCGATCCCTGTCGCGGAAGGTCCTGCGCGTCCCTATGCGCCGCCGGAGAGCCCGATCCATGGCGCTGCCGAGCAGTCGGCCAGACGCACGCGCCAGCAGCCTGCGGCACCGCCGCTGGAGCCGACGCTGCCGAGGCAGACGCCTGCGCGGACACCGGAGGCCAAGGTCTCCGCCGTACCGGAGCCTGTCGCCGAGCCCGCGAGATCGGTTGCGCCTGAGGAGCCCGCTGCCAAGGCAGCGCCTATACAGCCAGTGCCGTCGATTCCAGAGGCTGTACAGGCCGCGCCGCCTGTCGGTCCGCCCAAGACGGCGCCGTTATCGGTCGCGTCTCCCCGCCAGCCGAAGGCGAGCGCGCCGCCGGCCGCCGCGGCGCATCGTCTCGACAAGCCGTCCGCAGTTACCGAGCCGACTGCCGAGCCAGCGGCGCAACAGCCATTCCAGACACGGTCTGCAGAGCCCCTGGCTGCGCCGCAAGCGGCCAAGACGGCGGAACAGGCGGACACAGAGCCGGTAAGCTGGGCAGGATTTGCGGAGTCGGACGAGCGTGAGCCAACTGCATCGCCTCAATTGTCGGAGGATACTGGGCCGACGGAGGAGCTGTCGGCAGCAGAGCCGGTCGAGGAGGAAGCGTCTCCGCGACCGGAGATGAAGATCGCCTTTGCCGGCAAGCGTCCCGAGCCCGGCGAGCCGGAGGATAGCATCGGGCTCAAAAGCCTGCTCCCTAACGCCCAAAAAGCTGCAGACATCCGCCAGCAAGCCAAGCCGCTCGAGGAGGAAGAAGCGCCGGAGCCGCAGGCAGCGTCCAACGCTGGCGACGAGGTCGAGTGGAAGCGGCTGTTCCTGAGCAAGTCCGGCGAAGAGACGGAGTTCCGAAGAATACGGATGTGCATCGTCCAGCGCGAGGAGACGCTCGAGGAGATCGCCGAGCGATACCAGCTGGGCTCGCGGGAGATCATCCTGTATAATCGGTTGCCGGACCACAGTATCTCTGAGGGCCAGGTGCTACATATTCCGTAACGTGCTGGACGGATATGCCAGGGCTGTATTGACTCCTGAGCGGAAGAGCGGTATCATAGAAGGCGTATGTTATGCGCAACTTCATAGATATCAACCGTGAAAGGGAATGTTCACCGCGAAGCCTTCAGAGAGCGGAACTGTCTGCGCTGTGAGGTTCTGCAGGAAGTAGCTGTGAGCCTGTCGCCCTGGAGTTGCCTGTGCCATGCCCGCTATGTCGGCGATTTGCCGACGCGCGCTAATACAGGCCGGTAGCAGCCGTTATATGTTTGAGTGTCGCAGTGCGTGTTTCGCGCACCGCGAAACAAAGGTGGTACCACGGAAGCTCAAGCCTTTCGTCCTTTGAGGACGAAAGGCTTTTTTGATTTTTCGACGAAAATTGGAGGGTCTGTGAATGTCTGAACTGAACAACAACACAACTGTGGAAATGCCGACGACGTATGATCCGCAAGCCGCTGAGAAAAAATGGTACGCCTACTGGATGGAAGGCAATTATTTCGAGGCAGGACAACGGCCCGACGCGCCGGCGTATTCGATCGTCATCCCGCCGCCCAATGTGACGGGGATGCTCCATATCGGTCATGCGCTCGACTTTACGCTGCAGGATATCCTCATCCGCGTGAAGCGGATGCAGGGCTACGACGCGCTCTGGCTGCCGGGCACCGACCATGCCGGGATCGCGACGCAGACCAAGGTGGAGCAGAAGCTGCGCGAGGAAGGCCAATCCCGCTACGATCTGGGCCGCGAGGCGTTCCTGGAGAAGGTATGGGAGTGGAAGGAGCATTACGCCGGGACGATCCGCGATCAGTGGGCCAAGATGGGACTGTCGCTCGATTATTCCAGAGAACGGTTCACGCTTGACGAGGGCTTGTCAAAGGCGGTAAGAGACGTGTTCGTGCAGCTGTACGAAAAAGGACTGATCTATCGCGGCAAAAAGATCATCAACTGGGACCCCGAGGCGCGTACCGCGCTCTCCGATATCGAGGTGGAACATAAGGAAGTGCAGGGCCATCTGTATCATCTGCAATATCCGCTCCAAGAGGGCGGCGGCACGATCACAGTGGCGACGACGCGACCGGAGACGATGCTGGGCGATACCGCTGTCGCCGTCCATCCCGAGGATGAGCGCTACCGCCATCTGATCGGCAAGATGCTCGTGCTGCCGATTATCGGACGCGAGATCCCGATCATCGCTGACGAATACGTCGATCGCGAGTTCGGCAGCGGCGCGGTCAAGATTACGCCGGCCCATGACCCCAACGACTTCGAGATGGGCCAGCGTCACGACCTGCCGCAGATCATCGTCATGGATGAGTCCGGGACGATGAATGCGGAGGCGGGACCGTACCAGGGTCTGGATCGCGCCGAGTGCCGCAAGCGGATCGTCAAGGATCTGCAGGAGCAAGGCGTCTGCGTCCTCATCGAGGACCACACGCACCAGGTCGGCCATAGCGAGCGCAGCGGCGCCGTCGTCGAGCCGTACTTGTCGACGCAATGGTTCGTCGATATGAAGCCGCTGGCCGAGCGGGCAATTGCTGTGCAGAAGTCCGGCCAGGGCGTCAAGTTCGTCCCGGATCGCTTCGACAAGGTATATCTGCAATGGATCGAGAACGTACGCGACTGGTGTATCTCACGCCAGCTCTGGTGGGGACACCGGATTCCGGCCTGGTACTGCGACGCTTGCGGCGAGCTTCATGTCGCCCACGAAGCGGTCGCTCAGTGCAGCGCGTGCGGCAGCGCCTCGCTGTCACAGGATGAGGATGTGCTCGATACGTGGTTCAGCTCCGGTTTGTGGCCGTTCTCTACGCTCGGCTGGCCCGAGGCGACCAAGGATCTGGAACGTTATTACCCGACCAGTACGCTGGTGACGGGCTACGATATTATTTATTTCTGGGTGGCCCGGATGATCTTCACGGCGCTGGAGTTCACCGATAAGATCCCGTTCGGAGACGTGCTGATGCATGGCCTGGTGCGCGCCGCCGACGGCCGCAAGATGTCCAAGTCGCTCGGCAACGGCGTCGATCCGCTCGAGGTGATCGAGCAATACGGTGCCGATGCGATGCGCTACATGATCTCCACCGGCAGCACGCCCGGGCAGGACCTGCGGTTCCGCTGGGAGCGCGTCGAGCAGGCCCGCAACTTTGCCAACAAGATCTGGAACGCTTCGCGATTTGCCCTGATGAATCTGGACGGCGTCACAGCCGACGACATTACGCTGGACGGACCGCTCGGCACGGCCGACCGCTGGATTCTCCATCGGCTCAATGAGACGTCGCGCGATGTGACGCGGCTGATCGACAGCTACGATTTCGGAGAGACCGGCCGTCTGCTCTACAATTTCATCTGGGACGATCTGTGCGACTGGTACATCGAGTTCGCCAAGCTGAGCCTGTACGGCACGGACGCGGCGGCCAAGCGCGCCACCCAGTCGGTGCTGGCCTACGTGCTCGATCGGACGCAGCGGCTTATCCATCCGTTCATGCCGTTTATTAGCGAGGAAATATGGCAACACTTGCCGCATAAAGGGGAGACGATCACGCTCGCTGCGTGGCCGACGTACGACGCTGCGCTGGAGGCTCCGGACGCGGTACAGGAGATGGGACTGCTGATGGATGTCATCCGCGCCGTCCGCAACATCCGCGCCGAGGTCAATGTGCCGATGAGCAAAAAGATCGAGCTCATCCTGCGTCCGTCCGGTGCGGAGACAGAGGCTGTACTGCGACGCAATGAAGAGTATATCGTCCGCTTCTGCGGCACCTCCTCGCTCGTTATCGACGCTGCGCAGGGCGCGCCGGACAAGGCGATGACGGCGGTCGTCACCGGCGTCGAGCTGTATCTGCCGCTGGCCGGCCTGATCGACATCGAGCAGGAGATCGTACGACTGAACAAGGAAATCGCCCACCTCACGCAAGAGGTCGAGCGTGTCGAGAAGAAGCTGGCCAATCCAGGCTTCGTCGCTAAAGCACCGGCCAAGGTTATCGAAGAGGAACGGGCCAAAATGAACGATTATGCAACCAAACGCGAGAAGGTGCAGGCGAGAATCGCCGAGCTGCGCGGTTAGTCCGGGACAGAAGGAAGGCGGAACAGCATGTCCGATAATCAAGCCGTCGAGACGGCGTTTACTACCTATGAGGAAGCAAGAGACTGGATCGAATCGCTGGTGCCGTTTGGCATCCGTCCCGGACTGGATCGGATCCGGCTGCTGCTGGAGCGCTTTGACCATCCGGAGCGGCGGCTCAAGTTCATCCATGTCGCCGGCACCAATGGCAAAGGCTCGGTCTGCGCCTATCTGACCCGCGTCCTGGTGAAGGCCGGTTACGATGTTGGCACCTATACCTCCCCATATATCACATCCTTTACGAATCGTATCCAGTATAACGGGACCGACATGGACCCGGAGGCGCTGGTTGAGCTTGTGAACGAGGTTCGTCCGCAGGTCGAGGAGATCGCAGCATCCGAGCTGGGGTCGCCGACGATGTTCGAGGTGTCGACGCTGCTGGCGATTCTCTATTATGCCAGACGCACCTACCCGGACTTCGTCGTCTGGGAGACCGGACTTGGCGGGCGTTTGGATGTCACCAACGTCGTCAGCCCGCTCTTGTCGGTCATTACCAATGTCGGGCACGACCATATGGACATTTTGGGCGACAGCCTGGAGGCGATCGCCCGCGAGAAGGCTGGCATCATCAAGCCCGGCGTGCCGGTCGTCGCCAGCGTGACGCAGCCGGAGGCGATAGCGGTCCTGCGCGAGCAGGCTGCCGCGGCCAAGAGCACGCTGTATCTGCTCGGCGAGCAGTACCACGAGCGGCTCCTCTCGCAGCGCGAGAATGAGCAAGTGTTTGAGTTTGACGGACTGCAGCGCAGCCTCGGATCGCTGGCGATTACGATGAACGGTCGCCACCAGGTGACCAATGCGGCTGTAGCCGTCATGGCGCTCGAGGTGCTGCGCTCGTATTATGCGGTGCTAGTCGACGAGGACGTCCTGCGGTCCGGACTGCGAGAGACCGTCTGGGCCGGACGGCTGGAGATGGTCTCGCAGGAGCCCCGTCTGCTGCTCGACGGCGCGCACAACCCCGAAGGGGCGGCGGCGCTGGCGGCCGCTCTGCAAGATACCTATTCATACAAGCGTCTGCACGTGATGCTGGGGATGCTCGAGAACAAGAGTCATCGGGCGACACTCCGGCATATACTGCCACTAGTGGATTCGCTGATCGTGACCGAACCCGAGTTCCGCAAAAAAATGTCCGCCGACGCCCTCGCGGCATTGGTCGCGGAGGAAGGCTGCGCTTGCGA
This sequence comes from Paenibacillus sp. 598K, assembly GCF_003851045.1. Lineage (GTDB taxonomy): Bacteria > Bacillota > Bacilli > Paenibacillales > Paenibacillaceae > Paenibacillus_D. The sequence continues at coordinate 72,466 of NZ_BFBX01000031.1, read as the reverse complement.
GATTATCATCGAGCCGGATTGGCGGCAAGCGCTCGATCAGCTGCAAGCGAGAACCGGGCCGGAGGACCTTGCAGTGGTCACCGGTACGCTTTATCTGATCGCCGATGTCCGTTCCCGTTTGCTAGACCATTCGGATTATGAAAAAGGTTGGTGAATCGCTTTTGAATACAGCAGAACATGTGCATTTTATAGGCATCGGCGGATACGGGATGAGCGCCATCGCCAGAGTCATGCTAGAGATGGGCTATACCGTGACCGGCTCGGACGTGGCCAGGGCAGAGCTGAGCGATAAGCTGGCGGCCAAGGGCGCGCGCATCTATCTCGGCCATCAGGCCGAGCATGTGAAGGGCGCCGATCTGGTGGTCTACTCGACGGCGCTCACCCGAGACAATGTGGAGCGGCAGGCTGCCGAGGAGCAACAGATCCCGATCCTGCACCGGGCCCAGATGCTGGCGCGGCTCATGAATGCGGGCAAAGGCATCGCCGTAGCCGGAGCGCACGGAAAGACGACAACCTCCTCGATGATCGCGCTCGTGATGGAGCACTGCAAGCTCGATCCGACCTATATCATCGGCGGCGAGGTCGTCAATCTGGGCACCAACGCGAAGGCGGGCAAGGGAGAATATGTCGTCGCTGAGGCGGACGAGAGCGACGGCTCCTTCCTTCAGTACCATCCGCATCTGGCGATTATCACTAACATCGAGGCCGATCATCTGGAGAACTATGACAGCGACTTTGGCAAGCTGAAGACGGCGTACGTCACCTTCCTGTCGCAGGTGAAGCCAGGCGGCAAGGCGATCCTCTCCGCAGACGACGACAACATCCAGGAGATGCTGCCGAGTCTGCGTCGCGAAGGCGCACTGGCCGGGCAGGGTGGTCTGATCACCTATGGCATCGACCGCGAGGCCGATTATCGCGCCGAGCGGATCGAGCTGGGCGATCGCAGGGCGAGCTTTGACGTCGTGGCGCACGGCCAGTCGCTCGGCCGGGTGGAGCTTTCTGTGCCTGGGCGTCACAATATCTACAACGCGCTGGCGACGATCGTCACCTGCCTCGCTGCGGGCATGCCGTTCGTTGAGGTTGCAGAGGCGATCCGGCACTTCCGTGGCGCCAAGCGGCGCTTCCAGGTGCTCGGCGAGGTGGACGATATGCTCGTCATCGACGACTACGCGCATCACCCGACCGAGATCCAGGCGACGATCCAGGCTGCCAAGTCGACGGGCAAGCGCATCGTCGCAGTTTTCCAGCCACAGCGCTACACACGGACCTTTTTCTTGTTTGATCAGTTCAGTCGGGCGTTTGCGGAGGCGGATGAGGTGATCATCACCGACATTTACTCCCCGGCCGGCGAGCAGCAGATCGAAGGCATCAGCTCGGGCAAGCTGGTTGAGATGATCAAGACGAACAGCAATGCCAACACCCGCTATATTCCGACCAAGGAAGAGGTGCAGACGGTGCTGGAGCAGGAGGTGCGTTCGGGCGATCTCGTCATTACGATGGGGGCGGGCGATATCTGGAAGGCAGCCGAGCATCTGGCCACGCATTTGCGCGATCGGACCAAAGCCTGATTCGTAACGCGTTTCATACGATACAAGTTCAAAGGATGGCGGTGCCGGGATTTGCTGCACCGCCATTTCTGGGTTTGCTTGACCGATTGTCATATTCGTACGGCTTGTCTCATAGAGTAGCAATAGACGATATGGGACAAGGAGCGAGTGAGATGAGCCAGAAAGCCCGAATTACGTACCGATTCGATCAACCCTCCGGCAAGCTGGTCCAGCCTGCCGACGACCGTGCGACAGGCGTCGTCCGCGACGCATCGGCCAGCCGACGCGTTGACGTCCGGTCAGCTGCCGAGCCCAAGTACCAGGAGCCTGTCAGCACAGCGACGCCGCAACGGACGGAACCGTCGACGCGGCCGCTCTTCCAGGAGCCGTTAGCCTTTACTCGCGAGCAGGATCTGCCGTCCTGGGTCAGTCCGTTTCAGGACGACGCCTTTGCTCTGGAGAGACTGATCCGCGAGTCGGGTCCCGTCTCCGAGCGTCAGGCGATCGACCCTGCCATAGGAGCTTCGCAGCCGGATCTGCAGCGTGCAGACGAGCTGCCTTATATAGAACTGGGCGAGACTACAGCGCCGATGCAGGCCGAGCGTGAGGTCGAGCGATTTACGGAACAGCCTGTCAAGCGATTGTCGGAGCACTCGGTCGAGCGATTCGCGGAACGCCCCGCGCCGCTGCTGTCGCACGACCAGGGGCCGCCGCTGCATCAGGAGCCATCGATCATCAGACGTCACCCGGTCGGTCCGTCCTGGCTGAAGGTGTTTGTTTCGGTGACTGGCGCGATTGCGACTGGTGTCTTGTTTGGCTATTTGGCACTATCGCTGTTCACCGGCGAGCCTGCGACGCCTGCGACGACGGACGAGACATCCGTTGTCCAGCCATCGGGCGGGACGGCGGGAGAGACGCCGTCAGGCGGAGCGGTCATGACGGAGGCCGAGGTGCCCTCCGGCAATTACTATATGCTGCAGTACGGCGTATTTAGCAATGAAGAAGGCATGGCGGCGGCGATCGCCGAATTGCGCCAAAAGGGCTTGGCGGCCGCTTCCTCGACCACAGACGGCTACCGGGTTTTTGCGGGCATGGGCACAAGCCGCAACAGCGCGGTCATGCTGAGCGAGCAGCTCGGCGGGGCGGAGGTATACCTGAAGGAATTTGCAGTGCCGGCCGTCGGCAAGCTGCCATTTCAAGGCCAAAGCGGACAGGCGGAGCTTTTTTTTGAACAGACGCGGGAGTTGATTCGTCTATTTAATGAGTTAACGCTGAGCCAGCTGGCCCAGGCCGAGCCGGCGCGGCTGCCGGAGCGCGACGCGCTCGCCTGGAAGAGCGCGCATCAGCAGTGGACAGCCACAGCGGCGGCGATATTCAAAGACTGGAGCCCGGAAGCCCAGGAGACGGCGGAGGCCTTGGTCACTCGACTGCAGACGGCCGCCGTCTCCTTTGAAGAGTATGACAAAAATCCGTCGCGCGCCCATCTGTGGACGGCTCAAAGCGCCTTGATGGAAGCCGTGATCCTTCAGAAGGATTGGCTTACGCAAATCGACGCATTGTCATAGAGCGGCTTCCAACGTATAATAGACCCAGGTGTCAAAACCTGACGAAGGACGTTGGACGATGAAGAAAAATATAGTTGTACTGCTCGTCTTTATAGGGCTTGGGCTGATCGCCGGCACGCTGATCGGAAGGTGGGTGGCCGATGTCCCCGGACTGGAGATGCTCGCCCGCTCGATGGAGGCCAGGTGGTCTCCGGCAGCCGACTTGATCGTGTTGCGTTTTGACTTGAATCTACATATTCAGATCAGTCTGCTGAGCATCATCGGTGCCGCCGTCGCGATCTGGATCTATCGCAGACTATAACTGAGAAGGAGCAGGGATGCCGTGTCACGCCAAGCAAGCTCATCGGAGAAGGTAACTGAATTGCTGCTGGCGTCGGCTTCGCCAAGGAGACGCCAACTGCTCGAGCAGCTGGCGCTCTCGCTGCCTGTTCGCATCCAGGCTACAGACACGGATGAATCGACGCCGTCGTACTGGCGCCCGGCAGAGATTGTCGAGCAGTTGGCGCTGCGCAAGGCAGAGGCGGCGCGCCGGGCGCTCCTAAGCGGGGACGCAGACGCGTCAGGCACGCTCATCATCGGCGCAGACACGATCGTCGTCCATGACGACGTCGTCCTGGGCAAGCCAGCGGATGTCCTGGATGCGCGCTGGATGCTCGAGCGCCTCCAGGGCAGCCGCCATCAGGTATACAGCGGCATCGCGCTGCTGCATGCCAGCAGCGGCCAGACGCTGATGCGTCATCGCGCGACCTCCGTAACGATGAAGCCGCTCGACGCGCGTCTGATCGAGCGCTATATTGCTTCCGGCGAGCCGATGGACAAAGCGGGAAGCTACGGCATCCAAGGGCTGGGGGCGGCGCTAGTCGACGGCATAGACGGCTGCTACTTCAATGTCGTTGGCATGTCGCTCGTTTTGCTGTCGGACATGCTGTCCCATTATGGCGTGGAGACGCTGTAAGCCCGTATTTACTTTTTGAGATCGCGCGGCCTTGTGCCGGGCGGTCGTTGTTTGTACACCTCAATGGAGAAGGCAGGAGACAGGACATGGAGATGCCGAGTTACGGCATGCGAGATGTCCCAAGCGAAGACCGACCTAGAGAACGCATGATGCAGTTTGGGGCAGAAGCGCTCAGTCATACAGAGTTACTGGCTATTTTATTGCGTACAGGCACGCGCAGCGAGTCCGCCGTTCACCTGGCAAGCAGGATCCTGCAGAGCTGCGGCTCGCTCGCCGGGTTGGTCGATATGAGTCTGGAGGAGCTGACCGCGATTCGCGGCATTGGTCCGGCCAAGGCCGTGCAGCTGCGGGCCGGCATCGAGCTGGGTCGGCGGCTGTCGCGCGAAGGCCGCGAGACGAGATTGACGGTACGGCGTCCGCAGGATGCAGCCGATTATTTGATGGAAGAGTTGCGCTATCTCAAAAAAGAACATTTCATTTGTCTGTTCCTTAATACGAAGAACCAGCTGATTGCTCAGGAGACCTTGTCCGTCGGCACGCTCAACGCGTCGCTCGTTCATCCGAGAGAGGTGTTCCGGGCGGCGATCAAATGCAGCAGCGCATCGCTGATCTGCGTTCACAATCATCCGAGCGGCGATCCGACGCCCAGCCCCGAAGATGTCGCCTTGACGAGAAGACTGGTCGAGGCCGGCGAGTTGGTCGGCATCGATGTGCTGGATCATATTGTCATCGGCGAGCAGCAGTTCGTCAGTTTGAAGGAGCAGGGACTTATGTAATATAATATTATGCGGGTTTGTTCAGACGATGCCCGCATGGCCAAGTAGAAAGGGAGATCAATTATGTTTGGTGGCTTCACGAAAGACCTCGGGATCGACCTGGGAACCGCGAATACGCTCGTATTCGTCAAAGGAAAAGGCATTGTGGTCAGAGAGCCGTCGGTGGTTGCTCTGCGTACTGATACGAAAACGATTCAAGCCGTAGGCGAAGACGCCAAAAAAATGATCGGCCGCACGCCGGGCAATATTCGCGCGATTCGTCCGATGAAGGACGGCGTCATTGCGGACTTCGAAACGACGGCCACGATGATCAAGCATTTCATCAAGCAGGCGCAAAAGGAGCGCTCGATGTTCCCTCGGCATCCGAATGTGATGGTATGCGTACCGTCCGGGATTACGGCAGTCGAGAAGCGCGCGGTCGAGGATGCGACGAAACAGGCGGGAGCGAGAGAGGCCTATACGATCGAGGAGCCGTTCGCGGCAGCGATCGGCGCCGATCTCCCCGTATGGGAGCCTACCGGTAGTATGGTCGTCGATATCGGCGGCGGCACGACCGAGGTTGCCGTTATCTCGCTTGGCGGCATCGTCACGAGCCGTTCGATCCGGATCGCCGGCGATGAGATGGACGACGCGATCATCCAGTACATCAAGCGGATGTACAACCTGATGATCGGCGAGCGGACGTCGGAGCAGCTGAAGATGGACCTGGGCTCGGCACTCACATCGGACAAGCAGGAGTCGATGGAGATTCGCGGCCGCGATCTCGTGTCGGGACTGCCCAAGACGCTCAGCGTAACGGCGGACGAGATTACGGAGGCGCTCACCGATACGGTCAATGCGATCGTCGACGCCGTCAAGGTGACGCTGGAGAAGTGTCCGCCCGAGCTGTCGGCCGACATCATGGATCGCGGTATCGTCCTGACCGGCGGCGGCGCGCTGCTGCGCAACCTGGACAAGCTGCTCGCTCGCGAGACCGGGATGCCGGTTATTGTCTCCGAGCATCCGCTCGATTGCGTGGCGATCGGCACAGGTCGCGCGCTGGACAATATTCATCTGTTCCGCAAGGGCGGCAAGCGATAAGGTAATCATCCGTAAGGGGGAGTGGGATGAGCATGCGAGCGGGTGATTGGCCTGTTTAACATGATGCGCAACAAACGGCTGTTCGTCCTTCTGATTGGCCTGATCCTGTTCATAGCGGTGATGGGGTTCTCGCTCAGCGATCGGAAGGATCTGACCTGGCCGGAGAAGTTTCTGAATGATACGGTTGGTTATGTTCAGCAATGGTTTTACAAGCCCGCTGGTTATGTAGCGGGCTTGTTTGAAGATATCCGCACGATGCGGGAGCTGTATGAGGAAAATGCCCGCCTGCGGACAACGGTAGCCAGCTACGCGCGCGACAAAAGCAAGTACAACCGGATCGAGCAAGAAAATGCCAGGCTGCAAGCCAAGCTTAACTTCACGGAAGAACAAAAAAATCGCAATAATTATACGTACATGATCGCGCAGGTCGTCTCAGTAAGTCCCGATGCCTACAACCGCACCTTCAAGATTAATCTCGGCTCGCGTCACGGCCTCAAGGAAAATATGGCCGTCGTTACGGAGCAAGGTCTGATCGGTATGATCAGCAGCGTCTCGCCGTTTACCGCAAACGTGATTCCGATTACTGAGCTGGACGGACAGTCCGTTAATCCGAAGTTCATCTCGGCTACAGTGGAGGGCAAGGAGGAGGATTCGTTTGGCATTATCGAGAGCTATAATATCGAGAACGGCCAGCTGCTGATGTCCAAAATTGCGGAGGAGGACCCGCTGACCGAAGGCGATGTCGTCATCACCTCCGGGCTCGGCGACGTGTTCCCGGTCGGCATCGTCATCGGCACCGTCACGTCTCACCAGGTGGGCGATTTCGGGTTGACACGCACGGCATTTATCGAGCCGGCGGCTGAGTTCGACAAGCTCTCCGAGGTGCTTGTCGTCAAGGTTCCTGAAGCGGCGGGAGACGCTGAATGAGGCGGCGCTGGGTCATTCTTATCATGCTGCTCCTGTTTATTGTGGAAGGCTCGCTCATGCCTTGGCTCATTCCGGCGGACTGGCTGGGCAGGCTTGTGCCGCAATTCACGTTTGTATTTGTGCTGTATGCCTCCCTCTATGCGGGGAGGCATGCCGCATTGATGCTAGGGATTAGCTTTGGTTTGCTGCAGGATTTGGTGTTTTACGGTCATTTGATCGGCGTTCATGCGTTCGCGATGGGGCTATGCGGCTATGTGGTCGGCTTGCTGCTCTCCTTCAAGCGGATTCCTATGCTGACGGTGCTCTCGCTGATCGGGATGACCTGCTTGCTCTACGACTCGATCATCTACGGCATGTATCGCGTATTCCGGGTGACGCACGATACCTATGTGCTTGCCTTGATGCAGCATATTTTGCCAAGTCTGTTTTTGCAGCTGGCGTTCGCCTTGGCCGTTTACGTGCCGGCCCGTCGCTGGTTTTCGGATTTTGGTCAAAAAAAACCGCTCGATGATGCAGTTTGATCCGCGACCAGGCAGGATTTGCGGCTGCCGATAAAGAATGGTACAAGATGGAGGTGGGACGGAAGGTGGCCGACAAGCAGCATATTACAATCAAAGGCGTCAAGGAGGGACTGGTGTTCCTGCTTGACGATGCGTGCGATTTTGCGTCGCTGCTTGAGGAATTGCGGTACAAGCTGGAGAAGTCCCACCAGCAGGTGTTGACGGGGCCGCTGATCCATGTGCAGGTCAAGCTGGGTTCCCGAGAGTGCAGCGAAGAGCAAAAGGAAGCCATCCAGGATCTAATCCGAAGCCAAGGCAATCTGCTCGTGCAATCGATCGAAACGGACAAGCCGAAGGCAGAGGCGCAGGTAGCGGAAAAGGACCAGCTGAAGCTGATGACGGGCGTCATCCGCTCCGGGCAGACCGTCGCGCACGACGGCCATCTGCTGCTGATCGGCGATGTCAATCCAGGCGGCACGATTTGTTGTACGGGCGATATCTATGTGCTGGGCGCGCTGCGGGGTATGGCCCACGCTGGCGACCAAGGCCGCGAGGATGCGATCATCGCCGCCTCTCTGCTGAAGCCGACGCAGCTGCGGATCGCCGAAGTGATCAGCCGGCCGCCAGACGAATGGCTGAGCACGGACGCGGCGATGGAGTTCGCTTACTTGAATGAATCGCAGATGCAGATCGACAAGCTCTCGCAGCTGCACCGATTCCGTAAAGATCCGATTGTGTTCAAAGGAGTGTAAGCGATGGGAGAAGCGATTGTAGTAACATCGGGCAAGGGCGGCGTCGGCAAAACGACAACCTCGGCCAATCTGGGCACAGCGCTTGCCTTGACGGGCAAGAAGGTGTGCATGGTCGATACCGATATCGGACTGCGCAACCTCGATGTTGTGATGGGGCTGGAGAACCGGATCATTTATGATCTGGTCGATGTCGCCGAAGGGCGCTGCCGGCTCAATCAGGCGCTGGTGAAGGACAAACGCTTCGATGAACTGTATATGCTGCCGGCTGCGCAGACGAAGGACAAGCACGACATTACGCCGGAGCAGGTTAAGGATATCGTGCTGGAGCTTAAAAAAGACTACGATTATATCATCATCGATTGTCCGGCAGGCATCGAGCAAGGCTTCCGCAATGCGGTCGCCGGAGCCGATCGGGCGATTATCGTCACCACACCGGAGAACGCAGCGGTTCGCGACGCGGACCGGGTAATCGGCCTGCTCGAGCAATCCAAGCTGAGCTCCAAGCTGATCATCAACCGGATCCGTCCCGGCATGGTCAAGTCCGGCGAGATGCTCGACATCGACGAGATCTGTCAGGTGCTGGCCATCGACCTGCTCGGCATCGTGCCGGACGACGAGAAAGTTATCAAAGCAGCCAATACAGGGGAGCCTACCGTTATGGACCCGTCTTCGCGAGCGGCGATCGCGTACCGCAACATCGCCAGACGCATTCTTGGGGATATGGTTCCTCTAATGCCGCTCGATGAGAAAAGCGGTGTGTTCAAGCGGTTTCGCAGGTTTCTTGGAATAGGATGATCATAGGTGCATCTACTGAGTAAACTCAAAAAACTGGACTGGGGCATCCTGCTGCTGCTAGGGTTGTTTATGATTATCAGCTTCCTGGCGGTGCGGAGCGCCACCTTCATCTATCCCGGCTATACCAATTACGACATGAAGCAGATGTATTATTTTGTGGCGGGGTTTGCGGTGGTCACCTTGTCGGTCTTTTTCGACTATCGCATCCTGTTGCGTTTCTGGTATGTGCCGTATCTGATCGGGCTGCTGCTGCTGGTGGCGGTATTTTTTACCGAGCCGGTCAATGGCGCCCGCAGTTGGTTCGTCATCGGTGGCTTTCAACTGCAGCCTGCCGAGCTGGTGAAGCTGACGATCATCATGGCGATCGCTGTCATCATGAACCGCCGCGAGGGCGGCACGCTGCAGTTCACGTACGACATCCTGCCGGTCTTCGTCGTCTCGTTTGTGCCGTTCCTCCTCGTGATGGTGCAGCCGGATCTGGGCAATGCGATTATCTACGTGGCGATTGTGCTCGGCATGCTGTGGATTGGCAATGTCAAGTACCTGCATGTGGCGATCGGCATCGCGGTAGTAGTGGGCGGAGCGCTCCTGTTCTCCACCTTGTTCAATACATTTAATACAGAGATCAAGGATTTCCTCGAGGGCAAGCAGCGTTCGCACTGGTATCAGCGGATTAATACGTTCGTCAACCCCGAGCAGGCTTCCAGCGACGAGCGCTATCAGCTGGAGCGAGCGATGATCGCCATCGGCTCCGGGGGATTGACCGGCGACGGCTACATGCAGGGCGACTCCAAAAATGGCCGTTTCGTGCCGTATCCCTATTCAGACTCGATCTTCGTCGTCATCGGCGAGGAGTTCGGCTTCCAGGGCTCGGCGGTGCTGCTGCTGCTCTACTTCCTCTTGATCTACAGGATGATCATTATCGCCTTCCAGTGTTATGATCGGCGCGGCTCCTATATCATTATCGGGATCGTGTCGATGTTCGTCTTCCAGATCTTCGAGAATATCGGGATGATGATCGGCATTATGCCGATCACCGGCATCACGCTGCCTTTCGTCAGCTACGGCGGCACCTCGCTGCTGCTCAACATGCTCTGTATCGGGCTGGTGTTCAGCATCAGGGCGCATCAGGAAAAGCACGAGGACGCGTAAACGTTCGTGAACAGTTCTTCCTTGCGGGGAGGGCTGTTTTTTTGTGTTGTTACGGCTGAGCGTGGTCCCGCAGCTCGTCCGTATTCATAAACAAGCCCTCCGTTTCATAGGTATAAGTATATGATGGCTGCAGAAGGCGGGCAGTCCGGGAGGGATCGCGGATGGATACAAGAGAGACGGTGCGGGAGCGCAGACAAGCGAGGATACGAGCGTTGATGAGCGAGGCTCCCCCTCAAGTCGAGCCAAAGGCGGGAGGGGGGGCGGCGCCGAGCGAACCAGAGCGGCAAGCGATGAGAGACAAGCCCCCGCAGAGCCGGGTGGAGGACGACCCCGAGCGCCTCTGGAAATCCCGTCCCAATCCATGGCTCGGCTGGCAGGTCGGTCGGGAGGAGGGCGGCGGCGAATTGCCGCCTCCGACAGGGGCGGGACCCGGCCAGTGGGTAAAGGAGCTGCAGGTGAAGATCGTCATCAGCCTGGCGTTGCTCGGCTGCGGTTGGGGACTATTCCAGCTGGACATGCCCTGGGCTCGGACCGGGCAGTCGCTGGTCGGCGATATGCTGACGGTCGATATGGACTTCTCGGCGGCCGCCGCCTGGTACGACCGGACCTTCGCGGGCTCGCCAGCGTTCATCCCGATCTTCGGCGATCGCGAGCAGGCGGCGGAGCGCGCTCAGGCAGGTATCCGCACGGCTGCCTCGCCGGTGACGGGCGGTGTCATCGTGCGCGACTTCGCTGCGCTCTCGAGCGGTGTCGAGCTGGCTGCGGAGTCCGGGGCAGAGGTGCGCTCGATCGGCGCGGGACGGGTGCTCATCGTCTCGGACGAGTCGGGACAGGGGCAGACCGTCATTATCCAGCACGCCCAGCAGCGGATGTCCGTATATGGCCGGCTCGGCATGGCCGCAGTAGAGCCGGGCGATTGGGTGGAGGCGGGGGAGGCGATCGGTCGGCTGCAGACGAGCGAGGATGACCGGAGCGTGTTTTATTTTGCCGTGCGCGAGCGGGAACGTTATGTCGACCCGGCCGATGTGATCGCTTTTGATTAATCGCTGGTTCGGTATCCGTTGGTCTATTCATCCGTTGTTCGTACTGGTGATGCTGGCTTCTGTCGTCACCGGATACTTCATCGAGCTGATCACGCTGTTCGTCATTGTGCTCGTTCATGAGCTGGGCCATGTGCTGGCGGCCCGAGGCTTCGGCTGGCGCGTGACGGAGGTGAAGCTGCTGCCGTTTGGCGGCGTTGCCGAGGTGGAGGAGCTCGACCATATGCCGATCCGTCAAGAGCTGGTCGTCACGCTGGCTGGTCCGATGCAAAACCTGTGGATGGGCGCGGCAGCCTGGGCGATGGGGGAGGCGGGCTGGATATCGCCGGCCTGGTCCCAGCATCTGATCGAGGCCAATCTGATGATCGGGCTCTTTAATCTGCTGCCGATCCTGCCGCTTGACGGCGGACGACTGCTGCAGGCGCTCATCAGCTGTCGCGCCTCGTATCACCGGACGCTGCTCTGGAGCGCGAGGATCAGCCTCGCCTGCAGCGCTGCGATGGTCGGCGCCGCCTTCGCCCCGCTCGCC
>NZ_BFBX01000031.1:18298-60709 GCF_003851045.1 Paenibacillus sp. 598K | reverse complement strand
GGGGCGGGGGTCTGCAGATGAACCTGCTGGTGATCGGCATGTTTTTGCTATTGACCAATTGGCATCATTATCGCAACCTGTCGTTTCTGTTCATCCGCTTCCTGATGAGGCGCAATGATACGGCGGAGCGGCGGCTGCGCGGAGGAGAGCCAGCGAAGCCGATCATCGTCAGCGGCGGCAGCTCGGTGCTGGATATCCTGCGGCTGCTGCGCCGCAACCATTACCACCTGATCTACGTACAGGGCGGACCGGGTCGGGAGCTGTTGGTGCTGCCGGAGAACCGGCTCGTCGAGGGCTACTTGACGAATGGGCAGCCGGGGCGTGAAGTCCGCGAGCTTTTGCGGTAAAATAGGGTTAGCGTCTGCCCCTGGGCAGATCACTCGGCCCAATCGGGCCGAGCATCCGGTTCGCAGGGACCATGGGCAGGTGAACGGCAGAAGATGAAGCAAATGCTGATCCATAAAGAAACAGACTATACCGTCTTGGCGTTGCTGGAGGATGGACAGGTCATGCAGACCGATATCGACCGTCCGGGCGGTAAGCAAAGCGAAGGCAATATCTATAAAGGCCGGGTCGTCAATGTGCTGCCAGGTATGCAAGCGGCGTTCGTCGACATCGGCCAGGGCAAAAACGCCTTCCTGTTCATCGACGAGCTGCTGGAGCCGAATCGCGCAGATCGCGGCGGACCCAAACCATCCATTACCGAGCTGGTGCGGGCGGGGCAGCAGCTGATCGTGCAGATTACGAAGGAGCCGATCGACGGCAAGGGGGCGAGGGTGACGACGAATATCGCCTTGCCGGGCCGCTGCATGGTGTATATGCCGGAGGCAGACTATGTCGGCGTCTCCCGCAAAATCTCGCCAGAGGAAGCGCGCGAGCGGCTCCGGACAGCGGGGGAGCGGCTGCGCCGTCCTGGCGAGGGACTGATCATCCGAACGGTTGCCCTTGAGGCTGCGCTTGATGAGCTGCAGCAGGAGGTAGCGAGTCTGAGAGAGACATGGACGACGATCCGCCAGACTGCGGGGCACGCAGAAGCGCCTGCCGAGCTGTATGGCGGCAATACGCTGCCGCAGCGCGTCGTCGCCGATCTGATATCGCGTCAGGCCGACGAGGTCTGGATCGACGATGCGGAGACATATGCGAGCATCGCCGCGATGCTGCGCCTTCGCCCCGATGGCGGGACGTCGTCGCTGAGACGTTATGAGGAGCCGGACGACATGCTCGCCCGCTTCGGCGTGCTGGAGCAGCTTGAGCGCGCCTATGCGCGTCGGGTGCGTCTGCCTTCGGGCGGCGAGCTGGTGTGGGATCAGACCGAAGCGCTGACCGTCATCGATGTGAACACGGGCAAGTTTGTCGGCACGCACATGCTGGAGGATACGGTATACCACGCGAATCTCGAGGCCGCCGTTGCAATTGCCAGACTGCTGCGACTGCGCGATACGGGGGGCATCGTCCTGATCGACTTCATCGATATGGAGCAGGAGCAGCATCGCAACGCGGTCAAGCAATTGCTGGAGCAGGAGCTGGCCAAGGACAAGGCGCAGAGTCATATCCTCGGCTGGACGAGGCTTGGGCTGCTGGAGATGACGCGCCAAAAGAAGCGGGAAAATGCGCTTGGCGCCTTGCTGGAAACCTGTGCGTCTTGCCGCGGGCGCGGAAAGCTGTACAACGGACCCGGCTTGCGGGAGCGCGCAGGCAGCCCGCGCAAGTAGCGGATCGAGCTTGCGCGAGGATGAACAGGCATGAGCAGTTGCTGCGGCCATTGCATCGGCCTGTTTTTTGTTGTTCCAGCTCTTGATATTGGAATAGCCCTATGCTATAATACTCCAGTGTGTCTAGTACCCAAGCTAGTCATGCTACAACCGCTCCGGTCGGGTATGCAAGCGCGGCGGCATCTGTCGCAGCCACCTTGAATCAGGCGAGTCTTAGACATGAGGAGGTGCACCATCCATGTACGCAATTATTGAGACAGGCGGCAAGCAATACAAAGTTCAAGAAGGCGATGTACTCTACATCGAGAAATTGGACGCCACAGCAGGCGACAGCATCACGTTTGATCGCGTGTTGGCCGTATCCAATGGCGAAGGCCTTGTAACAGGCGCTCCGCTGGTAGCCGGCGCAAGCGTCTCGGCAACCGTCGAGAAGCACGGCAAAGGCCAAAAGGTCATCGTGTATAAATACAAGCCGAAGAAAAACTACCGTCGCAAGCAAGGTCATCGTCAACCGTATTCGAAAGTAACCATCGGCAAAATCCAAGCGTAAGCGAGGAGCGGCTGATGATACAGGTTACCTTCGAGCGTCGTCAGGCTGACAAGACGATTGCGGCATTTACCATTGAGGGACATGCGAAGTATGCGCGGGCAGGCAAGGATATCGTCTGCGCCGGCGTATCTGCGATATCGGTGGGGACGGTGAACAGCATCGAGGCCTTGACCGGCGTCGTGTTGCCCGCATCGATGAAGAACGGCTGGTTGTCCTCGGATGTTCCGGAGACCGGTTCGCCGGAGACGGATGCCCAGGTTCAGCTGCTGCTCGAGTCGATGCGCGTCATGCTGGAGACGATCCAACAATCGTACGGCAGATTTGTCGTCATTCACGAACATTCGAGATAGAAGGAGGGAAACCACCATGTTGAAACTGAATCTTCAGCTCTTCGCCTCCAAAAAAGGCGTGGGCTCGACGAAGAACGGACGCGACAGCCAATCGAAACGTCTTGGCGCGAAGCGTGCGGACGGCCAGACGGTAACGGCCGGCAGCATTTTGTTCCGCCAGCGCGGAACGAAGATCCACCCAGGCAACAACGTAGGCATCGGCAAAGACGATACCTTGTTCGCCAAAGTGGAAGGCGTGGTCAAGTTTGAACGCTGGGGCCGCGATCGCAAAAAAGTGAGCGTGTACCCGGTTGATGTGGCGCCAGTCGCCGCAGCTGTCGAAAACTAATAACAGCGCACAACCCCGGCCTCCGTTGCATAGGCCGGGGTTGTTTTTTTGCTTCTCCCCTGGCTCGGGCGAGTTTGAAAACGGGTTATTTTTTGGTGACCGGCTCGCGTTGGACATGCTATACTGTAAAAAGTTGTGAACGCAGAAGAAACGGGGAACAGGCTGATGAATCGCTTGCGAGGATGGAAATATGGCGCGGCGGCGTCGATCGCGGTGCCGTCTGTGGCGGCATGGATGGGAGGTGGAAGCTCCGCATCCCAGCTGCTCCTGGTCGTCTGGGTCGCCGCAGCGGCGACGGTCTGGATCGCGGTCGAGCGGAAGGAGCAGGCCCAGCGGCTGGAGCAAGCGTTGCTCTCGGCCCGCCAGACGTCTCTGCGGATACTTAACCATCACAGGCACGACTGGATGAACGAGCTGCAAGTATTGTACGGGTATATCCGCTTGCAGAAGCCGGATAAAACCGTTCAATGCGTGGAGAGAATAAGGGACAGGATGATGATGGAAAGCCGGATCGCCAAGCTGAATGAGCCCGGACTTGTGTTGTACCTGCAATCGTTCCGTACCGTCTCAAAGGCATTGCAGTTGGAGGTGCTCCTGGAGGAGGAGGTCAACTGGATGGCGCTCGGCTCCGACGCGGCGGCGCTTGGCGTGCGTTTGACGGAGCTGCTGGAGGCTTTTCGGCTTGGCATCAAGCCGGGAGCGGGGGATGCGCCGCGGATCCAGTTGGAGCTGTCGCAGTACGAGGGGATCGTTGAGGTGTCGCTGGAGCTTGACGGCGAGCTGCAGGATGCTCCGGCTCTGGAGCGGCGCTGCCAAGAGGTATTGGCGGATTCGCGTTTTCGCATCGTACGGCTGACGCCGGAGATGGATTGCATCGTGCTGCAGGCAGAGCTTGCAGCGGGTTAAACGAACGGAGGATAATCATGTTTGTAGATAAAGCGAAGATATTTGTCAAGGGAGGCAATGGCGGCGACGGCATCGTCTCCTTCCGCCGCGAGCTCTATGTGCCCGAAGGGGGACCAGCAGGGGGCGACGGTGGCAAAGGCGCGAATATTATTTTTCGCGTCGACGAGGGCCTGCGCACGCTGATGGACTTCCGCTATCAGCGGCATTTCAAGGGTGAGCGGGGGCAGAAGGGCAAGATCAAGGGGATGCATGGCGCCGGCGCCGAGGATATGGTCGTGCGGATCCCGCCGGGCACCGTCATCATCGATGACGACTCGCAGGAGATCATCGCCGATATGACGCGGCACGGCCAGGAGCTGGTCGTCGCCAAGGGCGGACGCGGCGGACGCGGCAATATCCGCTTCGCCACCCCGAACAATCCGGCCCCGCACATCGCGGAGAATGGCGAGGAAGGCGAGGAGCGCTGGATCGTCCTGGAGCTGAAGGTGATGGCGGACGTCGGTCTGGTCGGCTTCCCAAGCGTCGGCAAGTCGACGCTGCTCTCCGTCGTATCGGCGGCCAAGCCGAAGATCGGAGCCTACCACTTCACGACGATCACGCCGAATCTCGGCGTCGTCGATGTCGGCGACGACCGCAGCTTCGTCATGGCGGATCTGCCAGGTCTGATCGAGGGGGCGCATGAGGGCGTTGGCCTCGGGCATGAGTTCCTGCGCCATGTCGAGCGGACGAGAGTCATCATTCATGTGCTCGATATGGCCGGCTCGGAGGGACGCGATCCGTTCGAGGACTGGCAGACGATCAACGGTGAGCTGGCGCAGTACAATGCCAAGCTGGCAGAGCGGCCGCAGATTATCGCCGCCAACAAGATGGACATGCCGGACGCCGAGACGCATCTGGAGATGTTCCGCGAGCGATTGCAGGAGATGTCGGATGACAAGGTGCATGAGATCGTGCCGATCTCCTCGCTCACCAAGCAGGGCATCCAAGAGCTGCTCTACAAGGCGGCCGACCTGCTCGATGCGATCGTCGAGGAGCCGTCTGTCGAGGCGGCGCCGGACGAGACCGAACGCGTCGTCTTCAAGTACGAGAAAAAAGAAGATGAGTCGTTTACCGTTCATTACGATGACGGTATCTACGTGGTGGAGAGCGCGCATATCGAGAAGTTTATCAAGCGCCACAATCTGAACTCTTATGATGAAGTGATGCGCTTCGCCCGCGTCATGCGCAAGATGGGCGTCGACTCCGCGCTGCGCAAGGCGGGTGCGAAGGATGGCGACCCGGTGCGGATCGGCGATTATGGCTTCGAGTTTTTTGAGGGCAGCGACTATATTTTTGAGTAAGAAGGCTTCGCTTTGGAAGCGTGAGAAAGCTTCGTAGCGAAGCTTTTCTTTTTTTTGTCTGGAGGGGCGTCGAACGTCTTGCGTGGGCGCAGCATGAATTGGGCGCTGCCTATTGCCAGAGGGGACAGAATTCGATATAATGTCCACTATACGAAGACGATTGTCTATTGGGGGAGGACGATTAATGACGGAACGTTATTATGTCGTTCGTGAAGATCTGCTGCCTGAAGGCATCGTCAAGACGATGCAGGTTAAGGAGATGCTCCAGCGCGGCGAAGCGGCCACCGTCCATGAAGCTGTGGAGCGGGTCGGATTAAGCCGCAGCGCCTTTTATAAGTACAAGGACGGCATTACGCTGCTCGACCAGATGGAGCGGGAGCGGATCGTCACGGTGGCGATGGATCTGGAGCACCGCTCAGGCATCCTGTCCAGAGTGCTCTCGACGATCGCTTCGCTCGAGGGCAATGTGCTGACGATCCATCAGAGCATCCCTTTGCAGGGGATGGCCGGTGTCGTCCTCTCGGTCGATACGGCCAACATGGGTCAGCCGATATCCGGACTGCTCGAAGCGCTGCGCCGTCAAGACGGCGTCCGCAAAGTAATCCTGACCGGCCAAGGATGAACCTAGTGCGTGATCAAAAGCGATAATAGATACAAGTGGAGGGGAAGTATAATGAAACCAGTAAAAGTAGGCTTGCTCGGACTCGGTACCGTCGGGACAGGTGTCGTGCGCATCATCGAGGGACATCAAGAGGATCTGCAGAGCCAGAGCGGCTCGCCGATCGTCATCGAACGGATCCTCGTGCAGAACCGCGCCAAAGCGCGCAATATCGCGATTGATCCCGACCGCCTGACAGAAGATCCGTATGACATCATCCATGATCCCGAGATCGACGTCGTCATCGAGGTAATGGGCGGTGTGCAGCAGACCAAGGAATATATCCTCGAGGCGCTGGCTCGGGGCAAGCATGTGGTCACAGCCAACAAGGACCTGATGGCGTTACATGGACCGGAGATTTTGCGCAAGGCGCAGGAGCAGCGCTGCGATGTCTTCTACGAGGCTAGCGTGGCGGGCGGCATCCCGATCATCCGGACGCTGATCGACGGCTTCTCGTCGGATCGAATCACCAAAATTATGGGGATTGTCAACGGTACGACGAACTATATGCTAACCAAGATGGCTCAGGAGGGCGTCTCCTATGACGAGGTGTTGAAGGAAGCGCAATTGCTCGGATATGCCGAGGCCGACCCGACCTCCGATGTCGAGGGGCTCGATGCGGCTCGCAAGATGACGATTCTGGCGACGCTTGGCTTCCGCGCCGATGTCGCGCTTGAGGATGTCAGCGTGAAGGGGATGACCGGCGTAAGCCGCGAGGATATCCTCTACGCGCAGCGTCTTGGCTATGTCGTCAAGCTGCTTGGCATCGCCGAGCGCCAGGACGACCAGTTCAGCATTACGGTCCAGCCGACGATGGTCAAAAACACGCATCCGATCGCTTCGGTCAACGGCGTTTACAATGCGGTGTATGTGTATGGCGAAGCTGTCGGCGAGACGATGTTCTACGGCGCTGGAGCAGGCGAGCTGCCGACGGCGACGTCGATCGTCGCCGATCTGGTCGCCGTCGCCAAAAACCTCAAGCTGGGCGTCAACGGCTTGCAGCGTACATCTGTCTACAAGGAGAAAAAGCTGAAGACGGATGAGCAGATCTCCTCGAAATATTTTATGCTGCTGCATGTGGACGATCGCGCCGGGGTATTGGCCCAGATCACGCAGGTGTTCGCCGATCACGAGGTTAGTCTCGAATCGGTGCTACAGCAGCCGAACAGCGATAATCCGCAAGCCGAAATTATCATCATTACGCATGACGCCAACAAGGCGGCTGTCAACCGCGTGCTGGAGCAGTTCGGCTCGCTGGGCGTCATCCGCAAGGTGAAGAGTGTCTACCGGGTAGAGGGTTAACGATGACAGCAGATCAGCAGCAGAGAGTCATCGTCAAAGTTCCGGCCAGTACGGCCAACCTCGGCCCCGGCTTCGACTCGCTGGGCATGGCGCTGTCGCTCTTCGCCTGGATCGAGATGGGCGCGGCGGAGCGGACGGAGATTGTCCTCCATGGCGAGGGGATGGACGGCATCCCTACAGACAAGACGAACCTGGTATACAAGGTCGCCCAGCAAGTGTTCGACGAGGCCGGCGTCTCGATCCCGGAGCTGAGCATCTCGATGTACAGCGAAATCCCGCTGACGCGCGGTCTCGGCAGCAGCGCCTCGGCGATCGTCGGCGCGCTCGCGGCGGCCAATCGTCTGGCCGGCGATGCGCTGAGCCGGGAACGGCTGTTCGAGATCGCGACCCGGCTCGAGGGTCATCCCGACAACGTCGGCGCATCGCTGTACGGCGGCATCATCGTTGCGGCCTGGGACGGCGAGCGGGCGGCAGCGATCCGGCTGGAGCCGCATCCCGAGCTTGAGGTGCTGGTAGCGATCCCTGAGTTTCACCTGTCGACGGATAAGGCGCGTCATGCGCTCCCTGCCGGGTACAGCAAGGCGGATGCGGTGTATAATGTCGGTCGCAGCTCGCTCCTCGTCGCTGCGCTGGCCTCCGGGCAGCTGGAAATGATCCGTTATGCGATGCAAGACCGTCTGCATCAGCCCTACCGGGCAGCCCTGATCCCGGGCATGGAGCGCATCCTCGCGGAGGCTACGGAGCATGGCGCGCTTGGCGCCGCGCTGAGCGGCGCTGGTCCGACGATGCTGGCGCTCGTCGACCGACGCAGTAGCCGCAAGCAAGAGCTGGAGCAATTCCTGCTCGATTCCTTGCGTCAGCACAATCCCGCCGAGGCGCGCTGGCTGACGCCTTGCCTGGAAGGCCCGGTCGTCACATCTCTGGATGCGTCGCAAGCGGGCACTACGTTCATGGAATGGATTAAAGGAGAAATTACGGCATGATTAAAACAGCCTTATTGCCGCAAGGCAGCGTCTCAGATGAGGCGGCGCATTATTTGTTCGCATCTGAGGAAGTTAGCTGGAGCTATTACAAATCGATCGCAGACGTCTTCCTGTCGACGGCCAGCGGCCAGACAGACTACAGCGTCATCCCGATCGAAAACACGATCGAAGGCTCGGTGAGCCTCCATAACGACTGGCTGGTACATGAGGTGCAGCTGCCGATCCAGGCCGAGTGGGTATTCCCCTCGCTGCAAAATCTGATCGGCCACGCCGACGAGATGTTGGACGAGCGAGGCGAGCTGGACTATGCTAGAATAAAAAAGGTGATCAGCCATCCGGTGGCGATGGCGCAGTGCACCAAGCTGCTGCGTGAGCGTCTGGCCCATGCCGAAATGGAGCATATCAACAGCACCGTCGAGGCGGTATCGACCGTCAAAGCCCATCCGGGCGAGGGCTGGTGCGCGATCGGCACAAGGGCGGGAGCGGCCTTGCATGGACTGGATGTGCTGCAGCCGAGCGTCACCGACCACAACAACAACTTTACCCGCTTCCTGCTGATCGGCGACCGCCCGTTCACCGAGCGCAGCTCGGATGTCCATAAGACGACGATTCATGTGACGCTGCCGGAGGACTACCCGGGGGCGCTGCATCAGGTGCTGTCGGCGTTTGCCTGGCGGCGCATCAACCTCTCGCGCATCGAATCGCGCCCGACGAAGCGGATGCTGGGAAGCTATTACTTTATGATCGATATCGAGATGTCCATGGATACGGTGCTGCTGCCTGCTGCGTTGGAGGAGATCCGCGCGATCGGCTGCCAGGTACGCAATATGGGCTCGTATCCGTCGTTTCGTTACGAATGCTGACGACCCGGCCTCCGGGCCGGTTCATACTCTATCAACAACCCAAACTACCGGAGGTGTCATAGCGAGATGGCTGAGCAGTGGATCTACATAAACGGTGATTATGTGACGAAAGAGAATGCGAAGGTATCGGTGTATGACCATGGATTTTTGTATGGCGACGGAATCTTCGAGGGCATCCGCATCTACGGCGGCAATATCTTCAAATGCAAAGAGCATCTGGAGCGTCTGTACGATTCGGCCAAGTCGATCATGCTCGACATCCCGCTCTCGTACGAGGAGATGGAGGAAGCGCTTGTCGAGACGATTCGCCGCAACGAGCTGCGCGACGGATATATCCGTCTCATCGTCTCCCGTGGTCCCGGCAACCTCGGTCTCGATCCGAAGCGCTGCCCGGCCGCTTGGGTCATCATCATCGTCGAGCAGCTGGCGATCTACCCGGAGGAGGCATACAAAAACGGGCTCGTGTCGGTGTCGGTAACGCAGCGCCGCAACATCCCGGATGCGCTCAATCCGAAGATCAAATCGCTTAACTATCTGAACAATATTCTCGTCAAAATCCAGGCCAATCTGGCCGGCGTCGGCGAAGCGATCATGCTTAATGCGCAGGGCTATGTCGCCGAAGGCTCCAGCGACAACATCTTTATCATTAAAAAAGGCGTTGTTTATACGCCGCCTTGCTACATCGGGGCGCTCGAGGGCATTACGCGAGGCACGATTATGGAGCTGTGCGAGAAGCTCGGCTATCCGCTCAAGGAGGAGCCGTTTACGCTTCATGACGTCTACGTGGCGGACGAGGTGTTTTTTACAGGTACTGCAGCGGAGGTTATTGCCGTGCGCGAGGTGGATGGTCGGGTGATTGGCTCCGGTCAGGCGGGCCCGATTACGACGCAGCTGCTGCACGCTTTCCGAGATATCGTCGAGGTGGATGGCGTCAAGGTCTATTAATTTTGAGCCAACTTTCAAAACAGGCGGGTTTTCGTGTCTTTCGGACAGGATCCCGTCTGTTTTTTTTGATTTCTAGGGGACACCCGCCTACTTCGTGCATAGGATGTATGGATTGGCGGCAAGGACGTAACGCTAGCGTCCTTCCGGCCGCATTAAGAGAACGTGACAGGAGGTACGGGCATTGAAAATCCATATTGTCAAGCAGGGCGATACCCTGTATCAGCTGGCCGGGAAGTACGGCGTGACCTTGGAGGAGCTGCTCAAGCTCAATCCCGAGATCGCCAATCCGGATCAGATCCATGTAGGAATGAAGGTTAAAATCCCGTCGAATGGCGGCAAATCGTCGGAGATGGTCATCGCGCACCAGCATGTCGTCCAACAGGGCGATACGCTCTGGAAGCTGTCCAAGGCATGGGGCGTCCCGCTCAGCGACATGATTAAAGCGAATCCGCAGCTGAAAAATCCGAATGTTCTGATGACTGGCGAAACCGTCAATATCCCCAAAGCTTCTGGCAAGGAAACCGATCTGCATCTGCCGGAGATGCCAATCATGCCAGAGCTGCCCGCGATGCCCTCGATAGAGTCGCCGTCTGGCAAAACGTCGACGGCGCCAATCGCCACAACGCCAGGCAAAACGTCGACGGCGCCGATCGCTTCTATGCCGGGCAAGACGTCGACAGCTCCGATGCCGATGCCGGAGGTAATGCCGCAGGCAACGCAGCAGATACAGCCGGTACAGGAGCATCACATGTATCCGATCCATCTGGAGTATCACAAAACGACCCACTTGTTCCAGCAGCACCAGGAGCCTGCGGTTAAGGCAGGCGCCAAGGAAGAGCCAAAGAAAGTAGAGCCCGCCGCCGCCACGCCATGCGGAACCTATAGCCCGGCTGCCGGAATGCAATATGGCATGCAAATGCCAGTAGGCGGAGCGGGGATGTCCTACGGTACGCAGATGCCAGTAGGCGGAGCGGGAATGTCTTACGGAACGCAGATGCCAGTAGGCGGAGCGGAGGCGTCCTATGGCGGGCAAATGCCGGCACCAGGGGCAGTCGCCCAATGGCCGGGGATCGGCGAGCTGTACGGAGGCTACGGCTACAGCTATGCGGCGCCGCAACAGGAGGTATCGGTGCACGGCATGGGATATGGCGGCTATCCTGGCAGCTACAGCAGCCCCGATAACCAAGTGGAGAGCACTTCTGTCGGTGCCGACACCTCGTCAGGTTATGGCTATCCGGGGGCTCCCGGATGGGATGGCTCTTCCCCGCAGAGCGTCATGCCTGCTGCATGGGGGCAGTCCGTCAACCCTTGGGGAGGCGGCATGGCCTATGGCTATGGCGGTCAAGCGCCCTATGGCTATCCGGGGATGATGCCGGGCGCCGAGAGCATGGGCTACGGGCAATCCATGCCGAACTACTATATGCCGCAGGCGTACGGGATGCCGCAGGTGATGGGGACGTCGGATATGAGCTATGGCGCAGCGGGCGTAGGCGGTGTGCAGACGCCTGGACAGAAGCCATGCAATTGCGGCTGCAAGGACCAGAGAGAGGAAGAAGAAGAGGCGCCCGAGGTGAAGCTGGCGACCAATGCACCGTCGGCAAAACGGACATCTGCAGCAGCTAAAACCTCTCGAAGCAAAAAAACGCCGCCCCGCACGGCGGCCAAACGTCCGTCGCGACGCCAAGGCTCCAGTCTGCCCTGGATCAATAACTAGGCTGAAAGCATTGCCTTCCGCCATCCTGGCGGAGGGCGTGTTCGCGTGTCATGCATAGATTGCCAACCCTTCGGTTATGCTACGAAAAAAAGTGGAGGGCGCTGGTCATGATCGCTTTCAGACGTTGGATACGAATTAGGAAACGGTGGGTGCGCGGCAAAAGACTGCTGGGCGCGTTCGGGGCGCTCCTCCTTGTGGCCGGCGCGCTCCAGCTTCAACCGGCTGCCGCAGCCGCTGCGCCCGAGCGCAATCGCCAGTGGGTGGAGACGCTGCAGCTAGAGGAGTCGCCGCGCACCGTCAAGCATGTCCGCAGCTTCATCTGCGGCGTCGAAGAAACGTTCCTAGGCAAGCTTGACGCCGGGGAGGTGCTGCGTCTGCTGGACGAGCATCCGGAATGGCGTCCCGAGCTGACAGAGACAGGCGAGATCGCGATGATCGAGCAGGTCGAGGATTTGTCGGAGACGTGCAAGCAGCGGGCTTACTTTAGCCTGGACAAGCTGGGGCAGCTTTCGTTGTTCGAGGGGCCGCCTGAGGAGGAGCGGGTCATTCGCACCTTTTTCCAGCTGGATACCGATTATATGGAGAGCAGTCTGCCCCGCGCGTATTGGGACGCCTTGAGCGAAGGCATCCGGATCACCGATGTGGACGAATACAACAGCGTATTGTCGACCTACAGCGAATACGCGCTGCAGCCGGTGTCGGCCGAGCATACGCCGGACTGAAGCCATTGCAAGCATGACAGCCCCGAATCATTATGGTTCGGGGCTATTTGGCATGGCTTCAGCATGCGTTGTTCTCATTCCTACGAACATTTGCTATAATGAAATGATAGAAAAAATAGCCTTACATACGGTCGGTTGAGATGGGAGAGTGCATTTTGCGCGTACTGGGGATAGATCCGGGGATTGCGATCGCCGGATTTGGATTTGTCGATAAACAAGGGCATAAGCTGTCGCCCGTACAATATGGCTCGATACAGACGGAGGCGCATACGCCGCAAGAAACCCGGCTGCGCCAGATCTATGAATCAACGATGGCGTTGCTCGAGAAATACAAGCCGGATGCGATGGCCGTCGAGAAGCTGTTTTTTAACCGCAACGTAACGACAGCCTTCGCTGTCGGTCAAGCGCGCGGCGTCATCATGCTGGCGGCCGCCCAGCAGGGGGTGCCGATCGCCGAATATACGCCGCTCCAGGTCAAGCAGGCGGTGGTCGGCTACGGGAAGGCCGAAAAACGGCAGGTGCAGGAGATGGTCAAGATGCTGCTGAAGCTGTCGGTCATCCCGAAGCCGGATGATGTCGCCGATGCGCTCGCCATCGCGATCTGCCACGCCCACTCGGCGGTGCTGCAGCGCAAGCTAAGCGAGGTGAAGCCGAGATGATCGATTATCTTAAGGGTCAGGTGGCCCATGTCGAGGCTGAATATATCGTGCTTGATGTGCGCGATATCGGATATCGTGTATTTACGCCGAGTCCGTATGCCTTCGCTGGCAAGCAAGAGCAAGTGACGGTATATATCCATCACCATGTACGGGAGGATGCGGTCCTGCTGTTCGGCTTCGCCACGCGCGAGGAGCAGCGGCTGTTCCGTCAGCTCCTCGACGTCTCCGGCATCGGCCCGCGCGTCGCGCTCGGCATCCTCGCCGGTGGCCGCCCCGAGGCAGTCATCGGAGCGGTGCAGCAGGAGAATATCGCGTTCCTGACCAAGCTGCCCGGCATCGGTCGCAAGACGGCGCAGCGGATGATCCTCGATCTGAAGGACAAGCTGGCGGCAATGCCGATCGACGGCTCCGTAGCGACGGCGATCGAGGAGCCAGGGCTCTCAGCCGCCGATGGCGGCATTGTCTGGCGGGAGGCGAGGGAGGCGCTGGCCGCCCTTGGCTACACGTCAGCCGAGCTGGATCGGGCATGGCAGAGCCTGAAGGACGAGGCCGAGGGAGCTTCGGTGGAGCAGCTGATGAAGAAGGCGCTACAGCATTTATTTAAAGGTTGACAGGGAGGGAGACAGGAATGGACGACAGGATAATCTCCGCCAACCTGATGATGGGGGACGAGGCCGTCGAGCTCAGCTTGCGCCCGCGTTATCTAGCGGAGTACATCGGGCAGTCAAGCGCCAAGAGCAACCTCAAGGTGTATATCGAGGCGGCCAAGCTCCGCAAGGAAGCGCTCGACCATGTGCTGCTGTATGGTCCGCCGGGGCTCGGGAAGACGACGCTCTCCAATATTATCGCCAATGAGATGGGCGTGCAGTTGCGCACGACGTCGGGGCCGGCAATCGAACGACCGGGCGATCTGGCAGCCATACTGACCAACCTGCAGGAGGGCGATGTCTTGTTCATCGACGAGATCCATCGGCTGCATCGCACGGTCGAGGAGGTGCTGTACCCGGCGATGGAGGACTTCGCGCTCGACATTATGATCGGCAAAGGGCCAAGCGCCCGTTCCGTCAGGCTCGATCTGCCGCCGTTCACGCTGATCGGCGCAACGACGCGAGCCGGCCTGATCTCGGCGCCGCTGCGCGACCGCTTCGGCATCGTTAGCCGTCTGGAGTTCTACACGGTCGACGAGCTCGCCTTTATCGTCTCGCGGGCGGCCGACATCCTCGGCGTAGAGATGGTCGGGGAGGCCGCTCAAGAGGTCGCGATGCGCTCGCGAGGCACGCCTCGGATCGCCAATCGGCTACTAAAGCGGGTCAGAGACTTCGCGCAGGTGCGCGGAGACGGCGTCATCACCTATGAGCTGGCGAATATGGCGCTCGAGCTGATCCAGGTCGATCCGATGGGGCTCGATACGATCGATCACAAGATGCTGCAAGCGATGATCGGCAGCTTCCGCGGCGGTCCGGTCGGACTCGACACGATCGCAGCGACGATCGGCGAGGAGAGTCAGACGATCGAGGATGTGTATGAGCCGTACCTGATGCAGATCGGCTTCCTGCAGCGGACGCCTCGGGGCCGGGTCGTCGCGCCCAAGGCGTACATCCACCTGGGACTGCCCGTACCGCAGGACGCGGGAGGGGAGAGCCCGTCATGAGAGGAGAAGGTGCTATGAGAGGACGATCTGATGCAGCCGGCCTGGCAGGGCGCCCCAGACGAAGCTGGCTGCCGCTCTGGCTGTCTCTATGTCTGGTAGTAACGGTCATCGCCTGGCCATCGCAGGCTGCGGCCGAGGATCGGTCGATCCGCGTTGGCTTGCTCTTCAACCTGCCTGGCAAATATACGGCGACGACGCCGGTCGCGACGCTTAGCAGCCCCCAGGGACTGCGAGTAGGCATCCGTCAGCCGTCGGGCGAAGCGGTCTACGGCACTCATGCCGGAGCCGCGCGCATCGCGCTCCACGACTACAAGACGACCGTACTGCAGACGACAGACTTCGCAGCGGCCCAGGCCGCCTACAAGCGGGTACGGGAGAGCAGCGCCGCGGTCTGGCTGACGTCCTCGCCCGGCGCAGGCAACGCGCGTCTGTATGAAGTAACGGAAGGAAGCTATGCTACGGCGGCGGAGGCGAGGACGGCGGCGGAGCGGTGGAGCAAAGGCGGTTATCCGCAAGCTGTCGCGGCGGGGCCGCTGCAGCTCGAGTCGACCGCTTACGATACGCTCGCCAAGGCGAGAGAGGCGCAGTCGGCCTACGGGGGCAAAGGCGTGAGCACCGATATTGGCCTGCGAGTCGGCGCCTCCGGGTCGATGGTCTACGTCGTCCTGGTCGGCCGGGCAGTCGACGCAGCCGGTCTCGAGTCGGTGCGCCAAGCGGTCGGCGCGGAAGGACTGGCGACAGCGGCGGCCGGTAGCGGACTGGTGCTGCGCGAGGAGCATAGCCTCACGGGGACGGCTGGCAGCAGCGACAGTCTGTATCTGATCGGCGGCGCTGTCAAGGCGTGGGTTGCTGCGGCGGGCTCGCCTGGCATCCAGCTGACCGAACGCTCGGCGAGGACCTATCGCGGCGGCTTCGAGCTGAGCAGCTTCAACAACCGGCTCGCGGTCATCAATGAGCTGCCGCTGGATCACTATCTGTATGCGGTCGTACCCGCAGAGATGCCCGCCTCCTGGCCGGCAGAGGCGCTTAAGGCGCAGGCTGTCGCTGCTCGTACGTATGCGCTGTTCAAAGGAACCAGCTTTGAGATCGCCGATGTTGTCGACACGGAGCTGAGCCAGGTGTACCGCGGGATGGCCGATGAAGTCGCGGCGACCAATCAGGCGGTCGATGCGACGAGCGGCATGGTGGCCAAATCCAACGACAAGCTGATTGAGACCTTGTTCTCTTCAAGCGCTGGTGGAGCCACGGCCAATGCCGAGGAGATATGGGGCAATCAAGTGCCTTATCTTGTTACTGTCTCAAGCCCTGATGAGGCTTCCGAAGCGGGCTTGTACAGCTGGTATCGGGTGGCGCTTGCGGATGGTCGCAACGGCTACATCCGCGAGGATCTGCTGGAGCCGGTCGCGGAGACGACGGCAGCCGGCTTACCAATGATGCGGGTGAAGGAGGAGCAGACCAATGTCCGCCCGATCCCGCTCATTCAGGATGCGGTCGAGCCGGTCGCACGGCTCAGCCGGGGGACGCTGGTGACGGTGCTGGAGCAGACGGTGCAGTCCAATCCGAATCGCTGGGTGAGAGGACCGTTCACATCTGCGGAGCTCCTCACGTCCATGCAAGGCAAGCTGCTGACGCCGTTTACGGCGACGATCCGAACGCTCGAAGCGGAGTTTGGCCCGTCCGGGCGGGCAGTGCAGCTTATCGCCAATGGCACACGGCTCGATATTCGCTACCCGGACACGTTCCGCTCGGCGCTTGGCGGTCTGCCCAGCACACGCTTCGTCATCGACGAGACGGCGCGCGTCACCTATCTCGGCGCGGGCGGAGCTACCGTCGACAAGCCGTCCGACACATCGGCGACGGCGGTGATCGGAGCAGGGGGACAGGCCGTGACGCTTGATTCGGCCAATTATTACATCCTTGATGGCTCAGGCGAGCTGCGGGCGGCGACCCGCGAGCCGAGCTTCCGTTTCATCGGTCGCGGCAACGGCCATGGTGTCGGATTGTCCCAATGGGGCGCACGCGCGCTGGCCGATCAAGGGTATGATTACCAGCAGATTTTGCAATACTACTATACTAATGTCACCATAGGTAAGGAATGACAGCTGCATGAGAGTAGAAGACTTTGACTTTGAACTGCCCGAGCGGCTGATCGCCCAGACGCCGCTCCTCGAACGGACCGCCTCGCGGCTGCTCATGCTCGATCGCAAGAGCGGCGAGACGAGACACGGGATGTTCACCGACCTCGCCGATCAGCTCGGCGAAGGCGATACGCTCGTCCTCAACAATACGCGGGTGCTGCCTGCGCGTCTGATCGGCCAGAAGGCAGATACCGGCGCGAAGATCGAGCTGCTGCTGCTCAAGCAGCTGGCGGCTGATCGCTGGGAGACGCTGGCCAAGCCCGCCAAGCGCGTCAAGCCGGGCACGGAGCTGTGGTTTGGCGATGACGGGTACGGGCAGCCGTTGCTGCGAGCTGTTGCTGAGGAGGCCGGAGAGATGGGCGCCCGGACGGTTATATTCCGCTATGAAGGAATCTTCACCGAGCTGCTGGATCGACTGGGCGAGATGCCGTTGCCTCCCTATATCGCTTCCAGGCTGGAGGACAAGGAGCGCTATCAGACAGTATTCGCCCGTCATGAAGGCTCGGCGGCCGCGCCTACAGCCGGTCTGCACTTCACCTCCGACTATCTGGGGCTCTTGGAGGAGCGAGGCGTGCAACTGGTCTATCTGACGCTTCATGTAGGCCTCGGCACGTTCCGGCCGATGTCCGCAGAGGTTGTCGAGGATCATGTGATGCATGCCGAATACTATAGCCTGGATGAGCGCAATGCCGAACTGCTGCAAGCGGCGCGCGAGAGAGGCGGCCGCATCGTTGCCGTCGGCACGACGTCTGCGCGCACGCTGGAGACGGTAGCCGCCCGCTGCGGCGATGGGCCGATCGAGGCATGCAGCGGCTGGACGGATATTTTCATCTATCCGGGCTATCGGTTTCGGCTGGTCGATGCGCTACTGACCAATTTCCACCTGCCCAAGTCAACGCTGGTCATGCTGGTCAGCGCGCTGGCAGGCCGCGAGGCGGTCCTGTCGGCATACAGGGAGGCGGTCGAGCGAGAGTACCGCTTCTTCAGCTTCGGCGATGCGATGTTCATATCCTAGACATGAAAGAGTGACAACGTGGCTATCAAATACGAATTTATCAAACAATGCAAACAATCCGGCGCCCGTCTGGGCCGCATCCATACGCCGCATGGCGTCATGGAGACGCCGGCGTTTATGCCGGTCGGTACCCAGGCGACAGTCAAGACGATGAGCCCGGAAGAGCTGAAGGCGATGGACGCCCACATCATCTTGTCCAACACGTATCATCTATTCCTCCGTCCCGGTCATGATCTGATCAAGCGGGCGGGCGGCTTGCACAAATTTATGAACTGGGACCGGCCGATCCTTACCGACAGCGGCGGCTTCCAGGTATTCAGCCTGAGCGAGATGCGGAAGATTACCGAGGAGGGCGTGCAGTTCCGTTCCCATCTGAACGGAGACAAGCTGTTCCTGTCGCCGGAGAAAGCGATGGAGATTCAGAATGCGCTTGGCTCGGATATTATGATGGCGTTTGACGAATGTCCGCCGGCCGGAGCCGATCATGCCTACGTGAAGCAATCGCTCGAGCGGACGACGCGCTGGGCCGAGCGATGTCTCGCTTCGCATGCCCGTCCGTCCGACCAGGCGCTGTTTGCCATCGTGCAAGGCGGCATGTTTGCCGATTTGCGCAAGCAGAGCGCCAATGAGTTGACTTCCATGGATTTCCCGGGGTATGCTATTGGAGGACTTAGTGTGGGCGAGCCCAAACCGGTCATGTACGCGATGCTCGAAGAGACCGTGCCGCTGCTGCCTGCCGACAAGCCGAGATACCTGATGGGCGTCGGCTCGCCGGATGCGCTGCTCGAAGGCTCGATACGCGGTATCGACATGTTCGATTGCGTCCTGCCTACCCGCATCGCCCGCAATGGCACGACGATGACGAGCGAAGGTCGCGTCGTGGTACGCAACGCCAAGTATGCGGAGGATTTCGGTCCGCTGGATCCGGCATGCGATTGCTACACCTGCAGGAACTATTCGCGAGCCTACATAAGGCATCTCATCAAAGCCGACGAGAGCTTCGGCATCCGTCTGACCACCTACCATAACTTGCATTTCCTGCTCCAGCTCATGCGGGACGTACGTCAGGCGATCGCAGATGACTGCTTGCTTGATTTTCGGGATGCGTTTTTCTCGAAGTACGGTCTTGACCATAATGAGAAAGGCTTTTGAAAGGGGGGATATCGATGTTCATAGCTGCAGAACCCGGAGGAGGCGCCAATCTGCTCGTGTCGATTGCGCCGTTTATTCTGATGTTTGCCGTTTTCTATTTCTTGTTGATTCGGCCCCAGCAGAAAAAACAAAAAGAACGTGGCATGATGCTTACGCAGCTGAGAAAGGGAGACAAGGTCTCAACCATTGGCGGCCTGCATGGCACGATTCATGAAATTACGGATGATATTGTCGTGCTTCGTGTGAATGACGCGACAAAACTTACGTTTAACCGAAGCTCCATCGATAAAGTGATTCAGCCGAGCACCACATTGACGGAGTAGGCATTTGAAGCTGTACAGATGGCGCCTGCCCGTCTGTACAGCTTTTTGTTTCGCGGGTAACGTTTTCATCAAGCCGTTATTGAAAAATGAAACGTCAGGGCAACTTATACGTATGAAGGATGAACGAGTTTTGTGAAACGTAAAAGAAAACTTCTCGCCATTGCGCAGGAGCAATGACGAAGACGGTGCACGAGATTGTCATGTGGGGGTGTTGCTGCTTGTCTATGCTTCATGGTGTTATTTTACTTCCTTTTGCTGCGGCAGCTATCGTGCCGCTATTCTACAAGCTGTTCAAAAAAGTCCATACCGGCTGGTTTGTGCTGCCGGTGCCGCTGCTCGCATTTCTGTATTTTATTGCCGAGCTGCCATCGATCAGCAAAGGCGAGGCCATCCAAGCGACGGTCGAATGGATTCCATCGCTGGGCGTGGACATTACCGCTTACCTCGACGGGCTAGGTTTGTTATTTGCCTTGTTGATTACCGGGATCGGGGCACTTGTTGTACTCTACTCGATTTACTACCTTTCTAAAGAAAAAGAAGCGATCCACCGCTTCTACATGTACCTTCTCCTATTTATGGGAGCGATGCTTGGGGTTGTGCTCTCCGATAATTTGATCGTGCTCTACGGTTTTTGGGAGCTTACGAGCTTATCCTCATTTCTCCTTATCGCCTTTTGGTACAATCGGGATCATTCCCGCTACGGCGCATTGAAGTCGATGCTCATAACCGTTTTTGGCGGCTTTGCCATGCTGACGGGCTTTATTTTGCTGCACACGATGACGGGCACCTTCAGCCTGCGCGAGATTATCGATCAAGCCGGTCTGCTCTCCTCGCATGAGCTGTTTGCGCCTGCGATGATTTTAGTGCTGCTCGGCGCGTTTACGAAGTCGGCCCAGTTCCCGTTCCATATCTGGCTGCCAGATGCGATGGAAGCGCCGACGCCGGTCAGCGCCTATTTGCACTCCGCTACGATGGTAAAGGCCGGACTGTATATCGTCGCCCGTTTTGGCGTTGTTTTCGGCGGCGATGCGCTATGGTTCTGGATCGTCTCGCTTACAGGACTGGTTACGATGCTCTGGGGTTCCTATACGGCCGTACGGAATACGGACCTGAAGGCCATACTTGCTTATTCGACGATCAGTCAGTTGGGGCTTATTATGAGCTTGCTGGGTCTAGGTTCGGCTTCGTTCTACACGGGGGGAGCAGACACCGCGATCTATACGGCAGCGATTATGACAGCCGTCTTTCATCTGATCAATCATGCAACATTCAAGGGCGCATTGTTCATGGTTGTCGGTATCGTCGACCACGAGACCGGCACACGGGACATTCGCAAGCTTGGCGGCTTGATGGCCTTCATGCCCGTAACGTTCACCTTTGCCTTGATCGGTACCCTTTCGATGGCGGGTTTGCCGCCGTTTAATGGCTTTTTGAGCAAGGAGATGTTCTTCACCGCGCTGCTCGAAGTGTCGACGATGGATTTCTTCAACGTCCAGTCGTGGGCGCTGCTGTTCCCTGTCGTCGCCTGGATCGCCAGCGTGTTCACATTTGTCTATTGCTTGATTATTCTGTTCCGGACCTTCACCGGCCCATTCCCCAAGGAAGAGCTGGGAGAGCCGCCGCATGAGGCTTCGCTTGGGCTGCTGATCCCGCCGGGCATCCTGGCGGCGCTGGTCATCGTCTTCGGCCTGTTCCCGAACCTGCTGACGTATACGCTGATTGAGCCGGCGATGAAGGCGATCCTGCCGACGCTCGACATCGTCGAGGCGAAGAAGATCAGCTTTTGGCACGGCTTCAACACGGAGCTGAAGATGACGCTCGGCGTCATTGCGCTCGGGGTGGTGTTGTTCCTGACGAAGCGCTACTGGATGCGGATTTACGGGTATCTGCCCGGCAACTTGTCCTTCTCCAAAATTTATGATTTCCTTTTGAAGGGCTCGCAGCGCTTCTCTAGGGCGATCACGGATACGTATATGACAGGCTCGCTTCGCCACTACATGATTTATATTTTTGCGTTTCTGGTGCTCGTCGGCGGTTATTTCCTGCTGCGCATCAACCCATTCGAGCGTCACGGCAACATTGTCTTCGCCGAGATTACGGTGTACGAAGCGATTTTGACCGGTGTGCTTATCCTTGCTGCGGCTGCCGTGCCATTCGCCAAATCGCGGATGGCGGCGATCGTGCTGGTCGGCACGGTAGGCTACATGGTAACGTTATTTTTTATCGTCTTCCGGGCGCCCGATCTGGCGCTGACGCAGATGATCGTCGAGACGGTTTCTGTCGCGTTGTTCCTGCTCTGCTTCTATCATTTGCCCAAGCTGCAGCGCGAGCGCTCGTCGAGTCGGATGCGCATCTTCAAAATTATTTTGTCCGGCTCGGTTGGCTTGCTCGTGACGATGATTGCGCTGGCCGTTTCCAATCACCAGTTGTTTGATTCGATCTCCGATTATTTTGTCGAGGAGAGCTACCGCTCCGCAGGCGGCAAAAACATCGTCAATGTCATTTTGGTCGACTTCCGGGGCTTTGACACCTTCCTTGAGATTATGGTGCTCGCTGCGGCCTCGCTGGCGATCTACAGTCTGATCAAGGTGCGTCATCGCACCGAGCAGGGAGAACAGGAGGAGGGCCGTTCATGATGAATTCGAGAGATGTAGTGCTGCAGACGACCTCCCAGGTTACAGTTTTCATCATTATGACCTTCTCCGGCTTCTTGTTTTTGGCGGGCCACAACAATCCGGGCGGCGGCTTCATCGGCGGCCTGATGTCTGCTGCGGCCCTGGTGCTGCTCGCATTGGCCTATGACCTGAAGACGATGAGGCAGGCGCTGCCCGTCAATTTTCATTACGTCACGGCAACAGGCTTGCTGATCGCCATTTTTTCGGGCATGGGATCGTTTGTGTTCGGAGCGCCATTCATGTCGCAGGCGTACGATTATTTCACCCTGCCGCTGCTGGGCGAGGTTGAGCTGGCAACGGCGATGATATTTGATTTGGGCGTCTACCTGGCTGTCGTCGGCGTGACGATGACGATCATCTTGTCCATCGGGGAGGATCGATAACGATGGAAATACTCATGTCTGTTACGACCGGGATCCTGTTTATGATCGGCACGTATATGGTACTCTCCCGTGATCTGCTGCGGATTATCCTGGGGACGTCCATGCTGACGCACGGCGTGCATTTGCTGCTGCTGACGATGTCGCGGCTCAAGACGGGCGTTGCGCCGATCTGGAGCGAGGATATCGGAGCGTATGTCGATCCGCTGCCGCAAGCTTTAATTCTGACCTCGATAGTTATTAACTTTGGCGTAACCGCATTTTTCTTCGTATTGGCGTACCGTGCATACAAAGAGCTGCGCACGGACGACATGGAGCAGTTAAGGGGACGAGACGATGAGTAACCTGACGATTTTGCCATTATTGATTCCGCTGACGACGGGAGCGCTGCTCATCTTCTTCCGCCATCAACGCGTATGGCTGCGGGCGATCAGTCTCCTCAGCGCGCTGCTGAATATCGGCGTCTCGCTGTACCTGGCTTCACAAGTATATGAGCGCGGCGTCTTGACCTTGAATATGGGGGGCTGGGCGCCGCCGTACGGCATCGTATTCGTAGCCGATATGTTCGCCTCGATTCTGGTGGTTACGACCGCTGTGATCGGCGCCTTGTGCCTGATTTATGCGTTTGTCACCGTAGAGGAAGATAAGGAACGTCATTACTTTTATGTGTTTTACCAATTTCTGCTCGTCGGCGTCATCGGTTCGTTTCTGACGGGCGATATTTTCAACCTGTTTGTCTGCTTTGAGGTCATGCTGATCTCCTCCTATGCCTTGATTGTGTTGGGCGGCAAGAAGAGGCAGCTGCGCGAATCGATCAAATATTTGCTGATCAATATTATTTCCTCGGCGATGTTCGTCACCTCGGTCGCTTATCTGTACGGCGTGACCGGCACGCTTAATCTCGCCCATCTGTCCCTAAGAGTAGCCGAGGCGGGGCAAGGCGGCATGATGACGCTGCTTGCGATCCTGTTCCTGTTCGTGTTCGGGATGAAGGCAGGCTTGCTGCTATTCTTCTGGCTGCCGGGCTCCTATACGGTGCCGTCGCCAGTCGTGACCGCGTTATTCGGAGCTTTGCTCACCAAGGTGGGCATCTATGCGATTATTCGCATCTTCACGCTGGTGTTCTATCATGACCCTGGCGTCACGCATACGTTCATCGGCGTATTGGCGGCATTGACGATGATCTTGGGCGTTATCGGCGCGTTGGCCTATCAGGATGTCAATCGGGTGCTTGTCTACAATATTGTCGCCGGCGTCGGCTTTATCGTCTTCGGACTGGCGGTTGCCAATCAGTCTTCCCTGGAGGGGGCCATCTATTATCTGATGCATGACATGGTCGCCAAGGCGCTGCTCTTCCTGCTTGGCGGACTGATCGTCATGGCAGCGGGCACCGACAAGCTGACGCGCATGGGTGGGATGATCAAGACCTATCCGATCGTCGGCTGGCTGTTCCTGCTGACGACGATGTCGTTGGTCGGCGTGCCGCCGCTCAGCGGCTTCATCGGCAAGCTGCTCATCGTCAAGGGCGGGCTGGAGGCAGGCTGGTACTGGACCACCGCGATCAGCCTGATCATGAGCTTGCTCGTCCTGCTGTCGCTGATCCGCGTGTTTATGATGGCTTTCTGGAGCGAAGGCAGTCTGAACAAGATTCAACCGGAAAAGCCGTTTAAGCTGAATGCGGGCCATGTGGCGCCGATCGTCGGACTCAGTCTGCTGGTCGTGCTCATCGGCGTAGGCGCGCAGTTGCTTCATCCCTATGTGTCGACAGCGGCCGAGCTGCTGATGAAGCCCGAGCTCTATATCGATGCCGTGCTAAAGGAGTAGATGACGATGGCCTTCCAATTTATTATTAATATGATCATCGCTTTCATATGGATGTTCCTTCACAATGAGTGGACATTTTCCTTTTTTGTCGTCGGATTCCTGGTCGGCATCGGCTTCGTCTATGTGTTTCGACGGTTTTTCGGCGGTCGCTTCTACCTGTATCGCGTCTGGAAATGCATCAAGCTGATCCTGCTGTTGCTGCGGGAGCTGGTGCTGTCGAGTATCTCGGTCATTCTCCATATCATTCAGCCGGAGCTTAAGATTCGTCCGGGGATCTTCGCTTAC
Source organism: Paenibacillus sp. 598K (assembly GCF_003851045.1). Taxonomy (GTDB): domain Bacteria; phylum Bacillota; class Bacilli; order Paenibacillales; family Paenibacillaceae; genus Paenibacillus_D. The sequence continues at coordinate 36,234 of NZ_BFBX01000031.1, read as the reverse complement.
AAGACGAAGCTGAGCAGCGACTGGGAGCTGACCGTGTTGTCCTGCTTGCTCACGCTGACGCCGGGCACGCTTGTGCTGGAGGTTTCCAAGGAACGCCAGACCTTGTACCTGCACGCGATGAACATGGCGGAGGAAGAAAAATATGTCAAGCAGATTCGCGATGTTTTTGAGAAAGCAATACTGGAGGTGAGCCGATAATGCTCGATACGGTATTGTATATCGCTATAGTCATCCTCTCGCTGGCTACGCTGACCTGTCTGTTCCGGGTGATCAAGGGCCCTTCGATGCCCGACCGGATCGTCGCGCTCGATACGATCGGCATTAATCTGATCGGGATGGTCACGGTGCTGTCGATTATGTTCCGGACCACAGCGTATCTGGAATTGATTTTGTTAATCGGCATCTTGGCTTTTCTGAGTACGGTAGCCTTTTCTAAATTTATTCAACGGGGGGTGGTGATCAACCATGGAGAAGACAGCCCAGATGATCGCTGAGCCGATCATAGCGATCCTGATCTTGATCGGTGCCATTATTAGCGCGCTCAGCGCCTTTGGACTGATCCGCCTTCCCGATGTGTACCTGCGATCGCACGCTGCGACCAAAAGTGCGACGTTAGGCGTGCTGAGCGTGCTGACGGGCGGCTTTTTGTACTTTATGTTTTTCGAGGGATTGATCAGCGCCAAGATGCTGCTCGGCATTGTCTTCGTGTTCATCACGGCCCCGGTCGCCGGTCATCTGATCGAGAGAGCGGCCTATATGTCGGGCGTGCCGATGTGGCAAAAGAGCATCCGCGACGATCTGAAGCTGGCGATTGCCGAGGAACGGAAGTCAAAGCCTCAACCGGAAAAATCGCAAGCTTAAAACTTCATCAGCAACTAAAAAATCGCTTTCGGCGTCTGCGACCGAAAGCGATTTTTAGTTGAAGGCTACGGCATGGCCGATTATTGGCTGCGGGCATGAATGCCAACCATACCACCGACGCCGCCGGCGGCCAGGGCAAGCGCGAGCAGCGTCAGGCTTTGCAGCCCGACCGAGGCGTCGAGCGCCAAAAAACCGGCGATCATGACGAGCAAGCCATAAAATATACCCAGCATGCAGCCGTGATACCAGCCCTTCTGACCGGAGCGCCGCCCCGCCACAAACCCGCCTGCGAGCGCGCACAGGCCATGTACTGCAATGGAAAGCTGCGGCAGCGATTGCTCCTTCATACTGCTGAAATGCAGCAGCAGGGAGAGCAGGAGGACGCTGGCTGCCAGCCACACGGCGGCCGTCATCAAGCCGGCCAAGAGCGGGGAACGGATTTTCACTTTGGGCACATGCTTGATCGGATTCATCATAAGCTTGACTTCCTTTCCAAGTGGAGTGGATGCAACAGAAACCGTCGCCGCACGGAGGCGGACAATCATCGTAATACAGCATATGGTCAAGCTGACCGAATTAGTACGGGTAGACGGCAATTCGGATGCTTTAGTATACTAGGCTCGGAGTATGCAGACACGTCCTAGAGGGGCTTTGCCTGGGCTTGCTTGACAACAGGAGGGATACAGAATGGAATACACGATGACCGATCAACTGCTTGGCGGCGGCTGGCATTGGATTGCCGCAGCGATCTTGTTTGGTCTCATTTATTTGGCGGGCATCATGGAGAAGCCTGGACGGGCGGTCGTATCGGCCGCTGCTGTAGGCGCGCTTTTATTGCTAGGCATTCTCTCGATCCGCGAAGCATTCATCGACGCGATCATCTGGGAGACGCTGCTGCTTGTGGCCGGTGTCCTGCTGCTCACCGGGCTGCTCGGCAGGTTCGGCGTCTTCATGCATATGGCTGTCCGGGCGTTGTCGCTGGCGCAAGGGAGATCAGGGCGACTACTTGCGTTGCTGATGCTGTTGAGTGCACTATTGTCTGCGCTGCTGGATCAATTGGGGACTGTACTGCTGCTTATGCCTTTGGCCATTACGGCGGCCCAGTTGCTACGAATATCCGCCTTTCCTTATATGGTTGGCATTCTCATCAGCAGTCATATCGGCGGCGCGGCGACGTTGGTCGGCAGCCCGGCCAATATGCTGATCGGCGCTTCCGCAAAGCTGTCCTTTTGGGAGTTTGTGCGTCACCTCGGACCTCCGCTGCTGCTCGCATTGGGCGTCAGCATGGTCTCGCTGTTGCTGGTCTACCGGGCGCGGCTGCGGGTATCGCCTGCCGTCCGCGCCAAGCTGATCAAGCAAACCGCAGCTGCAGCGGAACAGACGACGGCTCGCGGCAGCTGGATCGGCTGGGGGGTGCTGCTTGCTGTCATCATCTGTCTACTGCTGCACGGTTGGCTGGATATACCGGCCTATGCAATTGTCTGGAGTGGCGCAGTTGCATTAGCCGTCGCTGGTGGAGTCGGTACGATAAAAGGCGCAGCGGTTGCCCTGGACTGGAAGCTGTTAACTTATATTGCAGGTCTGCTCATTGTCGTGAGCGCGCTTGAGAAGACCGGCATCACCCATTATTTGGCGGGTCTGGCGCTGCAGATGACCGAAGGCCATGCCGTCGCAGCCACGCAGCTGGTGCTGTGGACCTCGGGGCTTGTATCGGCATCGGCCGATCAGCTGCCTTTGGTGGCGGGAGCGATCCCGATTATCGAGGAGATGGGCATGTTTTTGAACAGCGTCAACGCTCCGTCATGGGACGGCGGCTGGTGGGCGCTGGCGCTGGGCGCAGGATTGGGGGGATCGGCGACCTTGCTCGGGTCTTCCGCGAGCATTGTCGCCGCAGGGATGGTCGCCAAGCAAGGCGAGCCCGTTTCTTTTTTGCGCTACAGCTTGATTGGCATCCCGTTGGCATTGATTTCGCTTGCGATTAGCGCAGCTTATCTTTATTTCTTTTATACGTGACGCGGCACTGCCATATTTCGACGCTGCTTGTTTTGCATGGCGACACAGGTTGGCGGCTACACTACCCCTTACGTATGATTATACGCGTACTCCTTGCGCGCGTAATCTTTCGAAGGGGTGATTGTGATGTCCGAGCTTGGCATGATTTTATTACGTACCGTGCTGATTTATTTTGTTGTCTTTTTGGTCATGCGATTTATGGGCAAGCGGGAGATCGGCAAGCTGTCGATTTTTGACCTGGTCATCTCAGTAATGGTGGCGGAGATTGCGGTGATCGTCATCGAGGATACGAAGGTGCCGATGCTTCATGGTATTGTACCTATGCTGGCGTTGATGCTGATCCAGGTCGGGCTGGCCTTTGTCGCGCTCAAAAACCGCAAAATTCGCATCCTCTTTGATGGCAAGCCAAGCGTCATCATTGCCAAGGGCAAGCTAAACCGGAAGGTTATGGCCAAGCAGCGCTACAATCTGGACGACTTGCTGCTGCAACTGCGCGAAAATCAGATCTCGGCGGTATCGGATGTTGAATTTGCCATCCTCGAGACAAGCGGCAAGCTGTCTGTCTTCGAGAAGGAGCAAAATGAGCAGCAAGGGCAAAATCAGCAAAGCCAGCAAAAAGAGCAACATCAGCAAACAAAGCAACATCAGCAAACAAAGCAAAAAGGGAAGCAAAATAAGCAGGAGGAAATCACCTTCCCGTCCAAGTTTCGCTATGAAATCTTGCCCATCCCGCTTATTATGGATGGCCAGATTCAAGAAGAGAACCTGGCGAAGCTGGAGAAAAGCCACTTCTGGCTAAAGCATCAGCTGCGCCAGCAAGGCGTCGGCGAGGTCAAAGACGTCCTCCTCTGCACGGTCGATCATAAGGGACGGCTGTTCGTCGATAAAGGCCGCCGCAAACGCTAAGGCTTCACCCAGCGACCTACAACGGGCAGGCGAGACAGATCGCTCTTGTCGATGATGCCTAGCAGCAGCATGAGCAGCAGGTAGACGACAAGTCCGATACTCGCGGATGCCAGCAGCTTCAACCACTCGCCGGCAAGCCAAGGGAGGGCGTATGCGTACTTGATGACGGCTGCGGTGATCAATGCGGCGGCCCCTACCTTGATGCCATCCAGCAACTGCATATGGGAGCCTACCAGACGCAGCACACTGCTCCAATGCAGCAGAGTGACGATGACGATCTGCACGCCCATCGCGATCAAAGCGCCGTAGATGCCGAGCTCCGGCCGCGAGGCGAGCAGCGTGATCAGGGTCAGCTTGACGGCGGCGCCGATGAGTGTGTTGCGCAGCGCGGTGCCGGGCTTGTCTAACGCCTGCAAGGCGGCCTGCAGCGGTGCCTGGAGATAGATAAACAAGGCAAACGGTGCAATCATCTGCAGCATCGGCGTAATCTCGGCATGATCGTACAGCACGCTGCAGATCGGCCCTGCTAGCATGGCCATGATGACGACGCATGGCGCGCCGCTGACGAGCGCCAGCCGCATCGTCTGGCCCATGCGCTTGCGGATCGTGGCGTGGTCGCCGCGGGCGGCTGCCTCCGAGAGCGACGGCACCAGGGAGACCGAGAGCGAGTAGGTGAGCGCCGTTGGCAGCAGGACGACCGGCAGGATCATGCCTTGCAACGCGCCGTATTGCGCGGTCGCCGCTCCGGTAGCTACGCCGGCGACGGCGAGCGCTCGCACCGTGAGGATCGACTCGAACAAGTACGAGAGCGAGCCGGACATTTTGCTCAGCGTAACCGGCACAGACCAGCTTACGAGCCGCTTCAGCAGCGGCTCTTGGGCTTGGTTATCTTCGGTAAGCCGCCGTTTCTTTTCGCGTGCGAGCTGGTAGAGCAGCACGAGCAGGCCGCAGCATTCGCCGATGACCGAGCCGATCATCGCTCCCGCAGCGGCCCACTCCAGCCCACGCGGCAGCAGCAGCTGAGCGAAGAAAAGGACGAAGACGATGCGGAACAATGTCTCGATCACTTGCGACAGCGCGCTGGGGATCATATTTTGCTTGCCCTGAAAATACCCTCGGCACACAGAGGATACGGCGGCAATGAGCAGCATCGGCGTCATGAATAAAAAGGGATAATAAACTCGCTCGTCGGTCAGCACCTTGGTAGAGATCCAAGGAGCCAGAGTAATTGTAATCGCGGTAAAGACAATCGCCAGCACCACCGTCAGCCCAATCGCCGTGCGGAAGATGTGTCGCACCTTTCGCTCGTCGCCCTGGGACTGCGCTTCGGCGACCCACTTGGCGACGGCGAGCGGGATGCCTCCCGTAATGACGGTCAGCATGACGATCAGGAACGGATAACCGAGCTGGTATAGCCCGACTCCCTCAGCGCCGATGATGCGCGGCAGCGCGATGCGGGGGATAAAGCCGAGGATGCGGTTGATGATGCCGGCTGCGAGCAAAATCATAGCGCCCTTAATGAAGGTTTGCTTGGTCATAGGTTCTCCCTCGACTTTCCTGGCGGGTTGGATGGGCACAGCAAGGCTTAATGGCAAGACAGGCCCCTATGTTCAGCTTATGCGCGGCATGTCCGGTTCGATGCGCATATATTTCCAAGCAGGAATCAGGGCGGCTCACGTCGAATTATATCTTCCCAAAGGGATGGTGATGCTCATGGACGAACGCGAGCTAAATGAAGCGATCGAGACGCTGTGCTGCAGCAAGGCGGAGGAGTTTCATTTACTCGGCTACGAGCATGTAACGGCGGAGGAGATCTGGCAATGCGTCAGCGACCGCTACAAATCGGGAGAGGACCCGCCGCTGTATCGGATTGTCAACGATATTTTGTCGCTCAAGGTGACCGGTTTTATGAACTACCTGACGCTCAGCGCTTTTAAGGGAACCGCCTTTTAAGAGGCGGTTTTTTTTGACGGCGATTTAGGGCATCGTTATAATAGGACTGATAAGCCATGCGAGGCGCAAACGGCACGCATACAGAAGGGGTGGTCGAGATGGCGGCAAAACCGCGACATGCGGAAGCCGAGGCTTCCGCTACTTTGGGGCTGGCCGGCAATGCCGGGCTGGCGCTGCTCAAGGGAGCGACGGGGATAGCGGCGGGCAGTGCGGCGCTGCTCGCCGATGCAGTGCGGTCTGCAGCAGAGGCGGCGGCATGCTTCGCCGCTGTTATCGGACTGCGCAAAGCCCAGTCGCCGCAGCCTTACGAGAAGCGCTCGGCCCAGCGGGGCCGCAACCGAATCGAGACGGTCTCGGGCGTCATCATTTCGGTCTTGCTGTTGCTGCTTGGCCTCGAGATCGCGATCCAGACGCTGCGCGCCGTGCTGCTCGGCGTTGATGCGGCGCCGCATTGGTCGGCGCTGGTCGTCATCGTCGTCTCGCTGCTCGTGCAGTTGCTGGCGGTGCCCAGCAAGAGCCGCAAGACGGATCTGCTCGCTTCGGCCGTCGCCCTGCTCGGGATCGCCGGCGCTTATAGCGGCGAGCTCTTCAATGCGCCTGCATTGTACTATCTGGATCCTGCCGCGGCCTTCGTCATCGCAATCCTCGTCCTGTTGAGCGGCTACCGTCTCATCACGGGGCTGGTGCTCCAGGGACACAAGCTGTCGCTTCAGGAGGAGGACGCAACAGAGCTGATGCAGATCGTACAGCGCATCGAGGGCGTCATAACGGTCGAGGATCTCAAGGCGTGGGAGCAGGGACATTATGTCGCCGTCGAGCTGCGGATCAGCGTCAATCCGCGGATCAGTGTTTTGGAGGGGCAAGAGATTGCCAAGCGCGTACGAGAGATTTTGCTCAAGCGGTTCATTCATATTAGCGAGGTCTATATCGCTGTCGATCCTTACGATCCGGGTTATCCGTACAAGTCCAATCATGACCCGAACCAGGAGCCGATGCCGACCTTGCTGCAATAATCCATACCCCATTCATTCCAAGCCAAAGACGAGGTGATGACAACACGTGATTCAAGCAAAAACAAGATGGGTCATGCCAACGGAGCGGGAAGATCGGCTGGCGCGCGAGTTAGCGGAGCAGTTGGAACTACCGCCGCTGGTGGCGGGCTTGCTGGTGAAGCGAGGTATCTCTGATCTGGGGAGCGCCCGCACTTTCCTGTATGGCGATGCGGCCGACCTCCATGATCCGTATCGGATGGCGGGCATGCGCGAGGCGGTGCGGCTCATCCGCGAAGCAGGCGAGGGCGGAGCCAAGCTGAGGATCTACGGCGACTATGACGCGGACGGAGTCAGCAGTACCTCCCTGATGATCCGACTATTCTCGGCGCTTGGCTACGACTATGACTACTACATACCGGACCGCAAGCTGGAGGGCTACGGTCTCAATCGGCAGGCGATCGACCATGCGGCTTCCGCCGGTGTGAAGCTGCTCGTGACGGTCGATACAGGCATCAGCGCTGTAGGGGAAGTCGCGTATGCCCGGTCGCTCGGGATGACGGTCGTCGTCACGGACCATCATGAGCCACCGGAGCAGCTGCCGGAGGCCGATGCGACGATCAATCCGAAGCTGCCGGACTGCGCTTATCCCTTCGACGGGCTGGCCGGCGTCGGCGTCGCCTTCAAGCTGGCCTCCGCGCTGCTGGAGCGCCCGCCGCTGGAGTGGGCGGAGCTGGCAGCGCTCGGCACCGTCGCTGACCTGATGCCGCTCCAGGACGAGAACCGGATCCTCGTGCGCGAAGGCTTGCGTCGTATGGCGCAGGGCGCCGGCGTTGGTTTTAGGGCGTTGGCCGAGGTGAGCGGCATCGATCTGCGTCATGTGACCTCGACGCAGATCGCCTTCGGCATGGCGCCGCGCATCAACGCCAGCGGCAGACTCGCCCATGCCGATGTCGCCGTGCGCCTGCTGACGACGGGCGATGCCGACGAAGCGCTGGCAGCCGCCTACCAGTTGGACGGGCTTAACAAGGAGCGCCAGCAGCTCGTTGAACGGATGGTCGACGAGGCGGAGGCGATGTGGAGCGAGCGTTGTCGCGAGCGCGAGGCTGCGGGCCTGCCGGAGCCATCCGTCATCGTGCTCGCCGCCGAGGGCTGGAACGTCGGCGTCATCGGCATCGTCGCCTCCAAGCTGCTCGACCGACATTATCGCCCGACGATCATCCTGGGTATCGATGCCGATAGCGGGATGTGCAAGGGCTCAGCCCGCTCGATCGAAGGCTATGATCTGCATGCTGCGCTGACCGAATGCAACGAGCTGCTGGACCATTATGGCGGCCATCAGGCTGCAGCCGGGATGAGCATGCATCGCGACCGATTGCCGGCGTTCGAGGCGGCGTTATGTGAGCTGGCGGACCGCTGGCTGACGGCAGAGAACTGGATACGGCGCACCGTCGTCGATGCGCGATGCTCGCTGGCCGAGGCTACGCTGGAGACGATCGGCAAGCTGGCGTTGCTTGAGCCGTTCGGTCAGGGCAACCCGTCGCCCAAGCTGCTGCTGCCTGATGTCGAGATCAGCGAGCGGCGCACGATGGGCAAGGAGGGCAAGCATTTGAAGCTTGGCCTGCGCAGCGGCCGCGCCACGTTGGAGGCGGTCTGCTTTGGCCAGGGAGCGCTGGCCGAGCAGTTGACTGACGAGGCGCTCGCCGATGTGATCGGCGAGCTTGCCGTCAATGAATGGAACGGCAGCCGTCGCCCGCAGCTCATGCTTAGCGATATGCGGGTCAAGCATGTCCAGCTGTTCGACCGGAGAGGAGCAGGTGAGGGCTCGGAGCACCAGCTGCGCGATCGATTCGCGGGCAAGCGGATCGCTACTGCGATCGCCGGCGCAGCCAGCGAAGGGCTGGCCGAAGTCGCGGCGGCCCTTGCCGGCACGGCTTCGGCGGAGCGGTTGCTCGCGTATGACGAGGCTGTGGAGTCGATCGATGCGCAGGTGCTCGCGCTCGTCCACGCTCCCCCTTCGGCGCAGAGGCTGGAGCAGCTGCTGCAAGCTTGTCCGGCGCTGGAATGGGTCGTTGCGCTCTATGATCGCAAGGGCCCGCAAGCGCCCGCTCCATTCCCTGAGCGCACGCAGTTCGTCGAGCTCTATCAGCGACTGCGACGGATGGATGAGCGCGAGCGGGAGAGCGCAGACTTGCCCGATCGGCTGGCGAGACTTACCGGACGAGCAGCGGCAACCTGCCGGATGATGGTCGACGTTTTTTTGGAGCTGGAGTTTCTGTACGAAGAGGAAGGGCGGATCCATGTGCACGCTGCCCCGGGCAAGCGCGAGCTGACGAGCTCAAGCGTGTACCAGGAGGCGCAGCGTCAGGCGGAGGAGGATATGATCCTCGTCGCGCCTACCTCGCAGTTGGCCGCCTGGATCGCCGAGCGATGCGGCGGAGCAACAACACCCGAATGAAATAGAGGATAGGAGCTGCCTACAGATGAATTTCAAAGACTATATTCGCGTCATCCCCGACTACCCGCAACCGGGCATTCGGTTCAAGGACATTACGACGCTGCTGAAGGACGCCAAGGCGTACAAGGCGGCGATCGAAAGTATGAAGGCGCAGGTCCAGCATCTGCCGGTCGATCTGATCGCAGGACCAGAAGCGCGCGGCTTTGTCATCGGAGCTCCGCTGGCGCTCGAGCTTGGCGTTGGCTTCGTGCCGATCCGCAAGAGTGGCAAGCTCCCCGGAGAGACGGTCGAGGAGAGCTACGATCTGGAGTACGGCAACGACAAGCTGGCACTGCACAAGGATGCGATCCAGCCTGGCCAGCGCGTCCTGATCGCCGACGATCTGCTGGCGACAGGCGGCACGATCGGGACGACGATCCGGCTGATCGAGCAGCTCGGCGGCGTGGTCGTAGGCGCGGCTTTCCTGATCGAGCTCAGCTATCTCCCCGGGCGCGACAAGCTGGGCGAGACGCCGGTGTTCTCCCTGGTCACCTACTGACCCGAGACTCTCACGCCTGCTGCGCCAGCGCCTTCAGCGCTAGCGCAATGCGGGCGTTTTTTGCAGGAATGCCAAAGGCACGGTTGACGATTGCATAGCGGAACAGGCATAATATTAGGAAAATCGGAAAACTACCTCTTTACACCTTTTCATGGGGGACTCTTTTCGGGAAGGGACGTTTCATGGGCATAGAGCAGTTACTCGAAAAGGCATCGGCCTATCTTAAAGAGCATGATTTGCAAAGCATCCGGGAAGCCTACGATTTTGCTGAACAAGCCCATCACGGCCAAGTGCGGAAATCCGGGGAACCCTATATTCTTCATCCAGTCGCTGTCGCCGACATCATCGTCAATATGCGCATGGACGTCATATCGATCATCGCTGCCTTGCTGCACGACGTGGTGGAGGATACGACAGTGGCGCTTGACGAGGTGCGCTCCCGCTTCGGCGAGACGTGCGCGATGCTCGTCGACGGGCTAACGAAGCTGGAGAAGATCCGCTTCCGCTCGAAGGAAGAACAGCAAAACGAAAACTACCGCAAAATGTTCGTGGCGATGGCGCAGGACATCCGCGTCATCCTGATCAAGCTGGCGGATCGGCTGCACAATATGCGCACGCTGAAGTTCCAGTCGGAGGAATCGCAGCGTCGGATCGCCTACGAGACGCTCGAGATCTTCTGTCCGATCGCACATCGGCTCGGCATGTCGGCAATCAAGTGGGAGATGGAGGATATCGCGCTGCGTTATCTCAATCCCCAGCAATACTACCGGATCGCCAACCTGATGAAGAAGAAGCGGACCGAGCGGGAGAACTACATCGCCGAGGTCGTCCATGATATTACCGAGAAGCTGGAGGAGATGGGCATCAGCGGAGATATCTCCGGCCGGCCCAAGCATATCTACAGCATCTACAAAAAGATGACCGACAAAAACAAGCAGTTCAATGAGATCTACGATCTGCTGGCGATTCGGATCATCGTCGACAATATCAAGGATTGCTACGCGACGCTGGGCATCATTCATACGTTGTGGCGGCCGATGCCCGGGCGCTTCAAGGATTATATCGCCATGCCCAAGGCCAATATGTACCAGTCGTTGCATACGACGGTTATCGGGCCGAACGGCGAGCCGACAGAGGTGCAGATCCGCACCTGGGAGATGCATCGCACGAGCGAATACGGCATCGCCGCACACTGGGCTTACAAGGAAGGCAGCTCGACGCCGGAGGCGAGTCTGGGCGATAAGGTTTCGTGGTTCCGCGAAATTTTGGAGCTGCAGCATGAGACGAGCGACGCTGCCGAATTTATGGAGTCGCTGAAGATGGACTTCTTCTCCGACCTTGTCTTCGTCTTCTCCCCGAAGGGAGAAGTTTTCGAGCTGCCTGCCGGGTCGGTCCCGCTGGACTTTGCCTATCGCGTCCATACCGAGGTCGGCAACCGGACGATCGGCGCCAAGGTGAACGGACGGATCGTGCCGCTTGATTACAAGCTGAAGACCGGCGACATCGTCGAGATCCTCACCTCCAAGCACTCGTACGGACCAAGCCAGGATTGGGTGAAGATCGCTCAGTCGTCGCATGCCCGCAGCAAGATCAAGCAATGGTTCAAGAAGGAGCGCCGCGAGGAGAATGTCGCCAAGGGGCGGGAGCTGCTCGAGCGCGAACTGAAGCGGCTTGGCCTCGAGCCGTCCGACTGGATGTCGGACAACAAGCTGCAGGAAGTGGCCGAGAAATTCACCTTTAACGAATACGAGGATATGCTGTCGGCGATCGGCTTCGGCGGGATCACTGCCGCTCAGATCTGTACGCGTCTAACCGAGAAGCTGCGCAAGGAGAATGAGGAAGCCAATCAAATCGAGCTGACTGCCGAAGTGAAGGAAGTGAAAGCCGGCGGTTCGACCGAGAAGAAGCGGCCGACTCACGGCGTGCGCGTCAAAGGCGTCGACAATGTGCTCGTCCGGTTCGCGCGCTGCTGCAACCCGGTGCCGGGCGACGCGATCATCGGGTATATTACGCGCGGACGCGGCGTATCTGTACATCGGCTGGACTGCCCCAATGTCCATGCGAGCGAGGAGCAGGGGGACGAGGCGGCGCGTGTCATCGAGGTCGAGTGGGAGGATGCGGTGGAGGCCAACTACAGCGTCGACATCGAGATCACCGGCCACGATCGTCGGGGTCTGCTCAATGAAGTGCTGCAGTCGGTGTCCGAGAGCAAGACCAACATCGCCGCGGTCTCGGGACGATCGGACAAAAACAAGCTGGCGCTCATCCATATGACGATCCTGATCCGCAATATCGAGCATCTGCATGCGGTCGTAGAGAAGATCAAGCGTGTCAAGGACGTGTATTCGGTCCAGCGCATCATGCAATAGAGAACGGAGGGCGACAGGTGCGTGTCGTGTTACAGCGCTGCAAGAGCGCTGCCGTCCGTGCGGACGGCAACCTGACGGGAGAGATCGGACAAGGGCTGATGCTGCTCGTCGGTATTACGCACGAGGATACCGAGACGGACATCGTCTGGATGGCGGCGAAGCTGGCCGGACTGCGATGCTTTGACGATGCGGAGGGCAAGATGAATCTGTCGATTCTGGAGGCGGGCGGAGATGTGCTGTCGATCTCGCAGTTTACGCTCTATGGCGATTGCCGCAAGGGTCGCCGTCCCAACTATATGGCTGCCGCCCGTCCGGATCAGGCGGAGCGGCTCTATGAGGCGTTTAACGAGGCGTTGCGCGGACACGGGCTTCGTGTGGAGACCGGCGTCTTCGGAGCGATGATGGACGTCAGCCTCGTCAATTGGGGCCCGGTGACGCTGCTGCTTGACAGCCAGGAGCGCTAACCGCTCTGACGTTTGCCGCAATGGCGAGTAAGGCTGACCCTGCTTGCACACACTATCGTTAGTGGTGGACTGGCAAGGAGGGACGAGCCTTGAGGCAAAGCGAGCAATGGAGCACATGGGCGGAGGCGGCGCGGCAGCTGCAGCCGCAGAGTCGGCGCGAGGCGCTGCTATGGGCCCGTCTGGAGGACAAGGACGGCTGGAAGCATGGCGTAACGGAAGGACGGAGGGCCGCGACGCCGCGAATCAAGTAGGCTGCAGCGAAGCGCTTTCTAACTTGTAATCTTTTTGTAATGATTTTAACATCTTTTCATAACACGTCGGGGTTATAATTTACTCGACCCCCTTTTTTATAATACATTTTGGACCTGCCGCTTGGCAGGTCTTTTTCTTTCCATCTTGACTTTAATGTTGTCAGGCTGTACAATCTAAAAATATTGTATATGTGATTCAATGACAGGAACAGTACTTCATGATCGCCGTACCCAGAGAGGGATGCGCTTGCTGCAAGCATCCTTATGGCCCATGGACGAACGACCTCCTGGAGAACAAGCGGCGAACCTGGACAGTCCCATCAACGGACTGTGCCATTACAGTAGCCGGTTGCGTGTAGCGGGCGTTAACCGTTTGAGCGGATGGGTTCAGATTGACTCATTCGGAATGTGGGTGGTACCACGGGAGTCGTCAACAACTCTCGTCCCTGGCATAGCGATGCCCGGGGCGGGAGTTTTTTTGCATTCCGGGCAGCAAGATTAGGAGCAGACAAGGACAAAGGAGGAACACCGATGGGATTTCAAAAGCCGCCGGGCACGCAGGATATCCTGCCAGGGCAATCGGCCAAATGGCAGCGCGTCGAAGCGATAGCCAGAGAGCTATGCCGTCGCTTTGGCTTTGGCGAGATTCGCACGCCCGTCTTTGAGACGACGGAGCTGTATCAGCGGGGAGTCGGCGAGACGACCGACATCGTCGAGAAGGAGATGTACACCTTTATCGACCGGGGCGAGCGCAGCGTCACTTTGCGTCCCGAGGGGACAGCCGGCGTCGTCCGGGCGTATGTGGAGAACAAGCTGTATGGCGAGCCCGATATCAGCAAGCTGTATTATATGGGACCGATGTTCCGCTATGAGCGGGCGCAGGCGGGGCGTTACCGGCAGTTCCACCAATTCGGCGTCGAGGCGCTTGGCTCGACCGATCCGTCGCTCGATGCTGAAGTGATCGCGCTCGGCTACACCTTCTATACCGAGGTCGGACTGAGCGGCGTCCGCGTCGAGCTGAACTCGGTCGGGACGCCGGAGATTCGCGCCGCGTTCCGCGAGGAGCTGCTGGCGTTCCTGCGACCGAAGCGAGAGCTGCTCTGCCAGGACTGTCAGGCACGGATGGAGCGCAACCCGCTGCGCGTGCTCGATTGCAAAAAGGATCAGCATCACTTCGAGGGAGCGCCGTCGATCCTGGATAGTCTGGACGAGGCGTGCACCGCGCACTTCGAGCAGGTGAAGGCGCATCTCGATGCGATGAACATCCCGTATGTCGTCAATCCGCGCATGGTGCGCGGACTGGATTATTACACCCATACGGCCTTCGAATACAAGGCGGAGGGCATCGGCGCGATCGATACGATCGGCGGCGGCGGCCGTTACAACGGCCTCGTCGCTGATGTCGGCGGACCCGATCAGCCGGGCGTCGGACTCGGCCTCGGACTGGAGCGTACGCTGCTGCTGCTCGAGAAGCAAGGCGCGACGCCGCCGGAGCCGCAGATCGACATCTATCTGGTCGCGCTGGGCGAGGCGGCGGAGCGCGAGGTGACGCGGTTGCTGCATGAGCTGCGGCTGCGCGGACTGGCCGGCGAGCGCGACTATCTCGGCCGCAAGATGAAGGCGCAGATGAAATCGGCCGACCGGCTGCGGGCGCGCTACACGGCGATCCTGGGCGACGACGAGCTGGCCAAGGGAGAGATCGCGCTCAAGCATATGGCGAGCGGCGAGCAGCAGACCGTAAGGCTGACCGAACTAGCGGATCGCCTTACCACACCAAACATTGAAAGGAATGAGTAACATGTTGCAAAAAACACATCCATGCGGCCGGCTCTCAAAATCCGATATCGGCCAAACCGTTGTCTTGAACGGCTGGGTACAACGCAGACGCGATCTGGGGGGCGTGCTCTTCATCGATCTGCGCGACCGTACCGGCATCGTCCAGATCGTCTTCAACCCCGCCTTCTCCGGCGACGCGCTGGAGATCGCGGATCGGGCTCGCAACGAATACGTATTGGCGGTTCGCGGCGAGGTCGTAGAGCGTGATCCTGAGACAGTGAACCCGAACCTGGCGACCGGCGAGATCGAGGTGCGCATCACCGAGATCGAGATCGTCAACGCCGCCAAAACGCCGCCGTTCGCCATCGAAGACGGCGTCGAGGTCGACGAGTCGATCCGGCTCAAGTATCGCTATCTCGACCTGCGTCGTCCGGAGATGCAGCAGACGCTGCGACTGCGTTCCAAGGCGGCGAAGATCTTCCGCGACTTCCTCGACAACGAGGAGTTCATCGAGGTTGAGACGCCAATCTTGACCAAGAGCACGCCGGAGGGCGCGCGCGATTACCTCGTGCCGAGCCGCGTGCATCACGGCGAGTTCTTTGCACTGCCGCAATCGCCGCAGATCTTCAAGCAGCTGCTGATGGTCGGCGGACTGGAGCGCTACTACCAGATCGCCCGCTGCTTCCGCGACGAGGACCTGCGCGCCGACCGCCAGCCGGAGTTCACCCAGGTGGACATCGAGACGTCCTTCCTGTCGCAGGACCAATTGCTCGGCATGATGGAGCAGCTGATGGCGCGGCTGCTGCGCGAGACGGTAGGCGTCGAGCTTGAGCTGCCGTTCCAGCGCATCACCTACACCGATGCGATGAACAAGTACGGCTCCGACAAGCCGGACCTGCGCTTCGGTCTGGAGATCGAGGACATTACCGATCTGGTCGCTGGCAGCGAAGTGAAGGTGTTCGCAAACGTAGCGGCAGGCGGCGGGGTCGTCAAGGCGCTCAACGCCAAAGGCTGCGCCTCCTGGAGCCGCAAGGAGCTCGATGACCTGCAGCCGTTCGCCAAGCGCTACGGCGGCCAGGGCATGGCTTGGGTGACGGTCAAGGAAGGCGAGTGGCGCGGTCCGATCGTGAAGTTCTTCAAGCCAGAGGAGATCGCAGCGTTGACCGAGCGTCTGCAAGTCGAGGAGGGCGACCTCATCCTGTTCTCCGCTGACAAGAAGAAGGTCGTTGCCGACGTGCTCGGCAATCTGCGCCTGAAGATCGGCCGCGAGCTCGGACTGATCGACGAGTCGAAGTTCAAGTTCGCCTGGGTCGTCGACTTCCCGCTGCTCGGCTGGGATGAGGATGCGAAGCGCTATGTGGCCGAGCATCATCCGTTCACCCGTCCGAAGGAAGAGGATGTGGCGCTGTTCGAGACGAACCCTGGCGAGATCAGAGCGCAGGCGTATGACCTGGTGCTGAACGGCTACGAGGTCGGCGGCGGCTCGATGCGGATCTACAAGCGCGACGTGCAGGAGCAGATGTTCTCGGCGCTCGGCTTCAGCCCGGAGGAAGCGCACGAGAAGTTCGGCTTCCTGCTCGACGCCTTCGAATACGGCACGCCGCCGCATGGCGGCATCGCCTTTGGCTTCGACCGTCTCGTCATGCTGTTGGCTGGCCGCACCAACCTGCGCGAGACGATCGCCTTCCCGAAGACGGCAAGCGCGACCGACCTGCTGTGCGACGCGCCTTCCGAGGTCGAGCTGTCCCAGCTCGAGCAGCTGCATATCCGCACGCTGCCGAAGCCGGCGCCGAAGACGCCGGTCGCTGCAGGGACTGCTCAGCCAGCCGCAGAGTAAGCTGACGCGCAGCGGAGCTGCGCCGAGCGGACCAACTACCCTTCCAAGAAAGGCGGCATAGCGAATGCTACATCAATTTTCGCGTACGGAGCTTGCGATCGGACCAGAGGGTCTGGCGATCATGAAGGGCAGCACCGTCGCCGTGCTCGGCATCGGCGGCGTCGGCTCGATCGCAGCCGAGGCGCTGGCGCGCACCGGCGTTGGCCGGATCATCCTGATCGACAAGGATGTCGTCGACATTACGAACATCAACCGGCAGATCCACGCGCTGACGACGACGGTCGGCCAGCCGAAGGCGGATCTGATGCGCGACCGCATCAAGCTGATCAACCCCGAATGCGAAGCGATCTCGCTGCGGATGTTCTATACCGAGGAGACGTATGAGCAGTTGTTCGTGCATAAGCCCGACTATGTCCTCGACGCATCGGATACGATCATGTACAAGATTCATCTTATCAAGGAATGTTTGAAGCGGGACATCCCGATGATCTCCAGCATGGGCGCGGCGAACAAGATGGACCCGTCGAAGTTCCAGGTTGGTGACATCTCCAAGACGACGATGGACCCGATCGCCAGAGTGATCCGGCAAAAGCTGCGCAAGGACGGCATCCGCAAGGGCGTCAAGGTCGTATTCTCCACGGAGCAGCCGACGAAGCCGCGCGCCGATGTGACGCAGCGGATCGTGCCGGACAATGCGCCGGAGATTCGCAAGGCGCAGCAGCCGCCGGCGAGCAATGCGTTTGTGCCGCCGGTGGCGGGACTGATCATGGTCGGCGAAGCGGTGCGCGACTTGCTCGCGCGCGGCGGCGTTCACGTCTAAGCCAGGCAAGCGACGAAGAGGGGCATCCGGCGATGCCCCTCTTTGACGCATCGTCTGAATGCCTGTGATGGCGAACGTGCATTCGGCTATGGTATGATAGGGGCAGGAGCAAGCAGGCGTATGTTTTATATCAATGGTTAGAAAGGCGGATCATGATGGATCTTTTCTCCTTCCGGGAAGAGCCGGACAAGCCTGCGGGCCGCACAAACCGACTGTTGGCCGATCGGATGCGTCCGCAGACGCTCGACGAATATATCGGCCAGGAGCATGTCATCGGTGAGGGCAAGCTGCTGCGTCGGGCGATCGAGAGCGATCAGGTGTCGTCGATCCTGCTCTACGGCCCGCCCGGCTGCGGCAAGACGACGCTGGCCCATATAATCTCGGAGCGGACGGCGGGACTGTTCGTGAAGCTGAACGCCGTCGATGCGACCGTCAAGGACGTACGCGAGACGATCGAGCAGGCCAAGCTGAACAAATCGATGTACGAGCGCAAGACGATCCTGTTCCTCGACGAGGTGCATCGCTTCAATACCGCTCGTCAGGATGCGCTCCTGCCAGCCGTCGAGCAGGGCATCATCATCTTCATCGGTGCGACAACGGAAAATCCGTTCCACCATGTGAATGGCGCCTTGCTCTCGCGATCGACGCTGTTCCAGCTCGAACCGCTCACCGGCGAGCACTCGCTGCTGGCGATGCGGCGG